>CACGAV010000001.1 GCA_902571095.1 uncultured Pelagibacteraceae bacterium
TTATATAATAATTTACTTTCTCTTGGGAAAGATCTGTCTTTCACAATTATTCCATCTATATTGAAAGACGCTGCACTTCTTATTATAGAACCAATATTTCTTGGGTCTGTTACTTCTTCTAAAGCAACTAAATTAATATTATTTCTGTTGTCATTTTTCTCTATAAAATCTCTTAAATTACTTTTTTCCAGATGTTCAATTTCTGCAACAAAACCCTGATGTGTTATTTGTTCTTTTGTACAATATCTATCAAGCTCTTTTTTGGTTTTAAAAATAACATTAATATTTTTGAGTAAATTACTATCACTGTTTTCTCGATTAATTTTTTTTTTAGAGTCTTCTGTTAACAAAACTTTTATTACCCGCCTTTTTGGATTTTTAAGTGCCTCCACAACCGGATGCTTGCCAACTATGTAAAAAGTAGTTTTTTTCATTAAATCTTTATGTTTTATCTAAATAAATAGCATATTTAAAAGCAAAATCATTTATTGCAATTATTAAGCAAGATGCTTATAAAACCCTTGTTGTTGAATACTTTTTGAGTTATTGGGTATCCCTTAAACTGTATTTGGAGGGGTACCAAAGCGGTCAAATGGGGCGGGCTGTAAACCCGTTGACTTCGGTCTTCGAAAGTTCGAATCTTTCCCCCTCCACCAAACTTAAAAAGTGTTTTATGATATAAGAGTGAGAAAAAGTTTGGATTGTGCGGGTGTCGTATAATGGTAATACCTCAGATTTCCAATCTGATGCTAGGAGTTCGATTCTCCTCATCCGCTCCAAATAAAGATTAAAATTATATAAAGAAGAGGAAAAAATGGCGGACAAGAAAAAATTTGAGAGAAATAAACCTCATTGTAACATTGGTACAATAGGACACGTGGATCATGGAAAAACAACTTTAACAGCTGCTATAACAAAAGTGTTAGCAGAAAAAGGTGGAGCAGAATTTATTGCTTATGATCAAATTGATAAGGCACCAGAGGAAAAGGAAAGAGGTATTACAATTTCAACAGCTCACGTTGAGTATGAAACTGAGAAAAGACATTATGCCCATGTAGATTGCCCTGGTCACGCTGACTATGTGAAAAATATGATCACAGGTGCAGCTCAAATGGATGGTGCAATTTTGGTTGTTAATGCAGCTGATGGACCAATGCCTCAAACACGAGAGCATATTCTTTTAGCAAGACAAGTAGGTGTGCCTGCAATTGTTGTTTTCTTAAATAAGATTGATCAAGTTAAGGACAAAGAACTTGTAGAGTTAGTAGAAACTGAAATAAGAGAACTTTTAACATCGTATAAGTTTCCGGGAGACAAAATTCCAATAATTAAAGGTTCAGCATTAAATGCAGTTGAAGGAAAAGATGAAGCGACTGGTAAAAATGCAATTATGGAATTAATGAAAGCAGTTGATGACACAATACCTCAACCGGCAAGACCAAAAGATAAACCTTTCTTAATGCCAGTTGAAGATGTTTTTTCTATTTCTGGAAGGGGAACCGTTGCGACAGGAAGAGTTGAACAAGGAGTTGTTAAAACTGGAGAGGAATTAGAAATAGTTGGTATAAAAGATACTAAAAAAACAGTTATTACCGGAGTAGAGATGTTTAGAAAAATTTTAGATACTGGTGAAGCTGGTGATAATATTGGTGCACTACTCAGAGGTGTTGAAAGAACAGATATTGAAAGAGGACAAGTTCTAGCGAAGCCCGGTTCTGTTACACCGCACACTGAGTTTGAAGCTCAAGCATATGTTTTAAAGAAAGAAGAAGGTGGAAGACATACCCCTTTCTTTACAAAATATAGACCCCAGTTTTATTTTAGAACTACAGATGTTACCGGAGAAGTAACGCTTCCATCTGGAACTGAAATGATCATGCCTGGTGACGATGCAAAATTTAATGTTAAACTAATAACTCCAATAGCTATGAGTGAAAAACTTAATTTTGCTATCAGAGAGGGTGGTAAAACAGTTGGAGCTGGAGTGGTAACAAAAATTATTAAGTAAGCTACTAGGAGTGTAGCTCAATTGGTAGAGCGCCGGTCTCCAAAACCGGAGGTTGGGGGTTCGATTCCCTCCGCTCCTGCCAAAAAGAGACTGAGATTATGAAAAACCCTTTAAGATTTTTACAAGAAGTGAAACAAGAAGCTTTTAGAGTAACATGGCCCACTAAAAAAGATACTGTTACAGGGGCTTTAATGGTTTTCGTATTAGCCAGCTTAGCAGCAGTCTTCTTCTTGATTTTAGATCAAATACTTAAGTTCTTTTTAGATTTAGTGTTAACCTTAAATTTTTAATATGAATTGGTATATTGTACAGGCTTATTCTGGTTTTGAAAACAAAGTGGCAGATAACATTAAAGATGTAATGGCAAAAAACTCAATGGATTCAAATTTAGGAGAAGTTTTAGTACCCACTCATAAAGTTACTGAAGTTAAAAAAGGAAAAAGAACACAAAAACAGAGAAAGTATTTTCCAGGTTATGTTTTAGTTAAACTAGATCTTAATAAAGAAATTTACCATAAAATTAAAAATATACAAAAAGTAAGTGGTTTTTTAGGGCCCGAAGGAAAACCGGTTCCAGTAACAGAAAAAGAAGTTGAAAAAATCATGAATCAAATGAACCAAACTGAGGCAAGCCCAACTTCTGGAATAACTTTTGAAATCGGTGAAAAAGTTAGAGTATGCGATGGCCCTTTTGCTTCATTTACTGGTTTAGTTGAAGAAATTGACGAAGAAAAATCCAGACTAAAGGTTTCAGTTTCAATTTTTGGTAGACCTACACCTGTTGATTTAGAATTTAATCAAGTGGAGAAAAATTAAATGGCGAAGGAAATAGCTGGGTACGTAAAATTACAGATTAAAGGCGGCCAAGCTAATCCAGCTCCACCTGTTGGACCGGCTTTGGGCCAAAGAGGTATAAATATAATGGAATTTTGCAAAGCTTTTAATGAAAAAACAAAAGCCTTCATGGGAAAACCAGTGCCTGTTGTCATAACGGTTTACAAAGATAAGAAATTTGATTTTATAATTAAATCACCTCCTGCATCTCATTTTATAAGAGAGGCTGCCAAACTTAAAAGCGGATCTCAAGAGCCAGGAAGAGTAATTGCGGGATCTATTACTATGAAACAAGCTGAAAGTATTGCAAAAGAGAAAATGAAAGATCTTAACGCACACGATTTAAAAGAAGCAACAAAGATTATTTGTGGATCAGCAAGATCTATGGGTATCGAAGTGAAAGAATAAGAGTATGAAAAAAAGATCAAAAAGATATAAAAAAATAATTAATTCAATAAAGGATAAAAAAATTGAATCTGTAGAAAAAATTATTGAAACAGTGAAAATTAATTCTAATACAAAATTTTCTGAGTCCGTTGATTTATCATTTAAAATTAATTTAAAAAAAATTAAAGCAGCTGAAAATACCCTTAGAACAATTATTGAATTACCAAATGGAAACGGAAAAAAAATTAAAGTTGCTGTTTTGTGTGATGAAAATAAGATTAATGATGCAAAAAAAAGTGGTGCAGAGTTATTCGGCTCTGATGATTTAATAAAAAAAATCGTTGATGGTAATATAAATTTTGATAGAATTATCTGTACACCATCTATGATGCCTAAAATGGCTAAATTGGGAAAAATATTGGGACCAAAAGGACTTATGCCCAACCCTAAATTGGGAACAGTTTCAGATAATATATTAGATGCAGTTTCAAGAATTAAAAACAAAATCGTAGAGGTAAAAAATGATAAAGATGGAAATGTTGGAATTTCAATTGGAAGAAAAAATTTTGATACAAAAAAAATTCTTGAAAATCTTAAATCTGTATTCCAAAACCTAAAAAAAGATAAATCCGTTATTTTTAACTCAGAAAATATTAAAAATGTTTATTTATCTTCAACTATGAGTCCATCGTTAAAAATTAATTTTAAGGATATCTAAGATATGATGACAAAAGAACAAAAGAAAAATTACGTTGATGAAATGAAAAAAATTTTTTCTTCTAATGAGGCAGTTATGATTGCACACTATAAAGGTTTAAATGTAAATCAACTTGATAAAATTAGAAATGAAATGAGAAAAAGTGGCATTCTTTTTAAAGTTACAAAAAATAGGATCACAAAGTTGGCACTTAAAGAGACAAAATGTAAAGATCTGGAGAAGTTCTTTTCAGGTCCTACAGCCGCTGCTATTTCATCTGATCCTATTATGTCTGCAAAGATATTGGCTAAATACGCTAAAGGTGATTCTCATCTTAAAATTGTAGCAGGTTTTATGGACGGGAAGGTTCTCGAAGCTGAAGATGTGGCTAAAATTGCCACATTGCCAACTTTAGATGAAGCCAGAGCCAAAATTGTAGGTATTTTATCTACTCCAGCTCAAAAAATCATGAGTATTTTACTTGCACCAGGCTCAAAAATTGCTATTTTGGCGCACGCGAAAAGTAAAAAAAATTAATCTGAATTTAAAAAAATGGCTGACCTTAACAAAATTATTGACGAACTTTCTAAACTAACAGTTGTTGAAGCAGCAGAACTTTCTAAGCAACTTGAAGAAAAATGGGGAGTTACTGCAGCAGCACCAGTTGCAGCTGCACCAGCAGGAGGAGCCGCAGCACCAGCTGAAGAAAAAAGTGATTTCACAATATTTTTAAGTTCAGCTGGAGATAAAAAAATTAATGTAATTAAAGAAGTAAGAGCAATTACAGGTTTAGGTTTGAAAGAAGCTAAAGATTTAGTAGAGGCAGCACCTAAAGAAGTTAAAAAAGGCGTTCCTAAAAAAGATGCCGAAGAAGCTAAAAAGAAATTAGAAGCTGCTGGAGCTAAAGTAGAATTAAAATAAACGGCACTATTTCAGTGTCAGATATATAGTTGTTGAATGGAATTATCTTTTACTCAAAAGAAAAGTATAAGAAAAAACTTCGGAAAATTACAAGAATCTCTATCTATACCCAATCTAATTGAGGTTCAAAAAAACTCGTTTAAAGAATTTATAGTCAAACCTGATAAGAAAAAAAGTTCAATTTTCAACAAGGGCCTTACTAGAGTTTTTGAAAGTATTTTTCCAATTAATGATACTTCTGATAAGTCCTCTTTAGAATTTATATCTTATAGCTTAGGAAAACCCAAGTTTGATGTTACGGAATGTAGACAAAGAAGTTTAACATATTCTGCAGCACTTAAAGCAAATTTACGATTGGTTGTCTACGACATAGACCCAGAAAACAACACAAAACAAATTTTATCTGCAAAAGAACAGGAAGTTTTTGTTGGAGATTTACCTTTGATGACACCTAGCGGTACATTTGTAGTTAATGGGGTTGAAAGAGTTGTTGTCAATCAAATGCACAGAAGCCCGGGCGTATTTTTTGATCATGATAAAGGAAAAACACACGCTAGTGGTAAACTTTTGTTCAATTGTAGAATTATACCCGGAAGAGGTTCTTGGTTAGATTTTGAGTTCGATCCAAAAGATATTTTACATTTTAGAATTGATAGAAAAAAGAAATTGCCAATTACTACTTTACTTTATGCTCTCGGAAAAAGTAGAGAAGATATATTAGGAACATTTTATTCATATGATATTTATACTTACGATGCCGAAAGTAAACAATGGTCTACATCTTTTGAACCAAACAAATATAAAAGACCAATTAAATTACTTTTCGATCTCATTGATAAAAAAAATGATAAAAAGATACTTAAAAAAGGTGAAAAACTAAATTTAGTTTTAGCAACCAAATTAAAAGAAAAAGGTTTAAAAGAAATTATAGTTTCACCAGATGAATTGATAGGAAAATATACCAAGGAAGATTTATTAGACAAAAGTGGACAGCTGATTTTAAAATCCGGTTTTAATATTACAAAAGAAGCTCTTGGACAAATTCTTTCATCAGAAAAGTTGAAATTAAATTTAGCAAATGTAGATACAATTTTACGTGGTCCATATATTTTTGAGACTATTAAGTTAGATAAAAATAACAACAAAAAGGAGGGTCTAAATGACATTTATAAAGTTCTTAGACCAGGAGAACCACCAAGCTCAGAAATAGCCGAAGAAGTTTTTAAAAATTTATATTTCAATAATGAACGTTATGATCTTTCAGACGTAGGAAGAGTTAAACTAAATTCCAAGTTAAATTTAAAGACTCCTGAAACTACAAGAGTTTTAACTTCTAGCGATATAATCTCCATTATCAAATTTATGTTAGATTTAAGAGACGGCAAAGGCGAAGTAGATGATATTGACCATCTTGGAAATCGAAGAGTTAGATCAGTAGGAGAACTTGTTGAGAATCAATTTAGAATTGGCCTTCTAAGAATGGAAAGAACAATCAAAGAAAAAATGTCCACTTTGTTAGAAATTGAGTCAGCAATGCCTCAAGATTTAATAAATGCAAAACCAATAACAACTTCATTTAAAGATTTTTTTGGAACATCACAACTTTCACAATTTATGGATCAAACTAATCCATTATCTGAAATTACACACAAACGAAGAGTATCCGCACTCGGTCCTGGAGGCCTTACAAGAGAAAGAGCTGGATTTGAGGTAAGAGACGTGCACCCAACACATTATGGCAGGATTTGCCCGATCGAAACTCCAGAAGGACCAAATATTGGTTTAATTAATAGTTTAGCTACTTATTCCAAAGTTAATAAATATGGATTTATTGAAAGCCCATATAAAAAAGTATCTGATGGAAAAATATTAGATCAGATCGAATATCTATCAGCAATCGAAGAGGAAAAATTTACTATCGCCCAAGCTAATTCTCCAATAAATGAACAGGGAAGTTTTTTAGAAGAACTGGTTTCATGCAGGAAAGGATTAAATTTTGTTTTGTCAAGAAGGGAAAATATTGACTATATTGATGTTTCCCCGAAACAACTCGTATCGGTTGCTGCATCCTTAATTCCATTTTTAGAAAATGATGATGCAAATAGAGCTTTGATGGGATCAAATATGATGCGCCAAGCTGTACCTTTGCTTAAACCTGAGTCACCTTTGGTAGGAACGGGTATTGAAGGGGATGTAGCTTTAGACTCAGGAGTAACTATAGTAGCAAAGAGAAATGGTTTAGTAGATAAAATTGATGGAAAAAGAATCGTTGTAAAAGCTATTGAGGAAAAAGATTTATCTAAATCTGGAGTTGATATTTATAATCTTTTAAAATTTCAAAGGTCAAATCAGAATACCTGTATTAATCAAAAACCTTTAGTAAAAGTTGGAGATGTGGTTAAAAAAGGGGACATAATCGCTGATGGTCCTGCAACTAAATTAGGCGAACTTGCTTTAGGAAAAAATGTAACCGTAGCTTTTATGCCTTGGCAAGGGTACAACTTTGAAGACTCAATTTTAATTTCTGAGAGGTGCGTTACAGATGATGTATTCACCTCAATTCATATTGAAGAACATGAATTGATGGCAAGAGATACCAAATTAGGAACAGAAGAAATCACAAGAGATATTCCTAATGTGAGTGAAGAAAGTTTAAGAAATCTTGATGAATCCGGGGTAGTTTACATTGGTGCCGAAGTAAGTCCCGGTGACATTTTAGTTGGAAAAGTTACACCAAAAGGTGAAACAGCATCAAGTCCAGAGGAAAAACTTTTAAGATCAATATTTGGCGAAAAAGCTACTGACGTTAGAGATAGCTCTTTAAAATTACCTCCTGGTAGCGGTGGAGTGGTAGTTGATGTGAGGGTTTTTAATAGACATGGTGTAGAAAAAGATGAACGAACGATTGCAATTGAACGATCAGAAATAGAATCTGTTCAAGAAGACAAACAAGTCGAAGAAGAAATATTAGAAAGGAATATAAAATTACGATTAAGCGAAATTCTTAGAAAAGAGGAATTAGCAAGTGATTACAAGCAAATCAAAAGCGGATCTATCTTAGAAAAAACAGTATTGGATAGTTTAGGAATCAAGGAATTCTGGAAATTAGAATTCAAAAATAAAAATGCTAATGATAAACTTTTGCAAGTAAAAGCTCAATTTGATAGTGCATACCGTGATATTCAAGATAGATTTGAAGATAAAGTTCTTAAAATCAAACAGGGTGACGATTTGTTACCAACAGTAATGAAAGTTGTAAAAGTATTTGTTGCAGTTAAAAGAAGATTAATGCCTGGTGATAAAATGGCTGGTAGACACGGCAACAAAGGAGTAATTAGTAAAATAGTGCCTGTTGAAGATATGCCTTATATGGAAAGCGGCAAACCTGTTGATATAGTTTTAAATCCACTAGGGGTACCAAGCCGTATGAATGTCGGACAAATTTTAGAGACACATCTTGGTTGGTCGTGTTCAGAGTTAGGAGATAAAATAAAAAGACTGTACAATGAATATTATAAGAACAAAAATAATTCTGACTTAAATAAAACATTAGAAAATATTTATGGAAAAAAAATCTATGAAAATGTTATAAAAAATCTAGATAAAAAAGAATTGAGCGAGCTTTGTGAAAATCTCTCAAATGGCGTACCTATTTCAACACCAGTTTTTGATGGGGCTTCCACAGAAGATATAACAAAAATGTTAGATCTTGCTAATCTTCCTAACACAGGTCAGACAAATTTATGGGATGGTCGAACAGGTCAAAAGTTTGATAGACCAATAACAGTTGGAATAATATATATGCTTAAGCTTCATCATCTAGTGGAAGACAAGATTCATGCAAGATCAACAGGTCCTTATAGCTTAGTGACACAACAGCCATTAGGTGGAAAAGCGCAATTAGGTGGACAACGATTTGGTGAGATGGAAGTTTGGGCTCTAGAAGCTTACGGGGCATCTTATACACTGCAAGAAATTCTAACTGTAAAATCTGATGATGTCGCAGGTAGAACAAAAGTTTATGAAACTATTGTAAAGGGAGATGAAAATTTTGAGTCTGGGGTACCAGAGTCATTCAATGTATTGATAAAAGAAATACGAGCATTGGGTTTAAATATAGAGTTAAATTAATATGGCAAAACAGTTATTTAAAAATACAAAACCACTATCTTCAGAAAAAAATTTTAGTCACATAAAAATTACTTTAGCGAGTCCTGAAAAGATAAAATCTTGGTCATTTGGAGAAATTAAAAAACCAGAAACTATAAATTACAGAACTTTCAGACCAGAAAAGGATGGACTTTTTTGTGCAAGAATTTTTGGTCCTGTAAAAGATTATGAATGTTTATGCGGCAAATATAAAAGAATGAAATTTAGAGGTATTATTTGTGAAAAGTGTGGAGTTGAAGTTACAAAATCTAATGTCAGAAGAGAAAGAATGGGCCATATAGATTTAGCATCTCCAGTTGCACATATATGGTTTTTAAAATCTTTGCCGAGCAGAATATCCTTAGCTATTGATATGAAACTTAAAGAAGTGGAAAAAGTTTTATATTTTGAGAGTTTCATAGTCGTTGAACCTGGATTGACAGAACTGAAAAAAGGTCAACTTCTTACAGAGGAAGAATATATAAAGGCACAAGAAAAGTTTGGCGAGGATGCCTTTACAGCTGGTATAGGAGCGGAAGCTGTTAGAGAAATTCTTATTAATGTAGATTTAAAAAAAGAAAGAGAAAAACTTAATACATCTCTTAAAGAGACGAAATCAAAAGTAACTGAGGAAAGAACCTTAAAAAGAATGAAGTTAATAGATTCTTTCATTGAGTCTGGAAATAAACCAGAGTGGATGATATTAACAACCGTACCAGTTATTCCTCCTGAACTTAGACCTTTAGTCCCATTAGATGGAGGACGTTTTGCTACCTCAGATCTCAATGATTTATATCGAAGAGTAATTAATCGTAACAATAGATTAAAAAGGCTTTTAGATTTAAAAGCACCTGAAATAATCGTAAGGAATGAAAAAAGAATGTTACAAGAATCTGTCGACGCTCTCTTTGATAATGGTAGAAGAGGAAGGGTTATTACAGGAACAGGTAAAAGGCCACTCAAATCTCTTGCGGAAATGCTTAAAGGAAAGCAAGGAAGGTTTAGACAAAATTTATTAGGGAAAAGAGTCGACTATTCAGGTAGATCCGTAATTGTAGTTGGCCCAGAATTAAAATTACACCAGTGTGGTTTGCCAAAAAAAATGGCATTAGAACTTTTTAAACCTTTTCTTTATGCAAGATTAGCTAAATTAGGTTTAGCAACAACTATTAAACAAGCCAAGAGAATGGTAGAAAAACAAAGAAGCGAGGTTTGGGACTCACTTGAACACATTATACGTGAGCATCCAATTTTATTAAACAGAGCTCCTACTTTGCACAGATTAGGTGTTCAAGCTTTTGAAGCTAAATTAATTGAGGGTAACGCTATCGAACTTCACCCATTAGTTTGTGCAGCGTTTAATGCAGACTTCGATGGAGATCAAATGGCAGTTCATATTCCTTTAAGTTTAGAGGCCCAGCTGGAAGCACGTGTGCTGATGATGTCTACTAACAATATTCTAAGTCCATCAAACGGAAAACCCATTATTGTACCGAGCCAAGATATTGTTTTAGGATTATACTATTTATCTCAATCAAAAGATTCTGATAAAGATAAGCCTGTGGGTATATTCTCAAATGTTGAAGAGATAAATAACGCTTTAGAAAAAAACCTTATAAGTGTTCACTCTAAAGTAGTTTCACAGTTTAGTACTATTGACGAAAATGGTAAAAAAGTTACAGAGAAGTACGTAAGTACTGCTGGGAGATTTTTACTTTCAGAAACTCTACCAAAACACCATAAGATAAAATTTTCTTTTATAAATAAGTTATTAACAAAAAAAATTGTCTCAGAATTAATTGATATTGTTTATAGATTTTGTGGACAAAAACAGACAGTTATTTTCTGTGACAGCATAAAAGATCTTGGTTTTAAACACGCTTTTAAAGCTGGAATATCCTTTGGTAAAAATGATCTTATTATACCAAAAACGAAAGAAAAACTTGTAAATCAAACAAAAAAACAAATCGAGGAATATGAAAAACAGTATCAAGATGGATTAATTACAAGAGGAGAAAAATACAACAAAGTAGTCGACGTTTGGTCGAAATGCACTGATTCCATAGCAAACGAAATGATGAAAGAAATATCCTCTGCAGAAAAAAAATATTCTGATGGAAGAATAGAAACTAATTCAGTATTTATGATGGCAGACTCAGGTGCTAGAGGATCACCAGCCCAGATGAAACAATTAGCTGGTATGAGAGGTTTGATTGCAAAACCTTCTGGCGAAATTATTGAAACACCAATTATTTCTAATTTCAAAGAAGGTTTAACCGTACTTGAATATTTTAATTCTACACACGGTGCTCGAAAAGGTTTGGCTGACACAGCTTTGAAAACAGCAAACTCAGGATATCTAACAAGACGATTATGTGATGTTGCTCAAGACTTGCAAATTACTAAAAGAGAATGTGATTGTAAGTCTAAATCAACAATTACTTTATCAGAAATTATAGAGGGTGGTAATGTTTTAGTTAGTTTATCAGAGAGAGTTTTGGGTAGAGTTATAGGAGAAGATGTTAAAAATCCTATTACTGGAGAAGTTTTGTTAAAAAAAGAAAAACTTATTGACGAATTTGATTGTGAAAAAATTGATGCAGCAGGAGTAAAATCTGTAAAAGTTTATTCAGTAATTACTTGCGGTTCGAAGAGCGGAGTTTGTGCTATGAGTTATGGTAGAGATTTAGCAAGAGGAAAATTAGTCAGTATAGGAGAAGCAGTAGGTATGATAGCCGCACAGTCTATAGGTGAACCTGGTACCCAATTGACCATGAGAACTTTCCACGTAGGTGGTACCGCTCAAATTAAAGAAGAGTCGTCCGTAATATCTGTTAATCACGGAATATTAAAAATAAATAATAAAAATTTTATTAAAGACTCAAAAAATAATACTATTGTGATGGGTAGAAACACCCAGCTATCCCTAGAAGATGATAATGGCAGACAATTAGCTATATATAAAGTTCCTTATGGATCAAAGCTTTTTTTTCAACATGGAGACAAAGTTGACAAAGGCAAAAAGATTTGTGAATGGGATCCATATACAATGCCTGTAATAGCTGAAACAAGTGGCGTCGCAAGCTATATGGATTTGGTAGATGGAGTCTCTTTAGCTGAAACTCTCGATGATGCAACTGGAATATCTGTCAAATCAGTGCTTGATTGGAGATCACAATCAAAAAATTCAGATCTCAAACCAAGAATAACTTTAAGAAACCAAGATGGAGAGGTAATAAAAAAAGCTGATGGTAATGAGGCAAGATATTATTTAGTTCCAGATTCTATCTTATCAATTACAGATGGTCAGAAAATTTCAGCTGGAGATGTTTTAGCAAGATTACCCAAAGAAACTTCAAAGACCAAAGATATTACTGGTGGTTTGCCTAGAGTTGCCGAGTTATTTGAAGCAAGAAGACCTAAAGACAGCGCCATAATAGCTGAAAACGATGGGACCATTCAATTCGGCAAAGAGGTAAGAGGTAAACAAAAAGTTTCAATTGTGATGTCAGATGGTAATGATTCAAATTATTTAATTCCTAAAGGAAAGCATATTAATTTTAATCAGGGAGAAAAAATCAAAAAAGGAGAATATTTACTAGACGGAAGTCCTGCTCCACACGATATACTAAGAATTTTAGGTGTAGAGGCGTTAACCGAATATTTTGTTAATGAAGTACAAGAAGTTTATAGAATGCAGGGTGTTGTTATAAATGACAAACATATTGAGACAATCGTCAGGCAAATGTTAAAAAAAGTTGAAATTAAAAATTCAGGGGACTCTAATCTTTTAGTAGGAGAGATTATAGATAAAATACAGTTAGAAAAAATAAATGAAGATTTAAAAAAACAAAATAAAAAACCTGCATCAGGCGAAAGAATTTTGCTAGGTATAACTAAAGCTTCACTACAAACAAATTCTTTCATTTCAGCAGCTTCTTTCCAAGAAACAACTAGAGTTTTAACCGATGCTGCAATTAAAGGCAAAACTGACGGTTTAGAAGGTTTGAAAGAGAACGTAATTGTTGGAAGATTAATTCCAGCTGGGACTGGCTATACTAAGAATAAATTAAATAAAAAAGCTAAAGAGGAAGATAATTTAAGAATAGCTGAATTAGAAAAACAACAGCTAGAGACCCAGAAGACTGAAACCCCACAAACTGAAACTAAATCTTAATAAAATACTTAAATTGTCTAGGTTTTTAGTAACCATTATAGGTTGACTTTTTACCTTTCAATGTTAGTTTAGCGCAATTTTGATAGTTAAAAGTAAGGTTATTTTGACCTTAAACCGTAACTAAAAAATTTAAAGTCTTTCCATAACTGACTTTTATACTTTGTCAAAATTACAAAATTTTTAAAAATTATGCCGACGATTAACCAGTTGTTGAGAAAACCACGTGTAAAACCTTTAACAAGGAATAAGGTTCCTGCACTCGAAAAACAGCCAATTAAAAGAGGTGTGTGTATAAAAGTTTATACCACTACTCCAAAAAAACCAAATTCAGCATTAAGAAAAGTTGCTAGAGTTAGATTATCAAACGGCTTTGAAGTTACCGCATATATTCCAGGAGAGGGCCACAATCTACAAGAACACTCTGTAGTTTTAATTAGAGGGGGTCGAGTAAAAGATTTGCCAGGTGTAAGATATCATATTTTGCGAGGAAATTTAGATGCACAAGGTGTAACAGCTCGAAAAAAAAGACGATCTTTATATGGAGCTAAAAAACCGAAATAATTATTATGTCAAGAAAAAGAAAAGCACCAAAAAGAAAAAGTTACTCTGATCCGAAATACGGATCTCAAGTTATTTCTAAATTTATAAATTCAATCATGTACGATGGAAAGCGAGCAATAGCAGAGAAGATTTTATATTCAGCATTAGATAAAATGAAAAATAAAAACCAAGATCCTTTAAAAGTGTTTAATTCAGCAATAGAAAACGTTAGACCAAATCTTGAAGTCAGATCAAGAAGAGTTGGTGGCGCAACATATCAAGTTCCAGTAGAGGTAAAGTCAAACAGATCACAAGCATTAGCATTAAGATGGATTTTAGATGCATCTAGAAAAAGAAAGAATAAGACTATGTCAGAAAAACTTTTTTTTGAATTAATGGATGCTTCACAAAATAAAGGTTCCGCGGTTAAAAAGAGAGAGGATACTCACAAAATGGCAGAGTCCAATAAAGCTTTTGCTCACTTTAGATGGTAAAAAAAAATGGCTAGAACTCATACATTAGAGAAATATAGAAATATCGGCATCATGGCACACATCGATGCTGGTAAAACAACAACAACTGAGAGGATTTTATATTATACAGGTAAAAGTCATAAAATTGGCGAAGTACATGATGGTGCAGCAACAATGGATTGGATGGAGCAAGAACAAGAAAGAGGAATTACAATAACATCAGCCGCCACCACTTGTTTTTGGAGAGAACACAGAATTAATATCATTGATACACCAGGTCACGTAGATTTTACCATTGAGGTTGAAAGGTCATTAAAAGTTTTAGATGGAGCGGTCGCTGTTTTTGATGGTGTTGCTGGTGTTGAACCACAATCAGAAACTGTTTGGAGACAGGCAGATAAGTATAAAGTTCCAAGGATATGCTTTGTAAATAAGTTAGATAGAACTGGCGCTGACTTTTTTAATTGTGTTGAAATGATTAAAGATAGATTAGGAGCAAAACCTCTTGTTATGCAAATACCAGTTGGTATGGAAGCTTCTCTAAAAGGTGTAATAGATTTAGTGAAAATGAAAGCAGTTTTGTGGAAGGATGAAAAACTTGGTGCAGAATTTGAATATACCGAAATACCATCAGATTTAAAAAATCAAGCTGAAAAATATCGAAAAGAATTAATTGAAACGGCAGTAGAACAGGATGAAAAATTAATGGATGATTATTTAAATGGCAAAGAAATATCAGAAAAAGATATTATTTCTTGCGTAAGAAAAGGATGTTTAAAATTTGATTTTGTGCCTGTTTTAACAGGATCAGCCTTCAAAAACAAAGGAGTTCAACCTTTACTTGATGCTGTTGTTGACTTTCTTCCAAGTCCAAAAGATCTTAATTCAATAAAAGGTACTAAACCAAATTCTAAAGATGAGGTAGAAAGAAAATTTGACGACAAAGAACCTTTTTCGGCTTTAGCATTTAAAGTTGCAAATGATCCTTTTGTTGGTTCATTAACTTTTATAAGAATTTACTCTGGAACTTTAAAGTCTGGAACCGGAATTTACAATACATCAAGAGATAAAGAAGAAAGAGTAGGAAGAATGTTGTTAATGCACGCAAATAGTCGAGAAGATGTAAAAGAGGCAAACACCGGAGATATTGTTGCATTAGCAGGACTTAAGTACACTATTACTGGTCACACGTTGTCTGACGAAGATAATCCAGTGGTATTAGAGCCAATGGAATTTCCAGATCCAGTTATTGAAATTGCTGTCGAACCTAAAACAAAAGGTGATCAAGAAAAAATGGGAGAAGCTTTGGGTCGATTGGCAAAAGAAGACCCATCTTTTAGAGTTACCTCAGACGAAGAGTCTGGACAAACCATTATTAAAGGAATGGGAGAATTACATCTTGATATTATAGTTGATAGAATGAAGAGAGAGTTTAAAGTCGAAGCTAATATTGGAGCACCTCAAGTAGCATATAGAGAAACAATCCTTAAACCAATATCAAATGTATATATTCATAAAAAACAAAGTGGTGGAGCAGGACAATTTGCGAAGGTTGAATTACAAGTAGAACCTTTAGAGCCTGGAAAAGGACGAGAGATTGAAAACAAAATCAAAGGCGGGTCAATCCCTAAAGAATTCATACCTGGCGTAGAAAAAGGTGTGGAGAGTGTTGCTGACAATGGTATCTTGGCTGGTTTTCCGTTAATTGACTACAAAGTTACTATAGTAGACGGTTTACATCACGATGTGGACTCAAGTGTATTGGCATTTGAAATTGCATCAAGATATTGTTTTAAAGAGGCTTGTTCTAAGGCAGGTCTAAAACTTTTAGAGCCTGTGATGAGAGTAGAAGTTATAACCCCTGAAGATTATATGGGAGATGTTATCGGAGATCTTAATAGTAGGAGAGGCCAAGTTTCAACAACTGACAAAAGAGGTAATGCAACCGTTATAAGCGCAATGGTTCCACTTGCAAATATGTTTGGTTATATAAATAATTTAAGATCAATGTCGCAGGGAAGAGCGCAATACTCTATGTTTTTTGATCATTATGCAAAAGTACCTCAAAATGTTCAAGATGAAGTAACAAAAAAAATGGCATAAAAAAATGGACAAACAAAACATTAGAATACATCTTAAAGCTTACGATAACAAAATCCTTGATATGTCCACTGAGGAAATAGTTAATACAGCGAAGAGAACAGGAGCACAGGTGAGAGGACCTATCCCTTTACCTACAAAAATTGAAAGATTTACCGTTCTAAGATCGCCGCATATAGATAAAAAAAGTAGGGAGCAATTTGAAACAAGAACACACAAAAGATTAATAGATATCCTTGAACCGACACCACAGACAGTAGAAGCTCTAATGAAACTTGATCTAGCATCTGGTGTAAATATTGAAATAAAGATTTGATTATGACAGTAGGATTAGTAGGAAAAAAAATTGGAATGACAAGAGAGTTTTATGACTCAGGGATATCTATTCCTGTAACAGTAGTAAAGGTTGAAAAAGGAAGAGTTATAGATGTATATAACAAGGAAAAAAATGGGTATTCCGCAGTTAAATTGGGTTTTTTTAAAATCAAGAATTCTAAACTTACAAATCAAATGAAAGGTTTTTTCGCAAAGAAAAACACTGAACCAAAAAAGATAATAAAGGAATATAGAGTTGAAAAAACAGAGGACTTCAAAACAGGTAATGAAATAGGCCTTGAGACATTTAAAGATGTTAAATTTATCGACATTAGGTCAAAAACTATTGGAAAAGGATTTGCAGGAGTTATGAAAAAATATAATTTTGCAGGCTTGAGAGCTACACATGGAGTTTCAGTATCACATAGGTCACACGGGTCAACAGGTCAAAGACAGGATCCAGGTAAAGTATTTAAAGGGAAGAAAATGGCTGGCCATATGGGCGGAAAATACAGAACAATCCTGAATCTTGAAGTTGTAAAATCGGATTTAGAAAATGATTTGATTTATATAAAAGGTTCAATACCTGGTTCTAAAAACTCAATTATTTTTTTAAGAAAATCAACAAAATCAATTAATAGAAAAACATCAATTGAAAAATATGCTCAAGAAAGCAAAGAAACTTCGAAAAAAGATACAAAAAAAATTCCCGAAGCTAAAAAAAATACCACAAAAACAAATGAAAATAAAACAACCCAAAAAGTGGAAAAAAAGAAATAAATTATGACTTTAAAAGTTTTAAATATTGATGGTGCTAGCAAATCACAAGGTCTTAAGATATCTGATAATCTAGTTGGACTAAAGGTGAATAATAGACTTTTGAAGTATGTTATTGATTGGCAATTAAACAAAAATAAAAAACGGGTTGCTAAAACTAAACAGAGAAACGAAGTTGTTGGTTCTACAAGAAAAATTTATGCTCAAAAAGGAACAGGAGGTGCAAGACACGCAAGTAGAAAAGCACCTTTGTTTGTTGGAGGTGGTATTGCTCATGGACCAAAAGGAAATAACTATAAAACTAAAAGTATAAATAAAAAAATTCGTAAAATTGCTTTAGCACAGAGTATTTCAAAAAAGAATTTTAATAAAGAACTTCATATATTTGAGGATGTAAAAAAACAAATAATTAAAACCAAAATATTCAATAACTTTCTAATAAAAAATAACCTAAAAAATGTTTTAATTATATCTGACAAAGAAACACAGAAGAATATTTTTAAATCAGTAAGAAATATACCTGATGTAAAACTAATTTTGGATGAGGGCGCAAATGTATATGATTTATTTAAGTATAAAAATGTTCTTATGACAAAAACATCTATAAAAAATTTAGAACAGAGGTTTAAAAATGAAAAAAATTAATTATTTGGATAGTATAAAATCACCTGTAGTAACAGAAAAAGCCACAGGTTTATCAGAACAAAATAAAATAATTTTTAAAGTTCATGAAAATGCTTCCAAGAAATCAATAAAAAAAAATATTGAAAAAATTTTTAAAGTTTCAGTTGTTAAAGTAAATACTTTGAACAAGAAATCTAAGATTAAAATTGTTAGAGGAAAATATGGTACAAAAAAAGGATTTAAAAAAGCAGTAGTAACTTTAAAAAAAGGTCAAAGTATTGATCTTGGAACTGGAGCATAATAGTGAGTTTAAAGACATTTAAACCATATACGAAATCAACTAGAACAACTATTCTGGTTGATAGAAAAAATTTGTGGAAAGGACCTCCAATCAAATCCTTAACCAAAGGTAAAATTTCATCAGGAGGCAGAAATAATCTTGGAAGAATTACATCAAGAGCTAAAGGATCCGGCCATAAAAAAAGATATAGAATAATTGATTTTTTAAGGAATAAAATTGATGTTGTTGGAAAAGTTGAGAGAATTGAATACGATCCTAATAGGACTTCTTATATTGCATTAATAAATTACGAAGATAAAACAAAAAATTATATTATTTGTCCCGAGAGTATCAAAGTGGGTGATAGTGTAGTTTCAGGTATTGAAAAAGAAATTAAGATAGGGAACTGTATGCCTTTAAAAGATATCCCGCCAGGAACTCAAATCCACAACGTTGAATTAGTGAAAGGATCGGGCGGAAAACTTGCAAGATCTGCTGGTGCTTCTGTTATATTGTCAGGCTTTGATGATGAATATGCAATTCTCAAGTTATCATCTGGCGAAAGTAGAAAAATTAGATCAGACTGTAGAGCAACAATTGGATCAGTATCAAATTCAGATCAAAAAAATATTCAAATTGGTAAAGCAGGTAGAAATAGATGGAAAGGAAAAAGGCCGATAGTCAGAGGAGTTGCAAAAAATCCTGTTGATCACCCTCATGGAGGAGGAGAAGGAAAAACTTCTGGTGGAAGAAATCCAGTTTCACCGTGGGGTCAATCAGCCAAAGGATTAAAAACGCGGAAACCAAAAAGAAGTGATCAATTTATAATATCAAGAAGAAAAAAAAGGAATAAATCATGACCAGAGGTATTTGGAAAGGTCCATTTGTACACCCGAGTTTATTAAAAAAAGTCGATAAACTTAAAGATGGGGGAAAAAAACAGCCAATTAAAACATGGTCAAGAAATTCTACAATTATACCTGAGTTTGTTGGACATAGTTTTTTAATACACAATGGAAGAACCTTCATTCCAATTACAATCTCAGAAGAAATGGTCGGTCATAAACTTGGAGAATTTTCACCTACAAGAAAATTTGCAGGTCATACACCTGCTGACAAGAAAGCTGCAGCAGAAGGTGGTACTGCTAAGACACCTTCAGCAGCCTCTGCACCGAAAGCAGCTGTTGCAGCACCTGGTGCAGCTCCTAAAGCTCCAGCAAGTAGTACACCAAAAGGAAAAGATGATGGAAAAAAGTAATTTAGTAAAAGCTATAAATAAGAATGTTAGATCAGGTGCAAGAAAAGCTAATCTAATATTAAATTTTATCAAAGGTAAGAAAGTTGATGTTGCAATACGAGATCTTGAATTTACTAGAAAAAAAGTTGCTGTAGATATAAAAAAAACAGTACAGTCTGCTATTTCTAATGCAGAAAATAACTATCAGTATGATATTGATAATTTATATATCAAAGAAGCATACGTTGGAAAATCTATTGTAATGAAGAGATTTAGACCAAGGGCAAAAGGTAGAGCAGCTCCAATAAAAAAGCCCTTTAGTAGAGTAACTGTAATTTTAGAAGAAAAAAAAAATAAAGAGGATAAAAAATAATGGGACAAAAAGTAAATCCGGTTGGTTTTAGGTTGGGTGTTAATAGAGGTTGGGACTCAATATGGTTTGCAAAAAAAGCAGAATATGGAAAGTTTTTAATAGAGGACCATAAAATTAGAGAATATATAAGAAAAAACATTACAAATTCAGGAGTGTCAGAAATTGTAATTGAAAGATCATCTAAGAAATGCACTGTTTCAATTCATACCTCAAGACCTGGATTTGTTATTGGAAAAAAAGGTTCTGACATAGAGAAAATAAAAAAAAAATTATCAAAAATTACCAGCAGTGAAGTTTCAGTAAATATTAAAGAAATCAAAAAACCGGAGTTAAACGCTTACTTAGTTGCAGAAAATATTGCTCAACAATTAGTAAAAAGGGTTGCCTATAGAAGAGCAATGAAAAGAGCTATGCAAGGCACTATGCGTTTAGGAGCTAAAGGAATTAAGGTTTGTGTAAGCGGAAGACTTGCGGGAAATGATATTGCTAGAAGTGAATGGCTCAGGGAAGGAAGTATTCCATTGCACACTTTAAGAGCAAATTTAGATTATGCTGAGGCAGAAGCGTTAACAACATATGGAATGATTGGGGTAAAAGTTTGGATATATAAAGGGGAAATATTTTTAAAAGATGTTGAAAAAGAAAAAGCTGAAAGGGTAAAAAATGCTACAGCCAACAAGAAGTAAATACCGAAAAGCTCATAAAGGAAGAATTCATGGTAAAGCTTCTAGAGTTGCAACTTTAAATTACGGATCTTTTGGTCTAAAGGCTATGCAGCCCGAAAGAGTTATTGGAAAACAAATAGAAGCAGCAAGAGTTGCATTGACCAGACATATGCAAAGAACTGGTAAAGTTTGGTCTAGAGTTTTTCCAAATATTCCAGTATCAAAAAAACCAACAGAAGTTAGAATGGGAAAAGGAAAAGGTTCACCTGAATTTTGGGCATGCCGTGTAAAACCTGGCAGAATATTATTTGAGGTTGATGGAGTTTCGGAAGAGGTCGCCAGAGAAGCATTATATAAAGCTTCTGCTAAACTTCCAATAAAAACAAAGTTTATTAAAAGGTAAATATGAAAAAAAAGGATATTAAAAAGTTGAGCAAAGATCAATCAGTTAGAGAAATTTCAAAATTAAAAAGGGATTTGCTCAATATGAGGTTTAAGAAAATTAATGGGCAACTACAAAATGTTGCTGAATATTCTTTAATTAAAAAAAATATTGCAAGACTTTATAGTTTAATAGGAAATAAAAAATGACAAAAAGAGTTTTACAAGGAAAAGTAGTCAGTAGCAAAGGTAACAAAACTGTTGTAGTAGAGGTTAAAAGAAGATTTCAACATCCTTTTTACGGAAAAACTATATCAAGATCAAAAAAATATCACGCTCATGATGAAAAAAATAAGTTTAAAGAAGGTGATATTGTAAAAATAATTGAGAGCAAACCAATATCTAAATTAAAAACATGGCAGGTAATTGAAAAATGATACAAGTACAAACAGAATTAATGGTTGCAGATAATACTGGAGCAAAAAGAGTTGAATGCATCAAAGTTTTAGGGGGATCTAAAAGACGATATGCTTCTGTTGGAGACCTAATTGTGGTGAGTGTCAAAGATGCTTTGCCAAAGGGCAAAGTGAAAAAAGGATCAGTTCATAAAGCAGTTGTTGTAAGAACAAAAAAAGAAATTTTTAGAAAAGATGGGTCAAAGGTCCAATTTGATACTAATTCAGTGGTTTTAACTGATGAAAAAGGTGAGCCAATTGGAACAAGAATTTTTGGACCTGTGACAAGAGAATTAAGATCTAGAGGACAAACAAAAATTATTTCTTTAGCACCGGAGGTAATCTAATAATGTTTTTAAAAAAAGGAGAAAAGGTAAAAGTAACAGTTGGAAAGGATAAAGGAAAAACCGGTGAAATTATTGAAATTAATAGAGTTCGTAATCTGGCAAAAGTTAAAGAAGTTAATATGGTAAAAAAACACAAAAAAGCAACGAAAGAAAACAAAGGCGGAATAATAAATATAGAGGGATTTATTAATTTATCTAATTTAAAAAAATTAGATGATATTAAAAAAAAGAGTAAAAAATGAAACCTAGATTAAGAGAAAAATATAATAATGAAATTATTAAAAACTTAATGACCAAGTTAAGTCTTAAAAATTTGCATTCCGTTCCAAAAATAACAAAAATTGTTATTAATATGGGTCTTGGAGCAGATGCTTTAGATAAAAAGATCATCGAAACATGTATAAAAGATATTTCCTCAATCAGTGGTCAATATCCACTTGTAACTAAATTTAAGAAATCAATTTCAAATTTTAAATCGAGAAAAGGTTCTAACGCCGGTCTAAAAGTTACTTTAAGAAATGACAGAATGTATGAGTTTGTTGATCGTTTAGTTAATATTGCTTTACCAAGAATCAAAGATTTCAAGGGATTAAAAGATAGCAGTTGTGATAAATTTGGAAATTTTAGTTTTGGCATCAAAGAGCACATAATATTTCCAGAAATAAATTTTGATAAAGTTGATAGGATTAGAGGTTTGGATATTACTATTGTTACATCAGGTCAATCGAAGAATGATACTGTAACTCTTTTAAAAGAATTTAATTTTCCTATTTTTAAAACCGCCGAAAAGAAAAAAAAGAAAATTAAAACTATACCTACAAATCAGGAGAAAGAAAAAAATGGCTAAAACCAGCGCAGTACAAAGAAATCTAAAAAGAATAAAAATGTCAAAACGTTTTGAAAAAAAAAGAAAAAAACTTAAAGCAATAATAAAAAATAAAAAACTTCCTTTAAATGAGAGATTTGCAGCTCAGTTAAAACTTTCGAAGCTACCAAAAAACTCATCAAAAATTAGAATTAGAAATAGATGCGAAATAACAGGTAGACCACATGGGGTTTATAGAAAACTTAAAATTTCAAGAATAGCTCTAAGAGAAATGGCATCATCAGGAAAAATTCCTGGAATGACCAAGTCTAGCTGGTAAAGGAGAAAATATGACTTTTGTAGATCCAATTGGAGATATGTTAACCAGAATAAGAAATGGACAAATGAGGTCTTTGAATAAAATTTCTATACCTTTTTCAAATTTTAGGTCAAAAATTTTAGATGTACTTAAGAAAGAGGGTTATATTATAAATTTTATTGTCGACAAAGATAAAGACAATAAAAAATCTATCTTAGTCGACCTCAAATATTATGAAGGAAGACCTGTTATTAGGGAAATCAAGAGAGTCTCAAAACCAGGGAGAAGAGTTTATTCAAGCGCTACAAGCATTCCAAGAGTGCACAGTGGCTTAGGGCTAGCAATTTTATCAACTAGTAAAGGAGTTATGTCTGACAGTGAAGCAATAAAAAATAATTTAGGTGGCGAAATAATTTGTAGGATATTTTAATGTCTAAACTTGGAAAAAAAATAATTGTTTTACCGAAAGAGTCATCCATAAAAGTTGACGGAGAATCTTTATTGGTTTCTGGACCAAAGGGCTCACAAAAAGTACCATTTAATCAAAAACTTTTTACCTCTAAAACTAACGAAAAAAATGAATTTCAAATAGTTCCAAATGATAAAAAATTGAAAAATATTTCTGTGCTTTGGGGTACTTATAGAAGTTTAATCAACAATGCAGTGCAAGGCGTTACAAAAGGTCACGAAAAAAATCTTGAATTAAGTGGTGTAGGCTTTAGGGCAAACATTAAAGGCGACGATTTAGTTTTAAGCTTAGGTTTCAGTCATGAAGTAAAATACAAAGTACCAAAAGGTGTTAGTATTAAGGTAGAGAAGCAAACCAAACTAAATATTGTTGGTTTAGACAAGGAGCTGGTGTCAAAAACCTCTTCTGAGATCAAATCTTTAAAACCTGTAGAACCTTATAAAGCAAAAGGTATTAAAGAAAAAGACCAGTACGTTTTAAGAAAAGAAGGAAAGAAAAAATAATGAAAAAAATTTCTACAGATAAAAAACGAATTGTAAGAAACAGAATAAAACTAAAAAAAGTAAGTTTTGGTAAACTAAGAATTACTATTTCTAAATCTCTTAAAAATATCTCAGCACAGATAGTAGATGACAGTATAAATAAAACTATAGTTTCCGCATCTTCAAATGAAAAAAATTTCAAAAAAGATAAAAAAAATAAGACCAATTTATCAATTACAGTTGGCGAACTTTTGGCTAAAAGAGCCGCAGAAAAAAAAATTAACAATGTTTATTTTGACCGAGGCGGTTACAAATATCACGGAAGAGTAAAAGCATTGGCAGAGTCACTTAGAAAAAATGGATTAAACTTTTAATGAGAGATAGTGAATTTATAGAAAAATTGGTTGCAATTAACAGAATAACCAAAGTAGTAAAAGGCGGAAGAAGATTTGGTTTTGCAGCTCTTGTTGTTGTTGGGAACCAAAAAGGATCAATTGGTATTGGAAAAGGGAAATCCAAACAGGTGCCAGATGCAATAAAAAAAGCAACTGAACTTGCAAAAAGAACTATGTTTCAAATACCCCTTAAGGACGGAAGAACATTACATCACGATATTCACTCTAAAAGTGGTTCTGGAAAAATTCTTATGAGATCAGCTCCAACAGGAACTGGTATAATAGCAGGAGGTGCGATGAGAGCGGTTTGTGAGGTTATTGGTATTCAGGATGTAGTAGCAAAATCTTTAGGCTCAGCAAATCCACATAACGTTTTAAAAGCTATGATAGATGGACTTAAAAATCAAAGCTCACCAAAATTACTATCAGCAATAAGAGGAAAAAAAATATCTGAAATTATTAAGAAAAGGGAAAACAATTAATGAAATTAAATACTTTAATAAAGATAAATAAAAACAAAATTAGAGTTGGTAGGGGAATTGGTTCTGGCAAGGGCAAAACTTCAGGTAGAGGTGTTAAAGGACAAAAGTCTAGATCCGGGGTTGCAATAAAAAGTTTTGAAGGAGGTCAAATGCCATTATACAGAAGACTTCCAAAAAGAGGATTTAATCGGATTGGAAAGAAAAATATTGCAATTTTGAACATTTCAGACATATCTAGCTTTTTAAAAAGTAAAAGAATTAATCTTAAAGATAAAATTGATATTAAGTATTTAGCGGAAAGAAAAATAATTGGTAAAAAGTATAGTAAATTAAAAATTTTAGGTAAGGGCGAATTAAGTGAAAAAATAAATATTGCTACTGATTTTATATCAAAATCAGCAAAATCCAAGGTCGAAAAAGCAGGCGGATCAATAGTTATATCAAAACTAAAAAATATTTAAATGGCAACTGAAGATATTAATCAAAATAAATCAACACCATCTTCGGATTTAAGAAATAGAATTTTTTTTACAATATCAGTTTTATGTGTTTATAGATTAGGAACCTATGTTCCCTTGGCTGGAATTGATCCATTAGCATTACAGGAAATAATGTCTTCAACTCAAAAAGGTTTACTTGGGATGTTTAATGTGTTTTCAGGAGGAGCAGTTAATAGAATGGCTATTTTTGCTTTAGGTATAATGCCTTATATATCATCATCAATTATTGTACAGTTGTTAACCGGCGTTTCAGATTATTTTAAAAATTTGAAAGATCAGGGGGAACTTGGAAGAAAAAAAATTACCCAAATTACAAGGTATGGGACTGTATTTATAGCTTCACTTCAAGGATACGGAGTTGCTGTTGGTTTAGAAAATGCTGGAAATATTGTTTTAGAACCAGGAATTAACTTTAAATTAATGACCGTTATTTCATTGGTAGCTGGTACGACTTTTCTTATGTGGCTTGGTGAACAAATTACATCAAGAGGTATAGGTAACGGAATTTCGTTAATTATATTCTCCGGAATTGTTGCAGAAATTCCTAGAGCACTTGCATCAACTTTTGAGCTTGGAAGAACCGGAGCTTTATCTGCTGGAATGATTATTGGAATATTTGTTTTAATAATAGCAACTGTAATGTTTATAGTTTTTGTGGAAAGAGCAATGAGAAAAATATTAATTAATTATCCAAAAAGACAAATGGGCAACAAAGTTTATGGAGGTCAATCTTCTCATTTACCATTAAAAATAAATACCGCAGGTGTTATACCTGCAATTTTTGCGTCTGCTCTACTTTTAGTTCCAATTACGTTTTCAAATTTTGGACTTTCGGACTCAGATTTTTTTATAAATTTTTCCTCTTATTTTTCTCAGGGAAAACCTCTCTATATGCTTCTTTATGCATCTGGAATAATATTTTTTTCTTTCTTTTATACTTCAATTGTATTCAATCCAAAAGAAACAGCAGAAAATTTGAGAAAATACGGAGGTTATGTTCCTGGAATTAGACCAGGCGATAGAACAGCTGATTATATAGAAAATATTTTATTAAAGCTTACAACTATAGGCGCTTCTTATTTAACATTAGTATGCTTAATGCCAGAATTTCTTATTGCAAGATATCCAATTCCTTTTTATTTAGGAGGAACATCTGTATTAATTGTAGTAGTTGTTGCAATGGACACAGTCACACAAGTGCAAACTAGATTAATGAGTTCACAATATGAATCATTAATCAAAAAAGCAAAATTTAGTAAATAAAAAATGAATATTGTTATTTTTGGACCTCCTGGAGCAGGAAAAGGAACTCAATCAAAATTTATTGTAAATAAATTTAAATTATATCAACTATCCACAGGCGATCTTTTACGTAATGAAATTAAAAACAAAACACAATTGGGATCTAAAATTTCTTCTATCATAAATTCAGGTGAATTAGTTTCTGATAAAATTGTTAGTAATTTAATAGAAAAATTTATCTCAAAGGATATTTACAAAAACAAAATTATTTTTGATGGTTATCCAAGAACATTGCTTCAGGCAAAGAATTTAGATACTTTATTAAAAAAGTATAAGCAAAAAATAAATATTGTTTTAAAATTATCCGTAAGCTTAGAAACAGTAAAAAAAAGAATTTTAGAAAGACAAGTTAAGGAAAATAGAGCTGATGATAATGAGGAAATAGCAGTTAAACGATACCAAACTTATGAAAAATCATCCGAACCAGTAATAGATTATTATAGGCAATCAAATTTACTCAAAGTTGTAAACGGTGAGGCAGAAATAACTGAAATTAATAGTGAAATAGGCGGGTTAATTGACACTATCAAGGGTTGACTTTAAGGAATATGAACATATAAATACTAATTTGAAAAATTCAAATTATGGCTAGGATTGCAGGCGTAAATATTCCGCAAAATAAGGTTGTTCATATAGCTCTTACCTACATACATGGTATAGGAGATTTTAATGCAAAGGTAATTTGCGAAAAACTCAATATACCACTTAGTAAAAGGGTAAATGATCTTAGTGAGGAAGAAGTATTAAAAATAAGAGAGTATATAGACCAAAATCATAAAGTTGAAGGCGATCTAAGAAGAGAGACTTCTATGAACATTAAAAGGTTGGTTGACTTAGCAACCTACAGAGGTTCAAGACATAAAAAGAAATTGCCTGTGCGAGGCCAAAGAACACATTGTAACGCAAGAACTAGAAAAGGAAAAGCTATTGCAATTGCAGGAAAAAAATTAACCCCACTTAAAAAATAAATGCAAAAAAAGATAGAAAAAAAAGTTGAAAATAAAACAGAGACAAAGATAACTAAAACTAAATTTAAGAAAAAAAACAAAGAGAAAAAAAATATCTCATCTGGTATAGCCTTTGTAAATTCAACTTTTAATAATACAATTATTTCAATTGCAGATGAAAATGGAAATGTAATATCTTGGTCTTCAGCGGGAATGAAAGGTTTTAAGGGGTCACGAAAGTCAACTCCATATGCCGCTCAAGTTGCCGCAGACGATGCTGGTAGCAAAGCGTATGAAATGGGTCTAAGAACTTTAACAGTCCAGGTTAAAGGACCAGGCTCAGGTAGAGAAACAGCTTTAAGAGCCTTGCAGTCGAGAGGTTTTAAAATACTTTCTATAAAAGATACAACACCATTCCCTCATAATGGAACAAGACCACCAAAAAAAAGGAGAGTATAATGGAAAATACAAACATCTTTGATAAGAATTGGAAATCTTTAACTAAACCAACAAAATTGGAAATTGACAGTAATGAAGACAAGTCTATTGCAAAAGTAATAGCACAACCTTTAGAGAAAGGTTTTGGACAAACTATAGGAAACTCTTTGAGGAGAATTTTATTATCATCTATACAAGGAGCTGCTGTAACCGCAGTTCAAATAGACGGAGTATTACACGAATTTTCATCGATTAAAGGTGTAAGAGAAGATGTTACAGATATTGTTTTAAATGTAAAAAATTTAGCAATAAAACTAAACTCTGATACTCCAAAAAAATTAATTTTAGATGCGCAAGGACCTAAAGAAGTTAAAGCAAAAGATATCGCCTTAGTTTCTGATATTAAAATTCTTAATCCTGAACAAACAATTTGTAATTTGGACGAAAAAACTAAATTTCACATGGAATTAATGGTTAATAATGGAAGAGGATATGTTTTAGCTCAAAAAAATAAATCAGAGGATACACCTCTAGGTATGATTGCGATTGATTCACTTTTTAGTCCAGTAAAAAAAGTTTCTTTTAAAGTTGAAAGTACAAGAGCTGGATCAGCTTTAGATTATGATAAATTAGTAATGGAAGTTGAGACCAACGGAACAGTTGCCGCAGAAGACGCAGTAGCCTTTGCAGCAAGAATCTTTCAAGATCAACTATCAATGTTTGTTAACTTTGAAGATCCAAAAGAGGTTCCTAAACCAACAACATCAACTGAACCTGAATTTAATAAAAATTTATTAAAAAGAGTTGAGGAGCTGGAACTTTCAGTAAGATCTATGAATTGTCTTAAAAATGATAATATCATTTACATTGGAGATTTGGTTCAAAAAACTGAACCTGAGATGTTGCGAACTCCAAATTTTGGCAGGAAGTCTTTAAATGAAATTAAAGAAGTTCTAAGCTCAATGTCTTTATATCTTGGTATGGAAATTCCAAATTGGCCACCAGATAATATTGCAGAGTTGTCAAAAAAATTGGAAGAAAATACTTATTAAGGCAATCATGAGACACAAAATAGGATATAGAAAACTAAACAGGACTTCTGAACACAGGAAAGCATTATTTAAAAATATGCTTAATTCCTTAATAAAGTATGAACAAATAATAACTACCTTGCCAAAGGCTAAAGAACTTAAACCAAAAATCGATAAAGTCATAACTATTGGCAAGAATTCAAATTTAAGTAAAAAAAAATATCTTTTTTCTAAACTTCAAAACAAAACATCCGTAAAAAAAGTTTTTGATACACTTTCAAAAAGATATGCTAATAGACAAGGTGGTTATTCTAGAGTTTTAAAAGCTGGTTTTAGAACTGGAGATGATGCTCCTATGGCTGTTATTGAACTTGTAGACAGAGATATTAATGCAAAAAAGGTAGACAAACCCAAGAAGTCTGAAACTACAAAAAAAGATAAAGAAACTTTACCAAAAGTAGCGGCAAAATAATAATAATTTGCAATTTTAATGTTTAAAAAGTTCATAGTTGGGAAAGACTATCAAGATACTCGTTTCGATAAATGGTTTAAACAAAATGTTTTAAACCTTCCGCAATCTTTAATAGAAAAATTAATTAGAAAAAATAAAATTAAAATCAATAATAAACGCATCAAAACTTCTTACCGAGTTAAGATTAATGATGTTGTTAAATTATATGGAATAGAAAGTCTCAAAAGCCAAACTAAATCCACAAAAGATAAATACAAACCTTCCAAAAAAGAGGCCGCAATATATTCTGATTTTGTTTTAGAGGATAATGACAATTTTATAGTTATAAACAAACCAAGAGGAATACCTGTTCAGTCTGGTACTAAGTCTTTTAAAAATATTATAGATATACTTAAAAATACAAAACATTTCGAAAACTCAAAACCTTTTATAGTTCATAGACTTGATAAAGAAACATCAGGAGTAATGATTGTAGCAAAAAATAGAGAGTACGCACAACTTCTGACATCACTATTTCGTTTAAGAAAAGTACATAAAACTTATATTGCGATTTCATACGGGTCTGTGTCAAAAAAAATAAATATACTTAAAGACAATCTAGTTACATATGAAAATAATAAAAAGTTAGTTCAAAAAGCTATTTCTTATTTAAAAATACTTAAAACAAATAATAATTTTTCATTTCTTGAGTTGAAACCTATTACAGGCCGAAAACACCAATTAAGAAAACAATTATACAATATAGGTAATCCAATATTGGGGGATGACAAATATGCTAATAAAGAATTAAACAAAAATATAAAAATCAAAGGTTTAATGTTACATGCATACAAAATAAAATTTATGATAAATAGTGTAAAATACAATTATGAAGCCAAGTTTAATGATGATTTTAGTAAATTTGTAAAATACAATTTTTAAATATTAGAAATATTTTTTAAAAGTATTTTTTTTAAATTTATAACTATATTTTTTGGAATTTTTTTTTCGTTTTTAATAGAAGTAATATTTTCATTACTTAACCCACACGGAATTATTTTCTTATATTCTTCTAGATTATTTTTTATATTTATTGAAAAACCATGATATGCAACCCAACGTGAAACTTTAATACCTATTGCAGCAATCTTTTTATTTTTTACCCATATACCAATATTTTTTTTATCAGCATAAGATTCAATTTTATAAATTCTCAAAAATTCAATTATTGAATGTTCAATTTGTCTAACTAAATTTCTTATATCTTTTTTTCTTTTATTAAGATCAATTGCAAAATAAACAATTTGTTGTCCTGGATTGTGGAGTGTTATTTTGCCTCCTCGATTGGTTTTTATTACTTTTATCGACTTATTTAATATTTCTTCTTTTTTTGATCTTATGCCTGCAGTGAAAGTGGTTGGATGTTCTAAAAGCCATATAAATTCACGACCTCCTAATTTAACTTCATCTACTTTTTTCACAAGTAATTTGAGCGCTTTTTCGTATTTTATAGGTTTTTTGCTTATTTTGAATTCTATGTCCATTTTAAATTGAATTTTATCATTAGATAAACTAAAAGTCTCAAAAATTAAACAATCTGGTGAGAAATGAGTTTAGTTAAATCAATTGGAAAACAAAAAGTAAATGTAGAATTTAATAAAGATTTTATCAATCTTTTTAGTGAAAAGATTAAAGCTAAAGATGTTGCTTTTATCAATCAAACATTAGAAGATTTGCACGCAGCCGATGTGGCAGATTTAATTGAAAATCTTGATACAGAAAATCGAAATAAATTAATAGAAATTGAGGCATTTACAATCGATCCTGAAATTTTTGTGGAATTGAATGAATCCTTACAATCTGAGGTTCTTGTTCTCCTTACACCCGAGTCAATTGCAAAAATTTTGCGCAAATTAGAGTCTGACAATGCTCTTCAAATTCTTGAAAAAATTGAAGGAGAAAGAAAGAAAAAAGTATTAGATAAATTGTCGCCACAAGACAGATTTCTTTTGGAAGAGGGATTAAGTTATCCTGAGGACTCTGCTGCAAGAATAATGCAAAGAGAGTTCACAGCTGTACCAAGTGATTGGACAGTAGGACAAACAATTGATTACTTACGAGAAAATAAAGATTTACCAGATGAATTTCTAGAAATATTTGTTGTTGATGAAAAATTTAAACCAATTGGCACAGTTCCATCATCTAGAGTTTTAAGAACAGCAAGAGATTCAAAAATGAATTCAATTATGAGAGAAATACCAGTCTTAATATCTGTAAATATGGATAAAGAAGAGGTAGGTCTTACTTTTGAAAACTATAATTTAGTATCTGCTGGTGTAGTTAATAAAGATAATAAATTAATTGGAATGATAACAGCAGATGATGTAGTTACCGTCGTACAAGAAGAAGCCGAGGAAGATGTTTTGAGGTTGGCTGGTGTGGGCGATGAAGAAATTACTGATGGAGTATTAAAAAAAACCAAAAGAAGATTTAGTTGGTTACTTCTTAATTTAATTACAGCAATTGTAGCCTCGGTTGTTATAGGTTTTTTCCAAGACGACATAGAAAAAGTTGTTGCATTAGCCGTCTTGATGCCAATCGTAGCATCAATGGGAGGAAATGCCGGAATGCAAACATTGGCTGTAACAATAAGAGCAATCGCAAAACGAGAAATTTCATCTGGTAATTTTTATAAAATAGTTACAAAAGAATTTGTTATAGGAATATTAAATGGAATAATTTTTGCTATTATATCTGCCGCTGTTGTTCAATTTTGGTTTAAAGAATTAGATCTCTCAATTTTAATTGCGGTAGCAATGATTTTAAATATGATAGTTGCTGGTTTATTTGGTATCTTAGTTCCGGTATCTTTAAAAAAATTTAATATAGATCCAGCATTAGCTTCCAGCGTATTTGTTACAACAATAACTGATGTAATAGGTTTTTTGTCTTTTCTTGGAATTGGATCTATCTTTTTTTTAAACTAAAAATTATCAATTAATCTTATATTTCCAATATAAATTGCATAAAACAAATTAAATTTATTCTTATTTGGTTTTTTTAAAGTATTTAAATCAATTATTTTGATATAATCAACTTTTTTAGCACCCAAAGAAATAATTTTTTTTTTAATTAAAGAAAAACTATACGTTTCTTTTTTTGTAATCAGATCCTTTTTATATTTTTTTAAAACTTTTATTATTCTAATTAATTTAGTTTTTTCATGAGCATTTAATTTTTTTAATCTTGAAGAAAATGCAATAAAATTCTTGTCTCTTACAGTTTTGCATGGAAGAACTTTGGTTTTAATCCTATTTTTTTTTATATGTTTTTTAATTAAATAAAGTTGTTGAAAATCTTTTTTACCAAGTAAAATTTTTTTTGGCTTTGTTATTTCTAGAAGTCTATTAACTACGTTAATTACACCCCTAAAATGACCTTTTCTAAATTGTCCGCACAGTTTTTTCGAAAATTTGTCTAAATATATTTTATTTTTTGTTTTGAATTTGTATACATCAGTATAAGAGGGTTTGTATAAATAATCGATTTTAAGTCTTTTTAATATTTTTATGTCATTTTTATTATTACGGGGATAATTTTTTAAATCTTTTCTATTATTGAATTGTTTTGGATTTATAAAAATACTAACAAGTGTTTTTCCTGAACCTCTAACAGATTTTCTTATGATACTTTCATGACCTTCATGTAGAGCACCCATTGTTGGAACTAAACTGATATTATTGATTTTCCTTATTTCTGATCGTAACTTTTTTTTATTTGTAAATAATTTCATTTGTAAAATATTCGTTTAACTTGTAAAAGGTTTTTATGGTTACACAAGCAATCATTCCATTAGCAGGATTAGGTACAAGATTACTGCCACTGTCAAGTGTAATTCCAAAAGAATTGTTACCAATAAACGGCAAACCAAATTTAGAATATATAATGGAAGAATGTATAGAAGCAGGTATAAAACAATTTATTTTTGTAGTGCCGAAAAATCGACCAAGTATAAAAAAATATTTTTTTAATGATAATTTCTACAAGAAAATAATCAAAAAGAAAAAAAATGATAAACGTTTAAAAAGTGTATTTAAAAGATTAAAGCAATTTCAAAAAATGATAAAATTTGTATATCAAAACAAGCCAGAAGGAACAGGCCATGCAGTTTTGAAATGCACAAAATATTTAAAAGGAACTCATTTTTTAATGCTTTTAGCTGATGATTTAATTGTAAAAAAAAACTGTTCCAAAGAAATGATTTCTTTACATAAAAAAACTAGAGGATCTATTATAGCAACCACAAAAGTAAAAAGAAAAACAGTTTCAAGATGGGGAATTCTTGGTTTTAAAAAGAAAACAAGAAATTCTTTTTTAATAAACGAGGTTATTGAGAAACCTAAATTAAGTGAGGCGCCATCAAATTATGCCATAATTGGAAGATATATTTTACCTAAGAAAATACTATCTGTTTTAAAAAGTCAGGGCAGGGGTAAAGGTGGAGAGATACATATTACAGATGCAATAAAGACTCTGGTTAAAAGAGATGAAAAGTTTTATGGGAATATATTTAAGGGAAAATATATAGATTGTGGGACTATGGATGGATTTATTAAATCTGGAATCGCAATTTCAAAATATTTGTAAAAAATTTATATGAAGATATGCATGATAGGAACTGGATATGTGGGTTTAGTTAGTGGAACTTGCTTCTCGGAACTTGGGAATAAAGTTTATTGTGTCGATAATAATAAAAATAAAATAAATAAATTAAAAAAATCTATTTCACCAATTTATGAACCTGGTCTGGATGATTTAATAAGAAATAATTTCAGAGCAAAAAGATTAAATTTTACAAACGATTTAGAAAAAGCAGTAAAAGATTCACAAATAATTTTTATATGTGTTGGTACACCAGCGAAAAAAGGCTCAAATTTAGTTGATCTTTCCCAAGTTTTTAATGTTGCAAAATCGATCTCTAAATATATAAAAAGCTACAAAATTATTGTTACTAAATCAACTGTGCCTGTTACAACGGGCGATCAAATAGAAAAAATAATAAGTAAAAAGGTGAAAAAATCTTTATTTGACGTCGTATCTAATCCTGAATTTTTAAGAGAAGGTGAAGCTATAAGAGATTTTAAATATCCAGATAGAATTGTTATTGGATCAAATAATAAAAAAATTTTTAAAAAAATGGAACTTTTATATGAACCGCTAATCAAAAAAGGAGCTAAGTATTTTTGTACTTCAAGGAAAGGTGCTGAATTAATTAAATATGCGTCTAATGCATTTTTAGCTACTAAAATTACATTTATAAACGAAATTGCTAATTTATGCGAGTTAACAGGTATAAATGTAGAAGATATTTCAGTTGGAATGGGAACAGATGCAAGAATTGGAAGTAGATTTTTGAGAGCCGGACCAGCTTACGGAGGTTCTTGCTTTCCAAAAGATACTAAGGGTCTAGTTTCAATAGCAGATAAATTTAAATCCAATCTTTCGATTGTGAAATCAGTTATAAAATCAAATCAGAATAGAAAAATATTATTAACAAGAAGGGTTTTAAAAATTATGAATAATAAAATTAAAAATAAAAAAATTGCCGTTTTAGGCGTAACCTTTAAAGCCAACACAGATGATATGCGAGAATCTTCAAGCCTTGTTTTGATACCTTATTTATTGAAAAGGGGTGCAAAAATAAATTATCATGATCCATCAGGTCCAAAAAAGGAGTTTGAAAAAAAGAAAAATCTGAGTTTTGCAAGTTCAATAACCAAAGCTTGTGTTGGAGCAGATTTAATTATCATTAATACAGAATGGGATGAGTTTAAATCTATCGACTTTAAAAAAATAGTTAAAAAAAATAATTTTAAAATTTATGATATGAGGAATCTATACAACCCCAATGAATTAAAAAAAAGAAATATAAAATATTACTCTGTTGGAAGATAAAAATTATAATTCAAATATTCCCTCAACCTCAACCGATGCACCTAATGGTAGAGAATTTACACTGACAGCTGCGCGTGTGTGTTTACCCTTGTCACCGAATACCTTTGAAATTATATCAGATGCACCATTAATAACTTTGGGTTGATCTGTAAAATCATCTGTTGAGTTTACATATCCAGTTATTTTAACACAACTTTTAATTTTATCTAAGCTACCACATATTTTTTTAAGTTGCGCTATAAGGTTTAGAGCACAAAACTTTGCAGATACATATCCTTGTTCTAAATTTAATTCATTTCCAAGTTTGCCTTTAATTAATTTTCCTTCAGTGTCTACCGAGAGCTGTCCAGAAATAAAAATTAAATTTCCAACAATCTTAGACGCCACATAAACCCCAACAGGATTTGGTGCTTTAGGCAAGTTAATATTAAATATTTGCAAGTTTTTTTCAGCACTCATTTTTTTTTCTTTTTTTTATTTTTATCATATTCTTTTCTCTTTTCAATTAAGATTAAAGCTTCTTCCATTGTAATTTCAGTTGGATCTTTATCTTCAGGTATTGTAGCGTTAAGAGATTTATATTTAATATAAGGACCATATTGTCCTTTCATTATTCTTACAGGTTTTTTATCTTCCGGGTGTTCACCTAAATTTTTGATTTCTGATGAAGACATCCTTCCAGGTTTAGCTTCAGAAATTAAAGTTATTGCTCGGTTAAGGCCAATTGTAAACAAATCATCTACACTTTCAATTCTTGCAGATTTATTTGAACATTTTAGATAAGGACCAAACCTTCCAATATTAATTGTTATGTCTTCATTTAATTCAGGATGTTTACCAATTATTTTTGGTAAAGAACATAAATATTTTGCTTTATCTAAGTCTACATTTTCAATCGGTAAACCTTTTGGTATAGAAACATTTTTTAAATTTTCATTTTCTTTTTTCTTTTTTGATTTCCTTTTTTTATTTGCCTCTGTATCGATAGTTTCAATTTCGAATTGCAAATAAGGTCCAAATCTGCCATTTTTAAGAAAAATATCTTTACCAAAATCATTTTTCCCAATCAATTTAGGTTCAGCTAAATTAATTTGCTGTGATGCTTTAGACTTTGATAATGGTCTGGTAAATTTGCATTCAGGATAATTCGAACAACCAATAAAAGCTCCGCCTCTAAAACTATTCTTAAGACTTAACTGACCTGTGTTACAAACCTTGCATTTTCTATCAATATCATCATTATCATCTCTTTCAAAAACAAGATCCCCCAAACTTTCATTTAACATGTCCAAAACTTCTCTGGTTCTTTTTTCTTTAACTTGACCTACATTTGAATAAAAATCTTTCCAAAAACCATCTAAAACTTTAACCCAATCAATTTTACCACTAGTAATTTCATCAAGTTGATTTTCTAAATCTGCTGTAAAATTGTAATCAACATATTTAGTAAATAATTTTTCAAGAAATGCTGATAGTAATTTACCACGATCAGTTGGGTGAAATCTTTTATTTAATAATTCAGTGTAATTTCTAGTTGATAAAACCGATATAATACTGGCATATGTTGACGGACGCCCGATTCCTAATTCTTCCATTTTTTTAACAAGGCTAGCTTCAGAATATCTGGGTGGTGGATCAGTAAAATGCTGATCATCAATAAGTTCTTTTATAGAAACTTTATCTCCAACTTTTACTTCAGGTAAAATATTTTTAAGATCCTCATCTTTTTCCTCAAATTTATAAACTTTTAAATATCCTTCAAATTTTATAGTAGAGCCATTTGCTTTAAAGTTAATCTTTTTATCTTCAGACTCAATAGTTATACTTTTCCTGTCAAACTCCGCAGGATTCATTTGAGATGATATTGCTCTATTCCAAATTAATTCATAAAGCTTTGATTGATCTGTGCTTAAATATTTTTTCATATCTACAGGTTTCCTATTAACATCCGTCGGTCTAATTGCTTCATGTGCTTCTTGTGCATTTTTTGCTTTTTTACCAGAGTAATTATTTGGACTTTCAGGTAGATATTCTTTTCCATGTTCTTTGTTTATAAAATTTCTAAAATCAGAAACAGCTTCTTTTGAAATTTGAATTCCATCTGTTCTCATATAAGTGATTAAACCAACAGTATCACCCTCAATATCTATTCCTTGATAAAGTCTTTGAGCAATCTGCATTGTTCTTGATGCTCCAAAACCATACTTCCCTGATGCAGTTTGTTGCAATGTTGACGTAGTAAATGGTGCAAGCGGGTTTCTTCGAAAAACTTTCGAAGAGACATCAATAATCTTATATGACTGTTTTTTAATTTCATTTAAAGCTTGATCTGAGTCTGTTTTTTTTTTAAAAGAAAATTTTTCTACTTTTTTTTCGGAAAATACTGATAGTTTAGATTTAATTAATTTATCATCATATTGAAAGTTGCTAGCAATAGTCCAGAATTCCTCTGGTTTAAAAAGTTCAATTTCATGCTCCCTTTCAGTTATTAATCTTAGAGCAACAGATTGCACTCGACCTGCAGATTTTGATCCTGGTAGTTTTGTCCATAAAATTGGAGATATATTAAATCCAACAAGGTAATCTAATGCTCTTCTTGCCATGTACGCATCAACTAACAAGGATTCTATTTCTCTTGGATTATTAATTCCATTCGTTACAGCCTTTTTAGTAATTTCATTAAAGACAACTCTTTCAACTTTTTTACCTTTCAAAAGCTTTTTACTTTCAAGAATTTCACGAACATGCCAGGCGATCGCTTCTCCTTCTCTATCAGGATCGGTTGCTAATATTATTTTTTCTGATTCAGCTGCTGCATCAGTTATTTCTTTTACATATTTTTTAGAAAACGCATCAAGCTCCCACTCCATTTTAAAATTATTTGAAGGATCAACCGAACCGTTTTTTGAAGGAAGATCTCTGACATGACCATAGCTAGCCAAAACTTTGTAATCTTTACCTAAATATTTATTAATGGTTTTAGCTTTAGCTGGGCTTTCTACTATGACAAGATTCATTGTATTTTATCTTACTGTCAAAAATAAACCTTTTTGTCAAATCGATGTGCTATAAGTGTTGATTTTAAAGTTTAATTTTATCTTCAGTTTTTTTTTTTAATCTTACTAGATTCTGTCTGTGAGTGTATAAAATTAATGTAAATGTAATAAACAAGTATGAGGTTAATTCGAAATTATTTTCAAAGAAAGATATCAAAAAAATGAATAATGATGCAACTATTGATGATAAAGAAGAATATTTTGTTATTAAAGCAATTAATAACCAAGCTAAACAAAAAAATAATCCGAGTTTAAGTGATAAAGCAAAAACTATTCCAAGAAGAGTTGCAACACCTTTCCCTCCTTTAAATTTTATCCAAACAGGAAATATATGTCCTAGAAAAGTCAGGAGTCCAGAAAAATAAATTAAAGATGGAAAATAATGATTAGTAATGATAATTGGTAACACGCCTTTTAAAATATCTAATAATAAAGTAATCGAAGCAATAAATTTACTTCCAGTTCTTAGTACATTAGTTGCCCCGATATTTTTTGAACCGATTTTTCTTATATCTTTTTTTAAAAATAAATTAGCTAATATCAGTCCAAAAGGTATAGATCCTGATATATACGAAAGAAAAAAAACAAAAAATATTTCAAATGTCACTGTTAATTAAAAACACTTTCCCCTTTTAGATAAGTCATTAATACTTTTCCTTGAAGCTTCCTATTTTCTATTGCTGCATTTTTAGATTTAGATTTTAACTTTGAAACGTCTACTTTCCATGGTTGATCAAGATCAAAGATACATATGTCTGCATCAGATCCTTTTTTTAAAGTACCTTTATTTATTTTTAAAATTTTTGCTGGATTATATGTAATGGTTTCTATTATTTTATTTAATGTTAACGAGTCATTATGATAAAGTTCGAGAGCTAGTGATAGAAGCGTCTCAACCCCAATTGAACCCTCCGCAGCTTGTGCAAACGGAAGTCTTTTGCTTTCCTCATCCTCAGGCTTGTGGTCAGATACGATTACATCTATTAATCCATCTTTAATTCCTTGAATTAAAGACTTTCTATCTTCTTCTTTTCTGAGAGGAGGAGATACTTTCATAAACGTTTTAAAATCTCCTATATCATTTTCATTAAGAGAGAGATTATTAATGGAAACTCCGACTGAAAATTTTAAGCCGTTTTTTTTATACATTTTAATTACATCTAATGATTTAGCTGATGAAAGTTGAGAGATATGGTATCTACATGGATATTCTTCTAATAGAGATAAATCTCTTTCAATTATAATTTTTTCTGCAATGTGAGGTATACCTTGTAAACCAAGTCTAGTAGACACTTCACCCTCATTTATGCATCTACCTTTTGATAGCTCTTGATCTTCAGCATGTTGCATCACTAACACGTCAAGATCTGAAGCATAATTCATAATCCTAGACATTATTTCAGAATTTTGGACAGTTCTCGTTGCGTCTGTAAATCCGATAATTCCTTTTTTTGATAATAATCCAAACTCAGTCATAAGTTTTCCTTCCATGTTCCTAGTCAAAGTTGCTGATGGAAAAATATTTATGCCCGCTTTATCTCTTCCTCTTCTTAGTATAAAATCTACCATTGATACATTATCTATCACTGGGCTCGTATTTGGCATCGAAACAACGGATGTAACGCCACCTGAAAGAGCTGCACTACTTAAACTTCTAAAATTTTCTTTATATTCATAACCAGGCTCTCCAATGAAAACTTTCATATCAATAATTCCTGGTATTAAAACTTTTCCCTTTAAATCTATTTTTTCTGCTTTATCAGGGATATTTCCTTTTTTTACGCTTTTACCTACGGCTTTGATTTTTCCATTAACATCTACTACTACTCCACCAATCTCATCAAGATTTTGTGATGGATCTATTATTCTTGCATTTATAAAATATTTTTCTTTCATTATTTACAATATATTTTCAAGCATGCCATTCTAATAGCTACTCCAAGTTCCACCTGTTCTTTAACCAGACTTACATTGATATCATCAGCAAGTTTTGTATCAATTTCGACGCCTCTATTCATTGGTCCGGGATGCATTATTAAAGCATCTTTTTTAGCAAGCTTAAGTTTATCAGGTGTTAAACCAAAATATTCATAGTACTCTCTCTTTGAAGGTAAAAAAGATCCTTTCATCCTCTCATTCTGCAACCTAAGCATCATTACTATATCGCAAGATTTCAAACCTTCCTTCATATTTGTAAAACCTGTTACTCCGAGTTTATTAATTGTAGAAGGCAATAATGTTTTTGGAGCAATAACATTTACTTCTGCACCAAGCATATTTAATAAATAAATATTTGATCTAGCTACTCTAGAATGAAGTATATCTCCACAAATAGCAATTTTTAAACCTTCAATTTTTCCTTTTCTATTTATTATCGTTAATGCATCAAGTAGTGCCTGAGTTGGGTGTTCTCTTAAGCCATCGCCAGCATTTATTACAGTACAATTAACCTTTTGCGATAAAAGATTTGGAGCACCTGAGTCTTGATGCCTAACTACTATAATATCAGGATGCATCGCATTAAGTGACATTGCTGTATCAAGTATAGTTTCGCCCTTTTTTAAAGATGAATTCCCAACATTCATTGTCATAACATCAGCACCCAATCTTTTACCGGCCAGTTCAAAGGAACTTTGTGTTCGGGTAGAAGGTTCGAAAAAAAGGTTAATTTGAGTTTTTCCTCTTAGTAAATCTAGTTTTTTAGATGCGCTTCTATTTAATTTTATAAAGTTTTTTGCCTCATCTAAAATAAGGCTTGCTTCCTGAATAGATAGATTTTGGATTCCTAATAGATGTTTTTGGATTTTTTTAACAGCTGAAAATTTTTTTATAACCGCCATTAAAATTAACTCTATAGGCCTTTTGCACTATCATAGCAAGTTATTTATCTTCTAATGTAATCAATAGCCCCTTGTAATATAAAAGAAGCTGCATTTTGGTCTAATTTCTCAACTTTTTTTGATACATTTATGTCTAAATTGCTTGATAAATTAAAGGCACCCTCAGTTGATAATCTCTCATCCCACATACAGACAGGTATTGAAATATTATTTGATATATATTTAGCAAAATCGATTGCTGATTGTGAAGAAGGACCTGAAGAACCATCCATATTAATTGGATTGCCAATAACGACTCCCTTTATATTATTTTCAATAATTATCTCTTTTATTACGCTTATAAAATTAGAGCTATTTTTTTTATTAATAGTTTTCAGGGGTGTCGAAACAAGTTTGTCTTCATCCGATATAGCTAAACCAATACGGCTTTTACCTGGGTCAATGCCTAATAACCTGGATTTTTTTCCTATTGAATTCTTAAAATCTTCAATATCTATCATGAATATGTTATATTTTACTTCACTTACAAATCAAACTAAAACATAGTTTATAAATGTCTATTAATAAAAACCAGGTAAAAAAAGTTGCAAAACTATCCAGGATCTCTCTCGAGGATAGTAAGTTAGACTCCTTGTCTAAAGATTTAGACTCAATATTAAATTTTGTAGAGGAGTTAAATAAAGTAGATACTAAAGAAATAGAACCACTAAGTTCAATAGTTGATAAAAAACTTGAGCCTAGAACTGATAAAATTAATGATGGTAAAATAAAGAAAGAAATTTTAAAAAATTCTCCCAATAAAAATGAAGATTTTTTTATTGTTCCGAAAGTGGTCGAATAATTATGTCTGATTTAAACAAAAGCTCATTATCAGAAATTATAAATTTAATTAAATCGAAAAAAATCTCTTCTCTAGAGGTAACAAATCATTTTATTAATAATATTAAAAAAAGTAAAAAATTAAATAGCTTTATTACAACTTGTTTTGACCAATCTATCAAAAATGCAAAAGAATTTGACTCTAAAAAGAATTTTAGTGGTTTACTTCCAGGAATACCATTAGGAATTAAAGATCTATTTTGTACAAAAAATATAAAAACTACTGCGGGAAGCAAAATACTTGAAAATTTTATTCCCACATATGAATCTACTGTTACTCAAAATTTATGGTCTGAAGGAGCTATTTTGCTAGGTAAACTTAATTGTGACGAATTTGCCATGGGTTCATCAAATGAAACAAGTTATTTTGGAAATACCATCAATCCAATTGGAAAAGATTTAGTTCCAGGAGGATCTTCAGGAGGATCAGCAAGTGCTTTAGCAGCGAACCTTACACCGGCAACAGTAGGAACAGACACAGGAGGTTCAATTAGACAACCCGCTTCCTTCACTGGGACTGTAGGGTTAAAACCTACTTATGGATTATGTTCTAGATGGGGAATAGTTGCTTTTGCTTCTTCTTTAGATCAGGCAGGACCAATGACAAAAAACGTTCAAGATTGTGCATTACTCTTAGAAGCGATGTCAGGTTATGATCAAAAAGACTCAACATCTATAAACAAAAAAAAAGAAAGTTATTCAAAAAATTTAAACAAAAATATAAAAGGATTAAAAATTGGGATACCAAAAGAATATCGAATAGAGAATATGCCAAATGAAATAGATGATCTTTGGAAAAAAGGAATAGATATTTTAAAAAAATCTGGAGTCAAAATTGTCGATGTCTCTCTACCACATACAAAATACGCTTTACCAACCTATTATATAGTTGCACCTGCCGAGGCATCTTCTAATTTAGCACGTTATGATGGTGTGAAGTATGGTTATAGATCCAAAAAGGGTAACAATCTTATAGAAATGTATGAAAATACCCGAGGAGAAGGTTTTGGAGACGAGGTAAAAAGGAGAGTTCTTATAGGAACTTATGTTTTATCATCAGGATATTACGATGCTTACTATCTTAAAGCCCAAAAAGTCAGAAAATTAATTAAAAATGATTTCGACCATTGTTTTAAAAATGTTGATGCCATTTTAACACCATCAACCCCAAGCTCTGCTTTTAAAATCGCAGAAAAAACAAATGATCCGATATCTATGTATTTAAACGATATATTTACAGTTCCAGTTAATTTGGCTGGAATACCAGCAATTTCAATACCAGCCGGACAGGATAAAAAAGGATATCCACTAGGGCTTCAATTAATATCTAACACATTAGATGAACAAAAAATTTTAAACATAGCTTTTGCAATGGAAAAAAATATTTCATTTAAACAATCTTTAGATAGATGGTGGGAATAATTTATGGAAAAGGATAAATTTGATTATTACATAAAAACTGAGAAAAGTAGCTGGGAAGTAGTTATAGGATTAGAGGTTCATGCCCAAGTTATTTCAAATTCAAAGTTATTTTCTGGATCATCTACAAAGTTTGGATCAGAACCAAATTCACAAGTCAGTTTAGTTGACTCAGCATTCCCTGGAATGCTTCCTGTTATAAATCAATTTTGTATTGAACAAGCTGTTAAAACAGGCCTAGGTTTGAATGCTAAAATTAATTTGTTCTCAGTATTCGATAGAAAAAATTATTTTTATGCCGATCTGCCTGCTGGATACCAGATATCTCAGTATAAAAATCCAATCGTTGGAGAAGGGGAGGTAACTCTTGATATGCCTTATGGAAGCAAAAAAATTGGCATCGAGAGACTACACTTAGAGCAAGATGCAGGAAAAAGTATTCATGATTTAAGTCCAGACCACACTTTTGTTGATTTAAACAGATCAGGTGTAGCTTTAATGGAAATTGTTAGCAAACCTGATTTGAGATCACCTAGCGAAGTAAATTCATATGTAAAAAAACTTAGAACAATAATGCGCTATCTTGGTACATGTGATGGCAACATGCAAGAAGGCTCCTTGAGAGCTGATGTAAATGTTTCTGTAAGAAAAAAAGGTGAAAAAAAATTTGGAACAAGATGTGAAATTAAAAATGTAAACTCAATTAAATTTATGGAAATGGCAATTGACTCTGAAGCAAAACGACAAATTGAACTTCTTGAGTCTGGCAAATCAATAGAACAAGAAACTAGACTTTTTGATACAAAAAATAATGAAACCAGATCAATGAGATCAAAAGAAGAGGCACATGACTATAGGTATTTTCCTGATCCAGACTTACTACCGCTAGAAATTAAACAAAGTTTTATTGATAGTATTAAAAAGAAATTGCCTGAATTACCTGACGAAAAGAAGGACAGGTTTATAAAAAAATTTAAACTTACACCCTACGAGGCAAATGTTTTAGTGTCTGAAGTTGATATTTCAAAATATTTTGAAGATGTAATAAAAAACTCAGATATAAAACTTGCTAAAAATTGGATAATTGTTGAATTATTTGCAGTTTTAAATAAAAAAAATTTAAATATATCTAAGTCTCCTGTATCCCCAAAGAATCTTGCGTCATTAATTAATACTATTAGTTCAGGTGAAATTTCAGGAAAAATAGCGAAAAAGGTTTTCGAAATAATGGTTGAGACTGGAGATGAACCCAAAAAAATTATAAAAGAAAAAGGATTAAAACAACAAAGTGATCCAAAAGAACTAGAAAAAATCATTGTTAAAGTATTAGAGAAGAATTTAGATAAAGTTTCAGAATACAAATCAGGAAAAGTAAAGCTATTTGGATTTTTTGTTGGAGAAGTAATGAAAGCTACATCTGGAAAAGGTAATCCAAAATTAGTTAATGATATTTTAAAAGAAAAGCTAAAATAATGATCAAGAGTCTTAAAATTGACGAAAAATTAGAAAAATATATTTCTGATCACAGCACTGATTTGCATCCTGTCCAAAAAGAAATAATTAACCACAACGAACAATTAGGCGATATTAAAAAAATGCAAATTTCAATAAGCCAAGCTTATTTTTTTCAATTTTTTATTAAGATAAATAATATAAAAAATATTTTAGAAGTTGGAACATTCACAGGATATAGCGCTCTATCAATGGGCCTTGCCATGCCAAAAGATGGAAATATAACTTGCTTAGATATTAATAAGCAAACATCAGATGCAGCTGTAAATTTTTTTAAAAAAGCTGATTTGGATAAAAAAATTAAAATTATTTTAGGACCAGCTATTAGTACACTTAAAAAACTGCAGAATAAAAAAAAAACTTTTGATCTGATTTTTATTGATGCAGATAAAGAAAACTATAAAAATTATTACAATCTATCTATAGATCTTGTTAAAACAAATGGATTTATTCTTATAGATAATGTTTTATGGAAAGGCGATGTTACCAACCCTAGCAAAAATGACCATTTAACCAAAATTATAAGAGAATTTAATTCTTTTATTAAAAAAGATGATAGAATAGAAAAAGTCATTTTACCAATTGGTGACGGTATAACAATTTGTAGGAAAATTTAAATGTTTCATATTTTAGGATTTTATAAATTTAAAAAACTTACTAAACTTAGTATTCTTAAAAAAAATTTTTATCAAACTCTAAAATTAAATGATGTTAAAGGTACTATAATTTTTTCAAGTGAGGGAGTAAATGGAACTATTTCGGGAAAAAAGGAAAGTATTCAAAAAGTTTTTAAGCAATTAAAAAAAACTTGCAAAATTAATACCTTTGACTCTATAAATTATTCAACAAATGACTTTCAACCCTTCCATAAATGTAAAACAAAAATAAAAACAGAGGTTGTCCCAATTGGAATTCGTGTTTTATCTTCACAAAACCTTAATAATTATGTTGATCCAGCAAAGTGGAATTCTTTGATTAAAGATAAAAATGTTAAATTAATAGATGCAAGAAAATCTTTTGAGTACGATGTAGGAACTTTTAAAGGTGCTTTAAATCCTAACGTAGATAATTTTAGAGAATTCCCAAAGTATTTAAAGCAATTTGATAGAAAAACTAAAATCGCTATGTTTTGTACAGGTGGAATAAGATGTGAAAAAGCCTCATTTTATCTTAAGAGAAAAGGATTTAAGAATATTTTCCAATTAAAAGGGGGGATTTTAAATTATTTAAAAAAAATTAATGAAAAAAATAGTTTATGGAAAGGGGAGTGCTTCGTTTTTGATAATAGAATCTCAGTTAAACATAAATTAAAAATTGGAACCTATTCGATGTGTAGCGGATGTAGAAAACCAATTGCATTACATGAAAAAAAATCTAAAAAATTTATTGAGGGTATATCATGCCCTAAATGTCATGATAAACAAACCAAGGCACAAAAAAATAGATTTGAAATGAGACAAAAACAAATTGAGATATCCAAAAGAATGGGTAAGAAATATTTTTTTCAAAAAGAATTTAACTGAGGTTTTATTTGAAAAAAAATCTTAATTTAACATCTGATCCAATTTTTGTTTTACTAAAGAAAATTGCTATTCCTTCAATGACTGGAAGTTTATTTCAGACTTTATTTAATTTAGTAGATACTTTTTATGCGGGTAAAATTTCTTATGAAGCGTTAGCAGCTCTTGCTAAAGCTTTTCCTCTTTACTTTATAATAATTTCTGCCGGAATTGGAATTGTTGCTGGATGTAATTCATTAATTGCAAACTCACTTGGTGAAAATAATAAAGTAGGTGCATCAATCTATTCATATAATTCTTTTGTTTATGGCACTTTGTTATCTATATTAATTACTTTTATTGGTATTTTTTTTGGCGATAACCTTCTTGGATTAATGGGGAGTTCTGACGATAGTATAGCTTTATCGACTAAGTATACTGATATAATTTTTTTAGGGACAATCTTTTTTTTAATATTAACTTGTTTTAATTCAATATTATATGCCCAAGGTGATACCAAAACTTACAGGAACGTACTTATAGTTGGAGTTATTTTAAACATAATATTAAATCCAATATTTATTTTTGGATTATTTTTTATACCATCTTTTGGGATAGCAGGTTTAGCAATCTCAACAGTTTTAATTCAGTTTTTTGCATGTATTTATTTGTACTTCAAAGTAAGCAAAACTCAATTAAGAATCATACCAAAGCTTTCAAATTTTTCTATAAGAAGAAATTTTTTTTATAATATTATTAATCAATGCATGCCTATTACGGCGGCACTTTTTTTAGTAGCTGTTGGTAGCTATTTACTTTTATTCTTTATCAATATATTTGGTGATAAAGCTACAGCCGGTTATGGCGCTGCTGTAAGATTTGAACATTTATTTTCTCTACCTGTTATAGGATTAAACACAGCTGTAATATCAATTGCTGGTCAAAATTTTGGCGCGAAAAGATATAACAGGATAAAAGAAGTCTATTTTAAATCAATTACGATTGGGTTTATAATAATGTGTATTGCTGGTTTAATAATTTATTTATCATCTGAAGATATTATAAGAATATTTTCACAGGATTATGAAGTAATAAAGTTTGGATCCAGCTATTTGAAAATCGCAGCATTCATTGGCCCAGTTTTGCCAGTTTTTTTTATTTCACATGGGCTATTTACAGCACTTAAAAAAACATATTTAATTTTTTACTCTAACCTTTTTAGGATGGTTTTTTTACCATTTATTATTGTGTGGTTTATACTAAATATAATGGACGGTTATTATAATGATATATTTTATGGTTTATTAATCATGAATTGGTCTTTTGGAATTATAATGCTATTTATATCAAGAGCAATTATGATTAAAACTTTTAACGAAGAGAAAAAAGTTTTCTTTATATTTTGAAAATGTTATATAAACCTCTAAATAGGTGAGATGGGTGAGCTGGTTTAAACCAGAAGTTTGCTAAATTTCCGTAGGTGTAACAATCTACCGTGGGTTCGAATCCCACTCTCACCGCCATAAATTTATTTTAAATAGTTTTCCAATTCGGTTGGTTCGGATTTAAGCATATACCTGTAAACATTTGCATTTTCTAGGACTCTTTGAACATAATTTCTTGTTTCCTTGAACTTAATTAATTCAATCCAATTAACAAAATCAATTTTTCCTTTACTTGGGTCACCATTAATTTTTTTCCAATATCTCACTCTTTTGGGTCCTGCATTATAAGCAGCAATAGCAAATGGATAAACTTCTTTGTATTCATTTAAAAGAGAATTAAAATAATAAGATCCAAGTTTTATATTGTACTCCGGATCTGAAGTTAATTTACTTTTGCTATAAGGCACATTCATTTGTTTGGCTACAAGTTTTGCGGTATATGTCATGAGCTGCATCATTCCTTTAGCGCCCGCATAACTATTTGCTTTTGGATCAAATTCGCTTTCTTGCCTAGTAATAGCTAAAACAATTTCTTGAGATGGCATAGTTTTTCCATTTATTATTCTAGGAGTAGAGATAATCGGATAATTAAATTTATTTAAAAATCTTTTTTCATAGGAAGCTTTTTTTTGAAATTTGTATTGCATAATCGTATCTTCCAATTTCAGTTGCAAGTTTTGCAGCCAAAACTTCACTTCCCTTATTAATATCATCAATTGACAAGTGTTTAAGTATATCTTTTGTGTACTTAGTTTTATTTAGTTCTTTTAAAAGAATTACATGTTTAACTAGAGGTTTTTTATTAAATTCTTTTTCATATTCTTTAGAAAATTTAGATTGATCTTCTAATTGAAATTCTCCGGATGGATTAATTTTCCTGAATGATAACTGACCATAAAAAGTTGTTAAATACTCTGACCCTTGCTCGTAAAAATTATTTGATATATTAGTATTTCCTAATTTCTCATACGTACGTCCCAACCAATATGCTCCTCTAGCAAGGCTGATCGGGTAACCGACATTTTCATAAAATTTTTTAAAATGTTTTAGTGCTAAATTTGGATTGTCAAGAAAACTTAACGCAATCCATCCAGACATCCATTCTGCTTCAGCAAGTTCAGGACCTTCTTCTAAAGCATGATTTTTTGCAACATTATAGGCTAATTGATATTTTTTCTTATATATTAAAGATCTACTTATTATTTGTCTTTCCTTCCACCAAAGATCAGCTCTTACTAATTCAGTTTTATCTAAAGGCGCCGCATTTATAATTTCTAAAGATGACTCAACTCTACCTCTTCTTCTTCTCCATTTTAATCTATCATATTTCAAACCAATGTCTGACTTTAGATGAGTTGGTACTTGTGAAATTGCGTTATCAACTCCATAAGAATTACTCATTAATATTTGTCTTGCATTAAATAAAGCTCTTTCATTTTTTGGAAGATATCTCAAAATTCTTTTAAGATCCCAATACTTATATTCCCACGCCATATATTCAGCTCTATTTATGTGATCTTCTGAATTCAAAAATTTATATTTCTTATTTAAGTACCTAAGATCCTTAGAGCTTAGCGATGCACTTATCCAACCCTCTTTAATTAAACTTTCACCCTTTGAAATATCACCTTTTATTAAAAAAGACTCACCTAGTTTAATTTTTCCAAAACCACTAAGAGGCTCCGAAGATTCAAACCAACCTATAACAGTATTTGGACTATTAGAATTAAGATTGATTTTATGTTCAGCAAGGTATTTTAATCTATTTATTCTTGGATATTCAGGATTATTATCAATGAATTTTATATAATCAGAAAAAGTGGCTTTATTTGATTTTTCTTTTAAATATATCCACCAAATTAAATTTTTAAAATCTTTATCTTTTACCTTTTTGGTTGTTCTAAATACATTTAGCCATTTTTTTTCTTTAATATTTGAAAATATTTGCTTTGCATATTCATAATCTTTTTTTGACAAAACTTGAGAAACAGAGGCTTCTTTACTAGTTATTTTTTTAAAAGTTACAGGTTTTTCTTCTGGAAGTATAAAAAAACCTTCCAACTCTTTACTGTTTAAAATTTCTGCTTTTTTTGTTTCTTTTTTTAAAACAGGTTTTTCCTTTATAATTTTTTTTCCATCCTTGTCTAAATCTAATGATTTTAATGGCGCCTGTTTAGTAGAAATTTTTTTAAGGGGTTTTTTCTCTGGTAAAATAATATCTTTAATTACCACTTTTGTTTTAAATCCAGGTTTTTCTTGGGGCAGGATTGTTGAATTTGGAGTGTTTTTTCTAATAATTAATTTTTTCGGTTTTTTTTCTGGTAAAATAATTGATTTTGTGTCTGAATTAACACTTGAATTGTGTAATGTTACAAATAAAAAAACTAGACTAATTAAAAGTTTAAGCATAAAATTTTGACGATTAAATTAATTACTATATAAAGAATTATGTTCAAAGGTTCAATTGTAGCTTTAATAACACCTTTTAAAAACAACATGATGGATGAAGAAAGATATAGATCCCTCATACATTATCATATATCTAACGGAACCAAAGCGGTAGTGCCAGCAGGGACTACCGGAGAATCACCAACCCTAAATCATGACGAGCACAAAAAAGTCATCGAAATAGCAGTAAAAGAATGTAAGGATAAAATACCTGTAATAGCTGGAACTGGATCGAATTCAACCGCAGAAGCAATTGAACTATCCAAGCACGCTGAAAAAGCAGGAGCAGATGGCCTTTTAGTTGTAACGCCGTATTACAACAAACCAGTGCAAGAAGGTCTATTTCAACATTACAAATTAATTAATGATAATGTTGGTATACCTATAATTATTTATAATATTCCACCAAGATCTGTAGTTGATATGTCAGTTGATACTATGGCGAGACTCTTTGAATTAAAAAATATTGTTGGAGTTAAAGATGCAACAGCTGATTTGAATAGAGTTAACCAGCAATTAGAAAAAATGGGTTCTGAATTTATTCAGTTGTCAGGTGAAGATGGCACAGCATTAGAATTTAATATGCGAGGTGGTGTTGGATGTATATCTGTTACAGCAAATATCGCCGCTAAATTATGTGCTGATTTCCAAGATGCTTGCTTAAATAAAAATTATAAACTTGCAAAAGAAATTAATGATAAATTAATGCCATTACACAAAGCATTATTCTTGGAAAGCAATCCAAGCCCAGTTAAATATGCAGCAAGTTTACTCAAATTATCCCCTGAGGATGTTAGATTGCCTTTGGTTAAAGTTACTGAAAATACAAAAAAAGAAGTAGAAAAAGCTCTTAAATTTGCAGACCTGCTTTAATGAAAGCAAAAAATAAAAGTAGTATTAAAATTGTTTGCAACAACAGAAAAGCTAGATTTAATTATTTTTTTAATGAATTAATTGAAGCTGGGATTGTTTTGAAAGGATCTGAAGTAAAATCTTTAAGAGAAGGCAAGGGTAATATAACAGACTCATATGCCACAGATAGTAATGGAGAAATTTACTTAATCAATTCACATATTCCTTTATATAAACAATCTAGTTACAATAATCATAATCCTAGGGATATGAGAAAATTATTATTAAATAAAAAGGAAATTAATAAAATGTTGGGAAAAATCAATAGAGAAGGATTAACAATAATACCAACAAAATTATACTTTAAAAAAGGAAAAGCTAAGGTTGAACTTGCCATCGCAAAAGGAAAAAAAATTTATGACAAAAGAAATGTTAAAAAGAAACGAGATTGGCAAAGAGAACAAGCTAGAATATTAAGTAGAAATAAGTAAATATGATTTTTCTAGGCATAGGATCTAATTTACCCTCAAAATTTGGAGATAGACAGAAAAATATTGAGTTAGCTATATCCTTTTTAAAAAAATATAAAATAAATGTATTTAAGAAGTCTAGTTTCTACGAAACTTTTTCATATCCAAACAAAAAAGACCCAAAGTTTTTAAATGTTGTTGTATCAGTGAATACAAATCTAAAACCAGAAAATCTAATTACAGTTTTAATAAACATTGAAAAAAAACTTGAAAGAAAAAGAGAAAAAAAAAATGAGCCAAGAACATGTGATATTGATATAATCGATTATAATCAGCAAATAATTGAAGTAAAAAATAATGCTTTAGATCTAACAATTCCCCATAAAAACATGTCCAACAGAAATTTTGTTTTATATCCTTTGAAAGAAATTTGCCCTAATTGGAAACATCCAATAACAAAAACAGAAATCAACGATTTGATAGATAATTTAAAAATTGAGAATAATGAGATTACAAAATTAAGTTTAAATGGTATAAACAAACATGTTGAAAAATGAAGAACTTATTAAGAAAATTAAATCTTATAACAGATTTTTTAACCCAGAGGCTTTAACAAGAGCATATAATTTTGCGCTTGAAGCACACAAAAATCAAAAAAGAGATGAAGGCACCCCCTATGTAAGTCACCCTATTGCTGTTGCAAATATTTTAACCGAACTTAAATTAGATAGTGCAACAATAACGACTGGTCTTTTACATGATACAATAGAAGATACTAAAGCGACATATAACTCTGTTAAAAAAGAATTTGGCCAAGAAGTTGCAGATTTAGTTGACGGTGTAACCAAAATTTCTATTTTTGAAGAACAGGCTGCAAATAACTCAAAAGCTGAAAACTTAAGAAAACTTATTCTTGCTACCTCAAAAGATATAAGAGTTTTGCTTGTAAAACTGGCAGATAGATTACACAACATGCGAACAATAAATTCAGTGAAAGATGAAGATAAAAAAATAAGAAAAGCAAAAGAGACAATGGAAATATATGCCCCTTTAGCTGATAGAATGGGAATGAATAGAATTAGAGATGAATTAGAGGATTTGTCTTTTTCAATATTGAATTCTGAAGCAAGGAATTTAATCTTAGATAGATTATATTTAATTAAAAACAAAAGAGAAGATATTTTGAAGCAAGTTTCATACGAACTTCAAGAATTACTTAAATTAAATAAAATTGACGCAGATATAATTGGTAGAGAAAAAACTCCTTTTTCAATATGGCGCAAAATGCAAAACAAAAGAATTTCTTTAGAACAACTAACTGATATTGTAGGTTTTAGAGTAATTTTAAAAAATATTAATGATTGTTATATTACATTAGGTTTATTCCACAGCAAATATTCTGCAATACCAGGAAAGTTTAAGGATTACATCTCAACACCAAAAATAAATCAATATAAGTCAATCCATACCTCAGTTATTGGGCCCATGAAAAAAAGAATTGAAATACAAATTAGAACCAAACCTATGCATGAATTTGCAGAAAGAGGTATCGCATCACATTGGAAATATAAATCTTCAGAAAAATTTTCTGAATTATCATGGAAAGAATATGATTGGTTAAGAGATCTTGTAGAAATTATTGAAACAGGAGGTAGCCCAGAGCACTTTTTTGAATTTACAAAACTTCAAATGTTTCAGGACAATGTTTTTTGTTTTACGCCTAAAGGCGCTGTTATTAAATTACCCAAGGATGCCTCACCAATAGACTTTGCATATGCAGTGCATACAAAAATAGGGGATACAGCAATTGGGTGTGAAATTAATGGTAAATCATCTGCTCTTCAATCTACCCTTAAAAATGGAGATATGATAAAAATAATCACGTCAAAAAAAGTTTCGCCATCATTACACTGGCTTTCTACAAGTAAGACTGGAAAGGCACGAGCCTCAATTAGAAAACATTGGCAAGGAAGATTAATGGAAAACGACTCAAAAATTAAAGAGTACACATCTACATTATCAATTGATCTTCCACATAAACCTGGAATACTCGGTAAAGTAAGCACATTAATTGGAATTAATGGTGCAAATATCATTAATATTGAATTGACTAAAAGAAATAAAGATTTTCTTCAGTTTCTGTTTGATTTACAAATAAAAGATTTAAAAAACTTTACAAACTTGATAAGTCAATTAAAACAACAAAACTTAAAATTTAAAGTAATACGTCACAAAAAGAAAAAGTATGCTTTCATACAAAGAGTCCTTAAAAATTTTAAAAGAAACTAGTGCACTAGTAGAAGGGCACTTTATTTTATCCTCTGGACTACATAGCGATAAATATATTCAATGTGCAAAACTTTTAAGCAAACCAGCACAAGCAAAAGAAATTTGTTTATCATTAGCTGAGAAAATTAAAAATAACTTTAAAAAAATTGACTTAATATTATCCCCTGCTATTGGTGGCATTGTGATTGGATATGAGATTGGGAGAATTTTAAATATCGAAACTATTTTTGCAGAAAGAGTTAACGGATTATTTGAACTTAGACGAGGTTTTGAAATAAAAAAGGAAAAAAAAATATTAATTCTTGAGGATGTTATAACTACAGGTAAGTCAAGTTTAGAGTGTTCACAATTAGTAAAAAAAGCTGACGCACAATTATTAGGCTTTGCTGCCCTCATTGATAGATCTGGTGGCAAAAGTTTAATTAATGAAAAAATTATTTCACAATTAGAAATGTTAATTCCTACATATAATAAAGATAATTTACCAAAACATCTTCAAGGCATTAAACCTACTAAGCCTGGGAGCAGATTTTTATAATGTCCAAACCTAAACTGGGTATAAACATTGATCATGTTGCTACAGTAAGAAATGCCCGAGGCGAAAATTACCCTAGCCCTTTAAGAGCTGCTTTATTAGTACAAAACTATGGCGGAGACTCAGTGACAATTCATTTAAGAGAAGATAGAAGGCATATAAAAGACAAAGATCTTATTCAAATTAAAGCAAACCTTAAAATACCTTTGAATTTAGAGATTGCTCCTACAAAAAAAATGTTAAAAATTACACTTAAACATAAACCAGCTTATGTTTGCATCGTCCCAGAAAAAAGAAAAGAAATTACTACAGAGGGTGGATTAAATTTAAAAAGAAACTTAAATTTTTTGAGAAAATCAATTAAAGAACTCAAAAGTAAAAACATTAGAACAAGTTTGTTTATAGAACCAAATATTGCTGACATAAAAATTGCAAAACAATTGAATGTCGACTGTGTTGAGCTTCATACTGGTAAATTTTGTAATTTGCACAATAAAAAAAAGAATACTAAAAGTGAGTTTTTAAAGATCAAAAAATCTGTTAATTTTGCAAAAAGAAATAATCTTGAACCTCACGCAGGTCACGGGATAACCTTTTCTTCCGCTAAAATATTATCAAGAATAAAGGATATTAAAGAATTCAATATAGGACACTTTTTAATTGGAGAATCAATTTTTATAGGTATAAAAGATTGTATCAAACTTTTTAAAAAAATATTAAAAAAATGAATATTTTTGGCATAGGCACTGATATAATCAATATTAGCAGAATTAAAAAATCCTTAAAAAGTAATAAAAGATTAAAAAAAAAAATTTTTACGAATTATGAAATTAACGCTTGTGAGAAACGAAAAAATAAAACGGAATGTTATGCTAAGAGGTTTGCTGCAAAGGAGGCTCTTTTTAAAGCCATCAGAACTGATGGAGTGTTAAAGTTTCAAGATGTAGAAGTTAGAAATGATAAAAACGGTGCACCAGCTTTTAATATCAAGAATAATTCAAAGATTAAATTAAAAAAGAAATTTAAAAAGAAAAAATACAAAATTTTTCTTTCATTGTCTGATGATAAACCCTGGGCTGTGGCAACAGCAATAATTTTTGTTAATAGTAAATAATGATTTCAAAAATTTTAGATAATCTTAAAACTCTTTTTATTGCGTTATTTATCGCAATTTTAATCAGATCTCTGTTTTTTCAACCATTTTATATTCCTTCCTCTTCTATGGAACCCACACTCTTAGTTGGTGATAGAATTTTTGTTTCTAAATATACTTATGGATATAGCAAGCACTCTTTCCCATTTAGTCCACCTTTGTTTAATAGTAGAATTTTTTTTTCAAAACCAAACTATGGTGATTTAGTTGTTTTTAAAACTCCATCAGACAATAGAACAGATTACATCAAAAGACTTATAGGCTTACCCGGTGATAAAATACAAATCATTAATGGCGACTTATTTATAAATAGTAAAAAAATTAAAAAAAATCAAACGCAAAATCACACAGAAGTTAAATGTGCCACAGAAAAGATACCAATAGTTTCTTACAATGAAATTTTACCAAATAATAAAAAACATCAAGTCGTATATTTTCAGATTGGAAGTATGGTTAATTCAGATATTTATACTGTACCAAACAAGCACTATTTTTTGTTAGGTGATAATAGAGATTGTTCTAGAGATAGCAGATTTTTGTCAAGTGTTGGATACGTGCATGAAAACAATCTTGTTGGTAAAGCTAGAGTAATTTTTTTTTCAAATGATACTGACAAAAGTAGTTTTTTATATTTTTGGAATTGGAAAAATTCATTACGATTTGAAAGATTTTTTAATATTTTAAAATGAAAAATACTTTAAAAAAAATTGAAAATTATTTAAAAATAAACTTTAATAACAAAGATTTATTGACGAGAAGTCTTACACACAAAAGTTTCGATGAAATAAATAATAATGAAAAATTAGAGTTTTTAGGTGATAGGGTTATAGGGTTGGCAATTTCTAAAAAATTACTTACCCTTTATCCTAATGAAAATGAGGGAAATATTGATAAGAAATTTTCTAACCTCGTCAACAAAAAAACTTGTGCAGATGTTGCAAAAAGATTAAATCTAAAAAAATTTATAAAGACTGGTAAATCAATTGATAAACCAATAAATATCAATGATAAAATTTTAAGCGATTGTTGTGAAGCATTAATTGGTGCACTGTATTTAGATCAGGGTTTTGTTTCTTCAGAAAAATTTATAATGAAAAATTGGGATTATTATATAAAGAAATCAAACATAACACTAATTGATCCTAAAACAAAATTGCAAGAACATTCTCTGAAAAAATATAAAAGATTACCTTCTTATAAGACATCTAAACAGATTGGCCCAAATCATAATCCCATTTTTAAAGTTCAGGTTCAAATATTAAATTCTAAAAAGTTTTTTGGATATGGAAAATCAAAAAAAATAGCACAAAAAAATGCAGCTCTAAAATTAATTAAAAATTTAAATATTAATTAGATATGAATTGGGAAGACGAGGGTTATATAATTTCAAAAAACAAGTTTAGAGAAAATGCTATAATTTTAGATGTTTTTACAAGTAATTATGGAAAGGTAAGCGGTATTGTTTATGGAGGTAACTCAAGAAAGATAAGAAACTATCTTCAATTATTTAATAAAATTTTTACCGTTTATAGCTCAAAAGGCGAAAATAGAATTGGATATTTTAAAACAGAGATAATCGAACCGGTTGCGCCAACATATTTTAATGATAAATTAAGAATTCTTTCTTTAAACTCTCTTTCATCTATACTTAAGTCCTTGTTACCTGAAAATCAATCTTATAAAAGATTATACAAGTCTTTAGAAAAACTCCTTAAAGATTTTAGCAAACCTGATTGGTTAGTAGATTATATTATGTGGGAAATTAATTTTATTAAAAATCTGGGTTATGGTTTTGATCTAAACCCAGATAATTTTGAAAAATATAGAGATACTAAAACAGTAAATGTAAAATTAGATAATGTGGATTATAAAATTCCTAGCTTCCTTATATTTCATGAAATTAAAAATTATAATAATCAAGATATTTATAATGGCCTTGTTTTTTCAAGAAACTTAATGGAAAATAAATTTTTCTTTCCTAACAATCTGCGTTTGCCATATTCAAGAAAAATGCTCGAACTTAAAGTTCTATAAGTTTTTTTTTAATTTTTTTGCAACTTCCATTGCAAAATATGTAACAATTGCTGATGAGCCGGCTCTTTTGATTGCAATTAAACTCTCTATAATTGCTTCTTTATTTAGATATCCATCTTTTATACCTTTAGCAATCATCGAGTACTCCCCAGATACTTGATAAGCAAAAACAGGTACTTTAAATGTATCTTTAACAGATTTAATTACATCTAAATACGGCATTGCTGGTTTTACCATTACAAAGTCTGCACCTTCTTTAATATCTAAATAAACTTCTCTTAGAGCTTCAGATGAATTTTTATAATCCATTTGATAACTCTTCTTATTTCCAACTAATTTATTTTTTGATCCTATAGCATCTCTAAATGGTCCATAAAAATGTGACGAGTATTTTGCTGCGTAAGATAAAATTTGTACGCTATTGAAATTATTTTTATCTAATATTTTTCTTATTACTCCAACTCTTCCGTCCATCATATCTGATGGAGCTATGACGTCACAACCCATTCTAGCTTGCAGTAAAGCTTGTTTAGCTAAAATTTTTATTGTCTCATCATTAATTATTTCATTGTTTTTTAAAATACCATCATGGCCATGACTGGTGTATGGATCTAAAGCTACATCAGCCATTACGCCAATGTCCGGGTTGTTTTTTTTTATTTTTCTTATAGCTTTACAAACAAGATTATCTTCATTTAACGCTTCACTTCCTAAATTATTCTTTTTTTTATTTGGTGTGTGAGGAAATATTGCTACAAGAGGAATCTTTAGTTTACTTGCTTTATCGATAATCCCTTCTATTTTATCAACAGAATATCTATTGATATTTGGCATATTTTTAATATTTTGAATTTTATTTTTCCCTTCAGTTATGAAAACTGGTAATATTAAATCATCAACACTTAAATTATTTTCAGATACAAGTCTTCTGGACCAATTGTACTTGCGATTCCTTCTCAACCTTAAACTTGGATATTTACCTAAAAGCTTCATTTTTTTAACCTATTTAACTTTATAAAATGCGACAAATATAATATTATATTGTTATTTAAAAAGTGTATTAATTTTGTATGTCCAATTCAATCATGTTTAAAGATTTCTATCAAGTACCAGACCTAAAATTTGATATTCCAAGACTTAGATCAGATCTCGAAAAGATTTTAAAAAAATCTAATTATCAAACATTAGGCATAACTAACTTTCACGCAATTCCTATGAATAAAGTTCCAGGAGACGAAAATTCAGTTTCAGGACATAATGTTAGAGGAGTTTATTGGACAAAGCCTGACGAAACAGGAAAAGAAGTCATGAGAGATAAGCCTATTGATGAGTCTAAATACAGCGAATTAATAAACGATTTTAAAAATACTTATTTTGAAGAAGTTTATAAAATTTTAAGGTCAAAGTTTAAACTTGGCAGGGTAAGGATATTGTTAAAAGAACCAAGATCTACGTTAAGTTGGCACAAAGATCCAGAACCTAGACTTCACGTTCCAATTATAACAAACCCTGGATGCAAAATGGTTATCGAGGATGTAGCTAAACATATGCCCGCTAATGGAAAAGTTTGGATCACAAATAACACAAGATACCATAATTTTTTTAATGGCGGTGAACAGAATCGTATCCATTTGGTTGCTTGTTGTTTAGAAAACAGATTTAATTAATTTGAGATTTTTATTTAAAAGAATATCAATATCTTCAGATCACGCAGGTTTCAAATTAAAAAAAAAAATTATTAAATATCTAAAAAGAAAAAAGATCAATGTCATTGACCATGGTCCTCTCAATGAAGTCTCAGTAGATTACCCAGATTTTGCCAAAAAAGTTGCACGGAGCGTATTATCAAAAAAAAGCAATATGGGCATACTTGTTTGTGGATCTGGAACCGGAATGGCCATAACCGCCAATAAATTCAAAAAAATTAGAGCTGCTGTTTGTTATAATAAGGAAACTACCCGTTTGTCTAGAAAGCATAATAATGCTAATATTATCGCACTTGGATCAAGATTAATTGTATACGCAAATGCAATTAAGCTTGTAAATATTTTTATGAGCACAAAATTTGAAGGTGGAAGACATTTAAGACGAGTAAATAAAATTTAATATAATTTAATTTATGACTAAAATAAAAAAAGAAGATAATACTAATTACTTGGATTACTTTGACAAAGATCTATCTCATAGCGATCCAGAGTTATACAATTCAATTAAATTAGAACTTAAAAGACAGCAAGAACATATAGAGTTAATTGCGTCCGAAAATATTGTTTCTAAGGCAGTTTTAGATGCCCAAGGATCAATTTTGACAAATAAATATGCAGAGGGCTATCCAGGAAAGAGATATTATGGTGGATGTGAATTCGTAGATAAAGCTGAGGAATTAGCATTAGATAGAGTCAAAAGATTATTTGAATGTAAATATGCAAATGTACAACCCCACTCTGGTGCACAAGCAAACGGGGCTGTTTATCTTGCCCTTTTAAATCCTGGTGACACTATACTTGGTATGAGTTTAAACTCTGGGGGTCATTTAACACACGGTGCAAAAGTTGCTCAATCTGGAAAATGGTTAAACGCAATACATTATGATGTTAGAAAAGAAGATGGGCTAATTGATTATGATCAAGTTGAAAAATTAGCTAAAGATCATAAACCTAAATTAATTATAGCTGGAGGAAGTGCTTATTCAAGAATAATTAATTTTAAAAAGTTCAGAGAAATTGCAGACTCAGTTCAAGCTTTGTTGATGGTTGATATGGCACACTTTTCTGGATTAGTTGCAGGAAAAGGTTATCCAAATCCAATTACATTTGCCGATGTTGTAACGTCAACAACACATAAAGTTTTAAGAGGTGGCAGAGGTGGAATAATTCTAACTAATAGAGAAGACTTACACAAAAAATTCAACTCAGCAGTTTTTCCAGGATATCAAGGAGGACCTTTAATGCACGTTATAGCCGCCAAGGCAGCTGCTTTTCAAGAAGCACTTCAACCTAATTTTAGGGTTTATATTAAATCAGTTATTTCAAATGCTAAAATCTTATCAGAGACGCTTAAAAATAATGGTTTTGAAATTTTTTCTGGAGGTACAGACACTCACTTGATGCTAGTTGACTTAAGGCCTTTTAAAGTTACTGGAAAAGCAGCTGAAGTAAGTTTAAATAAAGCCAATATAACATGTAACAAAAATGGAATACCTTTTGATACTGAGAAAATGACTATTACGTCAGGGATACGTTTGGGATCTCAAGCAGCAACAACTAGAGGATTTGGTTTAAATGAATTTAAAATCATAGGTGAATTAATTACCAAAGTTATAAAAGGTTTATCTGAAAATAAAAGTGATAACAGCAAAATAGAATCTGAAGTTCGAAGCGAAGTTGTAAAACTTTGTTCCAAGTTTCCTATTTACAGCCATTTATTCAAAAATTAATTTATGCTTTGCCCTTTTTGTAGAGAAAAAGACACTTCAGTAGTTGATTCTAGGCCAACAGAAGATGGAACAGCAATTAGAAGAAGAAGATTTTGTACGTGTAGTGGAGGCCAAAGATTTACTACTTTTGAGAGGGTTCAATTTAGAGAATTAACAGTAATAAAAAAAAATGGCAGAAGAAGTTCTTTTGATAGGGAGAAATTAGCTAAATCTTTTTTTACAGCCTTAAAAAAAAGACCAATAGACTCAGATACGATTGAAAAGGTAGTGTCAAGAATATCAAGAGAACTTGAAGAGTTAGGTCAGTCTGAAATCCAATCAAGTGTAATTGGAAGAAAAGTTATGGACACTTTAAAAGAATTGGACAAAATAGCCTATATTCGATTTGCTTCAGTATATACTAATTTCAAAGAAGTAGGAGACTTCGGCGAATATATTGAGGAACTAGATGGAAAATCAAAAAAATAATTATTTATTACTTGCGTTTGAGCAGGCAAAAATAAATTTAGGTTCAACCAAAAATAATCCATCTGTAGGTTGTATAATAGAAAAAAATGGAAGTGTAATTTCTTCATCGCACACATCATTTAATGGTAGACCTCATGCCGAATATAATGCTTTAAATAAAAATATAGACTTTAAAAATGCAAATTTGTACGTAACATTAGAACCTTGTACGCATTATGGTTTAACACCGCCTTGTACGAATATAATTATTAAAAAAAAAATTAAGAATGTTTATTTTTCAGCGTTTGATTATGATTTAAGAACTAGAAATAAATCAAAACGGACTTTAAATAAAAATAAAATCTCCGTTAGAGGACCTTTATTAAAAAAAAAAGGCTTAGATTTTTATCAAAGTTATTATTTGCAACATCATTCTAACTTACCTTTTATTGATGGAAAAATTGCAATATCAAATGATTATTTTACAAAAAATATAAAAAATAAATGGATAACAAACAAATATTCACGTAAAAGAGCTCACTTATTAAGAACCCATTATAACTGCATTATTTCTACGTCTAAGTCTATAAACGATGATAATGCATTACTTAATTGCAGAATAGAAGGTCTTGAATATAAAAGTCCAGATTTAATTATTATAGATAGAAATCTTAAGCTAAAAAAAAGGTTGAATTTATTTAATTCAATGAAATATAGAAAAATATTATTATTTACTAATTCTAATAATAAGAAAAAAATTCTTATTTTAAGAAAAAAGGGTATTAGGGTAATTAAATTTAGCTCGTTAAACGATAAGAGAGATTTTCAAAAGTTCTTTATTTTTTTAAAAAAAAAAGGATATTCTAGAATTTTGATTGAGTCTGGATTAAATTTTGTTAACTCTTTAATCAAATATAAGTTTTTAAAAAATATATATATTTTTAAATCAAAAAAAAATTTAAAAAAGCATGGTAGAAATTTTGCATCAATAGATTTATTAAAAAAAATAAATTTAAAAAATCTGATTAGTGTAAATTTATTTGGTGACAAACTATTTAAGGAAAAATTATATTAATGTTTAATGGAATCGTATACAATATTGGAATAATTAAAAAAATTAAAAAAAGCCCCAAATATGTTAAGGGTAGTTTAGTAATTGAAATAACCTCAAAGATTAAATTCAAAAAATCTGATATCGGTGAGTCAGTGAGTATAGATGGAGTTTGTTTAACACTTATTAGAATTAATCCTCGATCATTTCTTTTTTATCTTTCTAAAGAGACATTGAAAAGATCCACTTTTAAAAATGCTTATACGGGCAAAGTAGTAAATATCGAAAAATCTTTATTCTATGGAAAAAAAATTTCTGGACATTATGTCCAGGGTCATGTCGATACTACATGTGAAGTTAAAAATATTAAAGTAATTGATAAATCTTGGTTTATCAATTTTAGCCTAGAAAAAAAATATAAAAATCTTATTGTAGAAAAAGGCTCAATATCTATAAATGGAGTTTCACTAACTATTTCGAAAATTATATCAAATAGTTTTCAAATCGCTGTAATTCCACATACTTTAAAACTTACCAATTTAATCAATTTAAAAAGAGGTGATAAAGTTAATGTTGAATTTGATATGGTAGGCAAGTATTTAAATCAAATTTACAAATAAATAATAATGAAGAATAGTTCATCCTCTATAAAACAAATTATACAAGATGCTAAAAAAGGAAAAATGTTTATTTTAGTCGATAATAAAGATCGTGAAAATGAAGGTGATCTTGTTGTACCTGCTTCTAAAATTAATCATGAAAAAATTAATTTTATGGCCAAGCATGGCAGAGGATTAATATGTTTGGCCCTTACATCTCAAAAAGTTAAAAAACTCAAATTACCATTAATGTCATTAATAAATAAATCACGAACTCAAACAGCTTTTACTGTTTCCATTGAGTCAAAAAAAGGTATCTCAACAGGGATCTCTGCTTTTGATAGAGCGAAAACTATTAAAGTAGCAATTAAACCATCCTCTACGAATAAAGATATTGTCTCTCCTGGCCATGTATTTCCACTAGTAGCAAAAAATGGAGGAGTACTTGAAAGAGCAGGTCACACCGAGGCATCTATAGATATTTCGAAATTAGCCAACTTGAATCCAAGTTCAGTTATTTGCGAAGTAATGAATGAGGACGGCACAATGGCACGTTACAAGGACTTAATTCCTTTTTCAAAAAAACATAATCTTAAAATTGCTAAAATTGAGGACCTAATTTCTTATAGGTTAAAAAATGAAAGACTTATTAAATTTGTTATGAAAAGAAAAATTAAATTAAATAAATTTGGAACTTTAGATTTAAAAATATTTAAAAATAAACTTGATGAGTCAGAAAGTTATGCAATTACTAAAGGGAAATTTTCCTATAAAAAACCTTCAAGAGTCAGAGTGATATCAGCAAATATTCTTAATAATTATTTGAACTTTAATAACAATATCTTTAAAAACTCTCTAAATTATTTGAATAGATTTAATAACTTTGCATTAATACTAGTTAAAAACTCAAATCAAAATCAAAATTCTTCTGATGATAATAAGATTTTAAGATATTATGGTGTTGGAGCCCAAATAATTAAAGAACTTAAAATTAAAAATATGATATTAGTATCCAGGTCAAAAAAACGTGTTATTGCTTTAAAGGGTTATGGAATACAGATAACTAAACAAGAGATTATTAAATGAAAAAAATTTGTATCGTATATTCTAAATATAACGAAAAATTTACCACAAAACTACTCGATGGTGCTAAGAAGGAATTAAAAGAATCTAATTATAAATTTGAAGTAGTTGAAGTCCCCGGTGCTTTTGAAATTCCATCAGTTATTTCTAAATTAGTTAAAAAATATTCAGCTTTTGTTGCTCTAGGATGTATAATTAAAGGAGAAACATTAAACTTTGAACTTATATGCAACGCTATAACTAACGGTATTATGGAAATTTCTATAAAAGAAAAAAAACCAATAGGGAATGGCATATTAACTTGTTTTTCGGAAAAACAAGCATACGACAGAACCAATAAAGGCCAAGAAGCTGCCGAAGCAATTTTAAAAGTTCTCAAAAATTTACCATAACTATATGGTTAATAATGATTTAAATAAAAATTCTAGAATTATTATTGTTCAAAAATTGTATTCATATTTCTTAAATAAAGATACTAAAATTATTTATCCTAAACACAGATATAAAAAATTTATTAAGGATATTGTTTCAGGAACTATCGAAAGAGAGGAAATTTTGTTGGATAAATTTACTGATATTTTGAAAAATGAATTTAATCCATCCAGAACAGATTTAATTTTGAAAATTATGATGCTTTCTGCAACTTTTGAGCTAATGTACATGCACAAGATACCAATAAATGTAATTGTTAGTGAATATGTTAAAATTTCAGATTTTTTTTTAGAAAATGCCCATAAAGGGTATCTAAACGCCGTTTTAGACAAGATATCTAAAAAAGTAAGAAAAGACCATGAATAATTTCTTGCCTTTTATTAGATTTTTTGGCAATTTTCTGATTTTAAATCTTAAGGAGTATTAACTTTGGAAAGTCTATATCTTATCATATTAGCAGGAATTTTAGCAGTTGTTTATAGTTATTTTTTAAGCACGCAAATTATATCATCAAGCCCAGGTAATAACAAAATGCAAGAAATTGCAGAAGCCATACAAATTGGAGCCAAGGCATATTTAAATAGACAGTATAAAACAATAGCTATCGTAGGTGTGGTTGTTTTAATTATTATAAGTTACTTTTTTAGTTTTCTTGTTGGACTAGGATATCTAATAGGAGCTTTGTTGTCTGGCGTTGCTGGTTATATTGGAATGTTAATTTCAGTTAAAGCAAACGTTAGAACTGCTGAAGCATCAAGAAAAAGTTTACAAAGTGGACTTACAATGGCTTTTAAATCAGGAGCCATAACAGGGCTACTGGTTGCTGGCTTAGCACTTTTAGCTATCTCTTTATATTATTGGGCTCTTTTGGCTTTCAACGTAGACAGTAGAGAATTAATAAATGCATTAATAGCTTTAGGTTTTGGAGCTTCTCTAATTTCAATTTTTGCTAGATTAGGAGGTGGAATTTTTACAAAAGGAGCTGATGTGGGTGCAGACCTAGTCGGTAAAGTTGAAGCCGGAATTCCAGAAGATGATCCAAGAAATCCAGCTGTGATAGCTGATAATGTAGGGGACAATGTAGGTGATTGCGCTGGTATGGCAGCAGATTTATTTGAAACATACGCAGTGACAATAGTTGCTACTATGGTCTTAAGTTCAATTTTTTTCATAAATAATTCAGACATGATGATTTATCCTCTTGCTATAGGCGGAGGATGTATAATTGCTTCAATAATAGGAACATTTTTTGTGAGATTAGGTAAAAGCAAAAATATAATGGGCGCTCTTTATAAAGGATTTATAGTAACAGCCATAATATCATTAATGTTACTTTATCCAATTACTTCATATGTTATTGGATTAGAAAACACTTTTAAAGTAGGTGATAAAAGTTTTACAGGAATGGACCTATACTACTGCGGAGTTGTTGGTTTGGCAGTTACTGGATTAATTATATGGGTTACGGAATATTATACAGGCACAAATTATAGACCAGTAAAAAGCGTAGCCAAATCCTCAACAACTGGTCATGGAACAAATGTGATTCAGGGCTTAGCCGTCTCTATGGAGGCAACAGCTTTGCCAGCAATAATAATAGTCGCTGGAATAATAATTACCAATCAACTAGCTGGTTTATTTGGAATTGCAATCGCTGTTACAGCGATGTTAGCATTAACTGGAATGGTTGTTGCATTAGATGCTTATGGACCAGTAACAGATAACGCCGGTGGTATAGCCGAAATGTCTAAATTACCAAAAAATGTTAGAAAAACAACAGACGCTCTAGATGCTGTGGGCAATACTACGAAAGCTGTAACCAAAGGCTATGCGATTGGATCAGCTGGTTTAGGAGCATTAGTTTTATTTGCTGCATACACGGAAGACATTAAATTTTTCTCTAAAGTATCAGGATCATCGTTAGAAGGTATTGATGTGAGCTTTGATTTATCAAATCCATTTGTAGTTATAGGATTATTATTTGGAGGTATGTTACCTTATTTATTTGGATCTATGGGAATGCAAGCAGTTGGAAGAGCAGGCGGAGCAGTAGTTATTGAGGTAAGAAGACAATTTAAAAAAATTCCTGGAATTATGAAAGGCAAAAGAAAACCTGATTATGGGCGATTAGTTGATTTGTTAACAAAGGCTGCGATTAAAGAAATGATTATACCATCTTTATTGCCTGTACTTTCACCAATAATTTTATATTTGGTTATTTATGCTATTGGTGGTTTAGAAGCCGCTTTGTCTTCTGTGGGAGCTATGCTTTTAGGAGTTATAGTTACAGGACTTTTTGTTGCAATATCAATGACTGCTGGTGGCGGAGCTTGGGATAATGCTAAAAAATTTATTGAGGACGGAAATTATGGTGGCAAAGGTTCTGAGTCTCATAAGGCAGCAGTTACCGGTGATACCGTTGGGGATCCCTACAAAGATACAGCAGGACCTGCAGTTAATCCAATGATAAAAATTACAAACATAGTTGCTCTTCTCCTCTTAGCTGTTATTTCACATTAAAGTCATAGATCAATTATTCTTTAGGTCTATTTTGATTCATTTTATTTCGTAAACTTGATAAGAAAGAATTAATAAAACTACCTTTTTTAACGACGTTTTCAGTAACCTCTTTAGAAAATTTATGATCCTTCATTTTACTTTTATCATAAAAAATTTTTTCCTTTAAAACTCCATAATCATCAAAATTAACAACTAATACGTTATTATTTAGCAACACATTTCTGCCTATTTTATGAAAGCTTCCTTTAGTTTTTGTTCTTTCAATATACAACCATGTATTTTTTTCTGTCATAGATTTCACGTGCGGTTCTCCAAGAATATCTATGACATCATTTTTATTTGAAATATTAGGCTTTAATAAAGCCTCTCTTTTCTCAAGGAAAATAATTCCGTGACTTTTAACCACTTTATTTTTTTGGCAATTTGTTACAAAAAAAGATAATAATATTAAATTTAAAATAACCAAATGTTTACTTTTTATAAAAAACATAACAACAAACTCTACAATAATTTGGTAAATTTATCACGTAATAAGTATTTCTATCAGGAAATTAAACTTTTTGATGATTTTGAGACACGTGTAATATTACTGTTTTTTCATTTTGTGATTATTTTAAAAGTAAAAAAAAATGAGGACTTAAAAAAAAATTTTCAACTTCTTTTTGATAATATATTTCAAAATATCGAGGTTAATATAAGAGAACTTGGTTATGGAGACACAAAAGTAAATAAAACCATGAAAGATTTAACAAAAATTTTCTATGATATTCTGACTAGTATGGACAAGAAAGAATTTGCCTCTGATAAATATACTGTTGCGATCATAAATAAATACTTTAATAAAAATAAAAAAATTGATATACAAAAAACTAATGATTTAGCCCAATATTTTGCCAAATTTGAAAATTTTTGTTTTGATTTAGATGTCAATAATGTGTTAAACGGTTCTATTAACTTTAATTATAGGTAACAAATTAATGGCTGTACCAAAAAGAAAAACATCAAAGTCCAGAAGAAATAAAAGAAGATCTCATCATAGTATAATTGGCGTAAATGTTATTGAGGATAAAAAAAGTGGTGAATATAGATTATCTCACCACGTTGATTTAAAAACAGGACTCTATAACGGAAAAAAAATATTAGATAAATAATCTATATTTGTAGAGCAACTTTTCAATGACTGAAAAAGTTAAAATAGCAATTGATCTAATGGGTGGAGACAATTCTCCTGATAAAACCTTAGAAGGTATAGATTTGTTTATTCAACGGAATTTAAATTTAAATGATTACTTTTTTTATTTATATGGGGATAAAGATCTAGTATTACAAAAACTTAAGAATTTAAAATTTTTAAAGTCTAATTATGAACTTATAGATACAAAAATTATTGTTTCGAACGAACTTTCACCAATTGCAGCATTAAAAAAAGGAAAGGGATCGAGTATGTGGGAAAGTATTCAGTCTCAAATATCATTAAATACTGATGTATCATTGTCTGCGGGCAACACCGGTGTTTTTTTAGTCATGTCAAAAATGATTTTAAAAATGTTAGAAGGTATAGACAAACCTGCTTTAGCTGGTCTTTGGCCCAGCGATAAAGGAATGAGTCTCGTTTTAGATCTTGGTGCAAATATTGAGTGTAGTGAAAAAAATTTTATTGATTTTTCTGAAATGGGATCTGCGTTATATAAATCTTTATATCCAGACGAAGACATAAAAGTTTCTCTGCTTAATATAGGTTCAGAAGAGTTAAAGGGAACAGAAACTTTAAAAAATGCACATTTAAAATTAAAGAATTTAGAAAGAACGGGTGATTTTAAATTTATAGGTTATATAGAGGGAAATCAAATAACCAGCGGTGAGTCAAATGTAATAGTAACCGATGGTTTTACCGGAAATGTTGCTTTAAAAACAGCAGAGGGTGTCGCTAATTTTTTGACTAAAAATTTAAAAAAGTATCTTTCTGAAAATATTTTTTCAAAACTTTCTATAGTCTTTTCCTATTTCTCCTTAAAAAAATTTAAAAATAAATTAGATCCAAGAAAATATAATGGAGCAATTTTTTTAGGATTAAAAGGCCCAGTAGTAAAAAGTCATGGTGGTATAGATTCTTTGGGTTTCTCTTATTCGGTTGAGCTTTGTTATAAAATAGCAAAAGGCAAATTGATTGATAAAATCAAAGCCAACTTAAGTCACGTAAAAAATCTCAATGAAAAGGGATAACTTAAATAAATTCAATATTACAAATGAAATTACAGATAATCTTGGTATTCCTCGGGTTTACTCAGAACAAATTATAAATTCAATATTAAGTCTAATTATTGAGGGTTTAAAAAGAGACCATATCGTAAAAATTAATGGATTTGGAACTTTTAAACTTAGACGAAAAAAATCAAGAATTGGCAGGAATCCTAAAAATGGAAAAGAATATTTAATAAGTGATAGAAATGTAGTAACTTTTTACCCTTCAAATAAAGTTAAACTATTTATAAATGACAAATAAAATTTATAAAACTATAGGCGAGGTATCTAAGGAACTATCAATAAATACTCACACATTAAGATTTTGGGAAAAAGAATTTAGACAATTAAAACCAAAATATATATCGGGAAAAAGAAGATTCTACTCTGAGAATGATATAAAAATTTTAAAATTAATTTTTGAACTACTCAAAAATCAAGGATACACAATTATAGGCGCAAAAAAACTACTAAATATGAGTCCAAATAAACTTGACGGTCACTTTAAATCAGGTGTAAAAGATAAAAAATTTAAAAACGTTGTTAAAATAAAAGCTGAAAAAATTAAAGAAATACTGAAAAGAATTAAAAAGGATATTTAATGGGTAAAAAAACATCAATTAAAGTAAGACTTGTACCTGAGAATAAAACAGATAGTTCTTTTTATTACTATGCCAAAAAACCTTCGAAGGGTGAAAAAGCAAAAGTTAAATTAAAAATGAAAAAATACAATCCAGGAACAAAAAAACATGAATTTTTTATAGAAAAGAAACTTCCTCCACACAGTAAATAATTTATTTTTTCCCAAAGTTCCGATATTCATATTTTATAAAACTTTTTATCATTTGTTTCCAAATATGATTTGTAACTTCCACATCAATTTTTTTGATTTTAGATTTTTTTTTAATATTATTTAAAATAATTTTTATTCTTTTTTTGTCAACTATTTGATTTTTCTTTTTTTTATTTGATAAAATTTTATCAACAAGTGAAATTCTTTTTTTTATAATCAAAAGCATCTTGTCATCTAATTTGTCTAATTTTTTTCTAATTTTTCTAATTTTTTTATTCATTATAGCGACATAAATGTTATTAAAAATATTAATTATTATTATATAACAGTTTAATGAAAATTATATTAAGAAAAGAATATTCTAAATTTATTAATTATTGGCTTATTTGCCTATTGTTTTTTATTGGATTAATAGTAATTGTAGGTGGTCTTACAAGATTAACAGACTCGGGTTTATCCATAACAACTTGGGATGTAGTTTCAGGTATATTTCCACCAATTACAAATAGTCAATGGATTGATGCATTTAATCTCTATAAAGAAATTCCGCAATTCTATTTATTAAATCAATCAATGACAATGGATGAGTTCAAAGTTATTTATTATTGGGAATATATTCATAGAATATTGGGGAGAATTCTTGGACTACTATTTCTAATTCCTTTCTTGTTTATTTATTTTAAAAAAATATTTAGTAAAGAGTATAATTTAAATTTTTTAAATTTATTTATATTAATTCTAGTTCAAGGAACAGTTGGATGGTATATGGTTAAAAGTGGTTTAGTAGAAAACACAACTGTGAGTCACTACAGATTAGCATTACATTTAAATTTAGCTTTCATTCTATTTTCAGCGATTTTGTGGTATTTATTAAATATCAAATCAAAACAAAATAAAATTTTTTTTGCTTTTAATAGAAAATTTATTGCAACCAAAATATTTATACTTTTAGTTTTTTTACAAATAACTTTTGGGGCTTTCACATCGGGATTAGATGCGGGAAAAATTTATCAAACATGGCCCCTGATGAACAATTATTTTTTTCCAGACGATTTGAATATTAAAAGTATTCTGTTTTCACAATTTTTTAGCGAACCTTCTTTTGTTCAGTTTGTTCATAGAAAATTAGCATATATTATTTTTATTTATGTTTTAGTTATGTCCTTTATTATTTTTTATAAAAAAGATAAGCAAATGTACAACTCTACATATTTCCTTTTGTTTATGATTTTTATACAGGTTACACTTGGAATATTCACACTCTTAAGCGGAGCTTATATTTGGATTGCTTCATTACATCAAATTTCTACAATACTTTTATTAATTTCCTCAATTTACTTTTATTACAACTCACTTAAATCGTAGTTTGTATTGACACTTCAAATAATAAATTGTAACTATGCCGTAATTTTATGACACCTTTTGCTAAGAAAAAAGATCTTAAAAATAAATGGTATATAGTAGATGCCTCAAACATTGTAGTAGGAAGATTGGCAGCTTACATTTCAAAAGTTTTGAGAGGAAAAAATAAAAGTCAATTTAATCCCAACCAAGACAATGGTGATTTTGTGATTGTAACCAATATAGAGAAAATTAAATTCACTGGGAAAAAATTTAAAAATAAAATTTATTTTAAACATACTGGTCATCCTGGTGGAATAAAACAAACAAACCCAACCAAGTTATTTGAAAAAAACAAATCTCAAGATGTACTTAAATTAGCTGTTAAAAGAATGTTACCTGGTGGTCCGTTAGCTAAAAAACAATTAAGTAAACTTAAAATTTATCATGGAGAAAAACATCCTCACGATACGCAAAATCCAATTAAAATAAATTTTTCAGATTTAAATAAAAAGAATTCTATAAGAAGCTCATGAACTCAGATAATTTAGAAGCACAAAAAAGTAGATCAGATTTTAAAGAAATTAATTATGCAACAGGCAGGCGTAAAAAATCTATTGCAAGAGTATGGGTTAAAAAAGGATCTGGAAAAATTCTGGTAAATGGAAAAGAAATGTTCAAATACTTTAAAAGACCTGTTCATCAAATATCTGTAGTAAGACCTTTACAAGAAATTAATTCTGAAAAAGAGTTTGATGTAAAATGCACAGTTAAAGGTGGCGGTCTTTCTGGACAAGCAGGAGCAATTATTCACGGTCTTTCAAGGGCTCTCGTAATAAGGGATTCATCATTTAAAAAGAAGCTTAAAAAAAATAAGTTTACAACCAGAGACTCAAGAAAAGTAGAAAGAAAGAAATACGGGCACAGAAAAGCACGTAGAAGTTTTCAGTTTTCTAAAAGATAAATCCTTTATTTTCATTAAATTAAAAACTGATATAAGGAAATTATGTCATTAAAAAAAATTAATATTGTAATTGCTGGTGCTACCGGGTTTGTTGGTTTAGATTTAGTTAAAATTCTATCATCTCACCCAAAAGTAAATATCAAGTATCTTTGTGCACAAAAAAAATTGGGAAAAAAAATTCAATTTTTTGATAAAAGAATTAAAAAAAAGTTACCGAAAATTTCAAATTTAAGCAAAGTAAAGTGGGATAACATTGATGTACTTTTTACCTCATTACCTACCGGAGAATCTCAGTTGATAGTTAAAAATTTAATCAAATACAAGAGGTTAAAAATTATAGATTTAGCTGCAGATTTTAGAATATCGAGTAAAAAAACTTTTAAAAAATATTATTCGAAAAACCATAAAGCACCAGAGCTTTTAAGATCTTCAATTTACTCTATCTCAGAATTTGTGAAAGAAAAAATTAAAAATTATAAAATTATTTCATGCCCCGGGTGCTATCCAACGTCAATTCAATTACCTTTAATTCCTCTTTTTAAAAAAAAATTAATTAAAACACAAAATATAATTATCGATTCTAAGTCTGGCTATTCTGGAGCAGGCAAAAACTTAAAAAAAAAATTTAAACACAAAAATGTTTATTCCTCAATTCATACTTATGGTTTATTAAATCACAGACATATTGGTGAAATTGATCAAGAATTTTACAAAGTATTAAAAAAGAAAGTTAATTTTGATTTTACACCACATCTAATACCTACTTTTAGAGGAATGCTTTCTTCAATATACGTAGAAATTAATAATAAAAAATCTATTAAGTTAATTCACAAAGAATTAATAAATTATCATAAAAAAAATTATTTTGTTAAGATATTACCTATCAACAAAGAGCTGGGAACAGAAAACGTAATAAATACTAATTTTTGTGAGATTAGTTTGTGTAAATTAAAATACACAAATAAAATTCTAATAATATCTGCTATAGATAACTTAATTAAAGGCGCAGGAGGCCAAGCTGTTCAAAATATGAATTTACTCTTTGGTCTCAAAGAAAATCTAGGTTTAAAATGAAATATTTTTCATATATCTTCTTATTTTTTTTAATTAGCTGTTCTACACCATTTTCAAAAGTAGAAAGAGTATATATTTGTGGTGACCATGAATGTAAAAATGACAAAGAAATAAAAGAATATTTTGCAAACAATATATCAATAGAGGTATTTACAGTTGAAACAAGCAAAAACCAAGATGAGCGATTTGATTTAGCAGAGCTTAACATGCTAGAAGATAAACTTAAATCAGATGATAAAATAAAAATTTCTGAAAAAAAACAAAAAATTAAAAAAGATATAAATGAAAGACAAAGAATCGCAAAATTAAAAATAAAAAAAATTGAAGAACCACAAAAACTCATTAAGACCGTAAAAACAAAACCACCATCTAAAATAACATTTATTAGAATTTGTAAAAATTTAGAGGAATGTGATATAGATAAAATATCTAAAATAATAATGGATATAGGAAAAGAGAAAGATTTTCCTAATATAACAAATTAAATTATGAAAAAAGTAAATATTGCTATTATTGGACTTGGAAATATAGGGTCAAGTTTATTTGCTCACCTTAGAAAAAACAGGGATTTAATAAGAAAACAAACAAATGTAGATTTAAATGTAAAATATGTTTCTGCAAAGAATAGATTCAAAAAAAGAAAAATTAAAGTATCAAATAAAAAATGGTTAAAAAGCTATAACCTTGCTCCTTACATTAATGACATTGATATAATCGTAGAATTAATCGGCGGTTCAGAGGGTGCTGCAAAAAAACTTGTATTCAATTCTATAAAAAATAAAAAACACGTTGTTACTGCAAATAAGGCCCTGATATCTAAGTACGGTGATAAACTCGCTAAACTTGCTGAACAAAATAATGTAAATTTAGAGTTCGAGGCATCTGTTGCAGGTGGTGTTCCAATTATTAGATCCATAAAAGAGGGATTAATTACAAACAAAATAAGTAAAATTTATGGAATTCTAAATGGTACATCTAATTTCATTCTATCTCAAATGGCTGACAAAAGAATGGACTTCAATAACGTATTATATGAAGCAAAAAAATTAGGTTACGCAGAGAGCAATCCTATTGCAGATATAAACGGAGATGATGCAAAATCCAAAATACAAATTTTATCATCTTTAGCTTTTAACTCTTTAATTAATAGATCCAAAATTAATGTTGAAGGCATTAAAAATATTGATCAGATAGATATTCAAAATGCCAAATTACTAGGATATAAAATCAAACATTTGGCTATAGCTGAATTGAAAAAAAATAAATTACTTCAAATGGTTCATCCTTGCATGGTAAGTAAAGGGTCTTATATTAGTAATATAAATGGTGTTCTTAATGCTGTCATTATTGAAGGAAATCCAATAGGAAAATTTACAATTCAGGGAGAAGGAGCTGGACCCGGACCTACAACATCTGCCTTAGTTTCTGATATATGTTCCATTTTAAGGGGAGATATTAATCCACCATTTGCCATACCAAATAAAAATAGAAAAAAAATTAAGTCTATAGATATATCTAATGAGATCTTTTCTTGTTACATTAGGCTAGACGTGTTTGATAAAACTGGAGTTTTATCATCTATTACAAATACTTTATCAAAAAATAAAATTTCTGTTAAGAGACTCATACAAAATCCTTTTAGAAGTAAAAGATTTGCTTCTATAATAATTATTTCTCATAAAATTAAAAATTCAAATTTAATAAAAGCTACAAATGAATTGTCTAAAAAAAAATTTGTTATTAATAAACCTAAATTTTTAAGAATTATAAAAACTTGAGTACTATAAATCCAAAATTATTAGATAAATTTATTAGAGTTTCAGAAAGAGCTGCTTATGGCGCTTCAAAGTTTAGGGGGAAAAATGATAAAATTGCTGCTGATAAAGCCGCTGTTGACGAAATGAGATCTGAATTCAATAAAATTGACATGATAGGAAGAATTGTAATAGGTGAGGGAGAAATGGATGAAGCCCCGATGTTGTTTATTGGAGAAAAAATTGGAACTAACAAGGGAGAGGAATTGGATATTGCCGTTGATCCGTTAGAAGGTACAAATTTTACAGCAAAGAATTTACCTAACGCCATATCTGTTCTCGCGGTAACTAAAAAAGGTGGTTTATTTTCAGCTCCTGATACTTATATGGAAAAAATTGCAATAGGAGCAAATTTACCTCAAAATATTGTAAATTTAGATAATTCAGTTGAAACTAATATAAAAAAATTAGCGGCAGCAAAAAATAAAAAAACAGAACAATTAACAGCGTGTGTTTTAAAAAGACCCAGGCACGATAAAATTATCAAATCATTAAATTCTTTAAATGTTAAAATAAATTTTATTCAAGATGGAGATGTAACGGGTGTAATATCTGTTGTTGATCAAAATTCTTCTGTAGATATCTATTTAGGTATAGGTGGGGGTCCCGAAGGTGTTCTAGCTGCCGCCGCTCTTGATTGTTTGGGCGGGCAAATGCAAACTAGATTAGTATTAAACAATCAAGATGAAATTAATAGATGTAAAAAACTTGGAATTACCGATCTAAATAAAAAATACAATATCAAAGATATGATCAAGGGCGACGTAATATTTTGCGCAACTGGAGTTACCGATGGCGATATGCTCAAAGGCATAGTCGACAAAGAAGATTATTTTGAGGCCTCAACTTTCGTTTTGCATAAAAATAAAAAAATTTCGAAAAAGGTTAATAATAACATAAAAAAATGAATGATATTTCAGTTTTAGGCAAGAATTGGGTATCGAAAAAATATAACGATCAAACAGTTAACTTCTTAAAAGATAATTATAACTTGAGTGAAATTGTTTCAAGACTTATTGCTATACGAAATATTAAACTTGATGAAGTAGAATTATTTTTAAATCCTAAAATAAAAAATCTTTTACCCAATCCTTACATTTTGAAAGATATGAAAAAATCTGTTGATAGAGCTATAACTGCTATTACCAACTCTGAAAAAATTGGAATTTTCGGAGATTATGATGTCGATGGCGCCACATCTACCGCAATACTTGGTAATTATTTTAATGCAATAAATCAAAAAGTAGAAATTTATATTCCAGATAGAAAAAGCGAAGGTTATGGACCAAGTAAAAAAGGTTTTGAAAAATTGATCGATCTAGGTTCAAAATTAATTTTTACAGTAGATTGTGGAACACTTTCTTTTGAAACAATTGAATTTTCACAAAATAAAAATATTGATGTTGTTGTTCTAGATCACCATCAATCTGAACAAATTCTTCCCAAAGCATTCTCTATTGTAAATCCAAATAGATTTGATGATTTTTCCAGACTAAATTATTTATGTGCAGCAGGTGTATGTTTTATGTTTTTAATTGCATTAAACAAAAATTTAAGAGAGTCAGATTGGTTCAAAAAAAATAATATAAAGGAGCCAAATTTAATAAATTTTTTAGATTTGGTTTCATTAGGTACTGTTTGTGATGTAGTACCTTTAGTTGGATTAAACCGAGCTTTAGTTAGCCAAGGCCTTCAAGTTATAAAAAAAAAATCAAACCAAGGTATAAAAATACTCAAAAACATATGTGGAATTGAAAGTAATATTAGCACTTACCATTTAGGATATATTTTGGGCCCACGTATAAACGCCGGTGGTAGAGTTGGAAAATGTTCCCACGGAGCAAATTTACTTATCAGTAAAGATAGCAAAGAAATCTTTAAAATAGCAAATGAGCTTGAAGGATATAATACAGAAAGAAAAATAATTGAAAATAACATGCTGAATAAAATTGAAAAAAATATATCAATAAATAAAGATGAACCAGTAATTGTACTGTCAGGACATAATTGGCACGGAGGTATAATTGGTATAATTGCTTCCAGATTAAAAGATAAATATAACAAACCAACTGTAATTATATCTGTAGAAAAAGGTGTAGGTAGAGCCTCCGCAAGATCGACAAATGGTTTTGATATAGGAACAGCAATTATTAATGCTGTTCAAAATAAAATATTAAAAAAGGGTGGAGGCCACAAAATGGCAGGAGGATTTAGTATTGATGAAAATAAAATTGAAGAATTTAAAGGTTTTATTAATAAAAAATTTATTAAAATAAAAAACTCTATAAATCAAACTGCTAATATTTTTTTTGACGCTAAAATTTCACCATCAGCCTTAAATGAAAACTTTTTATCTCAAATTAATATTCTATCACCCTTTGGATCTGGAAATCCTGAGCCTAAATTTGTTATAGAGAATTTAGAGTTACTAAAGTCATCTGTTGTAGGTGAAAAACATATTAAATCAATTTTTACTGGTCCAGATGGCTCGATAATCAAAGGCATAACATTCAATGCCATAAAGACGCATTTAGAAACGTATTTACTTAAAAAAAACCAAAAAAAAATTAATATTATTGGTAAATTAAGTCTTAATGAGTGGAAAGGTGAAAAAAAAGTAGAGTTTATTATCGATGATATTTCTGTTAATAAGACAAACAATAATTCGGTCCCATCGTCTAACGGTTAGGACAGATGGTTTTCAATCATCTAATCGGGGTTCGATTCCCCGTGGGACCGCCAAAATATTATGTTCAAAATTGCAATAATAGAAAAAATAGATGAAGATGGTTTAGCTCTATTAGATAAAAATCCAAATTTTGAGTATGAATTAATTGAAAACTTAAATAAGGACAATTTAATTAAAGAACTACCTAAGTTTGACGCTGTTACTTTGCGCGTTGCAAAATTAGATAAGGATATACTTCAACATTGTAAAAGACTTAAGGTAATTTCAAGACACGGGGTAGGTATAGATAATGTTGATTTAAATTATATTAAAAATAATAATATAGCTTTATTAATTACTGCAACAGCGAATTCATTAGCAGTTGCCGAACACGTAATGTATATGATGCTAAGTTTATCCAAAGGTATTGTTTCATATGACCTTTCTGTAAGAGAGGGCAACTTTAAGAATAATATAAATAAAATTGAAACTTTTGAATTATACAATAAGGAAATTCTCATTGCGGGTTTTGGACGTATTGGAAAAAACTTAATAAAAAGATGTTTGGGCTTTGAGATGAAAGTAAATGTTTTTGATCCTTTTGTTGAGGAAAAAATCATTAAATCTTTTGGTGGAAGTAAAGTTAATAATTTAAAAAATAGTATTAAAAGTGCAGATTTTGTATCAATCCATATGCCATTAAATGAAAAAACAAAAAACATGATTGATATAGATGTTTTAAAATCTATGAAAAAAAATGCTATTATTATTAATACAGCTAGAGGAGGAATAATTAATGAAGAGGATTTAGATAGCGCTCTTAATTCAAAATTAATTTTTGCTGCAGGATTAGATGTGTTTGAAAAAGAACCTCCAGATATTAACAATCCTTTATTAAAAAACAAAAAAGTTCTATTAAGTCCTCACTCAGCTACCTTTACAAAAGAATGTAAATCGAGAATGAGTATAGAAACAGTTCAAAATATAATTGATTTTTTTGAGAAAAAAACTAAACCATCTATGATAGTTAAGTTATGAATAATTTTTTTGGAAAATTTAAAAACTATGGATTATTAGAACTGTTGGTATTCTCATCTGCAGTTTATGTTGCAGGAATGTTGTTATGGACAGCATCGACACGATCTGCGGTTGAGGAAAAAGCAAACAATGTAAAATCAAACCACAAACAAATTGTTGATTTTATCAATTCAGAAATAAATAATTGTGATCAAGGTGACGAAAATTCAAAGACAGCCTGGGGTGACCTATGTAAAGACGAGTGGTTGTCTATAAAAGTTATTGAGTACATTAATAATAATATGGAAATGGTAAATCCATATTCATCAAACAAAGAAATTTTAAAGCAAGCCCAAGACCCGAGACTACAAGCAGAAGGAAAAGCTGGCCAATCAACTGAGATGGGAGTTATTTTTTTAAGTTCTCAAAATTTTAGTTCAGAAGCTGGATCAGAGTGGGTTATTGGAACATGTGTAAAATCTCCATGTGTTGCAGCTGGAAATAACGAACTTACTTCTGTTTACAGATAAACTTATTCAATAATTTCAAATCCAACCTTAGTTGCAGTTTTTTTTAAATATTCATAACCTTTTTTTGCGTATTCAAATGGGTTAGCTTTTTTCGGGTCTTGCTCAGCCTCAACAACCAACCAACTCTTATAGTCATTTTTTTTGAGCTGTTTTAAAACGGGATTATAATCAATACAACCATCACCTGGAACTGTAAAAGCTCCTTCAAGAAAAGCATGTCGAAAACTTAAATTTTTAGATAAAGATTTTTTTAAAACATTTCCTCTCATATCTTTACAATGCACGTGGGCGATTTTTTCTTTAAAGTTTTTGATTATTTTTAAATAATCTCCGCCTGCAAATAACATATGCCCAGTATCAATAGTAAGTTTAACCGAGTCATTGGTTTCTTGCATTAGTCTGATGGTATCTTCCTCAGACTGTATAACAGTACCCATATGATGATGATAAGCTAATGGCATTTCCTCATCCTCAAGTCTTTTTCCAACTTCATTAATTTTTTTGCAATAAGATATCCAAGTATCATTATCTAAAATTGGTCTTTTAGATAATGGCATATTCTCGTCTCCCTGAATTGAGTCCGTTACTTCAGCAAATACTATACATGGAGCTTTACAGTCTTTAAATAAGTTTAATTGACTTCTTATATTTTCCATTTCTTCTTTAACTGTTCGTTTTAATAAATTTGCCCCATACCAGCCAGAACATAATTTAATATTAAATTTATTTAATATTGGAATCAATTCATCTGATGTTTTTGGAAATTTACCCCCCGACTCCACACCAGTAAACCCAGCCTGTCTTGCTTCAGACAAACACGTCTCAAGAGATGTTTCGCCTCCAAGTTCTGGCATATCATCATTACTCCAGGCTATTGGTGCTATTCCTAATTTTACTGACATTTTATTTATATTTGTTAGGATAATGCTAGATATCTGTAATAAAAACAATAAAAAATTTATAAAATGAAAATTAATGTTGCATTATTTGGCCTTGGAAGAATTGGTATAATGCATGCTCAAAACTTAAAGATGAATAAAAAATTTAATCTTAAGTATGTATTCGATATTAATAAAAAACTATCTATAAGAGCCGCGAAAAAACTCAAGTCAACATATATTAAAAATCCAAATATTGCATTCAAGGACAAAACTATAAAAGTAATTTTTATTTCATCTACGACTTCCACCCATATACCCTTAATTTTATTAGCTGCAAAATACAAAAAAACAATTTTTTGCGAAAAACCTTTAGACCTTAGTATTAAAAGAGTAGTTAAATGTAGAAAAAAAATTAAAAGATTTAAACCTAAAATACAATTGGGGTTTAATCGGCGTTATGATCCAGGACATTATCATCTAAAAAAATCTCTTTTGTCTGGAAAAATCGGTAAGTTGGAAAAAATAATCATTACAAGTCGAGACCCAGCACCTCCTTCCTTAAATTATTTAAAAAATTCAGGAGGAATATTTAGAGATATGACAATTCATGATTTTGACTTGGCTAGATTTTATCTTGGTAAAGATCCCATAAAGGAAATCTTTGCATCCGCAACTAATTTATCTGATTCAAGATTTAAAAAAATTAAAGATTATGAAATTGCTTCATGTGTTTTAAAATCTAGAAAAGGTGTAATCACAGTTATTAATAACTCTCGACACTGTAAATTTGGATACGATCAAAGAGTAGAAATATTTGGTAATAAAGGAATGCTAATATCAGACAATAAGCGAAAATATAATTTTTTTATAGATAGATATAAAATTGCTTACAAACTTCAATTGAATGATCTATATAATCTTGTAACAAAAAACAAAAAACCAAGATCTACCTTTGATGATGGTGAAAAATCACTTCATATAGCTAATGCAGCATTTAAATCTTTAAAATTTAAAAAAGTTGTTAATATATAATAATAATTTTTAAACCCAAGGTTGAAATAAAAAATCCTGTTCTTTTCTTTTAATCTTTTTTTTGTTTAAATAAAAATATTAAAAATAACAATATAAAGAGGGAAAAATGAGAAAAATATATTTAACATTAGTAGCTTTTCTATCATGGATGGCGATGTCCGTTGCATCATTTGCAATTGATGTAATCGTTGTTTCACATGGTCAAGCTAACGATCCTTTTTGGTCTGTTGCTAAAAATGGAGTTGACTCTGCTTGCAAAGATATGAAAATTAAATGTAAGTACACAGCCCCAGGTACATTTGACATGGTTGAAATGGCTAAATTAATTGATAACGCTGTTTCACAAAAACCTAAAGGTATTGTGATCACTTTACCTGACGCTGCGGCTTTAGGAAAATCTGTTAAGGCTGCGATTGCTGCTGGTATCCCAGTGGTATCAATGAACTCTGGTTCAGATGACTTTGCTAAATTAGGTATTAGCGCTCATGTTGGACAAACTGAGTTTGAAGCAGGTGTAGGTGGTGGTCAAAAAATGAAAGCAGCTGGTGGAAAAAAAGCACTATGCGTTAACCACGAAGTTGGGAACGTAGCACTTGATAGAAGATGTGCTGGTTTCAAAAAAGGCTTTGGTGGTCCAGTAGAAATACTTGGTACATCAAATGACCCAACAGAAATTCAAAAAGCTGTTGCTGCCAAATTAGGTGGGGTAGATACTATTTTAACTTTAGGTGCAGGACTTTCTGGAGAAGCGGCTCTAAAAGCAATTAAGTCAGCTGGTAAAACTGGCAGCATTAAACTTGGAACATTTGATATGTCGCCAGGAATGCTTAAAGCTGCTGCAGCTGGAGAAGTTGAGTTTTTAATTGACCAACAACAATATCTTCAAGGATATTTGCCTATAGCTATATTTGCTCAGTATATGAGATGGGGAACAATGCCAGCTGGTGTTGTTATGACGGGACCTGGTTTCGTTACACCACAAAATGCTAGCAAAGTAATTAAGTGGGCAGCTCAAGGTTATAGATAAAAATAATTTTAAAAGGCCTGGTTATAACGCCAGGCCTTTTTTTTTAACACAACTAAATAAATATGTCAGTCAAGTCAAAAAGTATTCAAAAAAAATCTAAAGATGAAAGATTACGTAAGGTTTCAAATTTAAAAGTTTTATTAAATAGACCCGAACTTGGCGCATTAGGTGGATCGGTTCTTGTATTTATCTTTTTTGGTATTGTTGCAGGTGATACTGGAATGTTTAGTGCATATGGAACAATCAATTTTCTAGAAGTCTCGGCTAATCTTGGAATTATTGCGATTGCAGCAGCACTTTTAATGATAGGGGGAGAATTTGATTTGTCAGTTGGATCTATGATTGGTTTCGCTGGTATTTGTATAGCGATACCAGCTATTTATTGGGGCTGGCCTTTATGGTCAAGTATTCTTTTTGCTTTTTCCATGGCCGTTCTAGTTGGTTATGCAAATGGTATACTAGTTGTCAGAACGGGTTTGCCTTCCTTTATTGTAACACTTGCAATGCTATTTATTTTACGTGGTGCAACTTTAGCCTTAACAAGATTAATTACGGGCAGAACACAAGTTCCCGGTTTAAGAGTACTGATCGAAAATGATCCAATCGCATGGATTTTTTCTGCAGATGCATTCAAGGGGGTCTTCACATGGCTTGGTTCATTAGGTCTAATAGCCTTAAGACAAGATGGAACTCCTCTAGCTACTGGTATTCCCGCATCAGTTTTATGGTGGGTTGGAATGACAATTTTTGCAACATGGTTATTAATGAAAACTAGATATGGTAACTGGATATTTGCTTCTGGTGGAGACAAACTTGGTGCAAGAAACGTTGGTGTACCAGTTGGAAGAGTAAAAATTAGTTTATTTATTGGAACAGCAGTGGCAGCAACAATTTATGCTTGCGTTCAAGTATTAGATGCTGGGTCAGCTGATACAATGAGAGGTTTTTTAAAGGAATTAGAAGCAATTGTTGCAGCTGTTGTTGGAGGATGTTTATTAACCGGTGGCTACGGCTCTGCAATTGGTGCAGCATTTGGTGCTTTAATATTTGGAACAGTTTCAATGGGAATTTACTACACAGATGTAGACACCGATTGGTTTAAAGTGTTCTTAGGAGCAATGATGTTGATTGCTGTTATTTTTAATAATTTTATTAGAAGAAGAGTCACTGAGAATAAATAATGTCAAATAATTTAGTTGAATTTAATAATATAAGTAAATTTTTTGGGTCTGTTATAGCTCTTAAAGATGTAACTATGCATATTAAAAAGGGTCAAATCATGTGTTTGCTTGGTGATAACGGTGCGGGTAAATCAACATTAATAAAAACTTTATCAGGTGTTCACAAACCTGATGAGGGAGAAATTATAGTCGATGGAAAACAAACAGTATTTGACTCACCACGGGATGCTTTAGATTTGGGTATAGCAACAGTTTATCAAGATTTAGCGCTTGTATCTTTGATGAGCGTGACTAGAAATTTTTTTATGGGCAGAGAACCAATGAAAGGTTTTGGTCCTTTTAAAACTTTTGATGTCAATAAAGCTAATAGTATTGCTTCAGAAAGAATGGGCCAAATAGGTATAGATGTAAGAGATCCATCTCAAGCAGTCGGCACAATGTCAGGCGGAGAAAGACAATGCCTAGCTATATCAAGAGCAATTTATTTTGGAGCAAAAGTTTTAATTCTTGATGAACCCACCTCAGCTCTTGGTGTTCACCAAGCATCTGTAGTTTTAAAATATATAGTAAAAGCAGCTGCCTCTGGATTAGGTGTTATTCTAATTACGCATAACGTGCATCATGCATATCCAGTGGGAAATAGTTTTACAATTTTAAATAGAGGTAAAAGCATGGGTACTTTTGATAAAAAGGATCTTTCAAGAGAAAAATTATTAGGTATGATGGCGGGCGGTGAAGAGCTTGATAAGCTTGAAGTAGAACTTAAAGAAATTGATAGAACAAATAAAAATTAATGCAAATTGGAATAGATCTTGGTGCTACTAAAATCGAATATGTTTTGTTAGACAATAATAATAAAGAACTAGAAAGAAATAGATCTGAAACACCAAAAGATATTTCTCAAACAATAAATTTAATAGTTGAAATTATTCAAAAATTAGAAAAAAAATATAGTTCAAAATTTGTTGTTGGTATTTGCCACCCAGGCAATCTTGATAGTTCCTCTGGTTTGATTAAAAATGCCCATAACTCAACATGGCTAAATAATAAAAGTTTAATAAATGAGCTTAAAAAAAAAATCGACAATGATATTTTTTCTGAGAACGACGCAAATTGTTTTAGTTTATCAGAAGCACTAGATGGAGCAGCAAGACATTATAATTGTGTTTTTGGAATAATCTTAGGATCAGGTTGTGGTGGTGGTTTAGTAATAAATAAAAAAATTGTTTCAGGTGCAAACGGCTTAGGTGGTGAGTGGAGCTTGAATCAAATGCCATTAAAAGAAATAAAGTTTAACATAGATGATAAAAGCCAATTTGATTTTTCCCAAAGAATTGAAGGTTTTCTTTCAGGTAAATCAATAGAAAAAAATTTTAATTTATTATTTAAAAAAAAATTATCTGCTAAAGATATTTTTGCCAAATATAGAACTAAAGATGTTGATGCAGTTAATTTTATTAATGAATATAAAAAAAATTTAGCTAGAAGCTTGGTAATAATAATTACAACAATCGATCCTGATGCCATAGTTTTCGGTGGGGGTGTCTCAAATGAAATAGATTTTTTAGATGAATTAAAAAATATTTCAGCAAAATATTTAAATGAAAAAAATCTTAAAACAGTTTTTCTTAAACCTATATATGGTGATGCAAGCGGCGTGAGAGGAGCCGCGTTATTAGGGAGGCAAAATTTATTTTAAAATTTTATTGACTTCTTTGTTAGAAAATAATTTTGGTATTTGACAAGATGTTTTTAAATTTATTCGTTTACCTATTTTTGCTGCGTGCATAATTGATTTAATTATGTCTAACACATGAAGTGAAAGTTCACCATTGCATCTATGTTTTTTTTTATTTTGAATACAATACGCCATCTCTGCTAATCCAACTCCTCTATAATTTGCATTTATTGGTGCTTCGTTAGCCCTTAGACTTTTTTGTCGAATATTTATTTTTCCTAACGGCATTTCATTCGTTTTGTGTTCCTTCCAATAACCACCTAGTTTTTTACATGTAAAAACAGATCCACCAAACATATTTGGATCTGGTACTAGAATTGATCCTTTGTCTCCATATAATTCAATATGGTTTCTATGATGTGCAATTACGTCAAAAGATAGAGTAAACCTTATTATTGTTTTATTTTTAAAAAATATTGTTCCAAGATAAGTAGTTGGACAAAGTACCTTTATAGATTTTCCTTTCCTAGGACCAATACCAATTACCCTTTTTTTCTTATTCCACATCAAACTTCCCCAAACTTGTTTGGCAGGACCAAGCAAATTCACTAATGCTGTTAAATAATATGGACCCATATCGATAACTGGACCACCTTCTTTTTTTGCAAACCAAGGTTCTGGATTTGGATGATAAGATTGAACTCCAGGATAAGCAAAAATAATATTTCCTAAGATAATTTTACCGATTAGATTTTTTTCTATTAATTCTTTTGATTTTTGATTTCCTCCACCAAGAAAAGTATCTGGGGCGTTACCAATATATAATTTTTTTCTTTTTGCAATTTTTACTAATTCTTTTCCGTCCTCGACATCAATAGCCATGGGTTTTTCTGTATAAACGTGTTTATTATTTAAAAGCGCTTTTTTTGAAACTTCAAAATGTGCTTTTGGTATTGTAAGATTTAAAATTATTTCAATTTCTTTATCTTTAAGAATATCTTTAACGCTAACTGCACTTATTTTATAAACAGATGCACATTTTTTTGCTGCTGAGTGTTCAATATCGGCACATTTAATAATTCTAAAATTATTAAAGTATTTATGGCCCCTGAAATAAGTTTCGGCTATATGGCCACAACCAATAAGACCGACTTTGAATACTTTTTGCATTTAAATCAAACACCTTGTCTTTGTTTAGACTTGCCTTCAAGATGTTCTTTTAGAGCTTTTTCATTCTCTTTTGTTGAAGTTTTCTGCAAAGTAGGGCTCTCCCAATAAGCTGATCCCTCTAACCATTGATAACCATCAGTTTTAATTGAAATTACGTAAGTAGATTTAGATTTTTTTGCCCTTACGAAAGCAGCCTCAAGATCACTTACAGAACTTACATTTTCACCAGTTGCTCCTAAGCTTTCTGCATGCTTTGCAAAATCTATATTTTTAATATTTTCAACTTTAGAACTTTCAAATAAGCAATTAAATTCTTTACCGCCTTTATAAAGCTGCAAACGGTTTATAACAGCATGACCTCCATTATCACAAACAATTATAATTAATTTATGATTTGTAATTACAGAACTATAAATATCAGAATTATACAACAGGTAAGAACCATCACCAACGAATGCAATTACTTCTTTTTTAGGATTTGCCATTTTAATTCCTAATGCTCCTGAAATTTCATAACTCATGCAACTGAAGCCCCATTCAGTTTCATGAGTGTTAAGTTCTCTTGGTCTCCAGACTTGTAGAACTTCACCAACCAAACCACCTGCAGCTGTTACAGCAATATCAGATGGGTCTGACTTTCTATAAATTGCTCCGGCCACATGTGCATAGGATGGCAATTTTTGATTTGTAGGACCACTTTCTTTATCTAAATAATTATTCCATGAATTTAGTGCTTCTCTTGATTTTTTATACCAATCATCTGGTGCTCGCCAATTACCTAAAGCAGTTGAAAGATCCAAAAGTGAAACTTTTGCGTCACCAACTACAGATTCCGCCATGTGTTTATTTGCATCAAATCTAGAAACATTTATTGAAACCAATTTAAAATTTGGATTTTCAAAATTTGACCAAGATCCGGTTGTGAAGTCAGCTAACTTAGTTCCGATAGCTATTGCCATATCTGTTTGTTTCATAAAATTATTTGTAGCCTTACCTCCAAAACCACCGATTGCTCCTAAAAAATATGGATCATCTTTTTTCATTGTTGAATAGCCCATTACAGTTTGAGCAGTTGGAATATTATGTTTTTTTGCAAATTCACTTAATTCTTTCATCGCATCAGAATAAAAAACACCCCCACCTGAAATAATGATTGGATTTTTGGATTTTTTGATTGTTTCCACGGCTTTTTTTATTTGATAATCATCTGGCCTTGGTCTTCTTATTGAATAAACTTTTTCTTTAAAAAATTCATCAGGATATTCAAAAACTTCACCCTGCACATCTTGTGATAAAGAAATACACGCAGGTCCACAATCAGCAGGATCAATCATTGTTTGAATAGCATTTGGTAAAGACTGCAAAATTTGTTCAGGTCTTGTTATTCTATCAAAGTATCTAGTTACATATTTAAAAGCATCATTTTGTGTAATATTAGGATTGTTAAAATGCTCAACTTGTTGCAGAACTGGATCGGGCATTCTATTAGCATACGTATCCCCAGGTAAAAAAAGTATTGGCAATCTATTGCTCATTGCTACTGCAGCAGCTGTCAATAGATTGGTTGATCCAGGGCCAACAGAACTAGTAGCCACAAAAATTTGTTTTCTTCGTTTCGCTCTAGCATAAGCTATTCCTGTTAAAGCCATATTTTGTTCATGGTGACCTCTCCAAGTTGGAAGGTCTTTTTTATTTTCTTCTAGAGCTTGCCCAAGACACGCCACATTTCCATGTCCAAAAATTCCAAAAGCGCCTGCAAACAGAGGTAATTTCTTACCATCGACTAATATTTTTTGTGATATTAGATATTTCACAATAGCGTGTGCACAAGTTAGTTGAATTTTTTTCATAAATTAATTAAAGTGAACCCTAGGAAATATTGTACTTTTAAGCAATATAAATTTAAATAATGTATTCAAAATTTGGTCAATTCATAGATGGAAAATGGCAGCCTTCTGAAAAAAAAGAAACATACGACGTTATAAACCCAGCAACCGAAGAGCTCATTGGTAAGGCATCAAAAGCAACAAAAGCAGATGTTTTAAAAGCACTTAAATCAGCCGAAAAGGGTTTCCAAGTTTGGAAAAAAACTCCTGCCTGGAAGAGATCATACAAAATTAGAAAAATAGCTGACTTAATGCGGGAAAGAAAAAAAGAATTAGCAAAATGGTTAGCATTAGAAGTTGGCAAACCATTAGTTGAAGGTGAAGGTGAAGTAGGCGGTGGTGCTGATATTTTTGAATGGAACGCAGAAGAAACTAAAAGAATATTTGGTCAAACAGTTGAAAGCAGATTTGAAGATACTAGAGTTCAAGTTATTTATCAGCCTGTTGGGGTTGTGGCAGCACTTATACCCTGGAACTTTCCAATCATATTGGCTTCAAGAAAAATCTCAACAGCATTAGCCGCAGGATGTTCTGTAATTGTAAAACCTGATGTAATAACTCCTGGCGCAGTTATGGAATTAATGAATATTATGAATGACGCAGGTATACCCCCAGGTGTTGTTAATCTTTTATCAGGAGATCCAGAAGAAGTATCAAATGAACTAATCTCTTCAAATATTGTGAAAAAAGTTTCAATAACTGGTTCAACAAGAGTAGGAAAACTAATTTTAAAAAAAGCAGCTGACAAAGTTCAAAGAGTTACTATGGAGCTAAGTGGTCATGCACCTTTTATTGTTTTTGAGGATTCTAATATTGACAAAGTTACTGATATGGCAATTACATCAAAATATAGAAATAATGGCCAAGTGTGTATTTCGCCAAGCCGATTTTATATCCATGAAAGCAAAAAAAATGAATTTGCAAAAACATTTGTAGAAAAAACTAAAAAACTTAAACTTGGCGATGGAATGAAAGAGGGTGTTAATCTTGGACCGATTACAACAAAAAAAAGATTGGAAGAAATTGAAAAATTAGTAGAAAAAACAAAAAAAGAGGGCGGAAAAGTTCTTTATGGTGGTAAACGACCAGCAGGATTTAACAAAGGTTATTTTTATGAACCTACTATAATTGATAATGTTAAAGATGATTTTACCGTAATGACAGAAGAACCTTTCGGACCAATAACTGCTATAACAACTTTTAAAAATTTTGATGAAGTGATAAAAAGAGCAAACAAACATGATTGTGGTTTAGCAGGATATGTTTGTACAAACTCTATGGAAAAAGCATTTAAAGCTTCGGAGCAACTAGAAACAGGTGTTGTGGCTGTAAACACCCCGGTAGTTGCCACAGCAGAGACACCTTTCGGCGGTATAAAACAAACTGGATATGGTCGAGAAGGTGGTTCAGTTGGTATAAAGGATTATTTGAATATTAAATATACTCATCTTGGCCTTTCTGGTTAATTAATGCGAAAAAATAAATTAAAAAAAATCTTTTCTGAAGGAAAAGCTGTAATAAATGGGTGGTTACAAATACCTAATTCTTTTTCAGCAGAAGTAATGGCTCATCAAAATTGGGACTCTCTCACGATTGATATGCAACATGGTGTAGTTGATTACCCAAATGCATTACAAATGTTACAAGCAATTTCTACTACCGATGTTGTACCAATGGCTAGAGTAAATTGGAATGAGCCTGGCCAAATAATGAAAATTCTTGATGCCGGATCATATGGAGTTATATGTCCAATGGTAAGTAATAGAAAAGAGGCTGAAAAGTTTGTACAAGCATGCATGTACCCACCCAAAGGGTATAGAAGTTTTGGACCAATCAGAGGTCTTTTATATGGTGGACCTGATTACGGAAAATACGCAAATGATGAAATTTTAAAATTTGCGATGATTGAGACTAAAGAAGCACTAGATAATCTAGACTCTATAATGTCTACACCTGGGCTAAATGGTATTTATATTGGACCAGCAGATCTTAGCTTAGCTATAGGAGAAGAACCAAGTTTTGATAAACCCGAGGGCGATAAAGTTTATGACACAATAATGAAAATCTTAGAGCACGCTAAAAAAAATAATATAATTGCAGGAATACACAATATGAAAGCTAATTATGCTGACAAAATGATAAAAAAAGGTTTTCAACTTGTAACAGTTGGTTCAGATCAAAGATTTATGTCTGCAGGCGCAAAAGAAGCAGTCGGCAAATTTAAAGATATTAAATCAAAAGAGACAAAAGGATATTAAATAAGATGCCTGGAAAAATTGCGATTCTTCTTCCTTATAAGGATCAATTTATTAAAGATAACGCAGGTTCCGCATCTATATGGGTGAAAGATTTCTCAAAAAATAGTAGGTATAAAAAAAATACTACTGTTTTTGGTTTTACAAATCATACAAATAAAATCTTTAATAATTTTAAATATATAAATTTAAAGTTTTCCAAATTTGGTATTCAAAGTAATAATCTTCAATATGTAAATAAATTTATTGATGTTTTAAAAAAAAAAAATTTTTCAATAATAGAAATACATAATAGACCTTCATACATTCTTCATATTGAAAAATATCTTCCTAATAATAAGTACATACTAGTAATTCACAATAATCCACAATCTTTGCGAGGCGCTGTCACACCAAGAGATCGGAAAAAACTAATTAAAATTTGTAGCAAAATTATTTTTGTAAGTAACTGGGTAAAAGAAAAATTTTTTGAAGGTTTAGACATCAAAAACCATGAAATTTGTCAGGTTGTTTATCCTTCAATAAACAAGATTAGTAAGCTTCCAAAAAAAGAAAAACTAATAACTTTTGTCGGTAAATTAAATCATTCCAAAGGTTATGACACTTTTGGAAAAGCTATAATTAAAATACTTAAAAAATATAAGGATTGGAAAAGCATTGTTATAGGTGATGAACCTAGAGAAAAATATAATTTTAAACACAACAGATTATTTCATTTAGGATGGATTACTCATGATGAAACAATGAATATATATAAAAAATCCAGTATTTCCGTTGTGCCATCTCATTGGGAAGAACCCTTCGGCAGAACTTCATTAGAAGCTGCTTCAAGAGGTTGTGCGACAATTCTTTCAAGAAAGGGCGGTTTACCAGAGACAATACCTTATGGGGTATATTTAAATCGAATTAATCAAAATGAAATTTTTAAAAAAATCAAACTTTTAATAACAAATAAAAAATTAAGAGAAGATCTACAAAAAAAATCACTTAACAATGTTTTCCACGAAATTAAAAAAAATACTAAAATTTTAGATTATTTGCGTGATGAAATTTTTAATGAAAAACATATTTTTATAAACAGAAATTTATCTAACATGAAAATTTTAAATATATCCAATTTTGGTAACAGACAATTCAATAGACTTTACTACATATCAATAGCTAAAAAGTTAGCTAATGGTTTTATTAGAAATGGGCATGACGTTATAAATTTAAGTGATAGGGATGTAGGCAAATTTAATAAAAGTTTTAGAGATTTTAAGGGCAAGAGCTATTTAAATACCATGATATATGAAACTGCAAAAAACTATAAACCAGACCTTATTTTACTCGGTCATTCTTATGATATTGAGAATGAAACTTTAGAAAAGATAAAGGACTTAAGTAAAAATACAGTTATATCCCAATGGTTCGAAGATCATCTGGCAGATACAGGTCCAGACTTTGATTCTAATCGAAAAAAATTACTAAAATACGATAACTTTATAAAATCGAATTTCATAACCACGCATCCATCTACATTAGATTTTTTAAATAAAAAAAATAACTTTCATTATCTTCCAATTCCAGTTGACAAAAATATTGAAAAATTAAAAATATATGAAAACAAAAATCAAATCTGCGATGTTTTTTTTTCAATGAGTCATGGGGTAAATAGAGGAAAATTAAAAAGAGATAAAGTCGATGAGAGGCACAATTTTATAACTGATTTAATAACAGAATGTCCTAATATCATTTTTGATATTTATGGATACAAGAATCGAGAACCTGTCTGGGCAGATGATTTTTATAAAGTTATTGTAAACTCTAAAATGGCGCTTAATCTTACTAGAGGCAAACCACTCAAATATTTGACTAGCAACAGAATTGCATCGTTAATAGGCAATGGACTTTTAACTTTTATTGACAAAAAAACTAAGCTAAATAACTTTTTTAGCAATAATGAAGTGGTTTTTTATTCTGGTCTTCAGGATTTAGCAAATAAAATTAATTATTATAAATCAAATGACTCATCAAGAATAAAAATTGCAAAGAATGGAAGAAAAAAATACTTTGACCTTTTTGAATGTCAAAAGGTTGCTGATTATATTATTTCAAAATCTTTCGATAGAGATGTTCCAAAAATACTGAAATGGATGGAGTAATGAAATGAAAAGTATAAATTCGAAAATTATAAATCTCAAATATGGAAAAGGATGTAAAATTATTAAACCTGTAAATATATATGGGTCCAAATTTGGAAACAATGTTTTCGTTGGACCTTTTGTTGAGATTCAAAATAATACATTAATAGGAGATAACACTAGAATACAAAGCCATAGTTTTATTTGTTCAAATGTTACAATTGGAAAAAATTCCTTTATCGGACACGGCGTTATGTTTACTAATGATGATCTAAAAAAAGGTAAAATAACAAGAAATTCAAAATTTTTTAAAAAAACTAAAATAGGAAACGATGTTGTGATTGGATCAAACTCAACTTTGTTACCAGTAACAATAACTTCAGGAACTGTAATTGGCGCGGGATCAACAGTTACTAAAAATATAAATGTAAAAGGTATTTACGCAGGATCACCTGCTAAACTTTTAAGAAAAATTTGAGTATGAAAAAATTCAAGGTTTCAATTATTGGTTATGGCTACTGGGGGCCAAAATTAGCTAGAAATTTTCAAAATTCAAATTTCTTCAATTTATTTTCAATAATTGACATATCTAAAAAAAATTTAATGAATGCAAGAAGAGATTTTCCACTTGCAAAAATTGGAACTGATTACAAACTGTCTTTAAATAAATCTAATATTTCTTTAGTTGTAATTTCAACTCCAACAAAAACTCATTTTAAAATTGCAAAATATGCTCTAGAAAAAAAAATTAATGTCTTAGTTGAAAAACCACTTTCACTTTCAATTAAAGAGGTAAAAATTCTTGAAAATCTTGCTAAAATAAATAAAGTTCTTTTATTTGTAGATTACCCTTTCTTATTTTCGGGTTCTGTAAAGTATATAAAAAAATTAATTGATAAAAAAAAATTTGGTAATCTAATAGAAATTGAGTCTTTTAGAGAACAGGCCCCTATTAGGAAAGATTGCAATGTAGTTTGGGATTTGACAGTGCATGATATTTCCATATTACATTTTCTCTTAAACAGAATACCATACAGATATGAGTCACGTAAATTTAAAACAGTAAGCAAAAATCAAGCAGACACAGCCTATCTAAGTTTATCATATAAAAATAATATTAATGTTTTTTTAAAAAATACCTGGATTTCACCTTCAAAAATAAGGCTAATAAAATTTAAATTTAAGAAGGCTATTGTTTATTGTGATGAAAATGAACCGATTTATAAAATTAAAATTTTTAAAAAGAAACGGGTAAATAATAATGAATATAATCTAGAGGTGCCAGATTTAGATTTAAGTGAACCACTATCTGTTCTAGTAAATTATATTTACAAGTCTTTAAGTGATAAAAGAAATAATATATTTAATAATAATCTAAATTTAAATATAACTAAAATATTAAAAAAATTATGTTAATTTATGAAATTCACTGATGTAAATCCTTTCAATAAGAAAATTCAAAAAAGAATAAATAAATCAATACTTGATACAGTCAAAAAAAAGGATTTTATTTTAGGAAATAATGTTAATAAATTTGAAAAGAAATTTTCAACATTATCAAAATCTAAGTATGCAGTAGGATGCGCAACAGGAACAGATGCATTAATACTTGCGCTCAAATCATTAAATTTAAAATCAAATCACGAAGTTATTATCCCCGGAATGTCATATATATCAACCGGATTAAGTGTTGCTTTGAATAATAATAAAATTATATTTGCAGATATTGATAGCAATACCGGCTTGATATCTTTAAATAGTGTTAAAAAAAAAATATCAAAAAATACTAAAGTAGTTATACCTGTTAACTTGTATGGTCAGAAAGTTGACATAAAGAAACTTCGTAAAATCGTAGGACGTAGTAGATATATCATTGAAGACAGTGCGCAATCCCATTTTGCTTTTAGTTGTTTTGATTGTAAAAAATCTTCATTTATAAAATGTTGTAAAAAAGAAACTAATCATAAGTTTGCCGATATTTCTTGTTATAGTTTTTATCCTTCAAAAAACTTAGGCGCTTACGGAGACGGAGGCATTTTAACCACTGACAATAAGAAATTATTTAATAAAATTTATTTTCTTAGGAATCTAGGTGCAATTAAAAAAAATATTCACCAATATGAGGGCTTGAATAGTCGACTCGATACTTTGCAAGCAACTATTTTGCTTGAAAAGGTTAAATTTACTCATTCACATAATGATTATAGAAGAATGATTTCATCTTTTTATGATCAGCAATTATCAACTATAAAAGAGGTAAAATTAACCTCATCAAAACCAGGATCTTCGAGACATTTATATGTTATTAGAATTAAAAAAAGAAAAAAATTGGCAAATTTTTTGTTAAAAAATAAAGTTCCTGTTCAGTATCATTACCCTTACAGTTTAAATAAAGCACCAGCATTAAAGAATAAAATTAAAAAGATAAATTTGAAAAATTCTGAAAATTGGGCCAAACAATGCCTAAGTCTGCCTTTATATCCTTATATGCCTCTAAATGACGCTAAGCGGGTAGTTAATTTAATAAGAAAGTTTTATAATTAAATTAATTATTTATTGCAACTATCATAGCGTATATATAAGTATAAATTATTGATTTCGGGGCGTAGCGCAGCCTGGTAGCGCATCTGGTTTGGGACCAGAGGGTCGCAGGTTCAAATCCTGCCGCCCCGACCATTTATGAAAATAAAAAAAGTAGTAATTATTGGATCAGGAACAATGGGCAGTGGTATCGCTGCTCATTTATGTAATGCAAATATACCTGTTGTACTTTTGGATTTAAAAACAGAAATTGCTGAAAAAGCAAAAGAGAGAATTTTAAAATCTCGTCCACCGTTGCTTTTCGAAAGTTCAAAAATTCAAAATTTAAAAACAGGAAATATTACAGATAATTTTGATAATGTTGCTGATGCTGATTGGATAATAGAAGCTGTTGTAGAAAGAATTAATATCAAACATGAAATTTACAAAAAAATTTTAAAAGCAAGAAAAAAAGATTCTGTCATTTCTTCAAACACCTCAACAATTCCACTTAAAATACTTTCTCAAAAAATGGATAATGCTGATAAAAAAGATTTCTGTATAACACACTTTTTTAATCCAGTTAGATATATGGGTCTATTAGAAATTGTTAGGGAAAATTCAAACGATCAAAATAAAATTAATTTACTAAAAGACTTCTGTGAAAAAAAACTTGGCAAAGGTGTAATAATTTGTGGTGACACCCCCGGTTTTCTTGGAAATAGAATAGGGGTATACGCAATGCAAATAGCAATGACGGAGGCAATTAAAATGAATTTAACAATTGAGGAAGCAGACGCAGTGTTTGGTAGACCCATGGGTATACCTAAAACAGGCGTTTTTGCTTTATATGATTTGATCGGAATCGATTTAATGTCAGATGTTTTAAAAAGTTTTAAAAAAGAACTCCCTGAGAAAGATGAATTTCAAAAGCTAACTGATGGTATACCAATAATTAATAAATTAATTGATACTGGTTATACTGGCAGAAAAGGCAAGGGTGGCTTTTATAGAATGAATAAAGTTAATAATCAAAAAGTTTTGGAAGCTCTCGATATAAAAAGCAATACTTATTCAACAGCGAGAAAAGTTGATCTTAAAATTGATAAAATAAACTTATTGGACTTAATTAACAGGGATGACAAGTATGGAAATTATGCATGGCAAGTAATTTCAAAAATAATTATTTATTCTTCTTCATTAGTTCCTCAAATTACAAAAGAATATAACGATATCGACGAAGCATTAAGACTTGGTTTCAATTGGGCAATGGGTCCTTTTGAAATGCTAGAGGAAATTGGATTAGATAACTTTTTTAAAAAAACCGGTAATATAAAAAATAATCCATTTTTAGAAAATTTGAAAAATAAAAATATAAAAAAGTTTTATGATCAAAGGCAAAAATATACAGATATTGAAACTCTGGGAAAAGTAAAAAAAGCTGTAACAAAAATTGATATAAACGACTCCGCTGAAATCTACAGATTTAGTGATTTTAATATTGTAGAATTTAATACTAAAGCAAATGCATTAGATTATAATTCTATGGATGCTCTAATGAAAGCTACTGACAAACCATTAATTATTATAAATGAGAGTATGCAGTTTTCCGCTGGTGTTAATTTAAATTATGTAATGGAGTTTGTTAAAAAGAGAGATTTTAAGTCTGTTGAAAAATTTATAAAATATTTTCAAAAAACCTGCGAACATTTAAAATATAGTGACAAATTAGTAATTTCTGCACCTTCTGGTTTATCACTCGGTGGTGGTGAAGAAGTATTGCTGCAAAGTAATTATGTTGTATCACATACTAATATAGTGATGGGATTAGTTGAAACTATAGTTGGTTTGGTACCAGCAGGTGGTGGATGTAAAGAACTTTTATGGAGATGGACACAAACAGATGAAGCCAAAAATGATCCTGATTTTGCACCTTTAAAGGTTTTTGATATAATAGGATATGCAAAAACAGCCACATCTCCTCTTGAGGCAAAACCTCTTTTATTTTTAGATGATAATCACGAAGTTATAATTAACAGGAACAATCTATTGCCTATGGCACGAGCTTATATTGAACAAAACAAAAATTTTAAACCCCCCGTTAAATGTAAATTTAAATTATCAGGCGACCAAGTAAGGAAAAAAATGCAAAAAGTACTTGATGAATTATATAATAGCAAAAAAATACTTGATCATGGTATGATAGTAGGTAAAGAATTAGCCAATGTTTTGAGTGGAGGAGACACTAATTTAAGTAAGGAAATAAGTGAAGAACAGATGTATAAATTAGAACTTGAGAGTTTTATGAAACTTTTAGAAACAGATAAAACGCAAAATAGAATTGTACATACTTTAAAAACAAGTAAACCATTAATAAATTAAATGACAACTTATAACGCACCAGTAGACGAAATGATGTTTTTATTTAACAATCTTAAAGACAATAAAAACTATAATGAAATTGATAAATACAAAGAAATTAATTCTGATTTAGTAAAAGATATATTAGAACAGGCGGCAAAAATTAATCAGCAAATTATTTTACCGCTTGCTAAAATAGGTGATGAAAAGCCATGCGTTTATGAAAATGGTATTGTTAGATCACCACCAGGTTATAAAGAGGCATATAAAAAATTCATTGAAGACGGCTGGACCTCTTTATCTTGCGACCCCAAATATGGCGGTCAAGGTATGCCAAAAACAGTAAGTACTTTTTTTGAGGAAATGCTTTCATCAGCTAGTTTATCTTTTAAGTTATATAGTGAATTGAGTATAGGTGCGTATAACTGCATTCTTCATCATGCAGATCAGAAAATAAAAGATAAGTATTTACCAAAAATGGTTGAGGGTAAGTGGAGTGGGACGATGTGTTTAACGGAATCTCACTGTGGCACTGATCTAGGTTTATTAAAAACTAAGGCTGTTAAACAAAAAGATAACTCATATAAGATTTCAGGTCAAAAAATATTTATTACTTCAGGAGACCATGATTTAACAGAAAACATTATCCATCTTGTCTTAGCTAGAATACCTGGCTCACCACCGGGAACAAAAGGAATTAGCTTATTTTTAGTTCCTAAATTTGTTGTTAATGATAACGGTTCAGTCGGACCTCGAAATGGTGTTAACACAGCGTCTATAGAAACTAAAATGGGAATTAAAGGATCTCCAACTTGTGTTTTGAATTTTGATGAAGCAACAGGCTTTATGATTGGACCAGAAAATAAAGGACTTAGTTCCATGTTCACAATGATGAATTTAGAGAGAATAGTTGTAGGTATTCAAGGTCTTGGTATTTCTGAAACAGCTTATCAAAACGCGTTAGCTTATGCAAAAGAGAGGAAACAAGGCAAGGCAAATAATAGCAAGAACGGAGAGGCAGATATAATTATTAAGCATGCAGATATTAGAAGAAGCTTAATGAACATGAAATCTTTAATTGAAGGCCAGAGATCTTTAGCCTTTTGGGTTTCTCAGCAAATAGATGTTAGTTTAAACCATCCAGATAAAAAAATAAAAACTAATGCTGACGAAATAGTTGCTTTAATGACTCCTATAATTAAATCCTTTTTTACTGATATTGGAATGGAAATAACAAATGATGCAATCCAAGTCTTTGGAGGTTATGGTTACACTAAGGATCAAGGAATCGAACAATTATTTAGAGATAATAGAATAACACCTATTTATGAAGGCACAAATTCTGTTCAAGCTATTGATCTTGTTTATAGAAAAATTTTAAATAACAAAATTTTTGAAAAGTATATTGCTCAACTTTCAAATGAAGTAAAAGATTTTGCAAAGGAGAATAAACTTTCTTTATTTGCTGATAAATTTTTTAAGTATTTAGAATTATTAAATAATTTTACACTATGGCTTGGTGAGAAAAACAAATCATCAAAAGACGATGTAAGCGCAGCCTGTAATGATTATCTAAAGGTTCTTGGATATATAGCTCTCGCTCACTCTTGGTTAAAAATATTGAAGGTAAGCCATTCAAAACTCAATGAAAATAAAACTTTTTATGAAGATAAAATAAATACTGCGAAATATTACTTTGATAAAATCCTTCCAAGAGTTCAGAGCCATTATTTATCAGCTATTACAGGCAGTGACACTATGATGAAATCTAATTTTAATTGATAATGAGTCATTACGAAACAAATCTAAATAAAAATAAAGCGAATTTTGTACCACTAACACCGCTATCATTCTTACAAAGAGCTAAAGACATATACCCAACATATGAAGCGCTAATTTACGAGGATAGAAAATACACATGGACTCAGGTTTATAATAGGTGCGTAAAGTTTGCGAGTGCTTTAGAAAAAATTGGAATTAAAAAAGGTGATACAGTTTCTTTCTTATCTTTCAATACTCCTGAAATTTTTGAGGCTCATTACTCTGTTCCTATGACTGGCGCTGTTTTAAATACTATAAATATTCGATTAGATGCAAAGACTATTGCTTATATTTTAAATCACAGCGATGCTAAAGTTTTAGTTGTAGATAGACAGCTCCACAAAGAAGTTAAAAAAGCATTAAAATCTATTGAAAACAAAATTACTATAATTGATATTGTCGATAAGTATGCTGATAAATCAAAAACAGAAAAAATTGGTGACTTAGAGTACGAAACATTTTTAAAAACAGGTGATGATACTTATGAATGGAAGATGCCAGATGATGAGTGGCAAGCAATATCGTTAAGTTACACTTCCGGTACAACCGGAAATCCAAAAGGAGTGGTTTATCACCATAGAGGATCATATTTAATGTCAACAGGTAGTGCAGCTGCTTGGAATATGCCAAATAGATTAAATTTTTTAACTGTCGTTCCCATGTTTCATTGTAATGGCTGGGGTTATCCTTGGACAGTACCTATGTTAAATGGTCGTACAATTTGTTTGCGTAATATTGATATAAAAAAAATTTTTGAATTAATAGATAAATATAATATTACTCATTTTGGTGGCGCTCCAATTGTTTTAAATATGATAACTGGAGCTTCTGAAAGCGAAAGAAAAAAATTAAAGCATAAAGTTTCTGTATTAACAGCGGGTGCTCCTCCACCAAGTATAATTTTTAAGAAAATGGAAGCTCTTGGATTTGATGTAATGCATGTATATGGATTAACAGAAACATATGGTCACGTAACACAGTGTGCCTGGAATGATAATTGGAATAATCTTGATGAAGAGAAAAAAAATGAGATAAAAGCACGACAAGGTGTAAGATATCCAAATACCGAGGGCGTAACAATTATGGATCCAATAACTATGAAAGAAGTTCCAAGAGATGGGAAGACTATTGGTGAAATAATGATAAGAGCAAATGTTGTAATGAAAGGTTATTTTAAAGATAAGAATTCAACGGATAAAGCAATGAGAGGTGGCTGGTTTCATACTGGTGATTTAGCAGTCATGCATGAAGATGGTTATGTAAAAATTCAAGATAGATCAAAAGACATTATTATTTCAGGGGGTGAAAATATATCTTCTATTGAGATAGAAAATACCTTGTCAAAACACCCGTCGGTATCTATTGCAGCTGTGGTAGCTAAACCAGACGAAAAATGGGGTGAAGTTCCATGTGCTTTTATAGAGACTGTTAAAGATAAAAAGGTTACCGAAAAAGAGTTAATTTCCTTTTGTAAAGAAACACTAGCAGGATTTAAAGTTCCAAAAAAAGTTGAATTCTGTGAATTGCCAAAAACATCGACAGGCAAAATTCAAAAGTTTGAACTGAGAAAAAAAGCAAAAGATTTAAATTAATCCTGAAATGGCAAAAATATCAATTGATCTTATTTGGAAACTTGAAAATGGAGATATGTCTCCAGGCAAGTATTCAAATCAACATGAAATTACTTTTACACCCAACACAAAAATTATTGCAGATTCTGCCCCAGATTGGAGAGGAAATGAATTAAATACTAATCCTGAGCAAACTTTAGCTGCATCTCTAAGTAGTTGTCATATGATGACTTTTTTAGCGTTAGCAGCTAAAATGAAATGGCCTGTAAAAACCTACAAAGATACAGCCGTAGCAAAATTGGGCAAAAATCTTAAAGGTCTAATGTCTGTAACCGAAATTGAACTTAATCCAAAAGTAGAGTTTTCTAAGGGTTTCTCTGTTGATAATTTAAAAATGAAAGAGGTACAAGATAGAGCTCATCGATATTGTTTTATATCAAATTCACTTTCTAAAGAAGTTAAGGTTAAAATAAATTAATTTATGAACGATTCTAAGAATAATCAACTTGTTAAAACTTCAATCCACTCTGATTGTATTCTTCGTGTTACTTTAAACAACCCGTCACAACACAATGTTTTGTCAGAGGAGATGATGTTAGCTATTCAGTCTGTTTTGGACAAATCTATAAATGATAAATCTATAAGAGTAATTATTATTTCAGCAGAGGGCAAAACATTTTCAGCAGGACATGATTTAAAACAATTAAAAAAAGGGCGTAATAATTCTGATAAGGGTAGGGAATATTTTAAGAAAGTGATGTTAAAATGTTCTAAATTAATGCAATCAATTATTAACAACCCAAAGCCTATAATTGCCGAAGTCGCTGGTACTGCTACGGCAGCTGGTTGTCAATTAGTTGCAAGTTGTGATTTAGCTTATGCGGGAATAACTTCTAGATTTGCAACACCTGGTGTAAATATTGGTTTATTTTGTTCAACGCCAATGGTGGCTTTATCAAGAACGGTTTCGAACAAACATTCTATGGAAATGCTTTTGAACGGAGATCTAATTTCTTCAAAAAAAGCTGCTGAAATTGGTTTAATCAATGAAGTCGTAGACGACAATGAGCTTGGGAGAATTGTGCTAGAAAAAGCTTTAAAAATTTCCAAGAAGTCATCTATGACATTGAAAATTGGCAAACAGGCTTTTTATAATCAAATAAACATGAACTTATCCGAAGCGTATGATTATGCGTCCAACGTTATGGTTGAGAATATGCTTAAAATTGATGCTGAAGAGGGTATAGATGCATTTATAAATAAAAGAAATCCCAATTGGCAAGATAAATGATTTTTGAAGTAGAAAATAAAAAAGTTTTCTCCTCCGACGTTGGTCAAAATTTTGATAAAAACAAACACACTATCATATTGTTACATGGAAGCGGCCAGTCACATGTTGTTTGGTCTTTAACAGACCAATATCTCGCCGACGAAGGATATAATGTTTTTGCACTAGATTTACCAGGTCATGGTAATTCTGAAGGTTCTTCACTTCAATCTATAGAGCAAATGGCTGAATGGTTAAATAAAGTTGTTAAGGTTATAGGCATAAAAGATTTAACAATATTAGGTCATTCACAGGGTTGTTTGGTGGCTATAGAATATGTAAATAAATTTCCTAACAATATTAAAAATTTAATTTTTATTGCTGGTTCGTATCAAATACCAGTAAATAAAGCTTTAATAGATCTTGCAAATGCAGGAGATTTTGAGTCTATAAATCTTATGATGAAATGGGGATATGGATATTCCAAGCAATTTATTGGAGGCAACCCACTTCAGAAGATTTTAAATTCATCCAGAGAAATTCGTGAAGTTTTGGCTATAGACCTTATCGCTTGTAATAACTATAAAAATGGAATCAATAGTATTAAAAAAATTAGATGTCCGACCTTTTTCGTTTTTGGTGAACTTGATAAAATGATAAAGCTAGATAAAGGCAAGGAATTTTCAGGGTTAATACCTGGGTCAAAAACACATATCATTAAAGATTGCGGTCACATGATAATACTTGAAAATGCATTCGAGATGAGAGAAAAAGTTGCTGATTTTTTAAAAAAATGAAAAAATTTTCGATATCAAAAACAAGAAGGTTAAGAACTACACCATTTACTTCAAGATTGGAAAAATATGGTGTTGGTGGTTATACGGTATACAATCATATGTTATTACCTACGTTTTTTAGATCTGTTGAAGAAGAGTATGAACACCTTAAAAATCACGTACAGCTATGGGATGTATCTGTACAAAGACAAATAGAAGTTTATGGTCCCGACTCATACAAGCTAATACAACTTATGACTTGTAGAGATTTATCAAAGGCAAAAGTTAACAAGTGTTATTATGTTCCATTAATAGATAAAGATGCAAATATGGTAAATGATCCATTAATTTTAAAAGTCGAGGATTATAAATGGAGAATATGTATTGCAGATTCTGATGTAATTTTTTTTGCAAAGGGAATAGCAGGATCTTTCAATTTAAATGTAAAAGTATTTGAAACTAATATTTCCACACTTGCTGTACAAGGACCTAAATCAGAAAAATTAATGGCAAAAGTCTTTGGTGAGAAAATTATTAAACTTAAATTTTTTAATTTTGAATATTTTAATTATAATAATATGAAATTTATGATTTCAAAATCAGGTTTTTCTAAACAAGGAGGATATGAAATTTATATAGATAATTTAAAATCTGGTTTAGAATTATACGACCAATTCATAAAAATAGGGAATGAATTTAACTTAAAACCAGGCTGCCCAAATGCTATTGAAAGAATTGAAGGTGCTTTATTATCTTATGGTAATGATATGGATAACGGTGATAATCCTTTAGAATGTGGTTTAGAAAAGTATGTTAATTTAAATAATGATATTAATTTTTTAGGAAAAAATTCATTATTAAAAATAAAATCTATTGGTATCAAAAGAAAGTTGATGGGTGTTAAGATTGATTTAAACGAAATAAATTTGACTCAAGAAATCAAATTATCAGACGAGACCAATAACTTGGTTGGTTTCTTGAGATCAGCGGCTTATTCACCTAAATTTAAAAAAGTTGTTGGTATAGCTATGATAAATGAAAAATATTGGAACGGATCTAATAGTTTTCAATTAACAATTGATGATAAAAAAATCTCAGGAGAAATTTGCAGTTTACCAATTAAATAAAAATGAGAAAAGCAAAAATTTATAACCCGTCAAAAACTGCCACTCAATCTGGCAAGGGAAAGACTAAAAAATGGATTTTAAAATTTGAATCTAGACATGGATATACCAATCCACTAATGGGGTGGGAGTCCAGCGATGATACATTATCAGAAATTCAACTTGAGTTTGATACAAAAGATGAGGCAATAAAATATGCAAAAAAAAATAATATTACCTTTGAACTCATTGACTCAAAAAAAGTAAATTATATTATTAAATCTTATTCTGATAACTTTATGAAAGACTAGTATGTGGAGAAGTTTCTTTACTGAAAAAAAATGGCTTGTTTGGTCTTGGGGAGGAGCGCTATTTATTTTTTTATCATTGCTTTCCCAAACGTGGATAGATGTTAAAATAAACGAGTGGTACAAGGGATTTTACGATCTTCTTCAAAAAGCTACTGAAAGAGACATATCTGAATTTTATGATGGTCTAATTTTATTCATGAAATTGGCAATTCCTTATGTAATTATCTATACAGTAACTAATTATTTCACAAGACTCTGGGCATTTAGATGGAGAGAAGCAATGACTTTTTCATATATGCCTTATTGGAGAAAAATTGACGCAAAAGTTGAAGGCGCATCTCAGAGAATTCAAGAAGATTGTATGAATTTTGCTAAAATTGTTGAGAGTTTAGGACTTCAAGTAGTAAGAGCTATAATGCTATTAATTGCATTTATACCAATATTGTGGGGTTTGTCATCAAATGTAGTTATTCCTTTTTTTAAAGATATTTCTGGATCTCTGGTCTGGGTTTCACTTACTGCTAGTCTAGGTGGTTTAATAATCAGTTGGTTGGTTGGAATTAAACTTCCTGGTTTAGAATATAATAATCAAAAGGTTGAAGCAGCATTTAGAAAAGAACTTGTATATGGTGAAGATGATAGAAAAAATTATGTTAAGCCACCAACCATTCTCGAATTATTTTCAGGTATAAAATTTAATTATCATAGATTATTTCTTCATTACGGTTACTTTGATTTGTGGTTGATAATGTACAACCAATCAATGATTATTGTACCTTATGTTCTAATGGGCCCAGGTTTATTTACTGGAGCAATGACTCTTGGTATACTTATACAAACATCAAGTGCATTTAGAGAAGTGCAAAGCAGTTTTTCATTATTTTTGCAAAATTGGACAAGGATCACTGAACTAAGATCTATTTATAAAAGATTAAATGAATTTGAAAAGGCAATTGAATTTAATAAACCCTTGAGAAAACCAAAAAAATCTGATGTAAGAGCTTAATGGAGCTCTATCTCAAACTTATTGATGTTCTTTTTCCGGTCTTTTTTATAATTGGTGTTGGTTATTACATTGGCAAAAGAGATCGTAAATTCGACACTAAATTCATAACTGATTTTGCAGGAACAATAGGTACACCTGCTATGATATTTTATACTATTACAACAACCGGAGTAACTTTAGAAATTTTTATTGAGTACTTTCTTTATGCAGTTATAATTTTATCTGCTTTTGCATTTATTGGTTTTATTTTTTTAATACTTCTTAAAAAAGATCCAATTGCAGAATTACCACCCATGTTTTTACCAAATACTGGAAATATGGGTGTTCCAATTTGTTTGTTCGCATACGGTACCGCTGGACTCGGTGTTGCTTCTGCAATTGCTTCAGTAATAATTTTATTCCATTTTACTATTGGAATTTTATTAGCTAGTAAAAAGTTTTCTTTAGAAGTTTTAGTTAAAAATGGTCCAATATATGGAATCATTTTATCTTTATTTTTTTTATATTTTGATTGGGACGTCCCCGGATTTTTAGAGAACACTACATTCCTACTGACTTACACTACTATATTTTTAGTTTTGATGTCTTTAGGAGTAGCTTTAACAAGGCTTAAGGTTGTGTCATGGACACATGCAGCTATTTTAGGTTCTGTCAGAGTAATATTGGGTCCAATAATAGGTTTCTCGCTTATTAAATTTTTAGATTTGTCTGGTTTTATGGCTGGTGTTCTCCTTATACAATCTGCAATGCCAAGTGCTGTCCTTACGTACTTAGTTGGATCTATGTATTCAAAAAAGAGGGCAGTGGACAATATTGCAAGTGTAATCGTATCTTCTACTTTGATGTCTTTTATTACAATTCCCGTAGTTGTTTACCTTTCATTAAGATTTTTCAATTAAGTAAGTAATGCTTACTTAATAATTAAAGTATTACTTTAAGTAATTGATTTATATTATTGTTTTAATTGAATAATTTTGAAATTATAAAATAAATATAAAATTGAGGTATTTATTAAGGATTTATTGATATTTATAAAAAGGGCAGTAAAAACGACAATTTACAAAAAATTCAATCTTAATAATACGTAAAAACAAGCCAAATCATCAGTTTTATAAGTTTTAAAATTAAGGATCTTAAAATTAAATGCGAAGCATTGCAGTATACGAATATAGCGTTTAAAGAGCCATATATAGGCCTATTTTAAGCATTTGTTAATATAGGCTCTAATACATCCCTTAAAACCTGGTTTTTTGAAAAATTACACCCATAGATTGCAAAAAACGTTGAAAAATAAGGGTTATTTCGTTATAAAACACCACTTTTTTAGGGGTTTTTTTGATATCTAGCGTACTTTTTACTACCTTTATTTGGACCTACAAATATTATCGTCCAGGCCGATTTACCTTCTGGGATCTTTAAACTATGTCTGTCGGTACCCTTTCTAAAGCCCATATAGCCAGGCCCTCTCCAAAAAGTCCCGTTTACTCTAGTTTCCCAGTATCCACCTTTAACAACTATAGTAAAATAAGACCAATAATGGTCATGTAAATCGCCTCTGTCGCTTTTAAGGATCTGATGTACAAAAATATTGAAAGGGAACCACTTGGGTCTTTTACGAAATAATGGATAATATCTAATCATAAATGGCTCTGCTTTATCATAATCTGGCCAGCTGGGACCTCGATCCATGACAATTCTTTTTCTAGACTCAAACATAGATATATATTTAATCACTTGACTTTAAAAATCATCTATTATATTAGTAATGATAATTAATTGTTATCAATAGTAATAGATATGACCAAACTAGTTACAGACCTAAAAGCATTACATGAAGAAACTTTAAACAACCTTAAAAGTTCAAAGGCCAGCAATACTATAAGAGCTTATAAGTCAGATTTTAAGGATTTCGGAGCTTTCTGTGCTAAGCATGGCCTCAAATCTTTACCTACAGAACCAAAAATAATCTCGTTATATCTTACTTATTTATCTGGTAATGAAGCTAAGATGAGTACTTTAAGGCGTAGATTGGTGTCAATAAGCATGATCCATAAGCATAAAGGACATTATTTGGATACAAAACATCCGGTTATTATTGAAAACCTCATGGGAATAAAGCGAACAAAAGGTAGTATTCAAAGAGGAAAAAAACCAATATTAATCAATCATTTAAAAGCAATTATTAAAGTAATAAATGAAGACAAAATAGACGAAATTAAAAAAATTAGAGACAAAAGCATCATCCTAACCGGTTTTAGCGGAGGGTTTAGAAGAACAGAATTGATATCTATAGATTATGAGGATCTTGAGTTTGTTCCTGAAGGAATAAAAATCATTCTTAGAAGATCGAAAACAGACCAATTTGGTGAGGGCATGATTAAAGGACTCCCCTACTTTTCTAACAAGGAATATTGTCCGGTATCTCACCTAAAGAAATGGATAGATATATCAAAAATTAAAGAAGGGCCAATTTTTAGAAGATTTTCAAAAGGAGCATCACTAACACCTCATAGATTAACTGACCAATCGGTAGTTTTAATAATAAAAAGATATTTAGAAATGGCCGGAATAGATAATAAAAACTATTCAGGACACAGTTTGAGATCAGGGTTTGCAACAGTTTCAGCTGAATCTGGAGCTGATGAAAGAAGTATTATGGCCATGACAGGTCATAAATCAACTCAAATGGTTAGAAGGTATATTAAGGAAGCAAACCTGTTTAAAAACAATGCTTTAAATAAAGTTAAAATAATTTAGAAAAAAATTTTTTAGTTTTTTCAAAAAAAGATGCTTTAGGTTTGTTTTTATACAAATAAATTTTACTTGGATTTTTAGAAATCACAGCAATATTCTGAAAAAAATTAATATTATTAATCATACCGTTAAATTTATTTTTTTTATAAAAAGGACGATCAAAATTTTCGTAGTTTACTGAATCTACTAACGATTTTAAAAAATTGATCGACGTACCTTTTTTATTAAGATTAAGTCTACTTCCACCATATCTAGGATAATAAGAGTAATGTAAATCTTCAACGAAATACAAACCACCATCGCTTAAGTAATCAAAAAGATAATTAAAAGATTTTATGACGTGGCTTGAAATATGACTTCCATCATCAATAATAATGTCAAAATATTTATATTTACCCACAATTTCAGCAAGAAATTTTAGATCTGTTTGATCGCCAAAGAAAAGTTCAACATTTTTAATATTAAGGTCAATCGGTTTAATATCTAGACCAACTATTTCAGAATTTTTAAAATATTCACTCCAAACTTTTAAACTCGGACCCTTATCAATACCTATTTCAAGAATTTTTAATTTTTTATCTTTTATATCTTTGAAATAGTTCTCATATACATCAATATAGCCCATTTCATATTTATTTGCTTTGTAAAGCTGCGCTAGTTTTATTAAATCAGACATTAAACAATCATCCAGTCATTAGGCCAAAAATCATTATTATTAACTCTAAAATTGCTAAAATGATTATTAGAGGGTCGTATAACAATACTATTGCTAGATCTCCCTAGCCAAGCACCCCACCAATTAAATGATGATGGTATAACAATAAAATGTTTAGTTTGAGACATAAGAAAAAGATCTAAATCGATTTCATTCGTAAATACAGAAGTGTATTGATGTGTTGGAAAATATTTAACGAGGTTTTTATTATCATTAGACCATAAGAAAAATTTTGGACTTGTTACTTTTGATTTAATTATATCAATTGATTTTTTAATATACTTAATTTGATCATCTACAAAAATATCTGAATTTTCCTTATCTTTTTTGTTTATAGGTCTTTTTCTTTCTGAAAAACGATTTTGTCTTATGCAAATCGCCACAGACTCACTATTTTTAATATCATGTAATATTTTATTATTTTCAAATATTTTTATTTTTTTGAATGTAAATTCTTTTTTAATATCGTTAATATAATCTTTGAAATATTTCTCAGTCTCAAAATGACCTTCAACATGCAATACATTTTTAAAACTACTATCCATAGCGTTTTTATTAAAATTAGTTTGTTTATTATTATTTTTTGGTTCAATATAAAAAGCTTTTTTTTTATTTATAATATCAAGTTTTTTATAAAGCTTTCTTCTGATATAACCCAAGGGACCCAAGAACTTTAATTTATTAGGAGATATTTTTGAAGAAATATCAAATATGTCTAAATCGTATTTGTGAATATTGTTCCTTTCTTTGTAAGCAGTTTCATTATCAATAAATAAGTCTCTATTTAATTTTTTCGCAAAAGTATAAGCAGTTGCATACATAAACATTTGATTACCAAGATTATTTGATAGTCTAATAATTATTTTATTTTTCATTTTTAAAAGAAAATTTAATTTTTTTAATCGTTTTGTTCATATCCTTCCTGGGTATTGTAAAATCATATCCAAAATATTTTGGTTTGAATTCATAAAATGAATTTCTGTAGTTTCGATAATCACTCCAGTTATCTATTTTACAATGAAACAAATCTAAAACTTTCTGTTTTCTAATTGAACCAAGATTTGTCATCATACCGTGAAATGCTACGACTTTTTTCGCATGTAAAATAGTATTATACAAATCTATTCCATCAATATTATCAAAAAATATAATCTTTGATGATTTATCAGTAAATTTTAATGTCTTAAAGTCAAAACTATTGAAATTATCTTTGAAAATTTTTGTATTATCATCCAATTTTAAATCTTTTGTTAGAACAACATTTTCAGAAAACCTTAAAAATTCTTTAAATAGCAACTTAAGTTCAGTAATACCCCACCCCAGTTCTTTTATTGTTTTATTTTTTACATGAAAAAAAATATAATTTTTTGGCAAATATATATTTAAGTTATTGCTTAAGTTTGATTTTAAATTTTGTTTGTTATTGATATAATTTTTATTTATTGTTAATTCATTTTGCAATTCCGAAGTCGCTTTTCTTTTAAATTGAGCAGACCTATTATTAATTACATATTTATATAAGAATCTTCTAAAAAAAATTGATGGTCTCTTATATCCATTAATGTTATCAACACAAAGTGCATAGAACTTAGTATTCAAAAAAAATATTGGCAAATAAAAGTAAAAATTTTTTGGAGCTAAAATATAAATTTTGAATATATTATTAAAACATATAAAGAAAAATATTTTAACTTTTTCAAAAATTGATAAATTATAATTTACAACCTTAAAAGTGATCTTTTGGTTGTTAATTAAAAAATTAAACTTTTCACTTAATTTAGATATATAAATTGTGATTTTATCAACGTTCTTTTCATTACAAATGTTATTTATTGCCTTAAGACTATGAACTAAATCGCCCACGGCATCATTTTTGAAAATAACTACATGTTTACCAGACATAATTATCTTTAATTTTTTTCCTCATTTTTTTATTTTTTTTTAAAAAATATTCAAATTTCATTGCCTTTGATTTATCTTTAAATTTTTTTTTATATACTAATCTCCATTTCCTGCCTTTGGTGCTTTTTGCTCCTTTATTAGAATTATGTTTATTTACCCTTTCCTTTAAATTATTCGTATAACCAACATATGATTTAATTCCTTTATTATTTTTGGATATTAATAAATATACAAAGTACAATTTAACTAATTTTAACCTTTTTATACATAATCAGGCTTCTTTTTAATGAAACTGATAAATTCCTTAATTATATGATTTATTAGTATTACAAAACTTACATAGATTAATTTAAAACGTAAATTTAAAAAATCAGATATAGAATTGATTACAAAACCTTTTAAGTGTCTTATTGAACGTTGGACAAATTTCATAAAAGTTGGTTTTTTTAAACCTGCTCCGTATATGTATGCCCTCCTTGAAGCGTTAGCCAAACTCATTAATGTATCATTTCTTAAATGATAACATTTAGCCTTTGAACTATATGAGATTTTAAAATTTAATGATCTTAATTTATTACAAAAAGTGAAGTCCTCACCGTGAGTTTTGAATTTTTCTTCATAACCACCTGCACTTTCCCATGCATTTTTGTTTAATAATATATTAGAGCCTGCGAGAGCTTGATTAAGATTTTCTATATCCCTAATACCGAAAGGATTTTGTCTTGCATGTATATGCCTCCAATAATTGCACATATTATTATCAATATATTTTTCTATCAGCTCACCCCCACAAATAGAACTTTGATATTTTTCTTTTAATTCAACCAGATCTTTAAGCCAATTATTATGAACCTCGACATCAGCATCTATAGATGCAACATTTTCATTTAATGATTGTTTGATCCCAAGATTGCGGCAATATCCCAGACCTTTATTTATTTTATTGTCAATAATTTTTATTTTACCTTTGTATTTATTGATAATATTTTTGGTATTGTCAGTTGATCCGTCATTTATAATTATTATTTCATTAGGACTGTAGCTGAGTTTAAGCACACTATTTATTACTTTTTCTATTGTGGACTCTCCATTATAAACCGGTATATATAATGAAACATTCAAATTCATAATTTTTAAGATGATACAATATATTTCAAAGCCATTTAAGTGGTTTTTTAAATTAGAAGCAGCCTCTGGTCTAGTACTTCTATTTGCTGCAGTAATTGCCTTAATAATAAGCAATTCAGATTTTAGTAATACTTATTTTGATATTCTTAACTCATACTTAAAATTGGGAGTAGGAATATTTAGTTTAAAATTAAGTGTGCTGCATTGGATAAACGATGTTTTGATGGCAATATTCTTTTTTTTAGTTTCACTAGAAATTAAAAGAGAATTTATTCAAGGTGAATTATCAAATCCAAAACAAGCCTTGCTTCCCATAATAGCAGCAATTGGCGGCATGGTAGTTCCGGCTCTAATTTATATAGCTATAAATTTTAAAGATCCAGTTACTCTTAAAGGCTGGGCAATACCTTCTGCTACGGACATAGCTTTTTCTTTGGGTGTTCTGTCTTTATTGGGAAAAAGAGTACCATTGTCATTAAAAGTTTTTTTGACAGCTTTAGCAATTATTGATGATCTTGGGGCAATTATAATAATTGCATTTTTTTATTCTGGAGAGGTTCAGTATTTTTACTTATTATTGATGTTAGGTTGTTTGATTATATTATTAATATTAAATAAGTTTAACATTAGAAACTTTATTCCATATTTAATAGTTGGGCTATTTCTTTGGGAATTTACGCATGTTTCAGGGATACACGCTACTATTGCTGGAGTTCTTTTGGCCTTAACAATACCTCATAAGAGTAGTGAAAAAAAACACACCGACTCACTTTTACTAAAACTTGAACACGCAATTTCTCCTTATGTAGCATTTGGAATAATGCCAATTTTTGCTTTTGCTAATGCAGGGGTTTCTCTAGAAGGCGTTACTTTTGCAAGCTTAATGAATCCTGTACCTTTAGGAATATTATGCGGTTTATTTTTTGGCAAACAAATTGGTGTATTTGTCTTTTCATATATCTCCATAAAATTAAATTTTGCCGAGATGCCAAATAATTCAGATTGGTTAAAACTATACGGCGTAGGAATTTTAACAGGCATTGGTTTTACTATGAGTTTGTTTGTTGGAAATTTGGCTTTTGCTGATGCAACGACATATTCAGATGGTGTTAAAATAGGTGTGCTACTTGGCTCATTGCTATCAACTATTTTTGGCTATAGTTTAATATTTTTTGGATCAAAAAAGAAATGAAAAAAATTTTTATTATACTTATTATGATAAGTTTATTTGGAATTAATAAAGTAAATGCAAATATCAAAGTTGCATACGAATATTCTTTCAAAGATTTAGATGGACAAGACTTAAAATTGTCTGAATTTAAGGAAAAAGTTGTCGTAGTAACAAATGTTGCCAGCAAATGCGGTTTTACTTCACAATATGAAGATTTACAAACAATTTGGGAAAAATACCAAAGCAAAGGTTTAATTGTAATTGGCGTTCCATCGAATAGTTTCAATCAAGAATTAGAAACAAATGAAGAGGTAAAAAACTTTTGTGAAGCAAAATTCGGAATTAGTTTTCCAATGACGCAAAAGGAAATTGTTAGAGGTGAAAATGCACATCCTTTTTACAAATGGGCAAAGGAAAGTTATGGCAGCGGATCTGTCCCCAAATGGAATTTTCATAAAATAATTATTGATAAAAAAGGAAAAGTATTTGATACTTTTGCATCAATGACTAATCCAACATCTAAAAAGTTTATTAAATCAATTGAAGAAGCTCTCAGTCAATAAACTAAACATTTAATGTAATACCGTCATAGGCAGGTATAATATTTTTAGGAAGTATTTTTTTTAAAAAATTATAATCAAGATCTGTATGTAAGTTAGTAAGAATAGTAATTTTAGGACTTAACATTAGGCTAATCCTAATAGCTTGATCTAAATTAAAATGTGAACTGTGTGCGTTAATTTTTAAACAATCAATTACTAAATATTTAAGATTAAGGAGATCTTTAAAATTTTTTTTATCTATACCGTTGCAATCACTTAAATATGCAATTTTTTCAAATATATAAGCTGATGCCTTGATAGAGCCGTGTTTAATTAAAAAAGATTTGAATTTTATTCTTGAATTTTTCTTTTTTAGTATAAAATTATTCTTTGTAACATTGCCCTTAATTATTGGAGTATAACCTCCACCACCATAAAAACAGTAATCATATTTATCTTTCAATACTTTCAGACATCTTTTATCAGCGTAAATATTAATTGGCTTTTTATTTTTCCAAAAAAAAGGTCTTAATTCAAATATACCACTTGTTTGGTCAGCATGCTCATGAGTGTACAAAACATAGTCGATATTTTTAATTTTATTTTCTAATATCTGTTTTTTTATATCTGGAGATGTATCAATAATTACTGATAAATCTCCTTTTTTAATGTGTGCTGAGCATCTAGTTCGAATATTTAATTTATTTTTTCTATTTAACTTCCCCCAATAATTAGTAATCCATGGAGAACCTAGTGAGCTTCCACATCCAAGGATTGTGAATTTTGTCATTGAATATTTATTTTAAATAGTTTTTTAAAGTTGTTAGTTGTAAATTTTTCAACATTATCTTGTGTTGTTTCTTTAAGTATCGAAATAAATTTAACTGTATGAATGATGTTGCATGGTTCATTCACCCTTCCTCTCAGTGGTTCGGGAGATAAATACGGTGAGTCAGTTTCTACTAATATTTTATTGTTCGGTATTGATTTAAACGTGTTGGCTAATTCTTTGCTTTTTTTGAATGTGATAACACCGCTTGCAGAAAAATAACAATCAATATCCAACAGATTATGTGCGAATTCCATGCTGCCAGTAAAACAGTGCATCAAAACATCAAAATTTTTATTTTTTTTTTCAGATAACAAGATATCCAAAGTATCTTTTTCTGCGTTCCTGGAGTGCACGATTAAAGGTTTAGACGTTTCTTGACATGATTGTATATGTTTAAGAAAAAGAGATTTTTGAATTTTTTTGTCTGAATGATTGTAGTAAAAATCTAAACCACTCTCACCTATTCCAATAATCTTTTCATGTTTCAAAAGTTGTTTTTTAATTTTTTCAATGGTTAATTCCCTATGATTGTTAGTTTCATGAGGATGTATACCATATGTCCCATAAACGTTTTCATAACTTTTAAGAATATTTAATATTTTTCCAAAACTTAAATTATCAGTACAAATAGTTAACATATATTTAACATTAGATTTATTAGCACTATTTATTATATCTTTTATTCTGTGTTGAATTTTTTCGTTATCAAGATGGCAATGTGAATCAATTATCATTTTCAATTTTTTTAAATAGTATGTCTGTTTTTTTTAGAACTGTTCCCTCTTTAAGAATATTTGTATTTTTTAAAGAATCAATTTTAATATCCGACTTTTCTATTGATAATGCAGATAAAACTTTTTCGGTAGCTATAGGAATTATTGGATTTAAAAGTACACTTATAGAACGTATTTGATTTAAAATTATATATAAAATTGTATTCATTCTATCAGGATTTTTTTCTTTTAATGACCATGGTTCTTGATCATTGAAATATTTATTTGCATTAAAAGAAATATTTATTACTTTTTTAAGATATTGATTTAATTCTTGATTATCCATTAATTTTCTTAGTTCAGATAATGTCTCGGTGATTTGATTATTTAATTTTATATCCACTGCTTCTAATTTATTAAAGTGAGGAATTTTTGAGTCACAATTCTTATTAATGAATGCAAATACTCTTTGGCATAGATTGCCATAATTATTAGCTAAATCATTGTTAATACAATTAGTAAGGTTTTTAAGTGATATATTTCCATCATTACCTAAAGACACCTCTTTAGATAAATAATATCTTAATTGATCAACACCAAAATTATTTATTATTTCAATTGGATCTAGGATATTTCCAATTGATTTGGACATTTTTTTATCATCAGATAATATCCACCCGTGCCCATATACTCTTTTTGGCAAAGGTATTTTAGCAGCCATTAAAAAAGCAGGCCAATATATTGCGTGAAACCTTAAAATATCTTTTCCTATAATATGAACACTTGCGGGCCAAAATTTTTTATACTTCTGATCAGATGTGTTTGGATAATTTAGTGCGCTCAAATAATTTGTTAATGCGTCAAGCCATACATATACTAAATGTTTAGAATTTGAAGGAACCGGAATTCCCCAATTAAATGAAGTACGGCTTACTGATAGGTCTTTTAGGCCTTTTTTAACAAATTCTACAACCTCGTTTCTTCTTGATGACGGCAATATAAAATTAGGATTATCACTATAAAATTTTAAAAGTTTGTTTTGCCAAGATGATAATTTAAAAAAATAAGACTCCTCTTCAACCCATTCGACTTTTGATCCAGATACTTTCGAAATTTTACTATCATTTTTGGTTTCAATTTCGTCTTCGTCATAGTAAGCTTCATCAGATACTGAATACCAGCCTTTATATTTAGACAAATAAATATCATTAGATTCCTCAAGCTTGGTCCATATATCCAATACCGACTTAAAGTGCCTTTTTTCAGTAGTTCTTATAAAGTCGTCATTAGATAGATTTAGAATTTTAGTTAAATCTTTGAATTTAGAGGATAGTTCATCACAAAAAAGCTTAACTGCCTTTGAGTTTTTTTCAGCCTCTCTTTGCATTTTTAAACCATGTTCATCTGTTCCCGTAAGGAAGAAAACATTAAATCCATCTATTCTTTTAAATCTAGCAAAAATGTCAGCAACTATACTTGAATAAGCATGCCCCATATGTGGTTTGCCAGATGGATAATAAATTGGAGTTGTAATATAGAAATTTTTATGTGGCATATTCTTTGTGTTCTTTAATGTATTCTAATACAGTTCCACTACTGAGGTTAAATTTTTTAAAATTATGTATAAGCTTGATTATATTATTTTTATAATCAATTAATTTAATAAGGTCACTTTCTGAATTATTTAATTTTTTCCTTAAGTTAATTTCTATTAAAAAATTTAAACACTCAAGAGAAAATTGATTTTTATTTTTTTTATAATCCTTTAACAAAATTGAAGCCGAATTGTAAAATGAATCATTTATACTGATATTTAATTTTTTTAAATTTTTATCAAGATTTAAAATCATACCAGGTGTATCAAAATCCTGGAAATCTTCAGGTATATCAATGTTTATATCGTAATACTGAATTAGTTTTTTTAATATATCTTTTTTTTCATTATTATTAATAAAGATTTTGAATTCAATGGCTCTAGATTTAATAGTTTCTAGCAACTCATACCTATTATTATTTACAAGAATAAAATAATTATTTTCTGATGGTTCTTCAATAAATTTTAACAAAGAATTTGCAATATTTTTACTTAATAACTCAACGTCATCTATAATTGTAAATCTTGGCTTTCTATTCATTAAAGATGAATTAAACTTTTTTTTGATATTCCGAATTTCATCTATAGTGGTTTTTTTTTCATTATCATTCTTTATATGCACAAGATTTTCGTTGGTACCATTGAGGATATTGCCGAAATAGTCACTTTCTTTGTTTATCATCATATTTTTTAAATCATATTCATATTTAGTTTTTGTAGATAAAAAATAATTTACAAGATGAAATGCCAAAGTAAATTTACCAATTCCTTTGTTACCAGATATTAAGATTACTTTAGGAAAATAATTGTTGTTGTACAATTCCACAAAATCTAAAAAGTATTTTTTTAAGCCAAATAATTTTAGGCAAGTACTATTTTCTATTGAAGCTGTCATCGGTAATTAATTTTATGAAGAACTGTATCTAAAATATTTTTTTCAATCTTATTATCATCTCTGCTATTATCAAAAACGTAGTACTTGTTTTTATTTCTTTTAGCTATTTTGAGGAATGCTTTTTGAGCCTTAATATAAAAATCTTTTGAAAAATTGTCATATCTATTCATTTTTTTTCTTTTTTTAAGCCTCTGTAAAGCTTTTAGAATATTGACTTTTAATACAAAAGTTAAATCTGGCTTAATACCTTTTAAAATATATTTGTGAATATTGTCAATAAAACTTTTACTGACCCCTTTTCCATGAACTTGATATGCAATAGTTGAATCTATAAACCTGTCACAAATTAAAATTTTTTTTTTTTTAAAAGCAGGATATATTTTTTTTTGTACATGCTCATTTCTTGCAGCTAAATATAAAAGTGTGTCAGTATATTTGTCAAACTCGTTCTTTTTGTTACCTCTGAAGTAATCTTTCAAAATAACATTTCTGATAATTTCTGCAGATTTAATTCCACCTGGTTCTCTAGTTAATAAAGCTTTAATACCCCTTTTTTTTATGTTTTTAAATAATTTTTTAGCTTGAAATGATTTACCTGAACCTTCAATACCCTCAAATACTATTAAAAAGAATTTTTTTTTATACATCTCCCCAAATCATATAGTTAAATGATAAAAATAAACTTTTAAAAAAATTAACTTTTTTCACATCTTCATTAGCATATAATTCTATAGTTTTAATTTGATCTTCATTTTCTTGAACAATTAAATCACCAATTTTATCACCTTTTGAAACTGGTGCTTTTATTGGTCCACTGTAAGCAATTGATACTTTCAAATTTTTAACATCTTTTTTATTTATAGTTACGTAAATATTTTCCTTAGTTACTACATTAACAAAATCTTTTTTTCCAAGCCAAGTCCTGAATTTAAATTTTGGAACACCCTTTTCTGATATTTCATATGTATTAGTGTTTCTTAAACCCCAGGAAATCAACTTTATAGAATCATTAGATCTTGATTGTTTGGTATTAAAACCACTTGCAACAGATATCAATCTCCTTTTCTCACCAATTACAGAACTTGCTAATGAATATTTTTCTACTGCAAGATAACCAGTTTTAATGCCATCGGCTCCAATATTTTTATATAACAATGGGTTTCTATTTCCCTGAGTAATTGGATCTCCACCAGTTCTATCCCAAGTAAATTCTTTTTCCTCAAAATATTTATAATAATTTGGATAATTTTCAATTAAATACTTAGACATTATAGCTATATCTCTGACGGTTGAATAATTGTCAGGATCATTTATTCCAGATGAATTTGTAAAATTAGTATTTACTAATCCAATTTCTTCAGCTTTTTCATTCATCATTTCAGCAAAATTACTTTCTGTTCCTGCTATAGCTTCTGCGAGCGCAACACAAGCGTCGTTCCCTGAAACTATAATTATTCCTTTTAGTAAATCCTCTATTGTAACTTTATCATTAAGCATAATAAACATTGAAGAGAAACCTGCTTTTGATAATCTCCAAGCATTCTCCGAAACAATTACCTCATCCTCAAGGTTAATTTTACCTTGTTTCAATAAATCAAAAGCTATAATAGAAGTCATAATTTTTGTCATTGAAGCTGGATAAATACTCATGTCAGGTTCAAGTTCGTAAAGAATTTTATTAGAATTATAATCGAGAAGGATTGCAGTTTTAACATCAATTTTTGGAGATCCCCATGAAATTGAATGAAATAAAAAAAGTGAAATTAACGTTAATATTTTTGTTTTAGTCATTTTGAATAATATCTAGATCATCAAATCCATACTTATTTAACTCAAAGTAATGATTTTTTAAAGTATTAATTGAGGTATAGGGACCTGCTGTAAGGGTAAATTTATTTTTTCCTCGATTTCTTATTTCCAGAAATCCTTTTTCTATATATTTGTTTTCTAAAGTTTCCTTTAAATTTAAAGCTGAATTTTCTGAATAAAATTCACCGATCATTATTTTATAATTGGGCTTTTTATTTTTATAACTTTCGTTTTTTTTAGAAATATTGTGAATTTTAACTTTTGTTACAGGCGCTTTATTTGAAACTCTTTGCTCTTCTGAAAAAGTTACAGCTTTTTTAGCTACAAATGACTCATTAACAACTCTTTGTTCTATATCAACAAATGGAATATCTTCATCAAGTCCGAGTTTATCAGCGACTTTTTCACTTAAAATTATTTTGAAAAAATTTGGATAATTAAGTTTTTTAGATACTTTTAATTCTATAGATTTATTATTTGCAGGATTTGTAATTTTTAACAAAGAATTTCTTTTTAATTTGCTATGACCGATCTGCAACTTCGAATTATCCAATTTTCTTGAAATTATTTTATTTTTAAAATCATTTTCGTTAAAAACAAGTGCAAATCCACTAGAGATATATGGATCAGTTAATTTTTTACTTGTATTGGTGCCAGCACAAGATGCAAGTAAAAAAAAAAATATAATTATACTAAATTTCATTTTCAAATTGACCTTTTAAGGTACATACGGCTAACGCAAATCTGAGTGATCTGTTCCATTTTAAAATTTGCTCATAATTACTGAAAATAATATAAGCTGGTTTCAAGTTTTTTGCCCCAGGAATAATATCTTTATCTGGAATGATAATGGCTGAATATATATTATCATTTACATTTAAAAGAGATTCAGGTGATTTTAGATATTTTTTAAAAAATTTAACTCTTTTTTTATTTTTAATTTTTTTTGCTGAACTATTGAGATATTTTTCAGGTATTCCATCTTTTAACTCAACTTCATAAAAGCATGGTTGATTTTTTTTCCATCCAATTCTTTTTAAATAATTTGCAGCTGATGCAAAAGAGTCTTCGATATTTTTGAGTTCAATATTTGAATTTTTATTATAATCAATCGCATATGTTTTAATAGTTGATGGCATAAATTGAAAATTTCCAAATGCTCCAGCCCATGATCCATAAAGTATATTTTTATTAATTATTCCATCATCAATAAGTTTTAATAAAATAATTAACTCGTTTGTAAAGAAAGCACTTCTTCTTTTGTCATAACTTAGTGTTGCTAAAGATGAAATAATATCCATTTTACCAAGATATTTTCCATAATTGGTTTCTATACCCATCAATGCAAGCAAAAGTTCCTTTTCAACCAGAAAATTTTCTTCAATTCTGTTTATTATTTTTTTTTGTTTTTTATATAAATACAAACCTTTTTTAACCCTCTCTGTGTTCGCTCTTTTTTTTACATATGTGCTTGTATCTTCATAAAATTCTGGTTGATACCTATCGTATTCAATTACTTTTGGTAAAAATTTTGCATCCTTTAAAGATATATCAACTGTTTGTTTTGAAATTCCTGAGTTAATAGCTTTTTTTTTAAAATCTTTTAGCCAGTAATCAAAGTTTTTACTTGTTTCTGCTTTTGAAAAATTTATTGGCAAAAAAACTAATACTAAAATGTTTAGAATATTTAATATTTTATTCATTTTCGTGTATACCTAAAAACAATATATTAACTTATAACGATTTCAATTGATGATTTGACAAATTTTGCATATAAAACGTTATTCCGGAGGGGTGGCTGAGCGGTTGAAAGCACTAGTCTTGAAAACTAGCAATGGGGCAACTCATTCGTGGGTTCGAATCCCACCCCCTCCGCCATTAATCAATTTTAAAATTTTTTAATAATTTACTTACTTTGGTTTCAGAAATAACTTCTGAAAAGCTGTTAGCAGAATACCATTTAAATAAAATATCATCGTCTTTTTCTAAAATTTCATATAAATCCAATAGTTCATTATAATTAAATGTATTTATGTATTTTTTAACAAATTTGCTCAGCAACAGGTCCATTTCTTTAAAACCTCTGTATTCTGCCCGGTATCTTATTTTTTTTTTAATAGAATCTATTTTTTTCATTTTTTTTATAATTATATTATATGAATTATTACCATGAATAAGAACAAAAACAGCTTTTTATTTAAAGATATATCATCACTAAAAGGTGTTGGGAAAATTACTAAAGCGTATTTAGAAAAGAAAAGAATTGAAAAAGTTAAAGATTTACTTTGTGATTTACCTCACTCGATTATTGATAGAAGTAAAATATCCAAAATTAAAGAATTAGAAATTGGTAAAATTGCAACTTTAAAAGTCAAGGTATCAAAGTATAATTTTCCACGAATAAGAAACCTTCCAAATAAAGTTATATGTTCAGATAATGATAATAAAATTAATATAATTTTTTTTAATAGTTTTGAAGGTTATATAAGAAAAGTATTGCCAATAGGCAAAGATGTAATAATAAGTGGTAAAATTCACTATTATAAAAAAAATTATCAAATAACAAATCCCACTTATATAAGATTGGCAGAACAAAAAGCAGAGTTGACAAAAATATTTCCAAAATATTCACTTACTGAAGGATTAAATGAAAAAATTTATAGAAGTTTAATTCATAATGTTATAAATAATATTTCGCATGATTATGATTGGTATAAAAAAGATTTCTTAAAAAAAAATAATTTCAATAGATTAAAAACAACACTTAACAATCTTCATAATCCTGTAAAAAAAATTGATATATTTTCAAATGATTATAGACGACTAGCTTATGACGAAATATTGGCTAATTTATTAGTATTATTATCGTCCAGGAAATCAGTAAGGTCAGCGACCAAATCAAAAAAAATATATCAAGATAAATTTTCAAAAATTCTTTTGAATAATTTTCCTTACAATTTAACAAATGATCAAAAACTAGTATTAAAAAGTCTCGATCAAGATTTAAAATCTGAAAAAAGAATGTTTAGATTATTACAAGGAGATGTTGGGTCAGGAAAAACTGTTTTGGCATTTTTAGCTGCAGCAAATGTCATTGAATCAGGGTATCAAGTTGCATTTATGGCACCAACCGAAATACTTGCTAATCAGCATTTTGATCAAGCAAAAAAACTTTTTTCATCAATTAATATTAAAATTGAAATTTTAACTGGCAATACCTCATCAAAAAATAAAAAAAAAATTAAATTAGGGCTAGCTGATGGATCAATAAAATTATTGATTGGGACACACTCATTATTTCAAAAAAAAATTGATTTTTCAAATCTTGGTTTTATTATAATTGATGAACAACATAAATTTGGGGTCAATCAAAGAGTTAGGCTTGCTAAAAAAGGTGGAGATAATTGTGATATATTATCAATGTCTGCAACACCAATTCCTAGAACTATGATGTTATCAATTTTTGGTGATATGGATTTATCTATTTTGAAAGAAAAACCCAAAAATCGCAAAAACATTATTACATTATTAAAACCTGAAAATAAAATTTCTGAAATATGGCCACTAATTAAAAAACAGCTTTCTGAAGATAAACAGGTTTTTTGGGTTTGCCCATTAATTGATGACTCAAAAAAACTTAATTATTCATCTGCAATAAAAAAATTTGAAATAATAAAAAAAAAATTCCCCAACGAATCCGGTCTTTTACATGGGAGTTTAGACAATCAAGAAAAGGATAAAATACTTTTCAAATTTCTTAAAAAAGAAATTAAAATTTTAGTAAGCACAACAGTTATTGAGGTTGGAATTAATTTTCCTGATGCAAATATAATTGTTATTGAAAATTCAAATAAATTTGGATTATCACAGTTACATCAACTTAGAGGTAGGGTCGGTAGAGGTATACATGAATCTTATTGCATCATGCTTTATAAAAATAATTTAAGTCAAAATGCAAAAAAAAGATTAAAAATCTTAAGAAAAACAAATGACGGCTTTTTAATTGCTGATGAGGATTTAAAAATTAGAGGACATGGAGATATATTGGGCTTTCAACAAAGTGGTATTAAAGATTTTAGGTTTGCAGATCCTATTCATCATAAAGATCTTTTTTTGCTAGCAGAAAAACAAATTAAAAATATGAATATTAAAGATTTTAAAAACTACGAAGATCTTATTAATTTTTATGATAGAGTGAATTTAGTTAACGATATAGCTAACTAAAACTAAGGATTTGTGCTACCTGCTGATACTATAAATTTTGATGCCTCTTCAAAAGACATCTCTAAATAAATTATTTCATTTTTAGGAAACATTAATAAAAATCCACTTGTTGGATTAGGTGTGGTTGGCACAAAAACATTTATTAATTCAACGTTAGTTTTCTTTTTAATCTCACCAGTATTTTCTTTTGTAGCAAAACCAACAGCCCAAACTCCTTTTCTTGGATATTCAACTAATACTACATTTTTTTTATCTGACTTACTTTTTGTAAAAGTTTCAATTAATTGATTTACTGCAGAGTATATAGTTCTCAAAATTGGAATTTTATTTAAGATGGCCTCAAATACATCAAATAGTTTTTTGCCAATGAATGATAAAGACAGCCACCCAATGAAGGTTATTAGAACAACTGAAATTACAATTTCTAAACCAGGAATGTTATATGGCAAGTAATGATTGGGGTTAATTTCTTTTGGCAATATATTAGAAGAAATTTTGATAATAAATAATGTTAGATATAGAGTAATTCCTATTGGAATTAACACTACTATTCCTGCAATAAAATTATTACGTAAGGATGTAAAAAACGTTTTTTTTCCTTTTTTTTTAACCATTTAAACTATACTTTCAAATACATATTGTATTTTTTATGTTAAAATCCCTAGATGAAAAAAAATTATAGCATAAATAGAAGAAAATTTCTTGAACTTTTTGGTTGTTCTTGTGGAGGATTCATAGCTACTTCTTGCGGTACAGTTCCAATCACTGAAAGAAAACAGTTTACCCTGTACCCCGAAAGTACCATTAATAGACAAGCGGCAAAAGCTTACAATCAATTAAAAAATTCAAAAAAAATTAAATTGATTAATAAAGGCAAAGATTTAAATAATGTAATAGATATTGGAGAAAATATTGCAAAATCAGTTTCTATTTTCTTTAGAAGAAAAGAAATGACTGATCCTACGGCAAATTTTGATTGGGAATATATTTTGATCGATGACAAAAAAGTTAAAAACGCCTGGTGTATGCCAGGTGGCAAAATAGCTGTTTACACAGGAATACTTGAAGTGGCAAAAAATAAACACGGCCTAGCTACTATTATGGGACATGAAATTGCTCATGCTGTTGCCAAACACTCTGTTGAAAGGATGAGTGCTGCTATGGCTGTAAATGTTACAACTCAAGTAGTGGATATATTTACTGGTGGAAAAGTATCACAAACACGTAATACGATTGGTAGAGCTACAGGTATGGATGTTTTGCAATTGGGTATCATGAATCCTTTTGGAAGAAAACAAGAAACAGAGGCAGATTATTTAGGTTTAATTTTTTCATCATTATCAGGATACAATATAAAAGAATCTGTTGGATTGTGGGAAAGAATGAGAGAAGCAAACAAAGGAAAAGAGCCTCCGCAATTTCTTAGCACTCATCCATCAAGTAAAAATAGAATTAAAAATTTAAACGGTTGGGTTAATGAGGTGTTGCTTGAATATCCACCTATTAAAGTTTGAATAATAAGTGGTGAGCCCTGATGGACTCGAACCATCGACACCTTCCTTAAAAGGGAAGTGCTCTACCAACTGAGCTAAGGGCCCAAAAGAATCAACTTTTATATTTAAAATAATAAAATTTCAATTGTTAATTATACTTATCTATATTTTTTTCATAAAATGCGTCAAATGTGCCCTTTTGTATTTCTTCACGTATTTTACACATAAATTCCTGATAAAAATTAATATTATTTAACGATAAAATCATTGACGCTAAAATTTCATTGCTATTAGCCAAATGATTAAGGTAACTTTTTGAGTATTTGTTCAGATACCGTATTTTGCATTTTTCATCTAAAGGAGTGTCGTCATTTTTATATTTAGAATTTTTAATATTAATTTTTCCACTCCAAGTAAAAGCTAAACCAGTCCTTCCAGATCTAGTTGGCATAACACAATCAAACATATCAATACCAGACTTCACAGCACCCAAAATATCAGATGGAGTTCCTACACCCATTAAATACCTTGGTTTATCTTTTGGCAAAAATTTTACTGTATTAATTAACACTTTAAACATATCAGATTGGGTTTCGCCAACAGCAAGACCTCCCATTGCATAGCCATCGAAACCTATTTTTAGTAATTTATTTAAACTTTCCTCTCTTAGATCTGGAAATATTCCACCCTGAACTATACCAAATAATGATTTATTTTTTTGATCGTTAAATTCAACTTTGCATCTTTCAGCCCAATGTGAGGATGTATCAATTGCTTTTGAAATTATTTTTTTATCCCTAGTCATTTTAGGGCATTCATCCAAAACCATTAATATATCTGAGTTAATTGATTTTTGAATTTGGATACTTTTTTCTGGACTTAATAAAAATTTTTTACCGTCTAAGTGTGAAGAAAAAGTTGCACCTAATTTTTTATCGATTTTATTAAGTTTCGAAAGTGACATAATTTGAAAACCACCAGAATCAGTTAAAATAGGTTTATGCCAATTCATATAGTTATGAAGTCCATCAAATTTTTCTAGGATTTTAATACCTGGTCTTAGAAATAAATGATAAGTGTTACCGAGTATAATTTGAGTACCAGTTTTTATTATATCATCAGTAAAAATTCCCTTGATAGTTCCTGCGGTACCTACGGGCATAAAAGTTGGGGTATCAATAATCCCTCTTTGCGTGTGAATTTTGCCTAATCTTCCGCCACTATCAGTTTTTATTAATTCAAAAAAATTTTTTTTTGAATTCATTGAAAATTATTTTACTGTAGAAAATTTTATAATTTTGTCAGGATTTTCGACCAAACCATTTGGTCCGTCTCCTTTTTTTATTTTATCAACAAACTCCATACCTTTAACCACTTTACCAAAGACTGTATAATTTCTATCAAGATGAGGTGTTGATTGAAAACAAATAAAAAATTGACTATTGCCACTATCAGGATTTGAAGATCTAGCCATAGATAAAGTTCCTCTTTCGTGAGGGATATCATTAAATTCAGCTTTAAGGTCTGGTAGATTTGATGAGCCGGTACCAGCTCGATCTAGATTAAATGTTTCTTTATTAGTATTACCAAATTGAACATCACCTGTTTGGGCCATAAATCCCTCAATTACTCTATGAAAGACCACCCCATCATACTCTTTGTTGGAAGCCAAATTAATGATTCTTTCAACATGTTTCGGAGCAACTTCTTGGAAAAGTTCTATTTCTAATTTTCCATCTTTAAGTTCTAATATCATTTTTTGATTATCCGCCATAAGAGTATTATTGTATATTATAAAAATTAAAGAAATAAATACAATTACTTTTTTCATTTTAATTTTTCTTTAATTAATCTAATTACCGATTTTGAAACAAATTTTCTTAAGTCGCCATTTAACGTTGCTATTTCTTTAATAAACTTTGAGGAAATTATTTCATTCTCAATATCAGACATAAGAAATACGGTCTCTATACTTTTGTCTAGCTTTTTATTCATACCTGCTAGTTGAAATTCATACTCAAAATCTGAAACAGCCCTTAGACCCCTGATAATCATTGAGGCGTTATATTTTTTACAAAGTTTAACAGTCAATTCATCAAAAGAGACTATTTTAATATTTTTTTTATTAAGCTTTAAATCTTTAAACAAAGATGCTTTTAATAAATTAATTCTTTCCTCTACTGTAAACAAGTAATCTTTGTCTGAAGAGTCTGTTGTAGCAACAATTAATTTATCTACGATTTTTAAAGATTTTTTAATTACATCTATATGGCCGTAAGTAATAGGATCAAAAGTTCCGGGATAAATAGCGATTCTTGGCATTAGACAATATTATCTTCTATCTTTATAGCAGATACAACCTTTTCTTCTCCTGAAAGTTTAATTATCCTTACTCCTTGAGTATTCCTTCCTGCTATACGAATTTGGTTAACTGGACATCTAATAACTCTACCTTTATCTGTAGATAAAATAATTTCATCTGAGTTTGAAACTATTAGAGTTGAATTTACATTTCCATTTCTTTTTGAGTTTACTATTCCTATAATTCCTTTTCCTCCTCTATTGGTAACTCGAAAGTCTGTAAAAGATGTTCTTTTTCCATAGCCATTTTCAGTAATAGACAAAATATACTTATCTAATGGCACTTTTTTGGAGCCATTTTTTTTAATTTGAGATTGTGATTCTTTTGAATTATCTAAAATTGATAATGAAATAACATTATCATTTTCAGCCAAATCTATTCCTCTAATTCCTTTTGAAGATCTCCCTTTAAATAGTCTCAATTTTTTTGACATAAATCTAATACACTTGCCAAATTTAGTTCCCAAGACAATATCCTGGTCTTCTTTACACTTTTCAACAGCAATAATTCTATCATTTTCATCTAATTTCATTGCAATTTTTCCACTTGCATTAATATTGATAAAATCCCCCAAAGAGTTTTTTCTAACTTTTCCATTTGCGGTTACAAAAACTACATAAAGTTTTTTCCACTCATCTTCATTTTCAGGAAGTAACATTGTAGAGGTTATAGACTGATGCGTTTTAAGTGGCAGAAGATTAAACAATGATTTACCCTTAGAGTTTAAGCTGCCCTTAGGTATTTTCCATGCCTTTAGTTTATAAGCTAGTCCTTGTGAAGAAAAAAAAAGTACCTGACTGTGTGAATTTCCTGATAAAATTCTAACAACAAAATCTTCTTCCCTTGTAGTTATACCAGTTTTTCCTTTTCCTCCCCTCTTTTGAGTTTTAACAGAGGAAAGAGAACCTCTTTTGATATACCCTTGGTTTGTAATATTAATAACAACGGATTCTTTTTGAATAGTTTCTTCAATATTATAATTTAAAACTGCATCTATAATTTTTGTTCTCCTTTTTACAGAAAACTTATTTTTAATATCTTCTAATTCTTTAATAATTAATCCAAATAATTCTTTTTTAGATTTAAGGATTTTATTAAAATAAATAATTAATTCAGAGAGTTTTTTTATTTCTTCTTCGATTTCATTAATACCAAAAGCTGTTAATTTTTGTAATCTTAAATCTAAAATTGAATTCACCTGACTTTCGCTTAGTTGGTATTTCGTAATACTCTGTTTTTTTTCAATAAGTGAAACTAATTTGGAGCTTTTTTTTATTGTCCATTTTTTACCAAGAATATTCTTTTTAGCTGTATCCGTGTCTTTTGAGGATTTGATAATTTTAATTACGCTGTCAATATTTTCAACTGCGGTTGCTATACCAATTAAAATATGTGCCCTTTCTTCAGTTTTGCTTAAATCGTAACGAATTCTTCTTATTACAGTTTTTTCTCGAAAACTAACAAATTCAGAAATAAAATCTTTAAGTCCTAAAATTTTAGGTTTTCCGTCTACTATTGCTAAAGTATTAAAACCGAACGATGATTCAACAGATGTAAGTTTATATAATTGTCTTCTAACTGTCTCTGGTTCAACACCACGTCTTAGATCAACTACTACTCTGATTCCATCTTTATTAGACTCGTCTCTAATATCACTCACACCCTCTATTTTTTTTTCTCTTGAAAGCTCAGCAATTTTTTCATTAAGGGTAGATTTATTTACTTGGTAAGGAATAGATTTAATTATTAATCTAGATTTACCATTTTTTAATTCTTCTTGGTCAATTTCACCTCTAATTTTAAAAGACCCCCTACCTTTGTTGTATCCCTGTTTTAATATATCTTTACCTATTATTATTCCTCCAGTTGGAAAATCTGGGCCAGGAATATACTTCATTAATTGTGAAGTTGTTATATCTCTATTTTTAATAAAATTTATTGTTCCATTTATTACTTCACCCAAATTATGCGGTGGTATACTTGTCGCCATTCCAACTGCAATTCCACCTGCTCCATTAACTAATAAATTTGGAAATTGAGAGGGAAGAACTGTTGGCTCTCTCTCAGTATCATCGTAATTATTTCTATAATCGATAGTATTTTTTTCTAAGCCTTCAGTTAGGAATTCTGAAACTTTGGATAATTTGGTCTCAGTATATCTCATTGCAGCAGGCGGATCTCCATCGATTGATCCAAAATTTCCTTGTCCGTCAATTAAAGGTAGACTCATTGAAAAATCCTGAACAAGTCTTACTAAAGCATCATAAACAGCTTGGTCACCATGGGGATGATATTTACCAATTACATCACCTACTATTCTAGCGGATTTACGAAATGGCTTACTCCAATCATAACCGCCTTTATACATTGCAAAAATAATTCTTCGATGAACAGGTTTTAATCCATCTCTAACATCTGGTAAAGCTCTACTTACAATTACGCTCATTGCGTATGATAAGTAGGATGAGCTCATTTCTTGATGAACAAATATAGGTTTGTAATTAGAAATATTTTTTACTTCTGTTTTTTGCATTTATTTAAAAAGGTATTTCGTCATCGAGGTCAGAATTATCTTGAGATACCTCATCATTAGGTAAAGAACTTTTGTCTTTGGAAGCTTCATTAGAATTAACAGAATTAGCTTTTCCACCAAGCATAGTTAATGAGGAGTTGTAGCCTTGTAAAACAATTTCGGTTGAATATTTATCTTGTCCGGATTTTTCATCTTTCCACTTCCTAGTACTTAATTGTCCTTCAAGATAAATATTGGCACCTTTTTTTAAATATTGCTGAACAACGTTCACTAAGCCTTCATTAAATATTACAACCCTATGCCATTCTGTTTTTTCTTTTCGTTCGCCTGTGGATTTGTCCTTCCAGCTTTGGCTAGTGGCAACACTTAGTCTTGCGACGTTTTTACCATTAACCATTTGCTTAATTTCTGGGTCTGCCCCAAGTCTTCCTATAAGTTGTACTTTATTTAAGCTTCCTGACATAAATACTTAGATTTATAATATTGATAAAAATATTTATAACATATTTGGATTGTAAATATAAGCTCATTCTGTTTTAAGGTGAATAAAATATGTTGAAAAAGATATTGATTAAAGGGGCTAAAGAGCACAATTTAAAAAATATTTCTCTTGAAGTTCCAAAAGACAAATTAGTTGTTATTACAGGTTTATCTGGCTCAGGAAAGTCATCTTTAGCCTTCGATACAATCTATGCTGAAGGTCAACGAAGATATGTCGAAAGTTTATCAGCATATGCAAGACAATTTTTAGATAAAATGAAAAAACCAAATGTTGATTTAATTGAGGGTTTGAGCCCTGCCATATCAATAGAACAAAAAAATGCTCCTAAAAATCCAAGATCTACTGTAGCAACTGTAACAGAAATATATGATTACATGCGTGTTCTTTTTTCAAGGGTTGGCATCCCCTATTCTCCTTTTACAGGAAAGCCAATAGTGTCACAATCAGTTACTGACATGGTAGATAAAATTAAAAATTTACCTAAAAGTTCAACTATTTTTTTATTAGCCCCTGTGGTGAGAGGCCGAAAAGGTGAATATAAAAAAGATATAGTTAATTATAAAAAAAGAGGTTTTCAAAAAATTAAAGTTGATGGTGAATATTTTGATATAAATGATTTTCCAAATCTAAACAAAAAAGTAAAGCATGATATTTCGATTGTAGTAGACCGAATAGTTTTAAATTCGAAACTAGGAAATAGATTGGCTGATAGTATAGAAACAGCTCTAAAGTTGTCAGACGGCTTGTTAGTCGTCGAATATGAAAATGAAACAATACCTAAAAAATTTAGAAAAAAAGAAAGTATATTATTTTCATCAAAATTTTCTTGTCCTGAAAGTGGTTTTACTATTGAGGAAATTGAACCAAGATTATTTTCTTTTAATAGTCCTTTTGGTGCTTGTGAGGAGTGTGAGGGTATAGGTCATAATCTTAATGTAGATCCCAATTTAGTTATTTCTGATAAAAACAAATCAATTGCGGACGGGGCAATAGAACCATGGTCCAAATCTACGTCAATGTATTATGCTCAGACTTTGGCTTCATTAGCCAAACATTATAAATTTGATTTAGAAACAAAATGGAAAAAATTACCAAAAAAATTACAAGATATAATCCTTTTCGGATCAGACGAAGATGAAATTAAGTTTAGTTATGATGATGGATATGACAAATACGATACTAAAAAAACATTCGAAGGTGTTATCAATAACTTAGAAAGAAGATATCTAGAAACAGATAGTGATTGGAAAAGAGAAGAAATTTCACAATATCAAAGTGAAACGAGTTGTGAAAAATGTAAAGGCTTAAGACTCAAGGAAGAAGCTTTATGTGTTAAGATAGACAAATTAAATATAAGTCAAGTAACAAGTTTTTCAATTGAAGATGCAAAAAAATGGTTCTTATCACTAGAAAAAATTCTGTCATTAAGAGAAAAAAAGATCGCTCAACATATACTTAAGGAAATTAACGAAAGGTTAAATTTTTTACTAAATGTTGGATTAAATTATTTAACTTTATCAAGAGAGTCGGGTACTTTGTCTGGCGGTGAGTCTCAGAGAATAAGGCTGGCATCGCAGATTGGTTCAGGTTTAACAGGAGTCTTATATGTTTTAGATGAACCATCCATTGGATTACACCAAAGAGATAACAAAAAACTTATAGATGCATTAAAAAGATTGAGAGATCTCGGAAACACCGTAATAGTAGTTGAGCATGACACTGAAACAATGGAAAATGCAGATCATATTATTGATCTAGGACCCGAAGCAGGTTTGAATGGTGGACATATTACTGCACAAGGTACATTAAAAAATATCATTGATACTAAAGACAGTATAACTGGAAATTATTTGTCTGGAAAAAAATTAATTGAAATACCCCATAAAAGAAAAACTGCAAAAAATGGAAGATTTTTAGAAATATTAGGTGCTACAGGGAACAATTTACAAAACGTAGATTTGAAAATTCCTATTGGAACTTTTACATGCGTAACAGGTGTGTCTGGTAGTGGAAAATCAACTTTAGTTTTGCAAACTCTTTTTAATGCTCTAAATTTAATGTTAAATAACAATAAATCTAGAAAGATTCCAAAAAAATTCAGAAATTATAAAGGCACAGAATTAATAGATAAAGTTATTGATATAGATCAATCACCAATTGGAAGGACGCCACGTTCAAATCCTGCTACTTATACTGGAGCATTTGGTCCAATAAGAGATTGGTTTGCAAACCTTCCTGAGTCTAAAACAAGAGGTTATAAGCCTGGTAGATACTCTTTTAATGTAAGAGGAGGAAGATGTGAAACCTGCGAAGGCGATGGTGTAATAACTTATGAAATGCACTTTTTGCCAGATGTCTATATACCTTGTGACGCTTGTAAGGGAACAAGATACAACAGAGAAACTTTAGAAATTAAATTTAAAAATAAAAATATAGCTGATATATTAAATATGACAGTTGACGAGGGTTGCGATTTTTTTCAAAACATTCCAGTCGTATATTCAAAATTACTAACACTTAAACATGTGGGCCTTGGTTATATTAAAGTTGGACAGCAAGCAACAACGCTTTCAGGTGGTGAGGCCCAAAGGATTAAATTAGCAAAAGAATTATCCAAAAGATCAACTGGAAGAACATTATATATTTTAGACGAGCCTACTACAGGCTTGCATTCACATGACATTAAAAAGCTTTTAGAAATTCTTAAAGCTTTTGTAAATACAGGTAATACCGTTGTCGTTATCGAGCACAATTTAGATGTTATTAAGACAGCTGATTGGATAATAGATATGGGCCCTGAAGGTGGTGCGTCCGGAGGAAAAATTATCGCTGAAGGGTCACCTGAGAAGATTTCTCAAATAACGACAAGTTATACGGGAAAATTTCTTAAAACAATAATAAATAATAAAATGAAAAAAACAGCATGAATTTAAATTTTTATGATATAGTGAAATATGGTTAATATATTACAATCTCTTTCAAAAACTATCCACTTATCAATTATTTTAGCTATATTACTTTTTGCAGGACTTTTTTTTGCTGGTGGAGATTGGGCTTTTGACAGACTTTTTTGGAGCTGGTTATTTAGATATTTACATGTTGTAGTTGGTATAATGTGGATTGGATTATTATGGTATTTAAATTTTGTTCAAATACCAAATATGCCGAAGTTTACGGACGAACAAAAACCTGCGATTACCAAAATAATAGCTCCGGCTGTTTTGTTTTGGTTTAGATGGGCAGCATTAGCAACAATAATTACTGGTTTAGTTGTTGCGTATTTAAATGGTTATGTTCATGACGCAATGATACTTGGCATTGGAAGTGGAGGAAAAAATACAGCAATTGGTATTGGTATGTGGTTAGGAATAATTATGGCTTTTAATGTATGGTTTATAATTTGGCCAAATCAAAAAAAAGTTTTAGGCATAGTAGAATGTTCACCAGAAGAAAAACCAAAACACGCAAAAATTGCCGTTATTACATCAAGAGTAAACACACTGCTTTCGTTGCCAATGCTTATGACAATGGTCATTGCACAAAATCTTTACTAATTTTTTTCTTTTTCTTTTGCAATAGTTTTGTAAGTTACATTAAGATACTTCAATACAGGACTTGCTACAAATATAGATGAATAAGTGCCTATTAAAACTCCAATTATCATAGCCAAAGAGAACCCCCTTAAAATTTCACCACCCAAAATAAAAATTGAAATTAAAGCTAATAATGTTGTAGCAGAAGTAATTATTGTTCTAGATAAAGTTTCATTAATTGATGTATTTGCAATTTCAGCAATATTTAAACTTGAATATTTTGAAAGATTTTCCCTAATACGATCATAAATAACAACGGTATCATTCATTGAATAACCAACGATAGTTAGAACAGCAGCAACGATTGATAAATTAATTTCAAGGGATAATAATGAGAATAAACCTATCGTAATAATCACATCGTGAAAAATAGCAAGTATAGATCCAAGGCTAAATTGCCATTCAAATCTTATCCATATGTAAAAAAGCATTGCTCCGAGGGCAAGAAATATTGCTAACATTCCAGACTCTAATAATTCCTTGCTTACTTTTGGCCCAACATTTTCGATTCTTCTAAAATTAATATCTGAACCTAATTTTGTGGTAATATTATTTTTAATAGATTTAATATTTGTTACATCATCAAAAGATTTTCTCTCAAATTTAATTAAATAGTCACCTTTGTTTCCAAATTGTTTTACGTTAATATCTCCTAAATTCATATTTGAAAATGACGATCTAATTTCAGATATATTTAATTTTTTACTTTCATCTCTTAATTCAATTAGAGTACCTCCTTTAAAATCTATCCCAAAATTAAGACCTTTTAAAAAAATCAAAACTAAACTAACAAAGAAAAAAATTAATGATATTAAATTTGCTAGTTTAAATTTTTTCTCAAAATTAAAATTGTTAATCATATGAATAATTTTTTCTCTTTATTCCTGAATAAAACTGATGATATCAGATGTCTTGAAATGTAATATGCAGAAAATAATGTAGTTATTAAACCAATGGATAATGTTACAGCAAAACCTTTGACAGGACCTGAGCCAAATATGAACAATATTGTAGATGCAATTAAAGTTGTAATATTAGCATCTAAAATTGTTACTATTGATCTTTTAAATCCTAAATCAAAAGCTTGAATATTGGAATTATTTTTTCTGAGCTCTTCCTTAATTCTTTCAAAAATTAAAACGTTAGCATCAACAGCCATTCCAACAGTTAAAATTATACCAGCTATTCCTGGCAAAGTTAATGTCGCTTCTAAAACTGTCAAAATACCTAACAACATTAAAAGATTAGAAATTAAAGCTAAGTTTGCAATCAAACCAAATATTTTATATTTAGTTATCATAAAAATAATAACTAATAAAAAACCGATTAACAAAGATACAACACCAGCCTCGATTGAGTCCTGACCTAAATCAGGACCTACGGTTCTTTCTTCAACAACAGTTAAAGGCGTTGGTAAAGCCCCTGAACGTAGTAACAAAGCTAAATCTGTTGCTGATTGAAAAGTGAAATCACCAGAAATTGTACCGTTTCCACCTGTTATAGAGTCTTTGATCACAGGAGCGCTTATAGCTTCATCATCTAAAATTATTGCAAGGCGTTTTCCTATATTTTTACTAGTAACCTGACCAAATCTTTGAGAGCCAAGTCGATCAAGAGAAAAAGCTACAATTGGTTGATTATTTAAATTGTCATATCTTGGTTGGGCATCAATTAAATTTTCTCCACTTAAAATAATTCTTTTGCTAACTAAAATTTCTTCATCGGTACCCTGGATAAGAAGTTTTTCAGAACCAAATTCCCCTTTATCTTTTGTTACTAATCTAAAACTCAATTCTGCAGTTTTACCTAATAGATCTTTTATTCTTTCTGGATTCTTTAAACCAGGTAATTCGACAAGTATTCTATTACTACCTCTTTTAAGTATAGAAGGCTCTTTTGTTCCAGTTTCATCTATTCTTCTTCTAACAATTTCGATTGATTGATCAACCGCAGCTGTTTGTAAATTTATAATTCCTTGTTTTGATAAATTAATATTAATTTCGTTATTAGATATTTTATAATCTAATTCGAAACTATTATAATTTGGTAGAAATATATTAAATTGATTGTCATTTTTCTTTTCAAAGATTTTTTTAAATTTATCGATATCGCCTTTGTTTATTTTGAATTTTATATTATAGTCAGAAATTAAAAAATTATTAAATGTAATAGAATTCTTATTCAACTCTTTTTTAAGTGGTATTACTCTAGACTGCAGCCTTCTCTTTTCAATTGAAGAACTATCAACTTCTAAAAGCAAATAAGATCCGCCCTGTAAGTCCAAACCTAAATTGATTTTTTTTTGAAATAAAATATTGTCTGTCTTAGTAAAATTTGAGAAAGAAAAAAAACTAATTAATAAAAAAGTTAAATATATTAATATTATTTTTGTCTTTGAAAAATTTAGCACTAAAGTTTATTTTTTTTTTGTATCTTGTTTTAGATGACTTTGAATTGTATTTCTTATTACTTGAACTTTAACGCCATCAGATATTTGTAATTCTATTCTATCGTCCTCAAACACCCTATCAACAGTACCTATTATCCCTCCAGAAGTAATTACTTCGTCACCTCTTTTAAGATTTTTCACCATGTCTTTGTGCTCCTTTACTCTTTTTTGTTGTGGTCTAATTAAAAAGAAGTAAAAAATGACAAAAATTAATATTAAAGGTATAAATTGTGCAAATCCAGAGCTACTCATTATTTAGAATAAATATATGATTAATAATATTTTCACAACTAATTTTTGCTAAAAAATTATAATTTATCTAAATTTTTCATGTATGGTCTTAAAGCATCAGGTATAATTACACTTCCTTTTGAATTTTGATAGTTTTCCATTATAGCTATCAATGTTCTTCCGACAGCAAGACCAGAACCATTTAAAGTAGCAACGAAATTTGATTTATTTTTATCATCCCTATATTTTGAATTCATTCTTCTTGATTGAAATTGACCACATGATGAACAGCTAGATATTTCTCTATATTTGCTTTCAGAGGGTATCCAAACTTCTATGTCTATTGTTTTTTCGGCACTAAATCCCATGTCTCCACTTGATAACATAACTGTTCGATATGGTATTTTTAATCTTTTTAAAATCTCTTCAGCACAATTGACCATTCTATCTAACTCGCTAAGTGATTTACTTGGTTCAACAATACTTACTAGTTCAACTTTATAAAATTGATGTTGTCTCAAGATTCCTTTTGTGTCTTTACCATAACTTCCAGCTTCTTTCCTAAAACAAGCAGTAGATGCAACCATTCTAATTGGCAAATCTTTTAAATTTATAGATGTATCTTGATACATATTAGTTAAAATTACCTCGGCTGTTGGAATTAAATATTTTTTTTGGTCACCAAGGAGTTTAATTTCGAATTGATCATTTTCAAATTTTGGTATTTGACCTGTCCCGTACATAGTTTTTTCTGTAACGATTAATGGGGGTGAAATTTCATTATAACCAAATTCTTTAGTATGAATATCAAGCATAAAATTGGATAATGCACGTTCTAATTCGGCTAATTTACCTTTTAAAAAAACAAACCTTGCGCCTGATGTTTTAGACGCAACATCAAAATCCAAAAGATTTAACCTTGTACCCAAATCATAATGGGACAAAGGATTGAAATCAAATTTTTGAATTTTACCAACTTTTTTTAATTCTTTATTAGAGTTTTCGTCTTTTCCTATTGGAACATCATTTAAAGCAATGTTTGGCATAAAGTCCATTATGAAATCTATTTTATTTTTAATTTCCTTTAGTGAAACTTCTAAAGTTTTAATATCATTTGTGATTTTTTTTGACTTTTCAAATAAACTTTTATCTTTGGACTTAGATATTGTTTTTTTTTCTTGTTCTAACTTTTCCTTAGTCTGAATAATTTCTCTATTTTTCTTATCTAAAGTAATAAGTTCGTTTAGATTTATATCTGAATACCTATCTGAAAGTTTTTTTTTATAAAAATCAAAATTTTCTCTTATTTGTTTTAAACTATGCATTTTGGTTATCTCTATTTTTTTCTGTTATTTTTACAGATAATATTGATAATTCATACAAGATTAGTAACGGTATTGCTAACCCAATTTGAGTTATTGGATCTGGTGGTGTCAATATTGCTGCTGCAGCAAAAATTATAACAATAAAATACTTTCTTCTTTCTTTTAAATAAGCTGAATCGATTATTCCAATACGTGCTAATAAATTTAACAATACTGGTAATTGAAAACTTAATCCAAAAGCAAAAATTAATCTCATTATTAAAGATAAATATTCATTAACCTTAGCTTCCAATTGTATTGGTAATCCATTTACCTGGCCAGAAGTTTCAAATGACAAAAAAAATTTTATAGCTAATGGCATAACTAAATAATAAATTATCATAGCGCCAATCAAAAATAATGTTGGAGTTGCAATTAAATATGGTATTAATGCTTTTTTTTCATTTTTATATAAACCTGGAGCTATAAATTTCCAAATTTGGATTAAAATTATAGGACTACCTAATAAAATTGCAGTAAAAAAAGATAATTTAAGATAAGTTATAAATGTTTCATGAAGTGCTGTATAAATTAATCTTCTTGAAACATCGCTTTCTTGTACTGCTTTTGCATAAGGTTCCACTAAAAAATTATAAATATTTTCTGCAAACACATAACTGATTAAAAATATTATTAAAATAAATACTAAAGATTTGATTAAACGTGATCTTAATTCTGTTAAGTGACTTACAAATGATCCTTCTTGGTTCATCTCATTCATCTTTTTTATTATTATCTTTCATTGAATATTTTTCCTCCACAGATTTTTTTTCATCAACTGGATCATTTAACTTCTCCACTTTATTTTGAATATCACTAAAATATCTTTTGGTTGACCCTATCCAGTTTCCAACCTTTTTAAGAACAATTGGAAAATCTTTAGGTCCAATAACTAATAACGAAACAAGTACAATTATTAGTATTTCAAACCATCCGATTTGTGGCATTGTTGATTATTAATTTTAATCTGGATCTTTATTGTTATCTGATTTCTCCTGATCTTTTACATCAGACGACATATCTTTTTCATCAGACGACATACCTTTTTTAAAACTTTTTATACCTTTGGCGACATCGCCCATAAGACTTGAAATTTTTCCTCTTCCAAATAAAAGAACTACTAAAACGACTACAATAGCTATTTGCCAAAAACTTATACCCATAAGTTAAATTATATACAATATTATTGATTAAATAAATATATTTATTCTTTGGTTTTTGTTGAATCCTCTAATGCTTTATCTATCTCTTTATAAATACTATCTTTTTTTTCTTTTGTTTGCTCTTTAAAAAATTTACTGGTTCCAAATACAGATGAGTCAATAGAAGAATCGTCAATTAATCCCGCAGAAGTAAGTTCTTCAACTGTAGGTAAATCAGATAATTTTTCTATGTTAAAGTGGTCTAAAAATTTTTCTGTTGTCGCATATTGAATAGGTTTGCCAGGAATATTTTTTCTACCTGCGGGACGAACCCAATCTAACTCTAGAAGAATTTCTAAAGTATTTGATGCAAAAGCTACTCCTCTAATAGACTCGATCTCTGACCTTGTAACAGGTTGATGATAAACAATTATTGCTAAAGTCTCGATAGTTGCTTTTGATAATTTTCTTTCATTTGATTTTTGTAGTGAGGTTAAATTTGACAATTCGCTTGATGTTCTAAAAGACCATTTGTTTGACTTGCAAACTAAGTTTATTCCTCTTGATGAATATTCTTCTTGTAAATTTTCTAAAATCTTTTTTACATTTACTCTACTACTAAGTCTTCCTTCAATAGTTTCTAAATCTAGAGGTTCATCAGCAGAAAAGATTATCGCCTCTATTTCCATTTCAATTTTAGATTTTTTTTTAGGAAAATTTATTATATTATTTTTTTTATTTTTTTGCATATTTTATTTTTCTTTAAGTTTTAATGGCGTATGAGAGGCTGTTCTTATCAAAATATCATCAAATAATTTTTTTTGCATAAGATTAACCACGCCTTCTTTTGTAAGTTCAAGACTCGCGGTAAAAATTGCAGCTAATCCTGTTTTTTTAAATTTTGAAGTTTTTTTGAATGTAGAAGGAATTAATTCATGAATTTTTTTCCAATCTTGAATGTCATCCATATTTTCTTTGAGATGTTTAATCCCTTCTTGGGTTGTCATTACTGATAATTTTGGAATACTAATTTTTTGAAATATAGACTGTGTTTTAATATTGGAATAAGATTTTAATAGTTCATAGAGAGTTATTTTATATACTGGACTTTGAGTCGAACGAATACCGCCTTTCATCCCTCTATAAAAAATATTTTTTCCAATTCTATCTTTTTTTAAAAGTTGATCTGATAAAAGTCTTATTAATTCTAGTTTCTTTAATTGTAATTTTAATTTTTCTGCAATTTCGGAAGCTTTAAAATCATCATCATCTTGTTCAGGTAATAATAATTTAGATTTTAAATATGTTAGCCAAGTGGCCATAATTAAATATTCAAAAGCTAAATCGAGATTTTTTGATTGTTTAATATAATTTAGAAATTCGTCCGCTAACATTGTTACAGATATTTTGGTTAAATCAACTTTTTGATTTTTTGCTAAATCTAATAAAGTTTCTAAAGGACCAGAATAATTTGGTATATCTATAGAAATATTATTATTTTGGATTGATTCCATTTTTCAATTTTATATTAAAAATCGGTAAAACTGTTGTGTTTTCTTTTTAGTGAAATTATCGATTTTATCCAAGTTTTTTAACAATTTTGATGATTCTGCGATTTTTCCATTACAATGTAAAATTAAATTACATCCAGAGCCTAATGCTTTTTTTGCATTTTTAATAATATCTCCTTTTAAAGCTTTCATTGAAATGTCGTCTGAAATAATTATCCCTTTAAATTTTAGTTTTTTTCTTATGATTTTTCTAATGATTATATCTGATTGTGTAGCTACATTATTAGGATCAATTTTTTTATAAATTATATGTGCTGTCATAACAAAATTTGAGTTAACATTAGCGAAAGCAGAAAAATCATTTGAATAAAGTTTTTTTTTAGAAAAATTTACTATTGGCAAATTTTTATGACTGTCAATTTTAGAGCATCCATGACCTGGAATGTGTTTAGAAACAGATCCTATTTTATTATTTTTCAAATTTTTTATACACAACGCTCCCAATTTCTTTATAGTACTAATATTACTTGAATATGATCTGTCCTTAATAATATTATTAGTAAAATTTTGAAGCAAATCCATCACAGGAATTGTATTTACGTTAATGCCAACTTTTTTTAATACATTGCAAATTGAATTTAAATAATATTTGTAAATCATTTCACCCTTTCTTTTGTCTTTTTCATATAAATTACCAAAAAAACTTTGTGAAAATTCTCTACTATTTATTAGATTGCTGAGTCTAGATACTTTTCCACCTTCTTCATCAATAAGTATCGGGTACTTTTTATCATTTAAACATTTTCTTATATTTTTTGTTAAGTTTTTTAATTGTTTAAAAGATCTAATATTTCTTCTAAAAAGTATTATACCCCATGGTTTTTCATCATGAATTAATTTTTTTTCTTTGGCAGTTAAGTAATATGAGGCAATTCCAATAATAATAGGCTTTCTAATCATTTTTTTTAAGCAAATCCCAAAAATATCTTTTTTTGATTTTATTTTTCTTAATATCAGAAACCGGATATTCAATTATGTTATCTGTGTTATTTTCTAAATATGGAACCATATTTAAATTTTTTTCAATACTTTCATAATTATTAGTTCTATTTTTATTTATTTTAATTTTATTTTCTGAAGAGAAATAGTAAAAAATTATAAGAAGAAAAAATGATGTAAATATGATAAAATAAAATATTTGTCTAAGTTTTAAAAACATTACATTTTTTTGGGTAAAGAAACACCTAATATATTCATTCCATTTTCAACTACTACTGAAAGTAATTGGAATATCATAAAGGAAAGTAAATTATTAACCTTCCCGTTTATAATAAATTTAAATTTTAAATCTTCATTGCCTTTACTCCAATATGAATGAAAAATAGTAGCTAATTCGTAAAGATAAAAGGGAATTCTATGAGGTTCATATTTTTGAACAGATAAATCTACAATCCTCGGCCACTCCATAATTTTTCTTAATAGTTTAATTTCAAAATCATTTGGTTTAAAATCATTAGTATTTATAGTAATTTCTTTTTTCAAATTAAATTTTGCAGATTTAAAAAGTGAATTAATTCTTGCATAACAGTATTGGACATAAAATACTGGATTGTCCTTATTTTTTTGTAGCACTTTATTAAAATCAAAATCCAATTCAACATCATTTCCTCTGTTTAACATCATGAATCTTATTGAGTCTTTGTCTACTTCTTTAAGGATGTCATTAACAGAAATAAACTCGCCAGATCTTTTTGACATTTTATAAGGCTTACCATCTTTAAACAGCTTAACCAGTTGACAGACTTTACATATTAAAGATATTTTATTTTTTGATAAAGCTTTAACAGCAGCAGAGATCCTTTTAATATAACCGGTATGGTCTGCGCCAAGAACATTAATTAAATAATCATATTTTTTTGAAACTTTTGTAGAATGATAAGCCACATCATTAGCAAAATACGTCCATGAACCGTCACTTTTTTGTAAAGCTCTGTCTAAATCGTCACCGAATAATGTAGATTTAAAAATAAGTTTTTTCTCTTTTTTCCAATTGAAATTTTCTTCTCCTTTTGGTGGTTCTAGATAACCATAATCAATAAATTTATTCTTTCTTAATTTATTTATAGTTTTGTCGACCAAATTTTCTTTTATTAATTTAGTTTCAGAGAAAAATAAATCGTGCTTTATTCCTAATTTTTTTAAATCGGATTTAATTAAATTCATTGAAAGTTTCAATGAGTCTTTTGTAAGTTTATTTTTGACTTTATTAAAATTATCAAATTTGAGTTTTGGGTTTTCTTTTAATATTTTTTTGGCTATATCAATAATATATATTCCCGGATATAAATTTTTTTGACTAGGAAAAGGCTCACTATATTTCAGCTCTCTTAATCTAAAATATACAGAGTGAGTAAAATCATTAATTTGATTTCCATAATCATTGACATAAAATTCTTTTGTAATCTTATTTCCACAAAATTTTAGTAAATTACTTAAAACATCTCCAAAAATAGCGCCACGACAATGTCCTACATGCATTGGTCCAGTAGGATTAGCTGATACAAATTCAACATTAAATTTTTTATTACCTTTATTTGAACCAAAGATATTTTTTGATTTAAATGTACTTTTAATAATTTTCAACCATGCTTCTTGAGTTAACTTAAAATTTAAAAAACCTGGTCCAGCAACATCTACTACCTTAAAATCCTTTTGTTGTTTCAACAAAAGTAATTTAATTTTTTGAGAAATAATTTTTGGATTTTCATTCAATGTTTTTGATATAACCATCGCAATATTTGAGGAAAAGTCATAATCAAATTTTTCAGGGGGATTTTGTATATTTACTCCTTTAAAAAAATTTTTCTGACCTACTTTTGCAAAATAATCATTTTTAATAACAATATTTTTTATTTCAGACAAATAAGTTTTATAAAGGTTCATTTTATTGAATTAAATAAATTTATTGCATATCTATCTGTCATTCCTGCTATAAAATCACAGACACATCTCTCTACATTTCTTTTAAGGAAATCCTGTTTTTTTATATATTTTAATGGATTTCTTTTTATTTTTTTAAAAAGAAATTTAATAACTTTTGATCCTTTCTTTGTAGGATTTAAAACTTTTTTATTAAAATACATATTTTTTTTTAAAAATTTCTTTATTTCATAATCAAAATAGCTCATCTTTTTAGAGAAATTAACTAACTTAATTTTTGATTTATATACATCATTAATATTTTTAATTCCTTGGGTTTTTAAATTATTTTTAGTGTTATCAACAATATCTTTGACCATTAGATTTATAATTTCTCTGGTTATTTGACTTATAAAAGTTACTTCATTTTTTTTAATTTTTATTTTATTTTTTTTTATTACATCGGAGATAACACTTATATTTTTAATATCTTCAATTTTAAATAATTTAGCTTTTAATCCATCTTCTAAATCATGGCTATTATAAGCAACATCATCAGATATTGACGCAATTTGAGCTTCAAGTGAGGGGTTTTTTAAAAAGTCTATTTTCCCTTTAAAAGTTTTTTTTCCCAAAATATTATCAAATTTCCTTTTTTGTAAAACAATTCCATTGTGTTTAATGAGACCGTCTAATGTTTCAATTGAAAGATTTAGTCCGTTAAATTTTGGATATTTTTTTTCTAAAAAAGTTACTATTCTCAAAGTTTGAATATTATGATCGAAACCTCCGTTATTTATCATGCATTCATTTAAAGAATTCTCACCAGCATGGCCAAATGGCGGATGTCCTAAATCGTGAGCCAAACTGAGAGTCTCACAAAGATCTTCGTTTAATTTAAAAATTTTGGCAATAGTTCTTGCTATTTGTGAAACTTCAAGTGAATGAGTTATTCTTGTTCTGTAATGATCATCTGTTGTGTTAACAAAAACTTGTGTTTTATGTTTTAGTCTTCTAAAAGCTGTCGAATGTATAATTCTATCCCTGTCTCTTTGATGAGCTGGTCTCAATTCGCTATTGCTTTCTTTGTATATTCTCCCAATTGATTTGATTGGAGTGGACAATTTTGAATATTCGTTTTTTTGCATAAGATGTGATAAATATATATATACATTATATTTATAAAATATGACTAATAAAATTGAGTTTACAGAATCGGCAAAAAAAGAAATTCAGAGAGTTATTTCAACTCAAGTAAAAGGACTTTATTTTAGAATAAGGGTTCAAGGAGGTGGATGTTCGGGTTTTAAATATACATTCACTTTTGACGATAAAATTAATCCTAACGACACTTTATTTGAAAAAGCCATAATTGATAATTCTTCTTTAAAAATTATTGATGGTTCTATTGTTGATTTTAAAAAGGAATTAATAGGAAACTCATTTGTAATAAACAATCCAAAAGCTAGCTCTTCTTGTGGTTGTGGTATGTCCTTCTCTGTATAATGCTTATAACATCATGGAATGTTAACTCAGTAAGAGCAAGGATTAGTAATATTTTAGATTATTTAAAAAAATCCAAAACTGATATTTTAATGTTACAGGAAATTAAAACCGAAGAAATAAATTTTCCTTTTGCTGAATTTAAAAAAGTTGGATACAACTCATATGTATTTGGTCAGAAAAGTTATAATGGCGTTGCTTTTATTTCTAAAGTCAAAATTGATGAAGTAAAAACAGACTTTTTAGTTGATGAAAGAAAACAATCTAGAGTTATTGTAGGTGATATACAGTATAAGAAAAATAGTATTAAATTAGTCAATATATATGTGCCAAATGGTAATCCGATAGATACTGACAAATATGATTTTAAAAAAAATTGGCTTAATTTATTCAATTTGAAAATCAAAAAAGCTTTAATTAAAAATAAAAATATAATAATTGGTGGAGATTTTAATATAATTCCAGAAAAAATCGATGTCCATGACTATAAAAAGTATGAAAATGATGCACTTTTTAAATTGGAAATTAGAAAAAAGTTTCTTGAACTTATAAATTTAGGATTTCATGATATTTACAGATACTATAACAAAGAAAAGCAAGAATATACTTTTTGGGATTACACTTCTGGAGCTTGGCCAAAAAATAATGGCTTAAGAATAGATCATTTTCTAGTATCAAATAATATTTTAGATAAAATTAAAAATGTAAATATTAATAAAAATCCCAGATCAAAAGTTAAACCATCTGATCATACACCGATTGAGCTATTGATCAATTAACCCGCCCATATATATCCTCAAAACGAACTATATCACTTTCTTTTAAAATTGACCCTAATTGAGCTTCCATAATCTTAACTGTTTTTTTATTTGGGTTTTGAATTCTATGAATCGCTCCCTTAGGAATAAATATACTTTCTGATGGTTTTTTTATGAAAAATTTTTTATTAAGTGTAATTTTAGGGATGCCTTGAGTAACTAACCAATGTTCAGATCTGTGATAATGTTTTTGTAAACTCAGAATTCCTTTAGGTTTAACCAATAGTTCTTTGATTAAGAAATTACTCCCGCTATATAAATTTGTATAACTTCCCCATGGTCTATAAAAAGTATTTTTTTTGTTATAATACTTACTTTTATTTCGATTAAACATTAACAGTATTTCTTTCCAACTACCAAGATCTGACCATGAAAGATCAAGCTTAATTGCATTAATATCTTTCATCTTTTCTAGAATTGCATGATCAAAAGATTTTGATGGGTTCTTAATAAATGATTTTTTATTTAAATAATATATATTTTTTTTAATTTTACTTTTTTGAACTGCTTTAAAAGAACTAAGAAAAATACGTTTTTGATATTTTTTAAAATTGTTTATTATAGAGTCTTTTCTAATATAAAACATACCAGAATTCCAATAGCCGCCTTTTTGGATTATATATTTAGCTATAGATTTTTTTGGTTTTTCAATAAATTTTGAAACTCTATTCAGATTTTTACTTCTTTTAGATATGAAATAACCGAATTGATCAGATGGAGTATTAGGTTTCACGCCAAAAATAAAAATATTTTTATTAGTTAAAAATTTTTGATTTTTTTTTATCTCAAAATTAAATTTACTAACATTTTCTATTAAATGATCTGCTGAAAGAAGAATTAATGGTTGATTATCAGGAATATCATGTAATAAAGCGGAGGAAAGAATAGCTGGCCCAGTATTTTTTTTTAAAGGTTCGAGTACAATTTTATATTTTTTTATTTTATATTTTTTTAAGCTTTTTTGGATATCTTTGAGATATTTATAATTAGTACTAATTATAGGTATATCAAATATAGAGTTTTTTATTCTTTCTAAAGTCTTTCCAAATAAAGTCCATCCACCGAAATCTATAAACTGTTTTGCCTGTTGTTTTTTAAGACCTTTCCATAATCTAGTTCCAGCACCTCCACATAAAATAACTGGTCTAATTTTCATCTAAATATCTGCGTAGCACCTTACTTCTTTTTTTCCACCGGGATGTGTTGAGGCACCTAGGTATGCCGGCCCAACTGTTTGCGCATACTTCCAAAGAGTTCCATTTCCAAAATTTATTTTTTTTGGTTTCCATCTTTTTTTTCTTCTAGATAATTCTTTTTTTGAAAGATTTACATTGATTGTACCTTTTTTGGCATCGATATGAATTATATCTCCATTTTTTAACAATCCTATTGGTCCTCCTAGAGAAGCTTCGGGTCCGACATGCCCAATACAAAAACCTCTTGTGGCTCCTGAAAATCTTCCGTCAGTTATTAAGGCAACTTTTTCACCTTTACCTTGGCCATAGATAGCTCCTGTGGTCTGAAGCATTTCTCTCATACCTGGACCACCTTTTGGACCCTCATATCTGATAACTATAATATCACCATCTTTGTACTTTCTTTTTAACACTGCTTTGTAAGCAGACTCTTCTGTATCAAAACATCTTGCTCTTCCAGTAAATTGGAGTTTTTTTAATCCAGCAACTTTAACAATTGCTCCATCGGGTGCAAGATTACCCTTCAATCCTACAACACCCCCATCATTTGATAATGGGTTATTGTGTTTTCTCATAACTTTTTGTTTATTATTAAATTTAACTTTTTTTAAATTTTCTTTCATGGTCTTACCTGTAACTGTCATACAATTACCATTAATATAACCACCATCTAACAAAGTTCTTAGTAGCATAGGAACACCACCAGCTTTCCACATATCTTTTGCAACATATTTACCACCAGGTTTTAAATCTGCAAGGTAAGGTGTTTTTTTAAAAATTTTTGCAACATCCATCAAATCAAATTTAATTCCTATTTCATTTGCTAGAGCTGGTAAATGCAATGCAGCATTTGTTGAACCTCCAGTAGCTGCAACTATAGTTGCTGCATTCTCTAAAGATTTTCTTGTTACAATGTCTCTTGGTCTAATATTTTTTTTTAATAAATTCATAACTGCTTTGCCACTTTGCAAAGCATATTTATCTCTCTGTCCGTATGGCGCTGGTGTTCCAGCTGAATAAGGTAATGCTAAACCAATTGCCTCAGATACACATGCCATGGTGTTTGCAGTAAATTGTCCGCCACATGCTCCCGCACTCGGACAAGCTTTTAATTCTAGTTTTCTCAAAGCATGCTCGGTCATTTTCCCAGATGAATATTTTCCTACTCCCTCGAATACATCTAAAACTGTTACATCTTTTCCGTTATATCTGCCTGGAAGAATCGATCCACCATATATGAATACACTTGGAACATTAAGTCTTAGCATTGCCATCATTAAGCCTGGCAAAGATTTATCACAACCGGCGACACCTACTAATGCATCATAACAATGACCTCTAACAGTTAATTCTGTTGAGTCAGCAATAACATCTCTAGATACCAAAGAAGATTTCATTCCTTCATGTCCCATAGCGATACCGTCAGTAACTGTAATAGTACAAAACTCTCTTGGTGTACCACCAGAAGATTTAACCCCTTTTTTAACTGATTGAGCCTGTCTCATTAGCGCAATATTACATGGGGCAGCTTCATTCCATGTAGAAACAACACCAACAAAAGGTTTTGCTACATCTTTCTCGGTTTCACCCATCGCATAATAAAAAGATCTTTGCGGAGCTTTATCTGCGCCTAATGAAGTATGTCTACTTGGTAAATTTTTTTTATTAAATTTTTTCATTTTAAACTATTTAAAGTAAAATTAATTTTTTCAATGTTTATTTTTAAATCATTATAGATATTTTTCTCTTGTTCTACAATATGCTTTGGTGCACGTTCGGTAAAGCTAGAATTATTTAATTTTTTACTTACAATATCTAAATCTTGTTGGATTTTTGTTTGTTTTTTAGATAAATTTTCTTTAATCAATTCAAGATCGATACTTTTATCAAAATATAATTTCAAAATTTCCCCTGATATAACTAGATTTGCTGATTGTTTAGACAAATCCTTTTGAAAAATTGTATTAATTCTTCCTAACTTTTTGATTACTATCTCATTTTGTAAAAATAACATTTGTTTTTTACTATCAAGTTTCTCTATAGAAATATCAACATATGAGCCAGGTCCTACATTAAGTTCGTTTTTAAATGATCTTATGTTAGATATAAGTTGTATAATTTCATTTACATTTTTAACACTTTTGTCAATTTTGACCTTTTTTTGATTAATCCAGTTAGCATACATTAAATACTTAGTTGTTTTTGTCTTCAATTTATTTTTGAGCCATAATTCCTCTGTTATAAATGGTATGAAGGGATGCATTAATATTAGTATTTCTTTAAAAATTTGACCTGACGTTTTTTTAACTTCTTTTATATCTTTTTGATTTTTTGAAAACAATATTGTTTTAGAAAGTTCTAAATACCAATCACAATAACTGTTCCAAACAAATTTATAAATAGTTTTAGCAGCTTCATCGAAACGATAATTTTTAATAAAGTTTTCCGTCAAATTCTTCGTATTTATCAACTCAACATAAATCCACTTATTTATATTTAGATTAAGTTTTTCTGGCTTAATTTCTCCATCAAAACTACATTTATTTACTTTGAGAAAATTATTTACATTCCATATTTTTGTTAGAAAATTTCTATAACCTTTAACTCTTTGCTCAGATAGTTTTACATCTCTTCCAGGGGAAGCCATAGAGAGTAATGTAAATCTTAATGCGTCAGCGCTATAACTGTCTATAAGTGCTAAAGGATCAATTACGTTTCCTTTTGATTTAGACATTTTTTGACCTTTTTCATCCCTGACAAGTGCATGAACATATATTTCTTTAAATGGTTCCTTGTTTAAAAATTCCATGCCCAACATCATCATTCTTGCTACCCAGAAAAAAATTATATCAAAACCAGTTACTAAAACTGATGTAGGATAAAATTTTTTTAAAAAATAGTTTTTAGTTGGCCATCCTAAAGTAGCGAAAGGCCAAAGGCCTGAGGAAAACCATGTATCAAGAACATCTGGATCTCTTTTTAAATTTACTTTTTTTTTATAAAATTTTTTTGCTAAAGATTCGGCTTTCTTCTGATTTTCTGCAACAAATATTTTTTTATCTGGTCCGTACCAGGCAGGAATTTGATGGCCCCACCAAAGTTGTCTGGATATACACCAAGGCTCAATATTGTTCATCCATTGGAAGTATGTTTTAGACCAATTTTGTGGAAAGAAATTTGTGTCTTTGTTTTTGACAATTTTTTTAGCTTTAATGGACAATTTTTTAGCGTCACAAAACCATTGTTCAGTTAAAAAAGGTTCAATTATAGAATTGGACCTATCACCGTATGGTACTTTATTTTTAATACTCTCTTCCTTTTCAAAAATTTCTAGTTCCTTTAATTTATTAATAATTTTTCGTCTAGCTTCAAATCTGTCCAAACCAATATATTCTTTAGGTGCATTGTTATTAATTTTTCCATCTTCAGTAAAAATATTAATTATTTGGAGCTTCTGCCTTTTCCCAACCTCAAAATCATTAAAATCATGGGCCGGCGTGATTTTAACAGCACCACTTCCTTGTTCTGGATCTGCATAATCATCCTGAACTATTTTTAGTTTTCTTCCCACGATAGGTAAAATTGCAAATTTGTTTACTAATTTAAAATATCTTTTATCTTTAGGGTTCACTGCGATCGCAGTGTCGCCAAGCATTGTTTCAGGTCTTGTAGTTGCAATAGTAATTGTTTCAGATGAGTTATCTATCTTGTATTTTATATAATATAATTTTGAACTTACTTCCTTTTGATCAACTTCTAAATCAGAAATTGCTGTTTTAAGGACAGTGTCCCAATTTACGAGTTTTTTTGATTTATAAATTAATTTTTTATTAAACATTTCAACAAAGACTTTAATAACTGATTTGGATAAGTTTTTGTCCATGGTAAATGCACTTCTTGACCAATCACACGAACATCCTAATTTTTTGAGCTGATTAACTATTTTTCCGCCATATTCGTCCTTCCACTCCCAAACATTTTTAATAAATTCTTCTCTACCAATTATGTTTTTATCAATGCCTTTGGATTTTAATTTTTTTTCGACTAAGGCTTGAGTTGCTATTCCAGCATGATCAGTGCCTGGTTGCCATAAAGTCTCATAATTGTTCATTCTGTAATATCTAACCAAAACATCTTGCAAGGAATTATTTAAAGCATGACCCATATGTAACGATCCGGTTACATTAGGAGGTGGTATAACTATAGAAAAGGTTTTTTTATTTTTTTTAGGTTTAAATAACTTGTTCTTTTCCCAATATGTATAGATATTGCTTTCTACCTTTTTATGATTATATTTATCAAACCCCATACTTATAAATATTAATAATATTTACAAAGTTCTAGCTTTATTTTTATATATAAACCTTTATTAATCTAGTATGGCCACGTGGCGGAATGGTTACGCAGAGGATTGCAAATCCTTTTATCCCAGTTCGATTCTGGGCGTGGCCTCCAAAATATGGATGTTTATGGATAAAAGAATTTTAAAAATAGCTTCAGATACTAATAATGTGTCATTTCTTAAAAATCACACTCATAAGTCAAAATTAAAAAATTCAATGTGTGGGGATGTGATAAATATATATTTGGTAATAAAAAAAAATAAAATAATAAAGTTCAAATTTAACGGCGATAATTGCGTTTATTGTCAAGCATCAGCAAGTTTGTTATCAAAAATTGTTATTAAAAAAAACATTAGTAAAGTTAATAAACTTCTAAAAGAAGCAAATAATTGTTTTAAAACTAAAAAAAAAATTATAGATGGTGAGTGGAAAGACTATTTAAAGATTATGAATAAAGACAATGCTTTTAAAAGGGAATGTCTTTTATTACCGTTAAAAGCAACTTTAAAAGCTATAAAAAATTAAAAAAATAGTTGTGAATTATATTAAAATAAGTATGTTGAATTTATTCCTCGGTAGCTCAGTTGGTAGAGCAGTTGACTGTTAATCAATTGGTCGCAGGTTCGAGTCCTGCCCGAGGAGCCAACTAACCAGTCTCTTTTAAATTTGTTGTATTTTTTAAAACTTGAAATATTTTGTTTTTCTGATTTTCATCTAATTTTGAAAAAGTTTTCATCAAAAAAGAATAATTTAAATCTACACTATTAGATGAACTAGTTGGGTCAGAAGAAGCATAGTCAGTAAAATCTTCAAAAAAATAAGTAATTGGTACTTTCAAAAAATTAGATAATTGAATTAATCTACTCGAACTTACTCCGTTAGTTCCCTTTTCATACTTTTGAATTTGTTGAAATGTAACATTTATTGCATTTGCTACTTTTGTTTGAGTTAAGCCTAATGATAATCTTCTCATTCTAAGCTTTTTTCCTAAGTGAATATTAAAATTTTCTTCCATTAAATTATCTCTAGAGGAAGTTATTCAACATTAAAAAAAATCTAATGGCAACAGTTAATGTTTAAAAAAATAGATTTTATTTTGGGTCAAAAAAACCATATTTTACTTATATTTATGTATATAAACCTTGACAATTATAAATAATTATAGGGTAAAAAAAGATTAATTTTGTTCAATTAATCTATACTCCCATAATCCAAACTTATCATAACTTGATTTTATCCATAATAAAGTTTTCTCATCATACCAAACATGCATATTTAATTTCTTTTTGGCGAGAGGTTTGTCATCATCTGACGTAAAATGAAAATGCAAAGCATTAAAATCTACATTATTGATCGAAATTTTTTCTTTACCTAAAAAAGCCACTCTTTGCTTTATAATTCTACCTGAAATAGGGCTTATTTGTTTACTAATTTTAATAATTTCGTGGTTCCACCAGCTACCTATTGAAATATTTTTTTCGGTTTCGCCCTTGTAAGAAGATCCGTCTATTAAAAGTTTATTATTTTTTAATAAAACTTTAACAAATTTACTTTTGTCATTTTGCTGAGTGTTTGAGATAAATTTAATGAGTTTTCCCTTTTCATATATTTCTTCACCTTTTGTGTTAAAATTCATTAATTCAACCCCAAGTTTACTGACTTTAAAATTGCCACTGCTGTTAACTACTAAAAAATTATTATTTTTGGTAAAAGTAAATGAATGATTTCCTATTAATTTGTTGTTTAAATAAAGTCCATATTTTAAAGAATTAATTTTATTATAATGAGCAACATGCGGATAAACATAATTTGTTGTAAACAAAAAAAATAGGAAAAACAGTATTAATTTCTTCATTTTTTTAATCTATTTTAATTTTAATATGATCTTTAGAGAATTTGGCTTAAAAATAGTTTGGTTCTTTCGTTTTTTGGATTTGCAAAGAAATCATTTGTTTTTGCTCTTTCTACAATCATACCTTCATCCATAAAAACAACTTCGTCTGCTACTTCTTTGGCAAAACCCATCTCATGTGTAACTACAATCATGGTCATTCCAGCTTTCGCTAAATTAACCATCGCATCGAGTACCTCTTTTATCATTTCGGGGTCTAGAGCTGACGTTGGTTCATCAAAAAGCATAATTTTGGGTTCCATGCATAAAGCTCTGGCAAGAGCTGCTCTTTGTTGCTGCCCACCTGATAATTGACCAGGAAATTTAGATGCTTGGTCTGCAATTTGAACTTGTTCTAATTGTTTCATAGCAAATTCCTCAGCTTTTTTCTTAGGTGTTTTTTTAACCCATATAGGTGCCAAGGTACAATTGTCTAAAATTGATAAATGAGGAAAAAGATTAAATTGTTGAAAAACCATTCCAACTTCTGCTCTAATTTTTTCAATTTCCTTAGTTTTTTCTGAAAGTTCATTTCCATCAACAATTATTTGGCCTTTTTGATGTTCCTCTAATCTATTTATACATCTTATTAAGGTTGATTTTCCAGAACCTGATGGCCCACAAACAACAATTTTTTGTTTTTCTTTAACTTCAAGATTAATATCTTTTAGAACTTGAAAATCTCCAAACCACTTGTTTACATCCTTCATTTGAATAATCGACTCTGACATAAATATTATCTTTCCGTTTTATATTTCAATTCTAAGTATTGACTATATTTACTCATAGCATAACAAATTGCCCAAAATAATATAGAGGCAAATATATAGCCTTCCATGGCAAATCCAAGCCATTTGGGATTTGTTTTTGCCATTTGTAACATTCCTACAACTTCAGATAAACCTACTACAAATATTAACGGTGTATCTTTTACTAAAGCTAAAAATGTATTTGCAATTCCAGGTATTACTAATTTTAAAGCTTGTGGCAAAATCACAAAAATTTGCATTCTCCAATAACCCATGCCTAAAGATTTTGCAGCATCATATTGGCCTCTTGGTAATGCTTGCAATCCACCTCTAATAACTTCTGCTACATAAGCGGCTTCAAAAAGTATTATTGCAGCAATCACTCTAATAAGTTTATCAACAAAAGCGTCTGATGGTAGGAACATAGGAAACATTACTGAGGACATAAATAAAACAGTAATTAAAGGTACGCCTCTCCAAAATTCAATATAACCAATTGAAATATATTTTATAATTGGAAGCTCAGATCTTCTTCCTAAAGCTAAAATCATTCCCAGTGGAAAACAAAAAATTAGTCCAAAAAAAGAAACAATGAATGTTAAAGATAATCCTCCCCATGCATTAGTTTCAACCCACTCAAGACCGAAAGAACCTCCCGAAATTAAAAAATTAATAATAATAAATGCAATTATTGGATAAAAGATTGCGTAATAAAAAGTAATATAATTTTTTAATTTACCTCGCATAAAATATCCGACAAATGCAAAACCAATTAAAGCGATGAATGCGGTATTTATCCTCCAGTGAAAATCATTGGGATACATTCCGTACATAAATCTCCTGAACCAAACTTTAATATAAGTCCAACAAGCGCCCTCTGTAACCGCACATGCTTCTTTTGTATCGCCTGAAATAGTTGCTTCAAATATCATCCAATTAGAAGCTGGCGGTATAATTAAAAGGGTAAGGAAAATAATTAAAAGTGTAAGTCCTGCATTAAATATATTATTGTTTACGCTTTGGTTGATTTTATCAACTATTCTATTACCTGAATACTCAAGTCTTATCATTTGTAATCCAACTAAACCAATTATCAATGGTAAAAAGAAATTTAAAATACCGGGTAAAGAATTTGAGAAATTAATGTTAAAAAAACTTCTTAAAAAAACATCAAAAATACTGATTAAAATAAGGCCTGAACCTATATATAAATAGTTTTGAAAATTAGCGCTTGTTGGTTTTAATATATTAATATTTATCATTTTATTTTTCTTTAATTGCTATTTTTTTGTTATACCAATTCATTAATAATGATATTGCCAAACTTAGAGTTAAATAAGTTAACATTGTTATTGAAACTATCTCTATTGCCCTACCTGTCTGCATTAATGCAGTTCCTGCAAAAACTAAAACTAAATCAGGATATGCAATAGCGGCTGCTAATGATGAATTTTTAGTCAAATTCAAATATTGATTAGTAGTTGGTGGAATAATAATTCTTAAAGCTTGTGGCATTATAACAAGTTTAAGTATTTGATTGGGTGTTAGACCTATAGAGGCAGCAGCTTCCTTCTGACCTTTGCTCACTCCCTGAACGCCAGCTCTTACACATTCAGCAACAAACGTGGCCGTATACAAAGATAAAGCCAGTACCAATGCAAGTAGTTCGGGCGGAATACTTAAGCCTTCAGCATATATAAAAGATGTTTTAGACAATTGTTTTAAAACTGGTAGTGCAACTTCTAATTGAACCATTCCGGTTACAAATGTTATTGCAGGAAATATTAATAGTAATCCAACTGAAATTAAAAGAACTGGGGTCTGCTGACCTTTTTCCTCTTGTAGTTTTCTCGCGTAGTTTCTTATAAACACAATAGAAATTATCGCAGCCAAAATTGAATAAACTAAAATATCAAAATTTTCCCAAATGAAACGAGGAATATAATAACCCTTAACCGTTAAATAAGTAACACCAAAAAGAGGTTCTGTATTTTCAGGCAAAGGTAAGGCTCTTAAAGCAGCGTAATACCAGAAAAAAATTTGTAATAGCAGAGGTACATTTCTAAAAAATTCAACGTACCAAGCTGCAGTATTTCTTATCAGATAGTTTGGTGACAACCTTGCAATACCAACAATAACACCAATTATAGTGCAGAAAATAATACCTAATACTGAAACTAAAATCGTATTTAAAAGTCCAACTAAATATGCTTTTGCATAGGAATGTGAACCATCATATTCGATTAAAGAAAACTGGACATCAAAAGAAGATTCTTGGCTTAAAAAACCATAACCAAAATCAATACCTCTCTCGTCCATGTTTAATTGAGCATTAATTGTAAAAAAACCAATAACTGCCACTACGAACAGAAGTGTTAATAATTGAGGTATAATATTTTTAATTCTATGATTCATCGATTATCTATATATAAAAAAAAGGGCTAGATAAATCTAGCCCTTTCTTTTTAGTAATAATTATTAGCAATTATCTTGCTGGTGGAACGTAAAGTATACCACCTTTAGTCCAAAGTTGATTTGGACCTCTGTCTGGTAAAATTCCAGTATCAGCTATATTTCGTTTATAGCTCTCACCGTAGTTACCAACTTGCTTGATAATTCTTAAGCTCCAGTCGTTATCTAGACCAAATGCTGCTCCTAATTCGCCTTCAGCTCCAACTAATCTTTTTACTGCTGGATTGTCTGAAGATTTCATGCTGTCAGCATTAGCAGATGTTATACCGTACTCTTCTGCTTCGATCATAACGTTTAGTGACCATCTAACAATGTCTTCCCAAACAGCATCGCCCTGTCTTACAACAGGTCCTAATGGCTCTTTAGAGATTGTTTCTGGTAATACTATATGATCATTTGGTTTGCTCAATTTAATTCTTTGAGCTGCTAAACCAGATTTATCAGTAGTGTACGTATCGCATCTTCCTGCATCGTATGCAGCTACGACTTCGTCAGCTTTTTCAAAAGTTACAGGTTCATATTTAATTCCTTTAGAATTAAAGAAGTCCCTCATGTTAAGCTCTGTTGTTGTACCTAAGTTAGTACATGCTGATACACCTGCTTTAAATTGATTTACAGATGTAATACCAGAACTTTTTCTAACCATGAAACCTTGACCATCATAAAAGTTTACACCAACAAAAGTTAAACCAATGTCAGCATCTCTAGATAATGTCCAAGTTGTATTTCTTGATAAGACGTCTATCTCACCAGATGTAAGTGCTGTAAATCTTTCTTTTGCGCTTAATGGAAAAAATTTAACTTTTCCAGAATCGCCAAGTGTAGCAGCTGCAACAGCTCTACATAGATCTACGTCAACGCCTGTCCAGTTTCCTGATGCATCTGCATTAGAAAATCCCGGAAGACCTTGAGAGACACCACATCTTACAAAACCCATCTTCTGAGTTTTTTTAAGAGTTTTTGATTTCTTTGCTGCCATTGCTCCAGTTTCGAAACTTAATAGTAAAGCAATTGAGGTAAGCAAATACGTCAAAGTTTTTAATGTTTTTAGCATTATTTATCCCCTTTTTTATTGTTAACAATAAATTACATATCAATGTAATTTTCAGTATTATGTTTTATTAATTTCTGTTCTTCAAGCTGTTAAAGAAGCGTCTTATAATGACATGATCAAATTAGGGTTATAATTATATACTTGATATAGTAAATATTATTAATTTTTACCTAAATGCTGAATACAACAATTTTAAGGTGTTTGTGGCGCGCCCTGAAGGATTCGAACCTACGACCCTCGGTTTAGAAAACCGATGCTCTATCCAGCTGAGCTAAGGGCGCACTAATTTAATTATATATACTTACTTAAAAACATACCAGGTGGTCAATAAAAATTGGAGTTTTAATTCCAAATTTTTCTGATTTCTCATGTTGATGAATATGATGAGAATGAACAAATACTGGTATTTTTTCATCACTACTCGTTTTTAATGTGTAAATAAAATTTGTGCCTCTAAATTTTCTATCAACAACCTCTAATTTTAATTTACTTTGATCATCATGTCTTAAATCTTCTGGTTGTAACAATAGTTTAACTTTAGATCCCGCTGGAAAATTGTTAACTAGCTTTCCACGAATTTCCCCTAATATTGGATGGCTTAAACTATGTACCGCACAGTCTGTTTCAACCACTTTAACATCAACGAAAACTCCTCTATTCAAAAATTTAGCAACTTCTAAAGAATTAGGTTCGTGGTGAATATTGTAGGGTATATCGTATTGCTTAAGAGCTTGATCTAGTAATATTCCACATTTATCAGCCATAAAAAAAGCTTCATGTGAGTCATGGGTTACAATTATGGTTGTAATATTAAATTCCTTTAAAATATCTTTAATTTTTTTTTGAAGCTCCTCTTTTAAACTAGTATCAATATTTGCAAATGGTTCGTCTAACAATAGCAAATCTGGTCTAGAAATTAATGATCTTGCAAGTGAAACTCTTTGGGCTTCACCGGAACTAATTTGATGAGGATATTTTTCTTGTATATTTTCAAGATGAAGAATTTTAATTAGATCTTTATCTGAATAATTAAATTTTGAACCATTTTTTCTTTTAGCTCCAATATTGATATTTTCTAAGATATTGAAATGTGGAAATAGAGAATTGTCTTGAAAACACATGGCAATATTTCTTTTTTCAGGTTCGAGATTAAAATTTTCAGAAGATATTGTTTTTCCTTTAAGATTAATCTCTCCAGACTTTAAATCTTGTAAACCTGCAATTGTTCTTAAAATCGTAGTTTTTCCAACTCCAGATGGTCCTAGCAAACATACGATTTCGCCTTTTTGTTTTATTGTAAAAGATACATTATCAATTTTGTTTTTTTCACTTGCAACAAAAGTAGCGTTTTTAATTTCAAGAAAATTTGAGCTCATTTGGATTTAATATAACTTTATTTTTCAGAAAGTATATATTTAGAAATAAATAATATAAAGATACTAGCCCATATAATTAGACATAAAGATGGAAAAGCAGCTGCTTCAAGTAAATCTTGCGCGGCATACGAATAGGCTTTTGTTGCGAAAGTCTCGAAATTAAAGGGTCTCAATATTAAAGTGATCGGAAGTTCTTTAATAATTTCCAAAGCTATTAAAACACCAACAAGCAATATGTTAGTTCTTAAATAAGGTAAATGAATAGTTGAAAATGTTTTAAATTTTGAATATCCAAGAAGGTATGCATTTTCATCAATTGAATTATTTATTTTTGAGTAACCAGATTTAATTCCATTGTAAGAAAGTGAAAAAAATCTTACGAAGTATGCAATCACAAGACCAACTATAGATCCTATAAATACATTCTTAAAACTATTAAATCCAAAAATTGAACTTAAAAAATCACTGAACCAAGAAATGAATGTAATAAATGCAACTGCTAAAATTATTCCTGGTAACGCATACCCAGATACTGAGAAAGTAGATAAATAACTTATAAGTTTGTTTTTAGATACTCTATTTCCATAATTAGTCATAAATGAAAACGTTATTAAGAATAAACTAGATAAAAAAACTAATAATAATGTGTTCATATTTAGTGACCAAAAATTAATATCTTGAAAATATTTTGGAAATTTTATGGTCCAATAAGTCATTTGAGAAACTGGAAAAATAAAACTACAGAAAAATAAAATTGAGCAAAAACATGTCGCAAAAATAGATTTACCACCCACAAGCTCAATTTTGGGAATAGGCTTGTTGCCTTTTGAATTTTGATGATATTTTGCCCCTTTTCTTGATAAATTTTCAAGAACAAATAATAGAAGGATAAAAAATAATAAAACAAAAGATAATTGATTTGCTGTTGTTAAATCATCAAAAGATATCCAAGCATTGTAAATTGCTGTGGTTAATGTCGAAATACTAAAAAAATCTACGGTACCAAAATCAGATAAGGTTTCCATAGCAACAAGGGATAACCCCACTACTATTGCAGGTCTTGATGAGGGCAATATAATTTTAAAAAAACTTTCATATGATGATAGACCTAAATTTTTTCCCACTTCTATAAGATTATGAGATTGAAATACAAAAGAAGCCCTTGTTAAGACGTAAACATAACCAAATAAAGAGAAAGAAATTGAAAACATAGAGCCAATTAATCCATCAAATTTAGGTATATTTTTATTGTAATCTCCTTCTCCAAATAAATAAGTTAATATACTATATGCAGTCCCGTAATTTTCAAAAAAAGCAACCAAAGAATAAGCATAAATGTAAGCTGGGACAGCAAAAGATAATATCAATGCCCATTTAAAAAAATTTACTCCAGGGAATTTATAAAAAGATACAAAATAAGCTGAAGTTACACCAAATATAAAAGTTAGTGTTAGTACACCTAATAAAATTAAAAATGAATTACTTAAATACTTTAAAAGAAAGGTGTCTTTTAAAAGATCTAAATAATTTCCTGTTGTATCAAAAAAACTTAAAAAAAACTGTAAATATAGGTATGGCAACCAATAAAGGTACTAAAAACGCAAAAATAACCCAGAAATTTATCCTCTTTATCAATTCTCCTCCTAAATTTAGTCCCCGGAGGAGTCCAGGGACTAAACTGTTCTATTATAAAATTACCAACCGGCTTCGTTCATTACTTTCAAAGCTTTAGCTTGGAGTTTTCCATAATTAGAAACTTTTGTTTTTAGATCTTGTTTAAAATCTAAACCAAATTGTGCAATCAATTTATTTGCTTTCACCCCAGGTATCATTGGATACTCAAAAGTGTTGTTAACAATATGCTGTTGAGCTTCTTTAGTTAATAAGAACTCAAGTAATTTAATTGCATTAGCTTTATTAGGGGCATGCTTTAATATTCCTCCACCACTAATATTCATATGTGTTCCTCTACCATCTTGGTTTGGAAAAAAAGGTTTAACTTTTTTTGCTGCGGCTTGCTGTTCAGCACCCTTGTTTCCAGATAGCATTAAAGCTAAATAATAAGTGTTTGCTACAGCCCAATCCGCTTCTCCAGCAGCTACAGCTAATATCTGTGCTCTGTCGTTACCAGTTGGTTTTCTAGCAAAGTTATTTACCATTCCTTTGGCCCAAGCTGCTGTATTTTTCTCACCATTATTTTTAATAAGTGATGCAACTAAAGACTGATTATAAATGTTGCTTGACTTTCTTATTACTACTCTACCTTTGTATTTCGGATCAGCTAAATCTTCATAACTCATATTCCATGATGGATTAACTGTTTTTGGATTGTAATAAATTATTCTTGCTCTCTTAGCTATTCCAACCCAATAAGGAGATCTAAAGTTAGCAGGCACAACTTTTTTAATTGCCGCTGAACTTGCTCCCTTTTGAAACATTCCTTCTGCTTGAAAAGCTCCTAATCTTCCAGCATCAGCAGTTATATAAATATCTGCTTTGCTGTCCTTCCCTTCTTCTTTTATTCTTTTTTGTAATGCTTTATCTTTTCCAGATACTACATTTACTTTTATTCCACTTTTTGATGTAAATTTTTTATAAAGCTGAACATCAGAATCGTAATGTCTTGCACTAAAAACATTTACTTCATTTGCAAAAACTGAATTTGCAACTAACAATGTTGAAAACAAACCAACAATAGCTAGTCCAATTACTCTAATTAACTTATTCATGGATTTCTCCTTTGCGAATGGTTATCACATAAATGATAATGATTATCAATGGCGAAAACGCCGCATACCTTACTATTTTAGTAGGAAAAGAGAGTAATACTTTTGATTATCTAACCAAACTCGCTCGGTGGTCCAACCTGTATTTGAAGCTAATTTTGTAAAGGATTTGACAGTAAATTTATTTGAAATTTCGACTAAAATTCTTTCACTCTTTTTTAAAAAAAATCTTTTATTACCAATTTTAAAGTTTTGATTAATTTTACTTACTAAAAAACCGTGAATACATCTTAATTTAGTATTGAAATATCCATGGTAATAAAAATCTTTAATATTTAGATTTGTTTTTTGTGTTCTATTTATAATATTGATTAAATTTAAACTAAATTTAGCTGTATACCCTTTTTTGTCGTTATAGGCTTTATCAAGAGTTGTTTTATTTTTAATAAGATCAACACCAATAAATAAATAGTTGTTTTTACTTATACTTTTTCTTAACTTTTTTAAAAATTTAATTTCCTCTTT
>CACGAV010000002.1 GCA_902571095.1 uncultured Pelagibacteraceae bacterium
CTGAGATGGAGAATATTTTTTACCTTTAGCTTCTATCCAAGCATCATCTTTATCAGATTTAATTATTTTAAATGGAACTTTTTCAACATCTTTCATCACAGATTTATCATGAAAGGTTCTTCCTATAAGTCTTTTAGCTGCAAAAATCGTATTATCAGGATTTGTTACAGCTTGCCTTTTTGCTGGTTGGCCAACTAATTTTTCTTCTTTATCAAGGAAAGCAACTACAGAGGGGGTAGTTCTTTGTCCCTCAGTATTTTCAATAACTTTAGCCTGTTTGCCTTCCATTATTGCTACGCAGGAATTTGTAGTGCCTAAATCTATTCCAATTACTCTACTCATGATTATCCATATATGGGTGTTATTTGCATTTCTACAAGGTGCTAATTAACTATTTTGGCTTTTATCATCATTTTTAGTGTCTTTTTTTTCACTTTTTTTTGACACAGCGACCAAAGAGGGTCTAAGCAGCCTATCTCTAAACATGTAACCAGCCTGCATTTCTTGAACTATAGTTCCAGGCTCTGATTCACTATCTTCAATTTCAGTCATAGCCTGGTGAAAATTTGGGTCAAATTTTTTTTTAATAGCTTCAATTTTTTCTATTTTATTCTTTTTGAAAATTGATAATAAATCTTTTTCAATTATTTCTATATTTTTTAAAAATTTTTCTAAATCTTTGTTATTTTTCAATGTTGGGTCGTTTTTGATTGATGCGTGAGCTCTTTCTAAATTATCTAAAATCGCTAAATTTTCTCTTGCAAAATTAAAACCACCAAAATCAATAGCCTCTTTTATATCTTTTTCAAATCTATTACGTTGATTCTCAAGTTCTGCGAGCGATCTGAGAAGCTTATCTTCAGTAATTTTTAACTTTTCTTCAATTGAAGGCTCTTTTATCTCTTCTTTGTTATGAGATTTATTGTCTTTATCATCGTCATTTAAATTATCCATTATTGATATATAGTAATAAAATATTGAATTTCTAGAGATAATGCAAAAAATTAAAAAAATACTAATCGGCACACATAATAAAGGTAAATTTAAAGAGATTTGTGATTTATTGCCAAAAAAATTAGAAAAAATTTCACCCATAAATCTTAAAATTCCTAGCCCAGATGAAACTGGAAAAACTTTTCAGGAAAATTCAGAATTAAAAGCGAATTTTTTTTGCGAAATGGGAAAAATGGTAACCCTATCCGATGACTCTGGACTTGAAGTGGAATGTTTAGATGGGGAACCTGGTATTTACTCCTCAAGATGGGCAAAAAAATATGGAAGTTTTGATGGTGCAATGACAGAAATTTTTAATCGAGTTAAAAAACTCAAAAAAAGCACCGCTGCACAATTTGTATGCAGTCTTACAATACAATGGCCAGACGGAAAAAAAATCTCAGAGATTGGAAAAATTAAAGGTGATATATGTTCTAAAAGAGGATCGAATGGATTCGGATACGATCCCATTTTCATACCAAATGGATACCCAAAAACCTTTGCAGAAATGGAATATAAAAAGAAACTTTTAATAGATCATAGGTATATTGCTTATAAAAAACTAGAGAAAAAAATTAAAAATTTTCTTTAATAAATTTTCCACTCTCTAATTTATAGATATTAAGTTGCTGAGTAGTTTTATTATTTGAGATTTTAAAATTACCAATTTTTCCTTTAATTTCATTTTTGAAATTAAAATTATTGCTCGATATGACATTTTTATTATCATTCCAAACATAATATATTAGAGCGACTGTGTCATATGCAAGTATAGTAATTTCATTAGGGTTATATTTGTAGGTTTCATAAAATTTTTTACCAAATTTCATAAAATTTTTATAATTTATTGAAGGAAAATAAAAACTCTTTATAGACGTTTCTCTCAAAATACTATTATCGAACCACTGGTTTCCAGTAATTATAAGCACATCTTTCTCTGAGACATCAGTATATGCAAGAGATGTGAGAACACTTTTTAATCCATCCCCAAAATCTATGATTACGATTGAATCAAAATTAACTTTTCCCAGCGTATACTTTTGTTTAAGAATATCTAATTCTCTTAAATCTTTTGGTTTTTCAGATCCTTCGAGTTTCTTAATTCTTGAATCTAAATTTAATTTTCTCTGTTTATAATTTGTTAACTTTTCTATCTGTTTTGTTAAAATTTTTGGATCTTTGCTATAACTAAAAAGTCTGGCATTATTAAAATTCACGGATTTAATATTTTTTTCAACGTGTTTTCTATTTTCATTTTTAGGATAAAGAAATACTGTTTTTTTCTTTTTTTCTTTTTCAATAAATTTTTTTATCGCTAATAATTGAGATTCTAAATTTATACCCATCAAGAAAATATTTTCATCCATTTTAGTATTCATATTCGATAAAGAGATAAAAATTAAATCATCAAATGAAGATAAAGAATCAAAAGACTCGGAGTCCACAGGCCCGATTACTATTTTAACTCCTTCTTTTATAAATTCCTCACAAGAATTAATAACATTCTCTCCATTTGTTCCAGAGTCTTTCGGGTATATCCTAATTTTCGAGTCATTAATGTCATGAATTGCTAAATTAATTGAATAAAGCATATCTTCTCCAAAACTTTTAAGTTCTCCACTAAGTGGAAGTAACGCCCCTATTTTGAGCAGACCCGGGTCTTTGTTATCAACTGCAAACACAAAAGTGTTAAAAGAAATTAATAAATAAGTTAAAATAACATTAAAACTATTTTTCATAATATATGAATAATTTTTTACCAGGTTTATACATTGTTTCAACACCAATAGGCAATTTAGAAGATATTACATTAAGGGCTTTAAATGTATTAAAAAATTCAGATAAAATTATCTGTGAGGATACTAGAAGATCGATAAAAATACTTAATCACTTTAATATTAAAAAGGAACTTATTGCTTACCATAAATTTAATGAAAAAAAATTAACCCCCTCAATTATTCGATTTATAAATAAAGGTGAAAAAATTTCCCTTATTTCTGATGCAGGTACGCCATTAATATCCGATCCAGGATTGTTACTTTTAAATGAATGTATACAAAAAAAAATAAAAGTGTTTCCCATTCCAGGTGTCTCTGCCGTCACTACTGCTATGAGCGTTTCAAATTTTGGTGAACAGTATTATTTTCATGGCTTCTTGCCAAAAAAAGTGTCTGAAGTTGAGAAAATTATTAATATTCTTAAAAAATATAATTTTAATATCGTATTTTTTATACCAGCAGTAAAGATAAATTTTTATATAAGAATTTTTAAAAAACACTTTGAACAAAGAAAAATCTTTATTGGAAGAGAAATGACAAAGATGCATGAAACTTTTTATAGAGAAAATTTAAAAAATTTTGATGGTTTTAAAACAACTATTAAGGGAGAACTAACGGTTGTGTTGTCAAAAAATGTGGAAAAGTATAAATTGAAGGAAGATAATTTTGACAAAGATAAATTAAAAGTTCAGATAAGAAAATATTTAAAAAGATATTCATTGAAAGATGTCGTAAGTTTGATTTCGGAAAAAAATAATTTACCAAAAAATAAAATTTATAAATTATGTTTAGAAACAAAAAAATAATATTCAATTTTAGTAAAATTCTTTTAGTTTTTTTTATTTTAAATTCATGCGTAGGTAGTTCATCCGTGGGTGTTTTTGGTTCTGGAGTAAGTGTAGCTTTTGATCCCAGAACAGTGGGAATGCAAATAGACGACTCTATCATGCAAAAAAATTTATTAAGTAGATTAACTCTTAATGATAAAAAATATCTGTTATCCATTAACGTTAAGGTTTTGGATGGAAATATTTTTCTCTCTGGCAAGGTCGACGAACCTGAGGAAAAGCTTAAAATTATAAAATTTGCATGGGAAACAAAGGGTGTAAGATCTGTTAAAAGCGCCATAGTTATTAAAGGTGAAATTAATTTTAAAGGAACTGCTAAAGATGTTTTAATTACATCACAATTGAGAACCGCTTTGATTTTCAATAAACTTATTAAAGCAACTAACTATAATATTGATACAATAGATGGTAAAAGCTACATATTTGGTATCGCGATGACACGTGATGAAAAAAAAGAGGTAATTAATGAGGCAGAAAAAGTTTATGGAGTTAAAAAAGTAATTCCAAGTATTATATTAGTTGAAGAACTTAGCAGATTTAAAAATTAATTATTTTTTTTATTATTATAATCAATAATTTCTGCTGAATATGCAGCAACAGATGCCAGATTTAAAATATCATTTGGAGACGATCTGAGCGGAGCAATTTCTATCGGCAAACCTAAGCCAATTAATAGAGGACCAATAATCTTTGCACCACCAATGGTTTTCATAAGTTTTGTTGAAATGGCTGCACTATGTAAAGCTGGCATAATTAAAATATTTGCATTTCCAACTATTTTAGAAAATGGGTAAGTTTCTTTATATTTTGGATTTAAAGCCACGTCGGGTTGCATTTCACCGTCAAAATCAAAATTAACATTTTGTTTTTTTAAAATTTCGATAGCATCTCTAACATGTTTTGTATTTCTTGATGATGGCTTTCCAAATGTTGAATGAGACAAAAATGCTACTTTTGGTTCAAAACCGAAGAGTTTTGATACTCTAACGCTTGATATCGCAATTTTTGTTAAATTTTCTGGCGACGGGAAATCATTTACTTGTGTGTCAGCTATGAAGACTGTTTTTTTTGGAGTAATTAGCATATTTAAACCAAATAAAATTTCTCCTGGTCTTGGGTCAACAACTTTTTTGAGACTCTCTATAGACGCAGCATAATGCCTAATGTTTCCAGTAACCATAGCGTCAGCATCTCCAGAATCAACCATCGATGCACCCCATATAATTCTATCGTTTCTAATTAATCTATCGACATCCCTTTCTAAAAGTCCTTTTCTTTGTAATTTGTTGTAAAGTTTTTTTGTATAAATCTCTCTCTTTTCTTTATTAGTTGAATTAACTATTTTAATTTTGTAATCCTCGTCTAGACCGATTTCCTTCAATTGTTGCTTAACCCTTTTTTCATTACCAATAACTATAGGCGTTCCAAGTTTACTGTTTTTATAAGCGATTGCAGCTTTAAGCATATTTTCATCCTCTCCTTCTGCAAAAACTACAGTTTTTGGTCTTTTTTTTATTTGTGAATTGATACCTTGCATAATGCTCATAGATGGATCAAGTCTATTTGCCAATTGATCTTTATACGTTTCTATATCCAAAATCTTTTTTCTTGCGACGCCACTTTTTATTGCTGCCTCGGCAACAGCCGCAGGTATTCTGCTAATTAATCTTGGATCAAAAGTCGACGGTATAATATATTCCTTTCCATAATGGGGTCTTTCACCACCATAAGCATTAACCACTTCATCTGGGACTTCTTCCCTTGCCAATGAAGCAATTGATTTAGCAGCAGCAATTTTCATCTCTTCATTAATTTCTTTTGCTCTTACATCCAAAGCTCCTCTAAATATATATGGAAATCCAATTAAATTATTAACTTGATTAGGATAATCAGATCTACCTGTCGCTACAATTGCATCTGATCGAACTTCATCTACTAATTCAGGTTTGATTTCTGGATCAGGATTTGCACAAGCAAATATAATAGGATTTTTTGCCATGGATTTAACCATTTCTTTTGTGAGAACATTTTTTGCTGACAAACCTAAAAAAACATCTGCGCCCTTAATTGCATCTTTCAAAGTTCTCAGCTTTGTATTCACAGCATAAGCAGCTTTAAACTGGTCTACATTGTCTCTTCCTTTGTAAATAACTCCCTTTCTATCAAGCATAATAATATTTTCTTTTTTTATTCCTATACTTTTAAAAAGATTTGCACATGCTAGTGCGGACGCCCCTGCGCCATTGACAACAATCTTAACTTTTTCTGCATTTTTATTTGAAATATCTAATGCATTGATTAGTGCAGCAGATGTGATTATCGCAGTACCATGCTGGTCATCATGAAAAATAGGTATATCTAAACTTTCTCTTAATTTTTTTTCTATTATAAAACAATCCGGTGCAGCTATATCTTCTAAATTTATACCTCCGAAACTGTTGCCAATATTTTCAATACATTTAATAATCTCATCTGCGTTTTTATTGTCTATCTCAATATCAATGGCATTTATATCTGCAAACCTCTTAAATAAAACTGCCTTTCCCTCCATAACGGGCTTAGATGCTAAAGCACCTAAGTTTCCCAAACCCAAAATTGCAGAACCATTACTTATTACTGCTACTAAATTACCTTTGCTGGTATAATCGTATGCTGCGTCAGGGTTCTTTGAGATTTCTTTAACTGGAACCGCTACACCAGGAGAATAAGCAAGCGAAAGATCTCTCTTTGTTGTGAGTGATTTTGACGAAATAATCTCAATTTTGCCAGACTTTCCTTTATTATGAAAATCTAATGCCTCTTTATCAGTGTAATGATCGATTTTTGATTTTTTTGTCATTAAAATTTAATTATGTAATATAAATAGAAATAAATCACTAATAATTTGTCTTAATTATGAATTTATTATCCTCATCTTCAGTTTTTGCTTTTTATACATTACTTAGTAGAGTTTTAGGCTACCTAAGGGATATTTTAATTGCATTTTTCCTCGGTACCAGCATATATGCTGACGCATTCTTTGTTGCATTTAGAATACCAAACACTTTTAGACGCCTGTTCGCAGAAGGTGCATTTAACGCCGCATTCATACCCAGTTATGCAGAAGCAAAGTTAAAAGATGGTAAATCGGGAAAAAAATTTGCAGATGAAATTTTTAGTTTACTTTTATTCTTTTTGATTTTTTTAATTTTAATTATTGAAATATTTACTCCATTCTTAGTTTACTTAATAGCTCCCGGTTTTTATGAAGACACAGATAAATTTACTTTGGCGGTTGAGCTTACAAGAATTACTTTTCCATTTCTATTATTTGTTTGTTTATCATCATTGTTATCTGGTGTTTTAAATATGAATAATAAATTTGCAGCAGCAGCAGCTGCCCCAATTATTCTAAATTTAATATTAATATTATTTCTTTTAATCTCATTTTATAACGATTTAAATATTACGAAAAGTCTATCTATAGGTGTCACATTATCTGGTGTATTACAATTTATTTTTTTATTAATTTATACTAAAAAATTTTACCTTCCATCATTAAAATTAATTTTTAAATTTAATAAAAAAATAATATTTTTTTTAAAAAAACTATTACCGAGTATTTTTTCATCTGGTATAACACAAATTAATATTCTAGTTGGAACTATAATTGCATCATTTCAACAAAGCGCTATTTCTTATTTGTATTATGCAGATAGGGTTTATCAAATCAATTTAGCTATTGCCGGAATTGCAGTTGGTACTGTTGTATTACCTAGCCTTACAAAAAGTATAAAGTTAAACGATATCAAATCTGTTAATTTAATACAGAATCGATCAATTGAGTTATCTTTACTTTTATCTATCCCAGCTGCACTTGGGTTATTTATTGCTTCTAGTGAAATTGTAAATAGTTTATTTGGATATGGTTCATTTAATAGCCAAGATATATTTTACACATCCCTTGCTTTAGGATTTTTCGCCTTAGGCGTACCAGCATTTGCTTTGATAAAAGTTCTATCTAACTTTTATTTTGCAAGAGATAATACAAAAATTCCCTTTTATATTTCTTTAATTAGTATGGTGCTAAATATTTTTATAAGTGTTTCTTTGTTCAAAAAATTTGGTTTTATAATTATACCAATAGCAACATCAGTTTCAACCTGGATAGCAGTTATAATTTACTTTATTTTATTAATCCGTGGAAAATATCTAAATTTTGAAAAAAAATATTTTGTCAATTTTTTAAAAATTTTACTTTCAACAATACTTATGTGTCTATTTTTGTATTTCGGTTTAGATTATTTTGAGGATAAGTTTGAATATACTTACAAATTTAAATTAATTTATTTAATAATTGTGGTAGGTTTATCAACAGCTTTATATCTATTTATTATTAAAATTTTAGGAGTGTTTAATCTAAAAAATTATAAATTAAAATGAAAAAAACTTTAAAAGAAGTAGTTTTCTCTGGAGTACAACCTACTGGAAATCTTCATTTAGGAAATTATTTAGGTGCAATTAAAAATTTTGTAGATCTTCAAAAAAAAATGGAATGTATTTACTGTGTAGTTGATCTTCATGCCATTACATCTTTTCAGAAACCGAGTGAATTAAATAAAAGTATTCTTGAAACTACTGCAGGATTTATTGCTTGCGGTTTAGATTTCAAAAAAAGCATTATTTTTAATCAGTCATCAGTAAGTGGTCATTCAGAATTAGCGTGGATATTTAATTGTGTAGCTAGGGTTGGATGGATGAACCGAATGACACAATTTAAAGAAAAAGCAGGACAGAATAAAGAGAATGCTAGTGTAGGATTGTATGTTTATCCAAATTTAATGGCAGCAGATATTTTATTATATAAGGCAACTCATGTGCCAGTAGGAGATGATCAAAAACAACATTTAGAATTAGCAAGGGACATTGCACAAAAATTCAATAACGATTTTAATAGTGACAATTTTTTTCCTATTCCAAAACCTTTAATACAAAAAAAAATTTCTCGAGTAATGAGCTTAAGGGATGGCAAAAAAAAAATGAGTAAGTCAGAAGAGTCCGATTATTCCAGAATAAATTTAAATGATACTGCAGATGATATTAAAAAGAAGATTAAAAAAGCAAAAACTGACTCTTTACCTATTCCAGAAAAATTAGAAGATTTGAAAAATAGACCTGAAGCAAATAATCTTTTAAATATTTATTCTTCAATTACAAATTCAAGTTTAGAAAAAACTTTAAATGATATGAATGGAAAAGAATTTTCTAAATTTAAGGATAGCCTTTCAGACGCGCTAATTGCAGAAATTTGTCCTGTTGGAAAAAAAATAAAAGATCTTAATAAAGATAAAAATTATTTGATAAAAACCTTAAAAGAAGGTAGTGACAAAGCTAGTAAAATTTCACATGAAAACATGCGGCAAATTAAAAATATTGTGGGATTTATTTAATATACTTTATATGTTAAATTAAATAATGATTTATACTGAAAATACTCCAAATCCTAATGCTGTAAAGTTTGTTTCGGAATTAACTTTTTCTGAAATTGGTACAAAAGAATTTCAAAAAAAAGACATTAATGAAATAAAAAATAACTTTATTCAAAATCTTCTTACTATTGATGGTGTTGAGCTTATTTTAATTGGAGATACTTTTATCAGCGTTAAAAAGCTAGATACGTCGGATTGGGAAACAATAAAACCAACAGTGATTTCTACAATCAATGACTATTTTGAAAAAAATAAAAAACCTGTGCTTCAAAAACATGTTGATGAAATAAAACCTGAAAATACAGAAAACGAAAGTGATATCGTAAAACAAATAAAAGATGTACTTGACACTAAAATTAGACCAGCAGTTTCAAAAGATGGTGGAGATATTAAATTTGTATCTTTTAAAAACGGGACAGTCAAAGTGGAATTGAAAGGTAGTTGTTCGGGTTGCCCCAGTTCTATAATCACACTCAAAAATGGCGTTCAAAATCTATTAAAGCATTACGTAAAAGATGTAACAAACGTAGAAGCTTTGTAGTTTCATGAAAAAAAATTTAAAATTACCTTACAGAGATCAACTAATTGAACTTGGTAAACTCTACAAAATTGAAGAGTTGAAAATTTACGCTAAGTCAAAAAAAGATTTAACTATTTCGCAAATAGAACTAATTTTATTAAAAAACAAAGTTAGACTTCCAGCACAAAGTTATAATAAGAAAAAAATTTCTGAGATTGAATTAAAAGAACAAGTAATAACAAATATTTTAATAACCTTATTCTTAATAACTTTTGTAGTAAGCTTAATGAGTGTAAGGCCTTACATTAAAACTGTAACAAGTGAAATAAAATTCACACACGTAGCTAAAGAGTATAAGTCTTCATTCAAAAATAAAAAAATTGCAAAAAAACCAAATAATTTGAATAAAAAAAGCACAGATGAGGAATATGTCAGTATTCCGACCCAAGAGACCTTGGATATTTTTGAGAACTTAAAGTATGATCTTAAAACAATTAGACTTGGACAAGCTGTAAAACCAGTTTATTTATCAAGGCTTCCTAAAGATTTAAATAAAATCAAAAGTACTCAAAAGAAAAAAGATACATTTATTAAAATCGTGATGCCTTTAATTCTAGATGAAAATAATAAAATTCTAGAAGATAGAAAAAAACTATTTAAAATCTTAAATAAACCATCAAATACCAGGGGTGAAAAAGTATGGCTGAAAAGAAGGTTCAATGACTACAAAATAAAAAATGAGGATATTGCAGAATTAAAGATCAGAATGGATATTGTGCCAACATCTGTAGCAATAGCTCAAGCTGCAAAAGAGAGTGGTTGGGGAACATCAAGATTTGCATTAGACGGAAATGCAATGTTTGGACAGTGGACATGGGGAAAAGATGGAATTGAGCCAAGTCAAAAAGAAAAAAACACAAGTCACAAAATCCTAAAATTTCCTATGCTTAGATCATCGGTTAATGCGTATATTAAGAATTTAAATACACATAGAGGATATAGTGAATTTAGAAAAAAAAGATCTGAACTAAGACAAAATAACAAAAATCTTTCAGGACTAGATTTAGTTGAATATCTTTATAATTACGCAGCAACAGGAAAAGAATATGTTGTAATTTTAAAAAAAATTATAAGACAAAATCAACTCACAGATTTCGATAGTTCAGTTTTGATGAATTCAAATAGATCAAGGTCTCTCTCACTTTAAATCATCTATCAGCTATTACAAATTGAATTCCAAGCCATCTCCAAAATCCATTTTGTTCTCTTAAAGAGCAGTTTATTCTTCCTCTTTCAGTAATAAATTTCCCCTCTAAAATTATTTTAAGTTCATTACTTTTTGTAAAATGTAACTTTGACTTTCTCCACTTATCTTCTTCATTTGAATAACAACTAATATTTTTTAAATTTTCAAGATTTTCAAAAAATAATATTTTTACATCAGGTGGATTATTGTTGTCGTCTATATATCTTTCCTCAGGTGTAATTTTTTTATACGGAAAAGGAATTGTTTTCATTAGATTTTTAAATCTTTCAGTTTTTCCATATTTTTCATTTATCGGAAACCTTGGTAATTCAAATTTATTTTTTGTTTGATCGATAACCCCAGAGTGTTGACCAAATGCAAACGAGAACCCAAGACTTTGAACTATTTTTTTATAAGAGTTTTTATACTCACCGAATGGGTATGCAAAAAATTTTGTATTATAATTTAGTTTTTCATTCATAATTTCTTTAGCTGTAATTAGGTCCCTTTCTATTTCTTCATCAGATTTATCAACTAGATAACCATGAGAATGGCTGTGATTACCTATATGAACAAAATCGAATTTAGATATTTCTTTTATCTGATCCCAATTCATATAGCCCCTTGCACCAACCGTTTCAGTATTTATAAAAATAATAAAGGGAATTTTATCTTTTTTTAAAATTGGCCATGCATTTTCATAAAAGGATGAAAAACCATCATCTATTGTAAGTAGAACTTTTCTTTCTAAATTTTTAATCTTTATGTAATTTTCAAAATCTTTGTAAGAAATAAATTTTATTTTAGATTCTTTTATAAGATTTAATTGTTTTTTAAAATCATCGATTTTTATATTTGTTGAAGGATATTTATTTTCCTCAAAACGATGATACATCAATGAAATAATACCAAAATCATCAATATTTTTTGTTTCAGAATAAGAATTGTTTATAGTTGAAAAAAAAACTATAAATGAAAAGATGATAAAAGATTTTTTAATAATTAGTTTCACAGGTAAAAATGATATAATTGGTTTACGGGTTAATAATAATTTCTTTATAAAAAAAATTCAAATAAATTTAAGAAATAATAACAGCAAATTTGTTAACAATATACAAAGGTTTGTTAGTCAAAAGGGGGCTAATATTAATGAGGATTTTTCCGTAATAGTTAATATGGGTCCAGGAAGTTTTTCAGGTATTAGAATTTCAATAGCCATAGCTAAAGCAATGAAAATAGTGAATGGAGTAAGACTTTTTGGCTTCAAAGACACAAATTTAAATGAATTTGACCTTAAAAATATTGAATTATTAATAAAAAAAAATCTTTTAGAAAACAATTTGATTAAACCTGTATATATGAGCTAAATTATAAATTTTAATATGAGTAAAATTGAAGATAAATGTAAGGAAAAAGGGGTTAGGTTAACTGACCAGAGACGTTTAATTGCTCAAGTAATGTCTGAGTCTAAGGAAACATATGGATCTAAAGACCATCCAGACGTCGATGAGTTACATAAGAGAGTAATTGCTTTAGACAAAAACATATCTATAGCTACTGTTTATAGAACCGTGAAGCTTTTTGAGGAAGCCGGTATTATTGAAAGACATGATTTCAAGGAGGGAAAATCCAGATACGAACCTCTAACCGAGGAGCATCATGATCACTTGATAGATATTAAAACTGGAGAAATTATAGAGTTTGTAGATAAAGAAATTGAAGAATTACAAAAGAAAGTGGCCGAAAGATTAGGATATAAGTTGGTTGATCACAAACTTGAATTATACGCACAAAAAAACAAAAAAAATTAATACTTTGCCTAAAAAAATTTTCATTAAAACCTTTGGATGTCAAATGAACGAATATGATAGCAATCGAATTGCAGATATAGCAAAGGAAAATAATTTTGAACGTACCGAAGATTATAGCAAAATTGACTGTTACATTCTGAACACTTGTCACATAAGAGAAAAAGCATCTGAGAAAGTTTATCATGATATTGGACGTCTTAAAAAAAATTATAAAAATAAAAAAAAACCTTTTGTTTTAATCACAGGATGTGTTGCACAGGCTGAAAATGATGAAATGTTAAGAAGAGAACCTTATATAGATGCAGTTGTCGGACCACAATCTTATCATGATATACCAAAAATTTTATCAAACCTAGAAAGTAAAAGTAAAAGAAAAAAATTTAATCTTACTGAGTTTGATGTAATTAAAAAATTTGACACCCTAAACAAGATCGTTAATCCAAATTCAAATATTTCCTCGTTTATAACCATCCAGGAGGGTTGTGATAAATTTTGCAATTTTTGCGTTGTGCCTTACACAAGAGGAGCAGAATATTCTAGATCAATGAAAGAAATTATAGAAGAAGCTAAAAATATAATATCAAATGGTGCTAGAGAAATTATTTTGTTAGGACAAAATGTAAATGCTTATAATTTCTCAAATGATAATAAAAAAATAAGATTATCAGATTTGATATCTGAGCTTGAAAAGTTAAAAAATCTTAAAAGAATTAGATATACTACTTCACACCCAAGAGACATGACTCAGGATTTAATAAATTGTCATAAAAAATCTAAAAAGTTAATGCCCTTTCTTCATTTACCTATACAGAGTGGATCAAATAAAATACTTGAAAATATGAATCGAAAACATTCGAGGGAAGAATATTTATCGATTATTGATAGTTTGATTAAAGCCAAACCCAATATGAAATTTTCGAGCGATTTTATAGTTGGTTATCCTGGTGAAAGTGACAAAGATTTTAACGAAACAATAACATTAATTAAAAAAGTAAAATTTATTAATTCGTTTTCTTTTATATATAACTCCCGTCCTGGAACACCAGCGTCAAATCAAAAACAAATTGATGAAAAAACACAAAAAAGAAGATTAATATTATTACAAAATATCCTTAGAGACATCCAGATACAGGAAAATAGTAGTAAAGTTGGAAAGTTTGTAAATGTATTAATTGAAAATAAAATGAAAAATCATTCGAGATACTTTGGTAGAAGTGATAATTTTACCCCAGTAATCTTAAGTGATGTTTATGAAAAAGATATTGGTAAAGTTGTTACTACTAAAATACAAAAGTATAACAGAAATACATTATTTGGTATAAAAGAAAAAAAAGAAAGAGAAGAAGCAGCTTAATGTTAGAGGCAAAAAATTTAAATAAAGAAATCTCAATAAAAAAAATAGATAATGAAACGTCAAATATAAAAATTTTTAACAATAATATTTTAGCTGAGGTGGTAGGCGAGTTTGATAAAAATTTAAAAAAAATTGAGAATCTAACAAATACAAAGATTTTTTTTAGAGGAAATTCAATCACTGTTAAAGGTAGTAAAGATGCAATAATAAATGTTACTAATTCCTTGACATTTTTGGTAAACAAATTTCTTGTGACGAACTCTATAGAGGATAATGATATTACTTACTCAATAAGTAAGACAAGTTTTAAAGAAAGCATGACTAAAGAAAAAGAAATTAACAATGTTAGATCAATAGATCAGATCATCAAAACTCCAAGAAGATCTGTAATTCCTAGATCAAAAAAGCAGTCTGAATATCTTAACTATTTACTTAAAGACGATGTTATTATTTCTTTGGGACCCGCTGGAACAGGAAAAAGTTATTTAGCAGTTTCAGTTGCAGTTAATATGCTCATGGAAAAAAAAGTGGAAAAAGTAATACTATCTCGTCCAGCTGTAGAAGCAGGAGAAAGATTAGGTTTTTTACCAGGCGATATGAAAGAAAAAGTTGATCCATATTTGAGACCTCTTTATGACGCTCTTTATGATTTATTTGGATTTGAAAGAGTTCAAAGAAAAATTGATTCTGGTGAAATTGAAGTTGCACCTCTAGCCTTTATGAGAGGAAGAACTTTAAAAAATTCTTTTGCTATTTTAGATGAAGCTCAAAATGCTTCTTTGACCCAAATAAAAATGTTCCTTACTAGAATTGGAGAAAACTCAAAAATTGTTATAAACGGTGATCCTTCCCAAATTGATTTGGTGAATAAAAATCAATCTGGTTTGACAGAGTCAACAAAGATTTTAAAAAATATCAAAGAGATCAAGTGTATTCAGTTTGATCATCGAGATGTGGTTAGGCACCCATTAGTTTCAAAAATTATTCAGGCCTATCAGCGAAAAACTGATGATAAAAGTTGATGTTTTTGTCAAAAATAAAAATTGGAAAAGATATATTTCTAATCCAAGAAATTATCTAAATAATAATTTAAAATATTTAAAAAGAAGCATTGTTTTTTTAAAAAGAAAAAAACTCAGTTTTTCAATTTTATTGGCAGGAAATTATGAGATAAAAATATTAAATAAAAAATTTAGGGGTAAAAATAAAACTACTGATGTACTTTCGTTTCCTTATCATGAAGCTTTCGAATTAAAAAAAAATAAAAATACCAACGTTTATCTTGGTGATGTGATCTTAAACTATAATAAAATTAATAAAAAAAATTTCAAAAAAGATTTTAACAAACTATGGGTACATGGTTTTCTTCATTTAATAGGTTATACACACAAAAAAGATAAAGATTATTATAAAATGAGCAATATAGAAAAAAAAATCTTAAACAAAATTAAAAATTAATTATGATAAATTTTTTTAATAAAAGAATTTTCGTTATATTTATATTTCCTCTTTTTTTAGGGGGTATAACAGTTTTTAGTTTTCAACCATTTAATTTTTTTTTTATTAATTTTTTTTCTCTTACAACTTTATTCTTTTTGATTGTATACGTAAAAAAAAAATCAAAAAGTATTTATAGAAAAAAACCTTTTTTTAAAAATTTATTTATTTTAGGAACATCTTATGGATTTGGTTTTTTTTTATTAAATATTCATTGGATTTTGTATTCGCTAACCTTTGATGATGTATATATATTTTTAATACCCTTTAGCTTGATATTAATTCCTTTATTTTTATCTTTATTTTTTTCTATCCCAATTCTTTTAGTAGGTAATTTTTGTGAAAAAAATTTATATTCAATCCTTTTGATAAGTATATCTTTCGCTTTTTCTGATTTTTTGAGAAACTTTGTGCTTGGTGGATTTCCTTGGAATTTATGGGTATATAGTTTTTCATGGTCAGTAGAAAGTTTGCAAATTCTCTCTGTTATAGGACTTTTTTCTTTAAATTTATTAGCTATAACAATTTTTTTTATCCCAAGTTTATTCTTTTTTAAGCTTAAAACAAATTACCTAATAATATGCTTTTTTATATTTCTAGTTTTTGGAAACTATTTTTATGGCTCTTATAAAATTAATTCAGAAATTCAGCACACTAATTTGGAGAAAGTGAACTTTAAAATTGTATCAGCAGGAATAAATCTAAATGAGTTTAAAGATGAAAAAGATGTTGTGTTAAAATTAATCAAGTACAGCGAGCCAGATAAAAAAAAGAAAACTATTTTTATATGGCCAGAAGGTGTTTTTCTGAATGAAAATTTTAAAAGTAGAAAAGATATCAAAGATTTATTTGAACAAAATTTTTCTGACAACCACTTAATTATATTCGGTGCTAATACGTCTAAATCTAGTCCACAAAAAAAAATATATTATAATAGTATGTTGCTTGTCGATAAAAATCTTAACTACATTTCAAAATACGATAAAAGAAAGCTAGTTCCTTTTGGTGAATTTTTACCTTTTGAGGATCTATTTAAATCTTTTGGTTTAAAAAAAATTTCATTTGGCTACAACTCTTTTTCAAAAGGTAACAACAAACCTGTTGTAGATCTAAAAAGTTATCCAATGAATATAAATTTTCTAAGTCTTATTTGTTACGAAATAATCTTCCCCAACTACGTAAATAAATTTAGCAACTTTAATTTCATAATTAATATTTCGGAGGATGCTTGGTTTGGAGAAAGTATTGGCCCACACCAGCATTTTGCAAAAGCTATTTTAAGATCAATAGAGTCCGGAGTTTACACTATCAGATCAGCAAATAAAGGAGTAAGTGCTTTTATAAGTTCAAATGGAAAAATTTTAAAAAGCTTACAACCAGACGAAATAGGTAATATTGAACTTAGAATACCAATTCAGAACAAAAGTAATAAACAATCCAAAAAAGATTTGATATTTTTGTTACTTTTAATTACATATATCTTCACAATTTTTGTATTACTTAAAATAAAAAATAAATGAAATTAAATAATTATTTTTTTACAAGTGAGTCTGTGTCCGAGGGGCATCCAGATAAAGTTTGTGATCGAATCTCAGATATGGTTGTCGATACTTATTTATCAAAAGATCCTTATGCCAGAGTTGCATGTGAAACATTAACAACAACAAATAAAGTTGTTTTGGCAGGAGAAACTAGAGGTCCTGAAATAAAAAAAGAAACTATAATAGAAAAAGTTCGCGAATGCATAAAAGATATAGGTTACGAGCAAAAGGGCTTTCATTGGAAAAATTGTAATATTGATGTTTTTCTTCATTCCCAATCATCTGATATAGCGATGGGTGTTGACCCAAAGGGTAACAAAGACGAAGGTGCTGGAGATCAAGGTATAATGTTTGGATATGCTTGTGACGAGACCGAAGTTTTAATGCCTGCCCCAATTTATTATTCACATAAAATTCTTGAACTAATGGCTATAGATAGAAAAAATGGAAAAGCTGAAAAGTTAGAACCGGATTCTAAAAGCCAAGTTACTTTACAGTATGAGAATGGAGTCCCTTCCAAAGTAACAGCTGTTGTTATTTCAACGCAGCATTCACCAGACGTAAGTCAGTCTCAAGTAAAAGATATTGTTAGGCCTTATCTAGAAAAAGCTATACCTAAAAGACTATTATCAAGTTTAAAAGATGAAGATTTTTATGTAAATCCAACTGGACAATTTATTATCGGTGGCCCAGACGGAGACTCTGGACTTACAGGAAGAAAAATCATTGTTGATACATACGGAGGTGCAGCTAGACATGGTGGAGGGGCATTTTCCGGAAAAGATCCAAGTAAAGTTGATAGATCTGCCGCTTATGCAGCACGATACTTAGCAAAAAATATTGTAGGTTCAAAAATCGCAAAAAAATGTGAGATACAGCTTTCTTATGCTATCGGCATATCAAAGCCTCTGTCCATATATGTTAACCTTTTTGAAGATAATTCAAAAAAAGAGGAACACGTAAAAAATTTAATAGAGAAAAATTTTGATCTAAGCCCTAGAGGAATTAGAGAAATGCTAAATTTAAATAGACCAATTTATGAGTGCACCGCTGCTTACGGACATTTTGGAAGAAAACCAGGATCAAACGGTACATTTTCTTGGGAAAAAACTGACAAAATATCAATTTTTAAAAAGTAATTCTTGAAAAATCACAAAATTTAAACTAAAAAAGTATTAAGTTACCTGGAAGAACAAAATGGGCTTTTGCCCATTTTTTTTTAGGGGAAAAGAAAATATGTTGAATAGAGGATTAGATAAACAAGAACTGCTTAGAATAGTAGACTCTGTTGCTAACGAAAAATCAATCGATAAAGAACTTATACTGGTTTCAATGGAAACAGCTATACAAAGAGCTGCTCATAGTAAATTTGGTTTTGAGAATTTAATTGAAGCAAAAATTAATAGAGAGAATGGAAGTATACAAATTCATAAAGTTTTAGAAATAGTCGAAAAAGTAGAAGATCCTGATAAACAAATAACACTAAAAGATGCTACATCAATTGATAAAAAAAATAAGGATCTAAAAGTTGGAGATAAAATTTATGAAGAATTACCGCAAATCGATTTTGGCAGGATAGCAGCACAAAGTGCAAAGCAGGTAATATCACAAAAAGTTAGGGAAGCAGAGAAAAGTAGGCAATATGATGACTTTAAAGATAAACAAAGTCAAATTCTAAGTGGTATAATTAAAAGAACTGAATATGGAAATGTTATTGTTGATCTAGGTAGAGCAGAAGGCATAATTAGAAAAGAAGAATTGATACAAAGAGAGATACTAAAAAATGGCGACAGGGTTAAAGCTTATTGTTTTGAAGTGAAGGAAGATACAAAAGGTCATCAAATATTTTTATCTCGAGCCCATCCCCAATTTCTTGCAAGGTTGTTTTTTCAAGAAGTTCCTGAGATTTACGAAGGAATAATTGAAATAAAAGCTGTCGCTAGAGACCCAGGTAGCAGAGCAAAAATATGTGTAAATTCTAAAGATTCATCACTTGATCCTGTAGGTGCTTGTGTAGGAATGAGGGGAAGCAGAGTCCAAACAGTTGTAAATGAACTTCAAGGTGAAAAAATTGATATTATTAAATGGACAGAAGATCTCCCAACTTTAGTTGCCGAGTCTTTATCGCCAGCAGAAATACAAAAAGTTTTAATTGATGAGCAAAATAAAAGAATTGAGGTAATTTTATCAGAAGAAAATTTAAGTAAGGCAATTGGAAGAAGAGGTCAGAATGTACGTCTAGCATCTAAACTAATTAATTATGAAATTGACATTTTAACCGATAAGGAAGACTCAGAAAGAAGACAAACTGAATTTAAAGAAAGAACCGACTTGTTTATAAAAGGATTAGAGGTCGATGAAACTTTGGGCCAACTTTTAGTTTCGGAAAACCTTCAAAGCATAGAAGAGATTGCACAATCAAAAATCGATGATATTTCAAAAATCGAAGGAATTGAGGAGAATACAGCAAAAGAACTTATAGATAGAGCTAAAGAATATTTAGAAAAAGAAAAAAAAGAGATATCCGAGAAATTAAAAAATATGGGCGTAGAAGAAACCCTAATAAAATTAAATGGGATGACCCAAGGCATGCTTGTAGTTTTAGGGGAAAAAAATATTAGAAAATTAAAAGACTTTGCAGATCTGTCATCTGACGAACTTATAGGCGGTATAGATGAAATTAAGGGAAAACGAATTAAGATAAATGGATATTTAGAAGATTTTAATCTTTCAAGAGAAGAAGCTGATAATTTAATAATGAACGCAAGAAAAATTGTATTTGGTGATTAAAGTATGGAAAAAGATAAAGGAAAAAAGAGAACTCTAACAATATCAAGCTCTGGTCCGATTAATAAAGATTTGGGTAAAAACTTTTATAACAAGGGATCAAAAAAACCCTATATAATTGATAAAAAGAAAAATACAAAATCAACCTTCAAGCCAGTTAACAGAAATTTCAATAGAAAATTTGTAGAACAACAGGCAACCAAAAGATTTATTCACTCAGATAAAAAAGAATTTGATAAGGATAAAGAAAAAAAAAATCAGAATCAAAATAAAAATAGAGAGGCATTTTCAAAAAGACAATCAAAACTAACCATATCTAGAGCTATGAATGTTGAAGAGTTCGAGATAAAACAAAGAAGTTTAGCTTCTGTGAAAAGAGCAAGATTAAAAGAAAAAAATAATTCAAAAGATGAAAGTAAAAAAGAGTTTAAAAAAATAATTAGAGAAATTAAAATTCCAAATCAGATTACAATACAAGAATTATCAAATAGAATGGCTGAGCAATCAGTTAATATTATAAAATTTCTTCTAAATATGGGGGTAAAGGCTACTATAAATCATTTAATTGATAAGGATACCGCTGAATATATAGTTAAAGAGTTTGGACATACACCGATTTTGGAAGAAACTCCAAATGCAATTTTAAAAAAAGGTTCTGAAAAAAACAAATATGAACTAGTATCAAGAGCACCCATCGTAACAGTAATGGGGCATGTTGATCATGGAAAAACTTCTTTATTAGACTCACTTAGAAGTGCAAATGTTGTTTCTGGTGAGCATGGGGGCATTACACAGCATATTGGCGCATATCAAGTGCCAACAAAAGATAATAAATTTATTACTTTTATTGACACACCGGGCCATGCAGCTTTTACAGAAATGAGAGCAAGAGGTTCAAAAGTAACTGATATAGTTATTTTAGTTGTAGCAGCTGATGATGGAGTAAAACCACAGACAATCGAAGCAATTCAACATGCTAAAGCTGCCAAAGTTCCTATAGTAGTGGCGATCAACAAATGCGATTTACCTGGTTCGAATATATCGAAAATAAAAAATGATTTGATGCGTTATGAATTAGTCTCGGAGGACCTAAGTGGAGATACCTTGTTTGTTGAAGTCTCTGCCACAAAAAAAACTAATTTAGATAAACTTAAAGAAACAATAATATTGCAGTCTGAAGTTTTAGATCTTAAGGCACCAAGGAAGGGAAATGCAAAAGGAATCGTTTTAGAATCAAAAATTGATAAGGGTAAAGGCCCAGTTTCAACTATAATTATTACTGAAGGAGAGCTGAGAAAAGGAGATTTCTTTGTTTGTGGCAAGACTTTAGGAAAAATCAGAGCGATGTTAAATTTTGAGGGAAAAAATATTGAAAATGCTTATCCATCAACCCCAGTTGAAATACTTGGAATGCATGAGCCGGCAAACGCTGGGGATGAATTTTTAGTTGTAGATGATGAAGATGAATCAAAAAAAATTAATGAATTTCAAAAAACTGGCGATAAAAGCAAACTAAACTTTATTGCCCAAGACAAAACAAAATTATTTGATAAAGAGTCTACCAAATCAGAATTAAATATAATTTTGAAATCAGATGTTCAGGGATCAAGCGAGGCTTTAAGAGACTCAATAAAAAAAATAGTTCATTCTGAAGTAACCCCAAAAATTATTCTTTCAGATATTGGCATGATAAATGAAACTGATATTTCATTAGCAAAGGCTTCTAATGCAATCGTAATTGGATTCAATGTAAAGCCGAATAGGGAGGCAAAAAAATCTGCAGATGAGCAAAAAGTAAGAGTAGAATTTTTTAATATAATTTATAAAGCTATAGAGTTTGTGGAAAAATCTTTGTCTGGTCTTTTAGAGCCAGAAAGAAAAGAAGAAATTCAAGGAACAGCCGAGATACTCAAAATTTTTAAACTTTCCAAATCAGGTAAAGTAGCAGGTTCTAAAGTGACAGATGGCGAAATAAAAAATAATTCTAAAGCAAGAATTATTAGAGACGGCAAAGTTATTTACGATGGTGAAATTGCAACAATATTTAGAGAAAAAAATGCCGCTAAAGAAGTAAAAAGCGGACTTGAATGCGGAATTACTTTTAAAAACTTTTTAGATTTTAAAGAAAAAGACATGATAGAGTCATATAAAGTTGATATGATACAAAGACAAATAAATGATTAATAATCATTCAATGAGCAACGTTAATCATAGACATCTGAGAGTAGGAGAGTTAGTTAAACAAAGCTTAGGTCAAATTTTTTTGAGAAATGAGGCAAAAATTCCGTCTTTAAACACCAAGTTAGTCACAGTAACAGAGGTAAAAATGAGTTCGGACCTCAAATCAGCAAGAGCATATGTGATACCTTTAGGGGGAAAAGAGAGTGAAAAGACAGTTAATATCTTGACCGAGTTTTCACATCTTGTTAGAAAGGCTTTGTCAAAAAAGCTTGATACTAAATTTCTTCCCAAGTTACATTTTGTCGAAGACAAGTCTTTTGACTATGCTGAAAGAATAGAAAAACTGATAAAGAAAAATAAAAGTAAATGAAATTAAAAAAAGATATAATCAAATCTTTGGCAATACATAAAAAAGATGTTGGCTCTACTGCTGTACAGATTGGTATATTAAGCGAGAAAATTGAAAAACTCTCAAATCATTTTAAAAAATTTAAAAAAGACAAGCATTCATCTAGAGGATTAACTAAGTCTGTTAATCAGAGAAAAAGACTTTTACATTATCTTAATAAAAATGATCCAATAGCTTACAGTGAAGTTGTAAAAAAACTTAATTTAAGAAAATAAATATATGTTTAAACAATTTAAAGAAGAAATAAATTTTGGTGGAAAAAAATTAATATTAGAGACAGGAAAAGTAGCCCGACAAGCTGATGGAGCAATATTAGCGACTCTGGGAGAAACTGTTGTTCTAGCAACAGTTGTTGGTGCAAAAAAAGTAAATCCCGAAACAGATTATTTTCCACTATCTGTAAACTATCAAGAGAAATATTATGCTGCAGGAAAAATTCCTGGAGGCTATTTTAAAAGAGAAGCCAGACCGACAGAGTCAGAGACATTAATTTCAAGATTAATTGATAGACCTATAAGACCACTGTTTCCTGATGACTTTAGAAATGAAGTACAAGTTTTACCTACAGTTATTTCTTATGATAATGAAAATGAGGCAGATATACTCTCAATAATAGCGTCCTCAGCTGCTTTATCGATTTCAGGATTACCATTTAAAGGACCGGTCGGCGCAAGCAGAGTTGGTTTTATAGATGGAAAATATATTTTAAATCCTACTAAAAAAGATTTAGAAAATTCTAAGTTAGATCTCGTTGTAGCCGGAACCAAAGATGCAGTTTTAATGGTAGAGTCCGAAGCATCTGGTTTAACAGAAAAAGAAATGTTAGATGCAGTTAAATTTGGTCATGAAAGTTTTGTATCAGTTATTAAAGGAATAGAAAAGCTAGCAAAAAGTTGTTCCAAAGAAAAATGGAAAATAGAAAAAAAGGATTATGGTAAAGTTTATAAAACTATACAAAAAGAATTAACTAAAGATTTAGAAAAAGCGTTTTCAGAAAAGGACAAAAAGAAAAGATCAGAATTAATAAGTTTGGCTGGAGAGAAATGTCTAAACTTATTTGAAGGTCAAGAAGATCTTTTAGAGCATGAAATTATGCTGCAACTCAAAAATTTAGAAAAAGATATTGTTAGAACTAGAATTTTGAAAAGTAAAAAAAGAATAGATGGTAGAGGATTAGCAGATGTAAGGCCTATAAAATGTGAAGTTGGAATTTTACCCCGTGTTCATGGCTCAGCTTTATTTACAAGAGGTGAGACACAAGCTATCGTAACCACTACCCTTGGAACATCAGATGACGAACAAAGAATTGAAAGTCTTGAGGGTTTAAGAAGAGAAAGATTTATGTTGCATTATAATTTTCCCCCATTTTCGGTTGGGGAGACTGGAAGAATTGGTACAGGAAGAAGAGAAGTTGGCCATGGTAAATTAGCATGGAGAGCACTGAATTCCTCCCTACCAAAAAAAGAAAATTTTCCTTACACACTAAGAATTGTTTCTGACATTACAGAGTCTAATGGGTCTTCATCAATGGCGACAGTTTGTGGATCATCTTTAGCATTAATGGATGCTGCAGTTCCTATTGCGGAACCTGTAGCAGGAATAGCCATGGGATTAATAAAAGAGAAAGATAAATTTTCCATACTTTCTGATATTCTTGGAGACGAGGATCATTTGGGAGATATGGACTTTAAGGTAGCAGGAACAAAAAGTGGTATAACATCCTTACAGATGGATATAAAAATAACCGGGATTACCTTTGAGATAATGGAAAAAGCCTTAGATCAAGCAAAAGAAGGAAGGATCCATATTCTGAATGAGATGAATAAAACTATTAAATCATCAAGAAAAGAAGTTGGCAAACACACACCAAAAATGGAAACAATAAAAGTTGACAAAAAAGATATTGCGACTGTCATTGGTAAAGGTGGTGCCACTATAAGAGAAATTGTTGAAAAATCAGGTGCAAAAGTAGATGTCAAAGATACTGGCGATGTTACAATCGCAGCAGCAAATGAGGAAACTAGAAAAATAGCTGCACAAATGATTAACGATCTTGTTGCAAAACCTGAGATGGGGAAAACATACAAAGGAAAAGTGGTTAAAATTATGGAATTTGGAGCTTTTGTAAACTTTTTAGGAAAACAGGATGGACTTGTCCATATTTCACAATTAGCTGCTAAAAGAGTGCAAAAAGTTACAGATGTAGTTAAAGAAGGTGATGAAGTTTCAGTTAAAGTGATTGGTTTCGACAGAGGAAAAGTTAAACTTTCTATAAAAGAAGCAGTCTAACTTTCATTAAATTTTATATTCAAAATTTTGAGTTTTCTCATTAACTTGTAATTCTTTTGCTCCATTTCTTAAATGAAAATTCCTTGCCATTTCTGTTAATGGTGACAACGTTATTAATCTATTTAGATGATTTGATTTCTTTATTTTTTTAAAAACCTCTTTTACGATCAATTTTCCACCACCTTTCTTTTTTGACCAGACTGTATAAGCAATAGCTATCTTACCAATATTTTTACTCCTCCAAGATGCGCTTTGTAGGTGAGCATCTTTAGTCATTAAATCAAATTCATCGATTGTTTTTGGAATTTCATTTGTGAAACCAAAACACATTATTGCGCATATTTCTTTTTTATACCTCACGCCAAATATTTTTCTACCATAGCTTGTTCTAAATTTTACATCTAATTCAGGTCTGATTGGGTCCTCTTTGGTATTGCAAGTTTCAAGTTCAACAAGTTCGGCTCCTTTTATCCAATCAAAAAAATTTTCAAATTTTTCTTTAATTTTTTTATTAAATTTAGACATTTTATATGATTAATTTTATTAAGTAATATTTTTAGGATCTGGCATTCCTGCTTTATTATAACCAGCATCAACATAATGTATTTCGCCTGTTACACCAGCCGCAAGATCACTTAATAAATAAAGCGCAGATTTTCCAACATCATTGATATCAACGTTTCTTTTTAAAAAAGAATGATCAGAACTCCATTTGTATAAAAACTTTGCATCACCAATTGCCGATGCAGCTAAAGTTTTAATTGGCCCAGCACTAATGGCATTTACTCTAATTCCTTTTGCTCCTAAATCTCTAGAAATATACTTTACGCTTGATTCCAAGGCAGCTTTGCAAACCCCCATTACGTTATAGTTAGGTATTACTTTCGTAGACTCGTAAGTTAAAGTTAACATGCTCGATCCACTTTTCATTATTTTTGATGCCTCTTTTGCTATTTCAGTAAACGAAAAGCACGATACAAGCATACTTTTTGTAAAGTTTTCTCTTGAGGTGTCAATATACTGACCTGATAGTTCTGTTCTATCTGAAAATGCAATTGCATGAACTACGAAATCGATTTGTCCCCACTTTTTTTTTATTTCCTCAAATGTTTTTTTAATATCATCTTTGTTTTCTACATTGCAATCTAAAAGAAATTTTGAGTTAACGGTCTCAGCTAGAGGCGTAACTCTTTTTTTAAGTGCATCTCCAAGATATGTAAAAGCAAGCTCAGCTCCATTTTCTGAAAGTTTTTTTGCTATACCCCAAGCTATGGATCGTTCATTAGCAACACCCATTATTAAACCTTTTTTGCCTTTAACTAGATCCATACTTAAACCTTTTCAAAAATTAAAGTTGCGTTTGTTCCACCAAAACCAAAGCTATTTGACATCACAGAGTTCAAATTTACATCTTTCTCAACCTTTGTAATAATTGGAAAGTTTTTAGCTTCATCATCCATTTCATTAACATTTGCTGAAGCAGCAATAAAATTATTTTTCATCATTATTAACGAGTAAATTGCTTCATGAACAGAAGCTGCACCCAGCGGGTGTCCAGAAAGAGATTTGGTCGAACTTATTTTTGGAACGTTATCTTTGAAAGCACCTTTTATCGCTTTTAACTCAGTTATATCTCCCACAGGCGTTGAGGTCCCATGAGCATTTATATAATCAACTTTATTACGAGTTGTCTTTAGTGCTAAATTCATACACCTAGTTGCTCCCTCACCTGATGGCGCAACCATATCATAACCATCAGAAGTAGCTCCATAACCAGTGAGTTCTGCATAAATTTTTGCTCCTCTTGCTTTTGCATGTTCTAATTCTTCTAAAACCAAAACTCCTGCTCCTCCAGCTATTACAAAACCGTCTCTAGTTTTGTCATAAGGTCTAGATGCTTTTTGCGGAGAGTCATTATATTTAGATGATAATGCAGTCATCGCATCGAACATTGCTGTCATCGCAAAATGTATTTCATCACTACCACCAGCAAATATAACTTTTTGTTTTCCAAACTGAATAAGTTCCATTGCATTTCCGATACAATGCCCACTAGTCGCACAAGCAGAGCTAATTGTATAGTTAACGCCTTTTATTTTAAAAGGAACAGCTAATGTTGCAGACGCAGTACTCGCCATTGTTCTGGGTACAATAAATGGCCCCATTTTTTTTGGATTTTTTTCTCTTGTTTTGTCCGCAGCTAAAATTACATTTTCTATAGAGGGACCCCCTGATCCCATGACCATACCAGAATCAACATTACTTACATCTTTATCCTCCAAGCCTGAGTCACTAATAGCCTCTTTCATCGCCACATAGTTATATGCTGACCCATTTCCCATAAACCTTAAAGCTTTTCTATCAACATAATCTGCAAGTTTAATATTTGGTTTTCCATGGACGTGGCTTTTTAAATTATGTTCTTTGTATTCTTCTGCAAAAGAAATTCCTGATTTATTATTTATAAGAGAATCGTAAACCTCTTTTTGATTATTACCAAGACAAGAAACAATCCCAATGCCTGTTACAACAACTCTCTTCATTGCTTATAAACTCCAACTTTTAAATTTTCTGCAGTATATATTTGTTTATCATCAGCTTTTAAAATGCCGTCAGCAAATCCAACAGTTCCACCTTCTGTTTTTAAAACTTTTTTCATGTTAACTTCGTAAGTTGCCATTTTAACTTTTTTTATAACTTCTCCTGTAAATCTAACAGAATTTACACCTAAAGCACGTCCTTTACCTGGTTCACCTATCCATCCTAAGTAAAATCCAACTAATTGCCACATTGCGTCTAATCCAAGACATCCAGGCATCACAGGATCACTCTTAAAATGACAATCAAAGAACCACATATTATCTTTAATATCTAACTCAGCTTTTATTATACCTTTTTTAAATTTTCCTTCACCAGATTGAATTTGTGTAATTCTGTCAAACATCAACATTGGTGGTGATGGCAAACGCGCATTCCCTTCACCAAAAAGCGCGCCATTTGCACAGTCAATTAATTCGTTATAGTTGTAATTGTTTTTTTGTTTCATTTTGAAAGCTAACAATTGCTTGAGTTTTTGGCAATATCATATATAAAATTGAAAAATTATAAAGTAAGTTAATGCATAAAATGATTAAAAAAAACAAGACTTTTATAGATAAACTTAGATCCTCAGGTCTCAGACCTACAAATCAAAGAGTAGAAATATGCAAATTTCTCTTCGGTAGAAAAAAAACATTTCATTTTACAGTTGAAGAATTAAAAAATTCCATGAATTTAAAAAGGCTGAAAAAAATTTCTACAGCTACTTTTTATAACACTGTGCATGCACTTAAAAGCGCAGGTCATTTGAAAGAATTCTCTTTGGACAATAACACTTCGTATTATGATACTAATATTGCATCTCATCATCACTTTTTCGATAATGGGAAAGTAATTGATATTAAGAGCGACAAAATTACCTTTCAAAAACTTCCAGAGGCTCCAAAAGGCAAGAAAATCAAAAACGTTGAAGTTGTAATAAGATTAGAAAATAATAATTAATCCAAAAAAAATATCTTGTTGTATTGACACATACTTTAGAATAATTATAAAGTAGTTATAATTAGAAATTAATACAATATGAGTGTTGGACTTAAAAAAAATGGAAATGGAAATGGTAAATGCCCTGTAATGCACGGAGGAGTTACCAAAGCAGGAGAGTCAAACACTGCGCGACAATGGCCAAATAGTGTTAATCTTGATATTTTACATCAACACGACACAAAAACTAATCCCCTACCAAAATTTAACTATAAAAAGGAAGTAAAAAAATTAAATTTTAAAGCACTTAAAAAAGATTTATTAAAATTAATGACTGATAGCCAAGAATGGTGGCCAGCAGATTTAGGAACATACAGTGGACTTATGGTAAGACTAACTTGGCACCAAGTTGGGACTTATAGAGAATTTGATGGAAGACCTAACGTGGGATCTCACAGATTCTCTCCTCAAGACTCTTGGCCAGACAACACAAACTTAGATAAAGCTAGACGTCTTCTTTGGCCAATCAAAAAAAAATATGGAAATAGATTAAGTTGGTCGGACCTTATGGTTTTAGCCGGAACTATGGCTTATGAGCATTCTGGATTTAAAACTTTCGGTTTTTCATTCGGTAGAGAAGATATATGGGAACCTGAAAAAGATGTTTATTGGGGCAAAGAGACAGAACCATTAGCAGTTAATAGATACGGTGATCCAAAAGATCGTTCTTCTCTAGAAGCTCCACTTGCGGCATCCCATTTTCAACTAGTATATGTTAACCCTCAAGGAGTTGAAGGAAAACCTGATCCAGTAAGAACTGCAATGGATGTGCGTGAAACTTTTGGCCGAATGGGAATGAACGATGTGGAAACTGCAGCTCTTACAGTTGGAGGCCACTCTATTGGAAGGGCTCATGGTAATGGCAATCCAGATAATTTAGGTCCAGAACCTGCTGGAGCTGATATTCACGAACAAGGTTTTGGATGGAATCAAAAAAATGGAACAGGTGCTAACCAAATAACTTCAGGCCTAGAGGGAGCTTGGACTACTAACCCTGACAAATGGGATCATCAATACTTAGATCTTTTACTTAACTACAAGTGGGAAAGCAAAAAAAGTCCAGCAGGTGCTTGGCAATGGGAACCTATTAACCTTGAAGAAGATAAAAAACCAAGAGATTTAGGAGATCCTAATAAAAAAGCTAGATTAATGTTTACTGACGCCGACATGGCGATGGCAATGGATCCTGAGTATAGAAAAATTTCAGAAAGATTTTATAAAGATCCAAAATTTTTTGAAGACTCATTCGCACGTGCTTGGTTTAAACTAACACACAGGACAATGGGAAATAAAGGAAATTATATTGGTCCTTGGGCACCCAAAGAAGATCTATTATGGCAAGGAAATGTTCCATCTCCAAAAAAGAAATATAATGTAAATAAAGTAAAAAAAATGATTTCAGCTACTAGTATATCAATTGGTGATTTAATTACAGTTGCTTGGGATAGTGCTAGAACATACAGAAGAACTGATAAAAGAGGAGGAGCTAATGGCGCGAGAATCCGATTAGCACCTATGAAAGACTGGGAGGCAAACGAGCCAAAAAAACTCTCAAAGATTTTAAAAGTCCTTGAGAATATAGCTAACAAAACAGGTGCGAGTGTAGCAGATACAATTATTCTTGCAGGAAATGTTGGGCTTGAAAAAGCTATTAGGAAAGCCGGTTCTAAAGTTAAAGTTCCCTTCAGTCCTGGTAGAGGAGACTCATCTCAAGAGCAAACAGAATTAAAAAGTTTCAAGTGGTTAGAGCCCCTGCATGACGGATTCAGAAACTATGTAAAATCTGATTACTCTGTGATGCCTGAAGAACTTTTATTAGAACGCGCTTCTTTGATGGGATTGACAGCACAAGAAATGACTTGTCTGGTGGGAGGTATGAGAGTACTAGGAACAAATCATGAGTCAGCAAAAGACAAAGGAGTGCTTACAAGTAAAGTTGGCGCTTTAACGAATGATTTCTTTATTAACTTGTTAGAGATGAAATATCTGTGGAAGCCGACTGGTAAAAACTCTTATGACATGGTTGATCGTAAAACAAATAAAGTTAAATACACCGCTTCTAGAGCTGACCTAGTTTTGGGTTCAAACTCTATTTTAAGATCTTACGCAGAGGTTTACGCTCAAGATGATAACAGGGAAAAATTTATACAAGACTTTGTTAAAACTTGGACGAAAATTATGAATGCTGATAGGCAAGATATTAAAAAATTAAATTAAAATGACCGAGTTTACATCAGGTATTTTTAATGCTTCAAAAAAAATCTACGACACAAATAAAGGGTCGATATTAAGAACAATTGTTTACACAATTGGCCACTTTGTAATTGCAATTACAGTATTAATGCTGGTTGCCGATGTATCTTTTTATATAGCATTAACAGACGCAATTGTTGAGCCGTTAGCAAATTCTGTATGGTATTTTGTTTTAGATAAGTTTTGGGCTTCAAAATTAATGAAAAAATCTAAAAATTAAAGTCTTCCTTTTAAGTTTTGTTTTTTTATCCAACCCGAATAATCCCCAGTTTTAATTTTACACCAGCTATTTTTACATTTTTTTACCAAACAGAGTCTACCTTTTTCAAGTTTAGCTAATGGTTTTGAAAATTCCGAAGGTCTTTTAAAAACTATACTATTATTAAACTGGTTTATTGCAGCCTTTTTTTTTGAAAGCTGAGAGACGTGTATCCAGCCAGAATTATTTTCATGATCAATAATTTTTCTGAAATTATAAGACCTGTCGATTATTTTTACTGGAAGAAATTTTTTTTTATAAACTAATTTTACTGGATGATCCAATGAAGGCCCTTGTCTAAGGTTAACCGTATCACTTCTTAATGTGAGATAATATTTAGTGTCTGAAAAAGCGAGATTAGTAACGAAGCTAAAGATTGATAAAATTATAAATATTTTAACCATGCAGGTAACGATTCTTACATTTAGGGTCTTTTAATAACTTAATTTTCCTAAAATTTGAATCAAGCGCATTAAAAACGATTATATTTTCTTTTTTACCATTTTTAAAATCTAAAATTGATTTTATTACCTCATTCGCTTGTAAGGATCCTGCGATGCCTGCCAATGTAGTTATAATACCATCAGTTTCGCAATTAGTTTCATCATTTGGACTATTTGGCATGAAGCATCTAAAACAAGGAGTTTTTTTTCTAAAATCGAATGTAAATAGTTGCCCATCAAATTTATTTATTGCTGATGATATAAGTACTTTCTTATTTTTAAGACAATAGTCATTTATTACAAACCTTGATTTAAAATTATCGGTTCCATCGCAGATAATTTCATAATCTCTAGCAATTCTGGTAATATTTTTGCTGTCAATTCTTTCTTTGTAAATTTTTATATTTATCCTCTTATTTATATTTTTAACTATTTTTCTAGAAACAGTAACTTTATTTTTTCCTACATCATTTTTCGTGTAAAGTATTTGTCTACTTAAGTTTGAAAGTTCAATTTTATCGTGATCAGCAATACCCAAATTTCCTACCCCCGAATATGCTAAGTATAAAATTAAAGGGCAACCAAGGCCTCCTGCCCCAATAACTAAAACTTTTGACTTAAAAATTTTTTTTTGACCGTTCAAACCAATTTTTTTAAGAATTAGTTGTTTATAGTATTTTTCGTATTCTTCACTCTTAATTGAGACTTTTTTCATTTAGTAAAAATTTGTCCACAATTTTTTTGACAATTAGAAAAGCGACAAACCTTTTGGAGTTTTTTTTAATTTTCTGTATTTTTTTATTTTTATCAATTATGGTTACCTCATTATTATCCCCATTAAATCCAATATTTTTTTTTGAAACATCATTTGCAATTATTAAATCGCAATGTTTCTCCTCTAATTTTTTAAGGGAATTTTCAAACAAATTCTCTGTTTCTGCTGAAAAACCAACTAATAATTTAGGTTTATATCTATTATTTTTGCCTAGAAAGCTTAGGACATCAACATTTCCTTTAATTTTTATTTCTTTTAGGTTTTTATACTTTTTAATTTTATTTTCATTTTTTGATAATGGCTTAAAATCTGATACAGCCGCAGCACATACTGCGATATGAGTTGGCAACTTTTTTTTAACTGCCTCAAGCATTTCGTCCCCTGTCACCACCTCTTGTACTTTTATATCATTACTATAATTAATATTTGTTGGGCCAGATATTAAAGTGGTTTTTATACCTAACCTTGATAATTCCATTGCGATTTCGTAGCCTTGTTTTCCGCTAGATTCATTTGAAATATATCTTACCGGGTCAATATACTCTCTAGTAGGCCCTGTTGTAACAATCGCTTTGATTTTCTTCTTTAGTAACAAATTTTTTCTTAAAAAAAATTTTTCTAAAAATGATAAAATTTTTCTTGGACTAGACATTTTGCCTTTACCAAATTCACCACATGCCATTTCGCCATCCTCAGGACCTATAAATTTATATCCGTATTCAATAAGGCAATTTAAATTTTTTTGTGTTGCCTTATGAAGCCACATTCTAACATTCATGGCTGGCACTAAAAAAATATCCTTGTTTGAAGCTAAAATTATAGTAGAAGCCAAATCATCAGCTGAACCTTTGCTTAACTTCGATATGAAATTCGCTGTAGTAGGTAATACTAAAATTAAATCAGCCCATCGTGATAGTGCAATATGATCAATTTTACCAATGTTTTTTTGATCAAAAATTTCTTCATAAACTTTGTTCTTTGATAACGATGAAAGAGATAAAGATGTAACAAATTTTTTCCCACTTTTGGTAAGAACTACTTTAACAGATGCCTTTTTTCTTTGTAATAATCTAATTAAATCAAGAGATTTATATGCAGATATTCCACCGCCGATTATAAGTAAAATTTTTTTATTTTCCAAAGTCATTTTGTATTAAAATACTATAAACAAACCTATTACAATACCTAAAAATATTATAATTATATTGTTTCTCATATTCTTCATTTTTAACTCTTCAAATTCAATATTTTTTCCATCGCCTGTGTAAAGGTTTAATTTTCCTTCCGCCAACATCTGAAGAGCTAAATGAGCTTTATCCATAATATCAGGTAAATCAGGTATTTTCTCAAAAATTTCTTTTGAAATTTCGAATGTTTTTTTAATTTTGTTCTCGGGTCCTTTCTCTTTTTTTATCCAATCTTCTAAAACAGGTTTTGATATTTCCCAAATATTTGCATCTGGATTAATTTTTCTTGCAACTCCCTCAACTGAAACCATAGTTTTCTGTAAAAGAATTAATTGTGTTTGTGTTTGCATATTGAACTTTTCTGTAATATCAAATAATTGAGCCAATAAATTTCCACCTGAGATATCTTTTATTGCTTGGCCAAATATAGGTTCTCCAATTGATCTTAAAGCCTGAGCGAGCTCATCTTTTGATGTTTCTTTAGGCACCAAACCTGCCAAGAAGTGAACTTGAGCTACTTTATTATAGTCCCTTTCTACAAATCCAAGAAGAATTTCTGCTAAATATTTTTTGTTATTTTTATCTAATCGACCCATAATACCAAAGTCTATAGGCATTAGATTACCAGAGGTATCAACAAAAAGATTTCCTTGATGTATGTCAGCGTGGAAAAAACCATCTCTTACTGCTTGTTTTAAAAAAAGTTGTATTAAATTTTTTGATAATTGCTTTAGATCAATATTAGCTTTTTTTAAACTATCCAGGTCTCTAATTGGAATAGCATTTATTTTATCTAAAGCCAGGACCTGTTTAGACGTATAGTTCCAATAAATCTTAGGCACTTTAATGTATTTATCGTTCAAAGTATTTTCATAAAGTTCACTTGCTGCCGCAGCTTCAAATCTAAGGTCCATCTCAACATTTGTAATTTCTTTCAGCAGGAAAATAACTTCTATTAACTTAAGTCTTTTTGATTTTTTAAAAATATTTTCTATGATAAACGCTAAAAACATTAAAGCATCGAGTTCCTCATTAACAATTTTATGAATATTTGGTCGTAGAACCTTTATTGCAACTTCTTTTTCGCCCTGGTCAATTTTAATTTTTGCGAAATGTACTTGAGCTATTGATGCAGCTGCCACAGGATTTCCAAATGATATTAAACTATCATATAATTTCTTTCCGATTTCTTTTTTAACTATCTCTTGCGCCTCACGTGTATCAAAAGCTGGTAATTTATCTTGTAATTTCTCTAATTTAGTTGCGATTTCATTACCAATAATATCTGGACGTGTTGCTAAAAATTGGCCAAGTTTTATGAAAGTAGTTCCCATACCCTGAAGCGCATTACATAGTTTGTCTCCAGAAGTTATATTAGAAACTGTCAATGTATTTTTGCTCCCTAAGGAAAAAATATAAAATAAAACCTTAAAGACTTTAGGTATTGGCTTAATATCGTCTATTACTTTAACAGCCCCAGATACTGAAAACTTTCTAAGAATTTTAAATAAAATAATAATTTTCTTTATCATGATCTTATATTTTCCATCCAGAATGTATTGCTACTATGCCCCCAGATAGATTTCGATATTCAACATTACTAAAACCATTGTTCTTGATAATTTCAGAAAAACTCTCTTGATCATAAAATTCATTTATTGTTCTAATTAAATATTCGTATGGTTCTGAGTTTCCAACTACATATTTTCCCAAAAATGGCAAAGATTTTGAGTAAAGTTTGTAAAATTTTCTTAAAATCTCATTATCTACTTTGGAGAATTCTAAACAAATAAATCTACCTCCTGTTTTTAAAACTCTATGAGCTTCTTTCATTGATTGATTTATATTTGAAAAATTTCGTACACCAAAACTAACTGAGTAAATATCGAAGGTTTCATTTTTGAATGGTAATTTTTCTGCAGATGATAAATACCAATCAATATTTTTAAAACCCGAAAGTTTTTTTTTACCTTCCTCAAGCATTAATTTATTTGGTTCTACACACGAGACCTTTCCTTTTAAATTAGTTTGTATTAAAAAACTTTTAGCCACATCACCTGTGCCAGACGCTATATCAACCAAATGATCTTCTTGATTTGGGTTCATCCAACTAATAAGTTTTTTTTTCCATATTCGGTGAATTCCAAGTGACATCAAATCATTCATGATGTCATATTTGCTAAAAACACTATTAAAAACTTTAGTTGCTTTTTCAAATTTGGACTGTTTAATATTTGTCATTTTTTTAAATAGTTATATGCCAGAATTACCAGAAGTTGAAGTTGTTAGAAGATCGCTAGATAATCACATTACTGGCCTTGTAATTGATAAAGTTCGTGTTTTAAATAGAAATTTGAGGTTCAAAATACCCAAAAATTTTAGCAAACTTTTAATAAATCAAAAAATAATGTCCATCCGACGCAAAGGTAAGTATCTCATAATTAAACTACAAAACAAAAAGTTAATCGTAATTCATTTAGGAATGACAGGAAAAATTATTATAAAATATATAAAATCTAACTCAACTCATTTAACCAGCTTTTATTATGACAACAAACTATTAAAAAAACATAACCATTTTTTTATAAGATTAAATAAAACTGTAGATTTGATTTATAACGATATAAGAAAATTTGGTTTTATAAAAATACTAGGTTTTTCAAGGTTTGATTTTACAAAATATTTTTCCTCACTAGGTCCCGAACCATTGAGCAAAGCATTTAATAAAAGTTATTTATCTTCAAAATGCAAACAAAGCAAAAAGAAGATTAAAAATTTCTTGATGGACCAAAAATATGTATCTGGTTTAGGCAATATTTACGTTAATGAAATTCTTTTTTATAGTTCAATTAATCCTAGAAAATTATCTAATAAACTCTCTGGCGATCAAATCAATAAAATCGTTTTCAGCACAAAGAAAATACTCAAAAAAGCAATACAACTTGGTGGCTCTTCAATCAGAGATTTCAATACTGTATCCGGCAAGGAAGGATCTTTTCAGGAAAAATTTAGGGTTTATGATAGAGTTAAAAAATCGTGCTTTAAGCGAAAATGCAAAGGAACTATAAAAAAAATATATATTAGCAATCGATCTACTTTTTTTTGTCCGAAATGTCAAAATAATTAAAGATTGACCCTAATATTTTCAGCATATATACGTTCCCAATAATGCCAAATATAAAATCAGCTATAAGAAAAGTCAGAAGAGTAAAAAAACAATCTCTGGTTAACAAATCAAGGAAAAATAAATACAAGCAGGCATTGAAAAAAATGGTGAAACTAATTGAAAAGAAAGATATTAAAGAGATAAATAAGTATTTCCCAAAATTTCAGTCAGACTTAATGAAGGTTGCAAAAACTGGCATTATTAAGAAAAAAAATATTTCTAGAAAAATTTCTAAAATTTCTAAAAAAATAAAAAAAATCAATAAATAGTTGTAAACAATCAAAAGTTGTCAAAAAAAAATTTAAATAAAAATTTTTAGAAAATTTTATTACTAAATCTTGAAAGTTAAAATTCGAGGTTGTAATTTTTTTTTTTCTCCTCAAGCGTTTATTATACAACCAAGATCGTTTTTTTTTTTTAATTTTGTAAATACACGTGGAATTTAAAAAAAAATAGTTATAAAAATATTTTTTTATTTTTAAAATCTCATGGAAAAAAACAACTTAAAAATTAATTCCCAAGCAATCCTAGAAGAAAAAATCTTAAATTGGAATTCAGTGCAACAATCTTTTGAAAAATCTTTTGGATCGGAAATCTACACAAGTTGGTTAAAAAATATAAATTTATTAAGGGAATATAATGATCATGTAATACTTGGTGTAAAGACTAGATTTTTTAGGGACTGGATAACCTCAAGATATGCGGACAAAATTCTAAGTGAATTAAAAAAACATAAAATTAGCATAAATAGGCTAGAGTTTAAAATTGAACCAGATGAAAGTGATAAAAAAACAGTATTTTCAAATACTACAGATAATAGAATAACAGATATTAAAGACTCTACTTTGAATTATAATCGTTTAAATCCTAATTTGAATTTTGAAAATTTTATAGTCGGCAAAAGTAATAATTTAGGGTTTTTATCTGCAAAAAAAATATGTTTAGAACAATCTAGATATAACCCTCTTTTTCTCTATGGTGGAGTTGGATTAGGTAAGACTCATTTGTTAAATGCAATCGGTTTAAAACTTAAAGAGAACAATAAAGTAATGTTTATTTCAGCTGAAAGATTTATGTATCAATTTGTCAAATCTATAAAGAAAAATGAGATGGTAAATTTTAAGGATTTTTTTAGAAAAGCGAATGTTTTCATAATTGATGATATTCAATTTATAAGAGGTAAAGAAGCACTCCAGGAAGAATTTTTTCACACATTCAATTCTTTATTTGATCAGAGCTCTCAAATTATTATTTCCTCTGACAGGCCCCCTAACAAACTTGATAGAGTTCAAGAAAGAATAAAATCAAGATTATCAGGTGGTTTAGTTGTTGATATTGGAATACCAGATTACGAATTAAAAATTAAAATTCTAAGAAAAAAAATATCTGATTATCAAAATTCTTTTAAAGAAAATCCAGAACTTCAAGAAGAAGTTATAAATTATATTGCAAAGTCAAGTAATTCAAACATTAGAGAACTCATTGGTATATTTAATAGGGTAGTTGCTTTTGGAAAAATGAGTAAAAAACCCCTAAACGTTGGAGAGTGTAAACTTATTCTTAAAGATATTCAAAACAGTAACAAAGTAATCAGTATTGATAAAATACAAACCGTAACCTCAAACTTTTATAGTATAAGTCTATCGGAAATGTTATCACCTAGACGATCAAGACCACTTGCTAGACCAAGGCAAATAGCTATGTATCTTGCTAAAAAATTAACCTCAAGATCTTTACCAGAGATTGGAAGAAAATTTGCTAATAGGGACCATACTACTGTTATTCATGCGGTAAAAACTGTAGATAAAATATCTCAAAATAATGAGGAAGTAAGAAAGAATATTGAGGAAATTAAATCATTAATTTTAAGCGATTAAAATGCAATTCCAAATCAAGCGCGATAAGTTACTCAAATCTCTTTCGGTAGCACACAGTATAATTGAAAGGAAAAATACTCTTCCAATTCTTGCCAATGTTTTAATGGAAGTTAAAAATAATACTCTAAGTATAGTAGCTACAGATTTAGATATTATATTTCGTGATGAAATATCCGAATTGTCAATTGATCAGGAAGGAAGCACAACAACATCTGCAACAGTTCTATACGATCTTTTACGAAAAATTCCATCAAATATTGATATTTCTTTTAATTTGCAAAATGAAAATAAACTTAAAATTTTAGCAAAAAACTCAAAATTTAATCTTTTATGCCTTCCGGTAGATAACTTTCCAAATTTTGCAGAAGAAATAAAATCAAACCCATTTCAAATAGAAGCAAGCAAATTATTAACACTTCTAAATAAAACAAAAATATCAATGTCTAACGATGATACCAGACACTATTTAAATGGAATTTTTATGCATATTACTGCTTCTAATAAAAACTCTTATCTGACAGGTGTGGCTACTGATACGCACAGACTGTCTTCAAGTAGTCTACCGGTAGATGACATAAAAAATTTTAAGCCATTTATACTACCAAAAAAAACAGTTTTTCAGTTATGTAATCTTCTACAAGACAGTAATGAAAAAGTTGAATTATTTACTGGCGAAAACAAGATACAATTTAAAATTGGAAACTCTAAAATCATTTCTAAGGTTATTGATGGAAAGTTTCCAGAATATGAAAAAGTTGTACCTAAGAGCAATAATAAAATTTTAGATGTTAATGTTGAAGATTTTATTAATTGTATTGAGAGAGTAATAACTGTTTCAATTGATAGAAAAGAAGGTGTGAAAGTTACCTTAGAAAAAGAAAATATACAGCTTTTTGTGAACAGTTCATCTTCAGGAGAAGGCAAGGAGACAATGCCTGCAAAATATAATTCTGAAAGTTTTACAATAAGTTTTAATGCAAGGTATTTATTAGACATCGCTTCTGAAATTGTGGACAAAAGATTGATAATGAATTTAAATGATGCTGTATCACCGGTTCTCATTCAAGATAATTCAGATAAACAGAGTTATTATGTAATAATGCCGATGAAAATTTAAAATTTTTTCTTTTTATAAAATAAAATTATTTTATCTTCTATTATCCTTACAGAGCAATGATAATACGCTCATCTTCACTGGAATGATTTTATCTAATTGTAAAAAAATGATATACTTGATTTCTTTTTAAAAATGACAACTACTCAAAAAAACTCAAATTTACAAAATTATAAAGCTGATTCCATCAAAGTGCTTAAGGGATTAGAGGCAGTTCGCAAAAGACCAGGCATGTATATTGGTGACACAGACGATGGGTCTGGACTGCACCACATGGTTTTCGAAGTGGTAGATAACTCTATAGATGAAGCTATCGTTGGTTTCTGCAAAAATATAAGCGTTACAATTCATAAAGATAACTTTGTAACAGTAGAAGATGATGGTAGAGGTATTCCTGTTGATATCCATAAAGGTGAAAAAAAATCTGCTGCCGAGGTAATAATGACCCAGCTTCATGCAGGGGGAAAATTTGATCAAAACTCTTATAAAGTTTCCGGGGGTCTGCACGGTGTAGGTGTTTCTGTAGTAAACGCCTTATCTGAAAAACTTGAATTAACGATTTTTAGAGATGAAAAAGAGCATTCTATATCTTTCAAAAACGGCAAAGCTATTAATCCAATTAAAATTGTAAAAAAAACAAAGCAATCAGGTACAAAAATAAAGTTTCTTCCTTCAAAAGAAATTTTTTCAAACATAAAATTCAGCATAGCAATTCTTCAAAAAAAAATGAGAGAATTAGCATTTTTAAACAAAGGTTTAAAAATTAATTTAATCGACGAAACTCATGCTAAGCAAAAAGTTTATGAGCACAAATATGACGGGGGAGTTAGTGAATTTGTAATTTTTTTAGATCAAAAAAAATCTTTATTAGAAAACAAAAATGAAAAAGCTACTTTTAAAAAACCAATATATTTGAAGGGTGAAAAAAAAGGGATAGTTGTAGAATGTTCGTTTCAATGGAATGCAGGATTTTCCGAAGAGGTTATGGCCTTTACAAATAACATACACCAACGTGATGGAGGAACACATCTTTTAGGTTTCAGAAGTGGATTAACAAGAATTATAAATAAGTATGCGACAGAAAAAAATTTAAATAAAAAAAATAAAGTAACTATTGGTGGTGAAGATATTAAAGAGGGATTGACTGCAATCTTATCCGTAAAAATGCCTGATCCAAAATTCTCTTCACAAACTAAAGATAAGCTAGTTTCGTCAGAGATTAGGAACATAGTTGAGTCAATCGTCACAGATAAAGTAACAGTTTGGTTTGATCAAAATCCATCTATTGTAAGAGTGATTTTAGAAAAAGTTTTACAAGCAGCAATAGCAAGGGATTTGGCCAGAAAAGCAAGAGATAGCGTTAGAAGAAAAGGAGCACTTGAGCTCTCAGGTCTTCCTGGAAAATTAGCTGATTGTCAAATTTCAAATATGGAAGGAACTGAATTATTTATTGTAGAGGGTGATTCAGCGGGAGGTTCGGCTAAACAAGGCAGGAAAAGAGAATATCAAGCAGTTCTTCCTTTAAGAGGAAAAATTTTAAATACATATGTCAATGAGAATAAAAAAAGAAATGGGGCTAACGGAAATAACGAGAATAAGACTTTATCGAAAATGATGTCTTCAAATGAGATTGTAACTTTAATAAATGCACTTGGTACTGGATCAACAAATTTTAATATTGAGGATTTAAGATATGAAAAAATTATTATAATGACCGATGCAGATGTAGATGGTTCTCACATAAGGACTTTATTATTAACTTTTTTTAATAATAAACCATTTAATGAGCTAATTGAAAAGGGTCACTTATATTTAGCCCAGCCACCTTTATTTAAAATTACGAGAGGAGCCAAGATTACGTATATTAAGAATGAAAAAGATTTGGAAAAATATATTTTAAAATCAAAAGAAAATAACATTAAAAAATTAAAAAAAAATGATTTAGAAAAATTTATTAATGAAGAAAGACAAAAATTGAATATTCAAAGATTTAAAGGTTTAGGAGAAATGAACCCAGAAGAACTTTGGGAAACAACTCTTGATCCAGATAATAGGACATTGCTCAGAGTAGAATATTCCAAGGGCACAAAAGAAAAATCAAAAGAAGATCAAAATATTATAAAAATTCTAATGGGTGATGAAGTTGCTCCAAGAAAAGATTTTATTACTGAAAAAGCCTTAGAAGTAGAAAATTTAGATATTTAAACTCAATGAAATTATCAGATCTTCTTAAATATGAGGAGGATTTACGCTTAGAAAAAAAAACAGTTATTATTCTTCGTTGGATTGCTCTAATAGGACAATTAATAACAATTTATTTAGTACACTTCTTATTTAATTTTCAACTTCCACTAATTTATTGCTCTTTAACAATCTTCTTCGGCGGTTTAACAAATATCTTTATACAATTTAATTTTAAAAACAATCAACTAAACAATATAGAATCAACAATTCTTTTATTTTATGATGTGTTACAATTATCTGTTCTTTTATATTTAACTGGTGGTGTAACAAATCCCTTTATAGTTTTTTTAATAGTACCAGCGATCGTTTCTTCAACTTTACTAAACCTTTCAAGTACAATTTTTTTATCAATAATTACTGGAATTTCATTGATACTATTAACCTTTAATTACTATCCATTACCTCATCCGGGAGATTTACATTTTCATGTTCCAAATTATTATATTTACTCCGTACCTTCAGCTTTAATGATTGCTTTGATTTTTTTAAATTATTTTGGTTTTCGTTTTGGATATGAGGCAAGAAGAAGAGGAAATGCACTAAATAAACTTGAAAGTGTTTTGTCTAAGGAACAAGAACTAGACTCAATCGGTCATCAAGCTGCTGCAGCTGCCCATTCCTTAGGTACACCACTTTCGACTATAACCGTAATAGCAAAAGAACTCAGGAAAGAAATAAAAGAAAATTCTAAATTTTCTGAGGATGTAGATACTCTGATAATCGAAGTAAAAAAATGTGGCGATATACTTAAAAAGTTATCGCGGAGAGAAATCGTTAGTGATGAATATGTCAAGAATGTAACAATGTATAATCTGCTTTATGAGATTACCGAGTCTTTCAAAGAAATTTCTAAAAAAGATATTATTTTAAATAAAAACAATTTAGCCGAAAGTATTCCAACAAAAAGGTCAGCCGAAATAACATATGGCTTAAGAAATTTTATAGGTAACGCTGTAAAATATTCTAAGTCAAAAGTTAATGTCGATTTAAAAACATATAATGATGAAATAAAAATAGAAATTTCTGACGATGGCCCAGGTTTTCCAGCTGATATATTAAATATTATTGGGGAGCCCTATATTTCGACAAAATCAAAAAAATTAAAATTTAAGGCTGGTTTGGGTCTAGGGACTTTTATAGGCAAGACTCTATTAGAAAGAAAAAAAGCTAAAATAGAATTTACCAACCTTAATAAATCTGGCGCGCAAGTTGAAATTTCTTGGAAAAAAAATGATCTGATTTAAATTTTTTATTTTGGTTGTTGCTGAGTCATACAATGTATGGTTCCAAATCCCCAAACTAAAACTGAGCAATCTATTGGAATAATTTTTCTATTTTTAAAATGTTTTTTGAATATTTTTAAAACAATCTTATCCCTAGGATCTTTGAAAATTGGAACTAATACAATTTTATTTGCAATATAAAAATTCAAGTAGCTTGCAGGAACTCTTACTCCTTCAATAATTTTTACTGACGGCATAGGCAAATAAATAATTTTAATTTTTTTATCTTCTTCTTTTTTAAATCTCTTAATTATTTTAATATTTTCTTCTAAATTTTTATAGTTTTTATCTTTTTTGTTTTTTTCTCTTGCAATGAATATTTTGTTTTTTTCTATAAATCTTGCAATATCATCAACATGCCCATGTGTATCATCTCCAAAAATTCCCTTGTTTAACCATATGATTTTTTTAATACCCAGATATTTGTTAAATATTTTAAAGTAATCAGATTTGCAAAAACCTTTGTTCCTTTGTTGAAATTTGCTAAGTAAACATTGTCTTGTTGTTAATAGATAGCCAGTACCATTTACATCTATAGATCCTCCCTCAAGGCAAATCTTTTTGTTTTTATATTTTGGATTTAATAGTTTTGCCTGTGTGATTTTTTTAACCCTTATAAATGCTTTATTGTCTTTCTTAAAATTCCTGTACTTCGCCCAGGCATTGAACTCCCAATTAGTAAGCAAATTTTTATTTTTGTTATTTTTTACAAATATGGGCAAAAAATCTCTAGTCCAGGCTCTGTCAGTTTTACAAACTATAAATCTAATATTTTTTATTTTACTTCCAAGAAGACCTAATAAAAAAGTTGCTTTTCTTTTTGTGGATTTATCTTTAATTAAAATATTTACATATTGAACTTTTGATAATTCAGTTACTATTTTCCCAAATACCATTGGAATTTCATTGAATTTACCAGGCCAATCTTCTTTGTTGTGGGGCCAAGCTATCCATGTAGATTTTTGATTTTCCCACTCTGCAGGCATCCTATAAATGCCTTTATTTGCTATTTTAGGCATCCCTAGGGTTGTTTAATATACCTTTGTAATAGTCAATCCGCCTGTCTCTAAAGAAAGGCCAGTGTCGTCTTACACTTTCAACTTTTTTAAAATCAATATCGCAAATAACAGTTTTTTCTCCAAGCTTAGCCTTAGCAATTATATTACCACTTGGATCAAAAACAATTGTGTGGCCCCAAAATTCTAACTTTTTAGAACCCTGTTTTTCAATACCGACCCTGTTGACAGCAGCAACATAAACACCATTTGCAATTGCGTGGGATCTTTGCACCGATATCCATGAATTAAGTTGAGTTTTTCCAAACTTTTTCTTTTCTTTTGGGTGCCATCCAATAGCCGTAGGATAGAAAAGTATTTCTGCTCCTTGTAAAGATGTAAGTCTGGCTGCTTCTGGAAACCATTGATCCCAACAAATTAAAGTGCCTAGTTTTCCATAATTAGTTTTAAATGACTTAAATCCAAGATCTCCAGGTGTAAAATAGAATTTTTCATAATATTGTGGATCATCTGGTATATGCATTTTTCTGTATTTACCGATAATTTTACCCTTTTCGTTTATTAAAATACAACTGTTATGATAAATGCCCGATGTTTTTTTTTCGAACATTGGCATAATTATAATTATTTTTAATTCTTTGGCTAAAGAACAAAAAATATCAGTTGTTATTCCTGGAATTTTTTCAGCTAAATTAAAATTGGAATGTTTTTCTTGCTGGCAAAAATAATTTGATAAAAATAGTTCTGGCAAACATACAACTTTTGCTTTTTTTTTGTATGCTTGCTTAATTCTTCTTATAGCAGAATTTATGTTTTTTTGTCTGTCAGATGACATACTCATCTGTATTAAAGCTATTCGGGTTTTTGCCATTTTATTAAAATAATTTTTGGAAATTTCTTCTTTCTCTAGTTTTCCAATTTTCGCGGTGATATGCATCACTAGCAATTAAAGGAAGTACGCTAGTTGCTTCAGCAAATACCATTTGTTCTTTGGTAGTATCTACTTTACCCCAGGAACTTGCTTCTTTTAATGTAGAACTGCTACATGCTCCATCCCTAGTATCAGCTACTGTGATTTGTATTGCATATTTGTGCATATCAACTTTTTTTCCTAAAAGTTCTGCACAAACAACTGTATCTTGAACAAAATTTTTTGGAACACCTCCTCCAACCATAAATAATCCTGAATTTTTCGATTTTAGTTTGATTTCAGTAAGTTCTCTAAATTCTCTTACAGAGTCAATCGTGATATATTTTTTAGGATTTTGTTCCTGATGCATGACAAGGCCAAATCCCGCAGAGCTGTCAGTAAATGCAGGGCAAAATATAGGCACATTATAGTCATAGGCTAATTCTATTAAAGAATTTTTCTTTTTTGCGTTTTTCTTTAAATATTTTCCAATTTCTTTAATAAATTCTCTAGAGGTATACGATTTTGGGGTTAAATTATTTGCAATCTCACATATTGTCTTATCACATACTTGTAATTGTTCTTCATCAATGTAGGTATCATATATCCTGTCTATATAATTTTCTCGTAAAACCTTATCATCTTGAAACTGATTTCCTTGATAATGTTTAAAGCCCAAAGCTTCAAAAAAATCCATATCAATAATCGAAGCTCCTGTTGCTACAATTGCATCAACCATATTGAATTTAATCAAATCTGAGTAGAGTTTCATACAACCCGCAGCAGATGTAGATCCTGCAATCGTGAGGAATATTGCACAATCCTTATCTTTTATCATTTCGTTATAAATTTCTGCAGCTTTAGCAGTGTCTCTTGAGGTAAAAGACATTTTTTTCATAGACTCAATAATTTTTCTTGAGTCAAAAGAGGTGATGTCGATGTGCTGAATTTCTGATTTTAATAATGATTTTTTATTATGTCCAATTGTCGGATCATTTTTTTTATTCATTACGCTACTAGGTAATCAACTTTTTTGTCTCGATCGTACATTGACAGAATAGGTTTGTCATTTACTTGATAGATGTCATCAGAATAAAAGCCATTAAACTTTGTTCTAAAAGTTGTACCATAGGCCCCAAGTTGTCCTAATTCAATATAATCTCCTTCCCTAATATTATTAGGTAAGAAAAAAGGCCCCTTCATATAATCTAAACTATCACATGTAGGACCATAAAAATTAAATGCCGTTAATTTTTTTGAAACTACCCGCCCACTTGTTATCATCTTAGATGGTAAAACAAAATTTGGAACCCCAGCATCAAATAAAGACCCATATGTGCCATCGTTTATGTAAAGTTTTTGTTTTTTCTTTAATAAAATTTTAACTATAGTTGACCCTGCTTCTGCTACAATTGCTCTTCCAGGTTCACAAAAAATTTCTGGAGTTTTCTCTAGTTTAAGTTTGTTCAACCCTTTTTTGATTTCATTTAAGTAATTTTCTAAAGGCTCAGGAGTTAGGTCTGGATAAATAGATGGAAATCCTCCGCCAATATTAATAACGTCTGGGACAATTTTAGTTTTTCTAATAATATTTCCAACTTCTTCTATGCCTTTTGAAAAGGAAATTTTATCCATACACTGGGAACCCACATGAAAACTTAAACCAACTTTTCTTCCATGTTCTTTTGATAATCTTAACAAACCTAATGCCTCACTAGACAACGCACCAAATTTTCTTGACAAATCGATTTCAGCATGTTCATTAGAAATTGCTACTCTTACGTATAAATTTAAATCTTTTGCATTTTTTGTTGACTCAAGAATTTTTGAAAGCTCCTCTTTAGTATCCAAAGCAAAATCTCTGACATTATAATTAAAATATGCTTCTTTAATACTTTCTCTACTTTTAATAGTATGCATAAAATAAATTTTTACCTTACTATCAATCTTTCTAATTAATTTTACTTCATTAATTGAAGCTACATCAAAGTTTTTGATTCCATTATTTATAATAATTTTAATAACTTTCTCGTTTGGATTTGTCTTTACAGCGTAAAGAACTTTTCCAGGAAAGTTATTTTTAAAAAATTCTACTGACTTTTTGATTGAATTCGGTCTAATACAATAGACCGGATGTTCTGGTTTTAAAGTGTTAACTAATTCGCTAACGCTACCAAATTTTCGCATATTTTGTGTTTCCCCCGTTTAATTACACAAATAAGCTTCATAAAATTTAATAAAAAAAGCTTATATAATTTCGCTTTTAATGATTTTGACCCCCATGTAAAGAAAATAATGCATCAATGTCGCATTTCAAATAAGACAATCATCACTACATCAGTTAATATGAATTCGATGAATAAAAGTAAAGAATCACCTCAAAGTTTAAATATTTCTGACTTCGAGGATAAATCGTTGTTGATCGTAGACGATGACGATCCGTTAAGACTTAGATTAGCCAGAGCAATGGAAAAGAAAGGTTTTGCCGTTAAGGACGCAAAAAACGTTGATAATGCTATAAAAATGGTCAACTCATTACCTCCAAAATTTGCCCTAGTGGATCTGAGACTAGAGGATGGAAGTGGTTTAGACGTTGTAGAGGCCATTTCAAAGGCCAGAAAGGATAGCAGAATAGTAATGTTAACTGGATACGGGAATCTACCCACTGCTGTAGCAGCAGTTAAAGCAGGGGCTATAGACTATATATCTAAGCCTGTTGATGCAGATAACGTCGAGTCCGCCCTCTTGGCAGCCCCAAACGCAAAAGCGAGCCCACCAGAAAATCCTATGTCAGCTGATAGAGTAAAATGGGAACATATACACAGGGTATTTGAGCTTTGTAATAGGAACGTTTCTGAGACTGCAAGAAGATTGAAAATGCACAGAAGAACACTCCAAAGGATCCTATCTAAAAGATCGCCACGTTAATTTCTTAATTTCAATATTTTTGGAACCAAAATAGCTAATAAGAGTACTTTGAAAACTTCAGCTAGTAAAAATGGTTGAGCACCAAGTTCGAATATAGGTTTTTCCCACCCTATTATAGATCCTAACCAAAGCAATCCAAATAAGTAAATAAAACTGACTGAAAAGACTAATTTTAAAAAATTCTTAAATAGATTGTTATCAAATTTAAAAAATCCAGAAAAGAAAACAGCAAATAAAAATCCAATTAAATAACCCATCGTAGGTCCAGTAAAGTATATTAAACCTACCCCTTTTTCCGGAGTACCAGCAAAAACTGGTAATCCAGCAATTCCCTCTATTAAATATAAAGATACTGTAAATAGGCCTAATTTCCATCCATATGCAATTCCTAAAAGTAGAACAACAAAAGTTTGCATTGTCATTGGTACTGGCCAAAAAGGTATCTTAATTTTTGCTGACAAAGCTAAAAGTACTGTTCCTAGAATAGCCAAAAACAAACTCTTTATTAAAGAAATTTCTTTTAAATTTTTAATTAGATCCATCATTGTATTCTTACTTTTTATTTAAAGAAAAATCTACTTATTTGTTACCTGAAGAAATATATCTTCTAAATCTCCATCCTCTGTTGAAATATCCTGTATTTCAGCATTATTTTTTACAACATCTATTATTTGATCAAATTTAAATTTATTTTTATCGTAGTTCGCTAGTATTTGAGATCCATTTTTAGTAAATTTTACTCCATTAAGTTTAATTTTCTCAAATCCATTTAAATTTACCACTTTAAATTTAATAGTTTTGTTTTCAACGCGTTCTAGCAATTTTTCAGTTGTATCCAAAGCAACAAGGTTACCTTTATTAATAATTGCAATTCTATCACACATTTCTTGAGCTTCACTTAAATTGTGTGTTGTTAAAATAATTGTAACGCCAAGTTTATTTAACTCTTTTACATTTTTCCAAAGATTTTTTTTTAATTCAACATCTACTCCAGCACTAGGCTCATCTAAAACAAGAATCGGTGGCTGATGTACCATAGCCTTTGCAATTAAAAGTCTTCTTTTCATTCCTCCAGATAAACTCCTGGCATATGAATTAGCCTGTTTTTCTAGAGAGACCATTTTCAAAATCAAATCTGTAATCCTTTCATCTTTTTTAACTCCATATAAACCAGCTTGAAGTTCGAGCAATTTTTTAGGACTAAAAAAAGCATCAAGGTTTACTTCTTGAGGAACTATCCCTATCGATGCTCTTACTTGTCTTGGGTTTTCATCCAGATTAAAACCCCACACATTAACTTTTCCAGAGCTTTTTTCGACAGTGCCTCCAAGAATATTTAAAAAAGTTGTCTTTCCAGCACCATTAGGACCTAAAAGCCCAAAAATTTCACCAACCTTCACTTCCAGGTTTAGTTTATTTAATGCCAAAATAGACTTCTCTTGTGTATTCTTTTTAGAATAAATTTTAATTAGATTATTTGCTGATAATGCAATTTTATTCATAATTGATATTATAATATCTTTAAAAAATTAATGTATCATTAATCTATGAATGAAATTAAAAAAACAGATCATTTCTATCTAGTCGATGGTTCGGGTTATATTTTTAGGGCTTATTATGCATTACCACCATTATCGAGAAAAAGTGATGGCCTTCCAACAGGAGCAGTGAGTGGATTTAGCAATATGCTTTTTAAACTATTAGAAGACTCAAGATCAGATGACTCAAAAAATAAACCTACACACTTTGCTGTGATATTCGACTCAGCGAGAAAAAATTTTAGAAATGAGATCTATAAAGAATATAAAGCAAACAGATCTGACCCACCAGATGATCTGGCGCCGCAATTTGAATACATAAGAAAAGCTGTTGAGGCTTTTAATGTACCTTCGATTGAACAAATAAATTACGAAGCTGATGATTTGATAGCAACATACTGTAAACAAATAATTAATCTTGGGGCAAAAGTTACAATTATTTCTTCAGACAAAGATCTAATGCAATTAGTATCTAAAGATGTGAGGCTTTTTGATCCAATGAAAAGTAAAGTAATTGAGGAGAAAGAGGTAAAAGAAAAATTTGGTGTAAAACCAAATCAAGTAATTGATGTTCAATCTTTAGCAGGAGACTCTTCCGACAATATACCTGGGGTTCCAGGTATAGGAATTAAGACAGCAGCAGAATTAATTAATAAATATGAAAATCTTGATAATCTTTTAAAAAACGTAGAAGAAATAAAACAAAAAAAAAGAAAAGAAACCATTTTAGAAAATAAAAAGTTAGCACTTATTAGTAAAAAACTTGTAACTTTAAAAGATGATGTTCCTGTAAAAAATAAAGTTGAGGACTTTTTAATTAAAGATGTAAAAAAAGATAAACTTTACAATTTTTTAAGAGATATGGAGTTTAATAGACTTCTTAGTCAAGCGATAAGTTTTTACGGAGAATCAGATAAAAAAATAGAAAAAAAAGATTTTGGAAAAAATAAGATTAATTTAAAAAATTACGAAACCATTTATACTGAAAAGCAATTAAAAAAATGGACTGCCGTTTTAAGTGAACAAAAATTGATTTCAGTCGATACCGAAACATCTTCCCTAAACCCCTTGGAAGCAGATTTAGTTGGTGTATCTTTTTGCTATGAAAATGGTAAAGCGTGCTATATACCGCTTAAAAATAAAAAAGAAAAATGTTTAGACCCTGCACTAGTTTTAAACGAAATCTGTAAGGTTTTAGAAGATAAAAGTATAAAAAAAATTGGTCAAAATATAAAATTTGACTACATAATTTTTAAAAGAAATAACATCAAATTAAATTCTATAGAAGATACTATGTTAGCCTCATATACTTTAGATGCTGGTTTGAACAGACATAATCTAGATACTTTATCCGAAATTCATCTAGGTCATAAGACAATTTCATTTAAAGATTTAGTTGGATCAGGAAAAAACAAGATTACCTTTGAAGATGTAGAATTAAAAAAAGCAACTGAGTATGCGGGCGAAGATGCTGATGTTACTTTTAGGCTTTATGAATTATTTAAGAAAAGATTGGACAAAGAAAAGCTTACTAAAATTTATGAGATTTTTGAAAAACCAATGCTGGAATTACTCGCAACAATTGAGATGAATGGTGTTAAGGTTGATAAAAATTATTTGAAAAGACTTTCCAAAAAATTTTCAGGTAAAATAGTTAAGATTGAAAAAGAAATATATTCTATTGCAAAAAAAGAATTTAATATAGGTTCGCCAAAACAACTTGGCGAAATCATTTACAATGATTTAAAAATTGCAAATTTGAAAAAGACCAAAAAAGGTAGCCTTGCAACCAACGCCAAGATTTTGGAAGATTTAGCTCTAAAAGGTCATAAGTTTCCTAATTTAGTTTTAGATTGGAGGCAATTATCAAAATTAAAAAACACATATTCAGATGCTTTACAGGATCACATAAATTTAAAAACTAATAGAGTGCATACTTCTTTTCTATTAGCTGCCACTAACACTGGAAGATTGGCCTCAAGCGACCCAAATTTACAAAATATACCAATAAAGACAGAGGATGGCCGAGAGATAAGAAAGGCTTTTATTGCAGAAGAAAATAATGTTTTAATATCTGCTGATTATAATCAGGTAGAGATGAGAATTTTAGCCGATCTTGCAGACGTAAAGGAATTAAAAAAAGCTTTTAAAAACAACGATGACATCCACAGTATTACTGCTAGTCAAGTATTTGAAATTCCAATTAAAAAAATAGATAAAGATTTAAGAAGAAAGGCAAAAGCAATTAATTTTGGGATTATTTATGGAATTACACAATATGGACTCGCAAAACAAATCTCAGTATCAAATAATGAAGCCCAGGATTTTATTAACTCTTATTTTAAAAAATTTCCTGAAATAAAAGAATATATGCAATCGACAATAAGATTTTGTAGAAAAAATGGATATGTGAATAATATATTTGGCAGAAGAATTCACCTTAGGGGAATAAATGACAAAAATTTTAGTATAAGAAGCTTTCAAGAAAGAGCAGCAATTAATGCACCGATTCAAAGTTCTGCTGCTGATATTATAAGGTTAGCTATGATAAAAATATATGATTTATTTATTTCAGGCAAAATATATGATGCAAAAATGCTTTTGCAAATACATGACGAATTAGTTTTTGAAAGTTCAAAAAATAATCAACATGCTGTTGAAAAAGTTGTTAAAAAAGCAATGGAGTCAATTTCAAGCTCAGAACATCATATGTTTACAATTCCATTAGATGTTAACATTAAATCAGGTAATAATTGGGACGAAGCACACTAATGCCTAAATTTTGACAATTTATTTTAAACTATTATAAAGTCTATAGGATACGCACATGTCAAAAACAATAGCTCTGGTAGACGATGATAGAAATATTCTAACTGGAATAAGTATGGCTTTGGAAAGAGAAGGCTTTAAGGTTCAAACCTATATTGATGGAGAAAGTGCTTTGGTGGGATTATCAAGGAATCCTCCAGATCTAGCAGTTGTAGATATTAAAATGCCAAGAATGGATGGAGAAGAGTTATTAAAAAAAATAAGAAAAAAAATGTCTATTCCAATAATTTTTTTAACCTCAAAGGATGAAGAAGTTGACGAGTTATTAGGTTTAAAGCTAGGAGCAGATGATTTTATAAAAAAATCCGGTGGTTTTTCGATGAAGGTCTTAATTGAGAGAATTAGAGTTCAATTAAGAAAAAAAACTAATCCAAATGATGACTCAAAAAATTTGATATCTCATGGAAAACTAAAACTTGATCCCAATCAACTCGAGTGTGAGTGGAACGGAAAGTCATTACCAGAAAAGCTTACAACTACAGAATTTTTAATAGTCAAAGAATTAGCCCAAAGGCCAGGTGTTATAAAAGAACGAGCTCATTTAATGGATATAGCCTATAAGGAAAACACCGATATAGAAGATAGAACTATTGATAGTCATATTAAAAGAATTAGAAAAAAATTTAAAAAAGTTGATGAAAAATTCTCCTCAATAGAAACTCGTTATGGCAGTGGCTATAGATGGAATATTAATTAATGAAATTGGTTAAAAGTTCATCATCAATTTTAAGAAAATTTCTTATTCTAAACTTTTTCGCTTTCTTGATTTTAGGACTTTTTACTTTTTTTTATTTAATAGGAATTCAACCAAATTTGGTCAAGCAGCGCACAGAAAAACATGCTGTAATTATTAATAATACCTCAAATCATATCGAAAGGCTTAAAATTAATTTTCAGGAAGAAAGTCTAAAAAGTTTTTTGTCATCAACAAGATTTTTATTTCAAAATCTTGAAAGGGTTCAATTTTATAATTTAAATGGTAATTTGATTGCTGATACTAATGCATTAGATCTAGACCAAGATGTTTTCAGAAAAACTGAAGAGGTTACCGAAGGTAATCTTGAAGGAGATCTCACCACAAAAACTGAACGCGAAAGAGAAACTAAAAAAAAAATAAATGAAATTAGTTCTACAAAAGATTTAATTAAAATTAAGGAAAAAAACGAGCCTTTGGTGGATCAAATTCAAGAAGGTGATAATTTATACATTAAAACTTTAGACGCTGTAAAAGTTGATGATAAAATTATTGGATATATATTGGTAACCGAGCAAGCAAATGAAATATTAACAGCTGTTGAAGAAAGAAAAAACTTTATCATAAGAACTGTTTTAGCCATTGCAGTAGTTATTTTCATTTTTTTAATATTTTTAAATAAATACATACTTACACCTATAGCAGGTTTAGTAGCATATACTGAGTCTATCAAAGCAAAAGACGAGTCCATGGGTAAAATAGAGAAATTTTTGTACAGAAGCGACGAGCTTGGCTTATTATCAAGATCATTAAATAATATGACTAAAGATTTGCAGCAAAGGACTCAAAGAGCAGAAAATTCTTCAGCAGATTTAGCACACGAAATTAGAAATCCACTTGCTTCATTGAAAGGAGCCTCGGAACTTTTAGATAATACCACAGATAAATTTGAGAGGTCGAAATTAATAAAACTTTTGAGCCATGATGTAGAAAGAATTGAAAGATTAATTACCGATTATTCTCAAATGCTGAAAGATGAAGCATCTTTATCAAGAGAGAAAATGAAAATCTTAGATATTGATGTACTAATTCGAAATGTGATTGATGAGTTTAATAATACAAACTCGGTTTCTGATAAAAATATAAAATTTGTAGTTAATAGAAAAAATATAAATGGCAATAAACTTCAAACTTATGGAATTTCAAATAGGCTAGAACAAGTCTTGGCAAATTTACTTGATAATGCTGTATCTTTTAGTCCTGAAAACAGCCAAATTATAATTGATATTGAAAATAATACAGACAACATATTACTAAAAATAAAAGATAATGGACCAGGTTTTAACGAGATCAATACTGAAAAAATATTTAAAAGATTTTATAGTAATAGACCTGAAAAGTTCGGAGAACATTCTGGATTAGGTTTGAACATAGTCAAAAGTATAGTTGAGATGCACGGAGGTAAAGTAAGGGCTTTCAATCGACCAGATGTAAAATCTGGTGCCGAAGTAGAATTGCAGCTCCCAAAAAGGGTGTGATACAACAACAACTTGATTGCTATAAATTTAATTGTTAGAACATTTTAATTATGGAAAAAGATTATAAAGTTAAAGATATTAATCTAGCAGAATTTGGTAGAAAAGAAATTTCAATTGCAGAGTCAGAGATGCCTGGACTTATGGCACTTCGAAAAGAATACAAAGGAAAGAAACCTTTAAAGGGTGCTAAAATATTAGGGTGTTTACACATGACAATTCAGACTGCAGTTTTAATTGAAACTTTGGTAGATCTTGGAGCAGAAGTAAGATGGTCTTCTTGTAATATTTTCTCCACGCAAGATCACGCAGCCGCAGCAATTGCTAAATCTGGGGTACCCGTATTTGCTTGGAAGGGCGAAACCGAAAAAGAATATTGGTGGTGTGTTAAGCAAACTATTGAAGGTAAAAAAGATTGGAAACCAAATATGATATTAGATGATGGTGGTGACCTTACTGGTTTAATGCATAAAGATTATAAAGAAATGTTAAAAAATATTAAAGGAGTTTCAGAAGAGACAACTACCGGAGTATTAGCTTTAAAAAAAATGGAAGCTAACAAACAGTTACTAATACCAGCTATAAATGTTAATGACTCTGTTACCAAATCGAAATTTGACAATCTTTATGGGTGTAGAGAAAGTTTAGTTGATGGAATCAAACGAGCCACAGACGTAATGATGTCAGGAAAAGTCGCAATTGTTGCTGGGTTTGGAGATGTAGGAAAAGGTAGTGCTGCTTCTCTCAGACAGGCTGGTGCAAGAGTTCTTATAACTGAAATAGATCCAATTTGCGCATTACAGGCAGCAATGGAAGGTTACGAAGTTGTTTTAATGGAAGAAGCAATAAAAGAAGCAGATATTGTTGTTACTGCTACTGGCAATAAAGATATCGTAACAGCAGATCATATGAGAGACATGAAGGACAGAGCAATTTTGTGCAATATAGGTCATTTTGATAATGAAATTCAAGTAGAAGCATTAAAAAATTACAAGTGGAATGAAATCAAGCCACAAGTCCACGAAATAGAGTTGCCTAGCAAAAAAAGAATAATTTTATTAGCAGAGGGAAGACTTGTAAATTTGGGTTGTGCTACAGGTCACCCAAGTTTCGTTATGAGCGCATCATTTACAAATCAAGTGATTGCACAAATTGAATTATGGAATAATTCTGATAGATATGAAAATAAAGTTTATGTTTTACCAAAACATTTAGACGAAAAGGTTGCGATGTTACACCTTGGGAAAGTAGGTGCTAAATTAACCAAGATGTCCAAACAACAGGCAGACTATATTAGCGTAAAGCAGTCAGGACCTTACAAACCGGATACATATCGCTACTAAACAGTAGCCTATGCTAAAATATAAATTATCTCAGATTGGAAAGATTTCAGAAAAAGTTTTATCTAAAGTATCAAAAATAGATTGCATATTCCTTTTTGGTGAATTAGGTAGTGGAAAAACAACTTTTACAAGAAGTTTAATAAATAAACTACAGGATAAAAAAAAAGTTTCTAAAACTGAAGTTTTAAGCCCTACTTTTAATTTACTGTACGAGTATGACATTAAATCATTTAAAGTTATGCATTATGATCTGTATAGATTAGAAAACACAAAAGATATTGATCAGTTGGGTATTCAAGAAAGTTTTAAAAATTCAATAACAATTATAGAATGGCCTGAAAAAATTAAGAAGCCGAACAAAAATAGACTAGAAATAACTTTTTATTATGAAAAGGAGTCAAGGATCAGAAAATTGAAACTCAAGGGCTTTGGCAAATGGAAAGATTTTCAAATTAATGCAATTTAAACTTAAAAAAATTAAAAGCGATGCTTCTTTCAGAGAGTTTTTTAGACTTTATAAGGGAAAAAAAACCTCAATTATTATAACTGCTAAAAAAGAACGTTTTAAAAATCTTATTGTTTATACTTCAATAAATAAATTTTTAATAAAGAGAGGAATTTTTACACCAAAACTAATTAGTAGCCACTTTAAAGAAGGAATAATTGAAATTGAAGATTTAGGAAAAGACAAACTTTTAGATCATATAAGAGTCTCGAAAAATAAATTTTTTTATTATAAAAAATGCGTAGATTTGATTCTGAAACTTCAAAAAATTACCCCTCCAAAAAAAATAAAAATTGAATCTAAAAAATATCTAAATTTTTCTAAATATAATATTTCAGAACTTCATAAGGAGTCAGATTTATTTTTTGACTGGTACTTATATGGGGTTTTAGGAAAAAAAAAATCAAAAAAATTTAAATTTAAAATAAAGAGAGAACTTAACAAGATTTATAAAAAAATTGTTTTTAAAAATAATTTTTTGGTCCATAGGGATTTCCACGTTTCAAATATTATGTATATAAATAAAAAATTAGGATTAATTGATACACAGGATGCTATAGCAGGGAATCCAGCATATGATCTTGCATCACTTATTGACGATGTGAGGTTAAAAGTTCCAAATAAAATTAAACTCGATACATTCAATTATTATGTAAAAAAATCTAACAATAAAAATTATAAAACTATATCACTTAAAAATGACTTTGATATTTTGTCAGTCCAAAGGAATTTAAAAATTTTAGGAATATTTTTTAGACTTTATTTAAGAGATAATAAGAAAGAATACCTAAAATATTTACCTTATGTGTGGACTCTTTTAGAAAAAAGGATGAAGAATAATATTTTTAATAATTTAGAGAAAATTCTTTCAAAAGCAGTAAGTAAAAAATTAAGAAAAAAAAGATTTTTTAAATGAAAATTAAAAAAGCGATAATATTGGGAGCAGGTTATGGTAAAAGAATGCACCCAATTACAAAAAAAGTTCCAAAACCATTAATTAAAATTAAAAATACTACTCTACTTGAAAATAGTATAAAATTCTTGATCTCAATAGGCGTCAAACATATTGTAATAAATACACATTATCTTCATAAGCAGATTTTTAGATATATAAAAGGAAAAAAATTTTCATCGAAGATTGATTTAATATTTGAAAAGAGAAAGATATTAAATACAGGTGGAGGAATTTTGAACGCTTCTAGAAATTTTAAAAATCAAATATTTTTTGTACTGAACCCAGATACTTTGTGGAAAAAAGAACATAAAAAGGATTTTAAAAATCTCGAAAAAGTTTACAAAAAATATAAAAAACCAGCTTTATTATTAGTTCGAAAAAATAAAAGTTTTGATAAGTCTTTCAAAGGTGATTTTAACTTAAATAATGAAAAAGAGATCCTAAGACAAAAAAATAATAATTTTATTTTCACTGGAGCACAAATAATTTCGAGAAATGTCTTTAAATCTAAAAAAGTCAAACCCTTTTCAATGAATATAGTTTGGGATACTTTAATTAAAAAGGGTGATCTCATTGGCACAATTAGTAAACAAAAGTTTTATCACGTTAATAATTATAAAATATACAAAAGATTGGTAAAAAAGTTTAAATATTAAATATTATTTCTTTTTTTCGCGACTGATCTAAATACTTTGAGCTTAAAACTTTTCCATTTTTATCAAAATCAATTAACAATGGATTTCCTGTTGGTATCTCAAACAAATTGATACTTTTGTCAGAAATATTAAAAATTTTTTTACCCAAAGCTCTGATAGTATTTCCATGTGCGGAAAGGATAACATTTTTATTTTCTCTAAGAAAATGATCAATATTTTTTTCAAAAAATGGAACAACACGATTATATGTATCTTTTAAAGACTCAGTATTAGGTATTTTTTTTAGATTTTTATACATAATATCATTATGCGAACTGTATTTTGAATCTTGATTAAGTTTTGGAGGGGGAATATCCCAAGACCGTCTATATTTTTTAAATTGTTCTTCACCTATTTTTTGTTTTGTCTCATTTTTATTTAGTCCTGTAAGAGAACCGTAGTGTCTCTCGTTAAGTTGCCAGGCTTTAATATAATCTAAGTCTTTTCCGAGAACCTCCAAAATAATTTCAAGAGTATTTATTGCTCTTTTTAAATAAGATGTAAAACAAACATCTAAATCTATACTTAGGTTTTTTAATAGTTTTCCAGATTTTTCAGCTTCAAGTACGCCTTTTTTTGATAGGTCAACATCGACCCAACCTGTGAAACGATTTTCAGCGTTCCAAGTGCTTTGTCCATGCCTGATTGCTATGAGCTTGCCCATTGAATATAGTACATCTAATATAATAAATTATTTACATGAAGGGTATTAAATTCTTTTATATTACCTGCCCCAAAAAAAAAGAAGCGCATAAAATAGCTGCATTTCTTGTAAAAAAGAAACTCATAGCATGTGCAAACATAATTAATAATGTCGAATCAATATTTTTCTGGGAAGGAAAAGCAACAAAATCAAAAGAAATTTTAGTTGTAGGAAAGACATTGAATAAAAATGTTCAAAAAATTATTAAAAATGTCAAAAAAATGCACAGCTATAAAGTTCCCTGTATAATTTTTTTTGATATAAAAAATGGAAACACAGATTTTTTAAAATGGATTATAAAATCAGTATAATTCGTTATTTGTATTATATTTCTTTTCTAGGTCTATTAATTTTATACCTTTTTCCAGGAAGTTTAATTGGATATTTTTTTTATGGAGACTTTACCCAACAACCAAATATGATACCTAACCCGTTAGGAACGTCGATTAATCATGCTCTTGCATTTTTTTATTTCTCTATACTTGGCTTAATTGCCTTTGTTGAAACAACAAAATTTAAACAGAATTTAATTTTTATTATTGGTCTGGCAATAATACTGGAGCTATTTCATTTAATTATACCAAATAGATCCTTTCAGTTTATAGACCTTTTGTCAAATTTACTTGGAACATTTTTAGCTATTGTTATAGTATTTTTTTATAGGAGATATAAAAATGGAAAAATTTGACGAACGAAAAAAATCTTTTGAAAAAAAATTTGCTCACGATGAGGAATTAAAATTTAAAGTTGCATCAAGAAGAAATAAATATTTAGGTCAGTGGGCATCTCAAAAACTTGGTTTTGATGAGGAAAAAGAGAAAGAATACATCCAGGCTGTAATAAAATCTGATTTTCAAGAAGCAGGTGATGAAGATGTTTTTAGAAAAATTAAAGAAGATTTAAAAGATTTCAATATTTCAGATAATGACATACGAGATAAAATGAAAGAATTTAATGAAAAAGCTAAAACTGATTTTATTTAGCGTTTTTTTATTTCTTTCCTTTTACAACTTATCTATTTCTTTTGAACAAATAATTTCAGGAAAAGCTTCAGTATTAGATGGAGATACAATTAAAATAAACAAAAAAAAAATTAGACTTTTTGGAATTGATGCACCAGAAAAAAACCAATTTTGTAAAAAAAGTTATTTAACTTTCCTTATTTTTAATTTTCAAAAAGATTATCCCTGCGGAAAGTATTCTACTCTTGCATTGACCAATAAATTAAAAGGAAAAAATATTAGATGTATTTTAGAGGATAATAAGGATAAATATAATAGGAATATAGGGACTTGTTTTGTTGGTAAAAAAGATATTAATTCTTGGCTTGTAAAAAACGGTCATGCAATTGCATACAAAAGATACTCCAAAAAATACATAATTGAGGAAAAACACGCAAAAGAAAACAAATTAGGAATTTGGCGAGGTTCTTTTATAAAACCAGAAAAATGGAGGAGAATTATGAAATAAATTCTTGTATAAAAGAAAAAGTGATTCATTTTTCAAAATCTAAAAATTTTTTATTAGTAATTTTTTTTCTTTTATCAGCTTGCTCTTCTGTTCCAAAAAATACAAAAAATAGCTGTGCAATCTTTGAAGATCGTTATTTGTGGTACAAGCATACTAAAAAAGTTGAACAAAAATGGGGTGTACCAGTTTATATTCAGTTAGCATTTGTTAAAAAAGAAAGTGACTTTAATTGGCTAGCAAAACCCCCACGTCATAAATTATTTAAGGTTATCCCATATAAGCGTAAATCAAGTTCTTTTGGATATTCTCAGGCAATTAGGGGTACGTGGGAACAATATAAAAATGAAACCGGAAATAAATTAGCCACAAGAGCAAGATTTAAAGACTCTGTTGATTTTATTGGTTGGTATGTGAATAAGACTAACAAATTATTAAAGATACCCAAAAACGATGCATATCGGCAGTACTTAGCTTATTATAAAGGCTGGGGTGATTATAAAAATTATTCTAAGGATAAAAAGGCAATAATATATGCTAAATCTACAAAGGATATTGCCTCTACTTATAGAAAGCAGCTTACAATGTGTAGGGATAAGTTAAATAAAAAAAAATATATTATTTACTAAGCTCTTTATCTAACTGAATATCTACTTCGTCCACTCTTTTTGAGTTTTTACAAAGTAATAAATAAAATACTGGAGTAGTAAACAAAGTTAGAAAAGTACTAATAAGCATTCCACCAAATATCGTACAACCTACAGCCAATCTTATTCCTTCCCCAGCTCCTGGACCAATATTACCTATTATTAGTGGTATCATTGCAATTAAGGTTGATAAACTTGTCATCATAATTGGTCTGAATCTTCTTAAACATGATTCAACTATAGCATTTTCAATACTTTTACCTTTAAGCCTAAGTTGATTTGCCCAATCAACTATTAAAATACTATTTTTTGTTGCTATTCCAATTAAAACAACCAAAGCAATCTGTGAAAAAATATTAATAGTACTATTGAATAACAGAATAAAAATTAGTCCACCTAATGCTGCTAAAGGAACAGTCAACATTACAACAAAAGGTTGTCGCCAGGCATTAAAAGTACCTGCCATTACAAGATATGCACTTACTAAAGCTAAAGCAAAAATTATAATTAATTCACTTGAAGCTTCTTTAAGATCTAAAGATTTACCCTTAAAAAAAATACCAGCTGTTGGTGCTTCCTCATCAATAGTTTTTTCAATAAAGTTTAATGCCTCATTTAACGTGTATCCTCCCACTAATCGGGCCGTGAGGGTCACAGACTTAGATCTTTGATACCGAGTTAATAACTTAGGAGAACCTCTTTCTTCAAAGCTTACTACATTAGCTAACGAAATTAATTTTCCAGTAGTATCAGATCTTACAAATATTTTGCTAAGACTTTCAGTCTTTCTTCTATCTCGAAGATCTGCTTGTAAAATAATTGGATATTCTTTTCCAGACTCATTAAGTGTAGTAACAGTTTTTCCTGAAAATAAAGTTTCTATAGATCTACCTATCGCTTGAATTGATAGGCCAAGATCTTTTGCCTTATTTTCATCTATTACAAGCTGAACTTCAGGTTTATTTTTTGAATAATCTGAAGTTATATCTGCTAAACCTCTATTTTTCCTAAGTTTACTTATTACTGAATTCTGCCACTTATAAAGACTTTCATATGAAGGTCCAGTCATTGTAACAACAACAGGTTTTTGATAATTACTCACACGGACTGAATTAGGTGTTAATGGAAAAGCCATTGTTCCAGGAACTGTCACAATTTTACCAATTGCTTTACGAACAATCTTTTGGGCGCTATCTTTTCTATCTTTCCAGTTGTCTAACAAAGCAATTATTATAAAGCTATTATAAGATTGAGACGACCTTCCAAAACCAGGTACTCTCATTATTAGCTTTTGATAAGGTTCATTATCATCTTGTAATAAAGGCAGTAATCTTTTTTCCACTTTTTCAGCTTTATCAACAGTGTATTCAAAAGATGAAGACTCATCAGTTTTGCCAAATACTAAATAAACACCTCTGTCTGGATTTCTCTCAAGTAAAGTTTTTGGTGTAATTTTGAAAAGAAAACTTGCAAAAAAAACCACGAATATCATAAACCAAATTATGGTTTTTGGTTTTTTAATCCAATATTTCAAAGTTTCGTAATAAAATTCTCCAAATGAGTCAAACAATCTTTCAAATTTTAGGATTAATTTAGATCTTGTTTTTTTTCTATTAAGTAATTTTGATCCTAACATTGGAGCAATTGATAATGCTGTAAAAGTACTTATTACAATTGTAATCGAGAGTGTTATTGCCATTTCTCTAAACAAAGTTCCGCTTATACCTTCTATAAATAACAATGGTGCAAATGTAGCTAAAAGTATTATGCTAGTCGATAAAATTGCAAAGATGACATTTTTTGATCCTGTTGCTGCTGCGACGAGCGGAGAATCTCCATTTTCAACTCTATGGTAAATTGACTCGGTCATTACTACGCTATCATCTGTCACGATCGCTACACTTAGGATTATAGCAAGAAGAGTAAAAACATTTACTGTAAGACCAAAAATCCATAAACCTAAACAAGCACCAATCAAACTTACCGGTAATGTCACTGCCGGAACAATTGTTGCTCTTATATTCCCTAAAAAAAGATAAATAATAGCAACTACCAAAGCTAAAGCTAAAATTATAGATTGATAACACATTTGAATTGCCTCTTTAATGTAAGTAGCTCTATCGAAACTAACAGATAATTTAAGCCCGTCCGGAAGCGTTTTATTTACCTCTTCAATCTTATTTCTTATATTTTTTGATAGTGTTACAGTACTTTCATTTGTTCTCGCATAAATACCTATGCCAACAGTATTTTCATTTAAAGCATCTGGACTTTGTGCTTTAAATAAAGTTTTTTCTGAAACAGGACCATATTTTATTTCACCCAAATCACCTAAAGTAATAATTTTGCCCTTAATTTTTTTTATTGGTAATTTTTTAATTGAATTAATATCGGTATACGTTTTTCCTAAATCAAGTGTTAGGTCTACATTATTCGCTTCCAAAGTTCCTGCTGGCACAGCAATATTATTTTTTCTTATCGAATTTTCTACTTCTCTAATGTCTAAGTCGTTTGCACTTAATTTAACCGGATTAAGGTATGCTCTTACTGCTTTCTCATTAATTCCTCCAACAATTACTCTTCCAGTTCCAGAGACAGAACTAAAAGCGTCTACCAAATTCCTTTTTACATAATCTCCTATATCAAGAGAACTCCAACTACTGCTACTAACCGATAACCACATGCTTGTAGAAAATCCTGCTGATGCTTTTCTTACTTCCGGTGCCTTACTATCATCAGGTAAATTATCTATAATTCTTGCAATTCTTTCACGTATATCATTTGCGGCGTCATCAATTTTTATGCTTGTAAAAAATTCAATTTTAATAGTACTTCTGCCAATTTCAGAAAGTGTATCAATTGATTTAATGCCCTCTGCACCACCAATTGCTAATTCAATTGGCTCAGAAATTTCGGAAGCAATTATTGATGGACTTGCACCCGTATATTGGGTTGATATTACAACTTCAGGAGGCTGAAGATTTTTTGGTAGTTCTCTGGTGCTTAGCTCAAAAAAAGTGTAAAGACCAAAAATTACAATCAGCATAGAAAAAACAGCACTCAAAACTGGTCTTTTTATATTAAGCAAACAAAAGTTATGCATATTATTTTATTAATGGTTTAACCTGCATTCCATCGGCGAGCCTAGCCAAACCTTCTTTAACAATCTTGTCATTTATGATCAAACCTTCTAAAATTTCAAGGTTTCCGCCTTTTCTAATTCCTGTTTTTACCTCAATTTTTTCAATTTTGTTATTTTCAACAATTTTGTAAACAAACTTTTTATCATCTTCAAAAATTATACTGGTATCTGCAACAGAGAGTGCTTGCTTTTCATCATAAAGAACTTCGATATCTAATAATGAACCTGGTAGTATTTCAAGATTAATATTGTCAATTTGAGCCCTAGCCAAAATACTTCGAGTTTGCGCATCAACTCTTGAGGCATGGGAGATTACCAACCCTTTATACAATTTATTTTTATATGCTAAAAATTTTGCATTGACTGAAAGATTTTTTTTTAAAATAGATGCAAAAACTTCAGGAATCTGTAAATCACAAAGTATTTTTTTTGAGTCATCAAGCGTGACTATCATTGAGTCGGTACCCAAAATCGAAGAACTTATTCCTCTAGTACCCAGGGTTCCTGAAAAGGGTGCGGAAATAGTTTTACCCTCAAGTTTTGCAATTATATCACCTTTTTTAACGGCTTTGAATTTGATAGGTTCTAAAAGTTCACTCTTTTTTACTTTAAAAGAAGTAGTTTTACTACTTAAAGCAGTACAGTAACTTTCAATTGTTTTGCTAAATTTTTTTTCACTAACAATTTCAACAATTACACCTGGAGGAGGTCTTTTGCTAAATTTTTTCTTAAAATAAAGACCAACCGCAGTTCTTGCTCCAATCACAGTAGCAATAATTACGAAAAAAATTATTATTCCAACGGTTACTTTTTTAGACTTTTTCATTTTTTTCCATATTCTGACCAGGATCCATCATAAATCACAGCATTTTTACCACTTATTATAGAATATGCTAGACCTAAAACACATGCAGTCATTCCAGAACCACACGTAAAGACAATGGGTTTAGAAATATCAATGTCATTTTTGTTAAAAATATTAATTAATTCTGGCTTAGTTTTAAATGTATTAGTCCCTCTATCAATGCATTCTTGAAAAGGAATATTTTTTGAACCAACTATACACCCTTTTTTAAGCCCAGGTCTGGGTTCTTCAATTTTTCCAGCAAATCTTTCTCGGCTTCTAGCATCAACTGTTTGAAATAATGAATTTTTAATATTCTCATCAATTTGCTTTTTATTTTTAATCCATTCTGATTTTTCATTAACTTTATACTTTTTTATAGTTTCATATCTTACAATATCACTATTAACTAAACGTTTCTCTCTTAGCCACTTTTTAAGACCCCCATCTAATACTGAAACTTTTACATGACCAAAGTATTTAAGAGCGAACCAAAGTCTACATGAACTATAAAGATCGCTATTATCATAGATAATAATATGATCATCATTTAAAATTCCAAAAGACCAGAGCATATTTTTCCAATACTCTGCATTTGTCATCATATGTGGGAATGGCGAGTCTCTGTCAGAGTGTTCATTTACATCCCAAAAAATCGCTCCTTCAATATGCTTTTCTTTGTACTCATTTTTTGCATTTCTATCAGTTGATGGCATGTGCCAGGATGCATCAAATATTTTCACAGAATTTAGATTTTTTTCAAGCCATTCTGTTGAAACTAAATTCATAATATACCTTTTCTTTTTAAGTAATACTGATGATATTCTTCAGCAGGTTGATAAAGTTTTTCTTCTGAAATATTAGTTACTATTTTACCATTTAATTTTTTGTTGAATTCCTCTTTTATTTTTTCTGCGATTTTTTTTTGATTTTCGTCTTTATAAAATATTTCTGATCTATATTGTGTCCCTATATCTGGCCCCTGCCTATTTAATTGGGTCGGGTCATGAATTTTAAAAAAAAATCTTACTAACTGTTCATATGAAATTTCGTTTTCATCAAACTCAACTTTTATAGTTTCTGCGTGGTTTGTTGAACCTGAACAAACTTTTTCATAGGTTGTATTTGGGTCATTACCACCGCAATAACCGACCTCAGCCTTTTTTACACCTTTAATTTTTTCAAATTCTAATTGTGGGCTCCAGAAACATCCAAGAGAAAAATAAGCAGTTTTCATTGTTTTAAAATTCTAATATGTTATTTCAATTAATTAAAGGTGGTAAAATGCTCTCAAAATCCCAATTAGCAATTATTTATATGATAGCTAGCGTAGCATGCTTCAGTATTATGGATATTATTGTAAAATATTTGAAAGACGTACCTTTTGGCCAAGTCCTTTTTATGCGATTTGCGTTTGGCATGATTCCAATAGTTCTTTTAATACCTCGTGAAAAATTTTCTACTTTTTATAAAACTAAAAGACCGGGACTTCATGCATGGAGAGCAACATGGGGCGCAATAGCAATCGTTGCTTTATTTATTGGCATTAGAAATATGCCGCTGGCTGATTGTATATCTTTAACTTTTTTAGGTCCTGTTTTTGTAACTATATTATCTGCACTTTTTCTAGGTGAAAAAATTAGAATGACTAGAATTTCTGCAATTATTCTTGGCATAATTGGTGGATTAATTATTATAAAACCGACATTTCACCAATTTAATTTATTTTATTTTATGCCTTTAATTTTTGCTTTTGGTTTTGCTCAAGTAGCTTTATCAATTAAATCTTTATCCAAAACTGAACCAAATTATTTAATAGCTTTTTATTTCTCATTATTATCAATGTTAATTGGTCTATGTACTCTAGTTAATGGTTGGATTTGGCCAACATTATATGAGTCTGTTCTATTTGTTATATTAGGTTTGGCTGGTGGTTACGCTAATATTTTACTCACACAGTCTCTGAGAATGGCAGACACAGGTCTTGTTACTCCAATTAAATATTTATCATTAGTCTTTGCTGCTACAGCAGGATATTTTATTTTTGGAGAGCCTCTCAAATTGACAACTTTAGTTGGTGCAGGATTTATAGTCGTTGGTACATACATTATCTTTAGAAGAGAAGTAACTTTAAAAAAACAGGTGGTTCCTCCAAGATATGAAACCTAAGTGGTGGAATAAAGGTAAAACACATCTATGCAAAAGAGATAAAGTGATGAGAAAGCTTTTAAGCGTCTATAAGGGACACTTAACTACGCGAAATAATTTTTTTTATTCTTTAACTCGATCAATTATATCGCAACAGATTTCAGTTTCTGCAGCAGATTCGGTTTTTTCAAAATTTGAAAAAAAATGTAAAGGTAAAATTAATCCAAAAATTGTATCGCGTTTAACCATTACGGATCTTAGAAAATGTGGTCTGAGCAGAATGAAGGCATTAGGTATTAAAAGTTTGGCTGAAAAAATTTTGGATAAATCATTTAATCCTAAATTAATAAAAAAAATGTCTGATGAAGAAGCAATTAATTATCTTTCAACTTTAAGACAAATTGGAAGATGGTCTAGTGAAATGGTACTTATCTTTTTTTATAATAGGCCTAACATTTGGCCTGTTCAGGATATTGGTTTACTTAGGGCAATTTCAAATAATTATAAAAAAAAATACTTACCTCCCAAATCTTTTGTGAACAAACTACAAAAAAAGTTCTCACCCTATTGTACTCTCGCTGTAATGGCATTGTGGTATTCAGTAGACAATGAACCTGTACAGTATTAGATTTAAATTATGACAGAAAAACTAATTATTTCTTGGGATGATTATAATAAGACTGTAGAAAAATTAGCATTAATGGTTCACGAAAGTGGTTACAGGCCAACATTATTAGTCGGTATTATGCGTGGGGCTGCACCTATGATAGATGTTCTAAGTAGAGTTTTTAAGCTAAAATGTGCTTACTTAGCTGTAGAGTCTTATAGCGGTAAAGGTGTTGAGGACGAACAGGGTGATATAGTTTTTTCAAGAGAAATGAGTTCAATTGCAAAAAATATGGGTGGAAAAATATTATTATGTGATGATTTATCTGATACAGGTATTACCCTAAATAAAAGCGTTGATTGGTTAAAGAAGTATAAACCAATAAAAGATAAAATTGAAGATATTAAAACGGCAACTCTCTGGAAGAAAAAAAAATCTACTTTTGAACCAGATTATTGTGCAGTTAAACTAAAAAATGATCCATGGATTGTTCAACCATTTGAACATTACGAAGAAATAAGAATTGAAGAAATTGCAAAAAAGCATAAAAAAAAGGGTTAAAACTAAGTTTAACCCTTTTTCTTTAAAATATTTGTTATTCTAAACTGAAAAACTCAAAACACTTAAAACCGCAACAACCCATATTGCAGGAGCAGTTTTAGATGCTTTTCCGCTAAGAATTTTGATTAAAGCATATGCGATAAATGCAAGTGCTATACCATTAGAAATACTATATGTAAGTGGCATTGTGATCATAGCTAAAACTGCAGGCGCAGATTCTGCTATATCATTCCACTCAATATCTGTAATATTCCTTACAAAGAGTACCGCAACGTATACAAGTGCTGCACCATCTATTTCTTTTGGTAAACTTGTAGCCAAAGGTGCAAATCCTAAACACAAAAGAAATAAAACACCAATAACTAGTGATGTCATACCAGTTCTTCCTCCAGCTTTAACACCAGCACCTGACTCTACATAACTAGTTACAGTAGTTGTACCAACTAAGCTTCCCGCAACTGTTCCAACGCTATCAGCTAGCATAGCCTTTTCTATATCTTGAACTTTTCCTTTGCTATCAACTTTTCCTGAAACATTTGCAACTGAAGTTAAAGTTCCAGCTGTATCGAAAAAGTCTATAAAGAATAATGTGAAGATTACAGTGAAACCACTGGCAGCTAAAACTTTACCGCTACTTATCCCTTCAAAAGCATCAAATAAATAACTCATCGACGGTGGCGCTGAAAAGACTCCATTAAACCTTGCAAGAGATGCACCATCTTTAATTGAAGCTCCTGTCCATTCCCACATAGGAAGCCAAGCAATAATACTGAAAACCAATATACCAATAATGATGTTTCCTTTAACTTTAAGTTTTTCTAAAACAATCATCACCACGAATGCTAAACAACCTAATAAAACTAACGGGTTTTTAATATCACCTAATGTCACTAATGTTACTGGATGATCTCCTACTACGCCCATTATCTCCAAACCTATTATTGCAAGAAAAAGTCCAATACCGGCCCCGATCCCAAGCTTTAAACTTTTAGGGATTGAATTAATAATCCAAGCTCTAATCGGTGTTAATGAAATTGCTAAGAAAAATATACCAGCAACAAGTACTGTAGCTAATGCTTCTGCAGGCGTGTATCCCATTCCTCCAACAACGCCAAAAGCTACAAACGCATTTATTCCCATACCGGGAGCAAGACCTATTGGCCAAGTTTTTCCATAAAATGCCATTATAAAACATGCTAAAGCAGTTGCAACAATCGTAGCGGTGAAGACACCGCCAAAGTCAAAAAAACCTTTTTCTGTCCCAGCAAATTCGCCAGAGAGTATAAAAGGGTTTAAAAACATAATGTACGCCATAGTTAAAAAAGTAGTAACACCAGCTACTACTTCTGTTCTAAAGTTTGTTTTATGTTTTTTATATTCAAAATATTTATCCATCATAGTTTTATCCTCCAATTTTTATGATTTATATTACTTAAACCAAAAGATTAAAGTTAAAGTTATTTGGTAATTAAATTGAAAGTTGTATGTTGTTTATAACTATTTTTGATATAATTAAAAACTGAGCAATTTAGTGTTGCAATAAACTATAATTAGATATGAAAAATTTTATCATCTTAATAATCGTATGTTTTCTAATCACAGGTTGTAAAACTGTTACCACAAAAGTTGATGAAGTATCAAAAAAAGAAACAGAAAAACTCGATAATTTTCTTAAAAAACCAGCATCAGAACTAAAAATAGAATTTGGTAAACCCGATGCGATTGAAACTGCAAAAAATAAAAATAAAGTTTTGGTTTATTACGACTCAAAATTTAAAATTAAATGTGAAAGAAGATTTGAAGTAGACGAAAATAATATCGTTATTGGCTTTAATAGTAAAAATTGTTTTTAATTTAATTTATTTGAAATTTTTAGTGCAAAAGCATAATCAAAAGCTATATCCTCTATTATGTTTTTTCTACCTGATCGAGACCCATGCCCTGCATCCATTTCACATTTAAAAAGAAGCAAATTATTATCTGTTTTATTGTCTCTAAGTTTTGCACAATACTTTGTGGGCTCATCAAACAAAACTCTTGAGTCAGAAAGAGATGTTGTAATCAAAATATTTGGATAATCTTTTTTTTCTATATTGTCATATGGAGCATAAGAACGAATATACTCAAAATGTTCTTTATTATTCTTTGCATCACCAAATTCTAATACTTCTCCAGGTGTTAGAGGAAGAGTATGATCCATATTAGTCGTTAAATTATCTACAAAAGGTACAGCCATAATCGCACCTAAAAAAATATTTGGTTCTTGATTTACAACATTTGAAACTAAAAGACCTCCAGCAGAGCCACCGTAAGCTATTATTTTTTTTTCACTTGTATATTTTTTTTTAATTAAAAATTTGGCACAACTTATAAAATCAGAAAATGTATTTTTTTTATTCATCATTTTGCCTTCTTTCCACCAAGACATTCCTCTCTCAAGACCACCTCGGATATGACATGTTGCCCAAATAATATTTCTATCTATCAAAGAAAATTTTGATGTTGAGAAGCTTGGTGACATTGAACTTCCGTAACTTCCATATCCATACAATAATAAATTTGCACTACCATCTAATTTTGTTTTTTTATGGTATGTAATAGTGATTGGTATCTCTCTTCCATCATGGCTAGAACAATTAATTCTCTCAACAATATAATCATCTCTATTATGACCCGATGGAACCTCTTGTTCTTTAACAAGTTTTTTTTCTTTTGTTTTTAAATTATATTCAAATGTTCGTACTGGTGTTTTTGGAGACTCATAACTAATCCTAATCAAATCAGTATCTTTTTCTTTTTGCATTAAACTTATACCTGAGGAAATTACTTTTTCATCATCAAATAACAATTGCTCTTCTTTATTAGTTTTTATATCTCTAACAAAAATTTTTTGTAAAGCGTCTGATACTTCAGATCTAATTATCCAGTTTTTTAAAAATGTGAGTCCGCCAATAAGGACACCATTTTTAGCTGGAACAAAATCCTTCCAATCTCCAAGTTTTATATTCAGGCACCTGACAATTTTGAAATCTTCCGCATTTTTATTTGTCCACATCCACCACCAGCCCCCAAAACTATCTATGCTATATTGAATACCCTCTTCCCTTTTTATTATTAATTTAGGTTTAAATTCTTTTTCATCTTTGTGAAAATAGTAAACCTCCGATGTTGTGTGTTCACTTGTTTCGACAAAATAATAATTCTCACAACTACTTGAGCTAATCGAACATGTAAATCTCTCTGATTTTTCTTCAAAAATTAATTTATCTTCTTTACTTGATGTACCCAGCTTATGTTGGTAAATTTTTCTGGCTCTGTGTTGTGAGTCATGTTTCCTGTAAAAAAAAGATTTATCATCGTAAGCCCACACAATACCGCCAGCTGTATCTCTAATAGGGTCCTCAACAATTTTATTATCTGAAATTCTTCTTAGAAAAATTGTGAAATATTCTCCACCTTTATCATCAATAGAATAAGCTAATAACTCATCGTTGTAAGAAACCTCAAGATCACCGGCGCTAAAAAATTTTTTCCCTTTGGCCTCACGATCCCCATCCCAATAAGTTTCTATTTTGGTATCTCCAATTTTTCTTCTTAGTTTTTTAGAGTAGTTGCCTTCTTTTGTAGTTTTAGTCCAGTATTCATATTTTTTATCTTTATAAGGTAGACTTTCATCATCTAATTTAATTCTACCTTCAATTTCTTCAAAAATTTTTTTTTGAATTTTATGGGTATCGGCCATTTCTCCTTTAGTGTATGCATTTTCAGCCTCAAGATATTTTCTTACCTCGGGGTTAACTTTGTTAGGATCTCTTAGAATTTCTAAACAATTGTCTTGATGTACCCACGAATAATCATCAATCCAATTGTAACCATGACAACTTTTCTTTTCAGGTTGTTTCCTTAATCGTGGTATCATATTTTTATGAATTTATTTTTAATCATTGGAATTTGTTCAGTAATTCTATATCTTTTATTGAATTTTTTTGCTAAAGCAAGTAGCAAAAAAATCGCAAAAGGCATTAGATATATAATCTTTACTATTGGAATTCTTTTAGCCATAGCTTTGTTTATAGTTGGAAGATATGCTTTTAGTATTCCAATCCTAATCTTTTTGCTTCCTTTATTAAAATTAAAAGGTATTGGCGGAATTTTTCAGCTAATTCAACTTTGGAGGTTGATTAGTTATCTTCGTCAAACAGGAAGGTATTCATTTAGATCAGGAACGAATTATTCAAAAGCATCATCAAATATTTCACTTGATGATGCATATAATATTTTAGGCTGTAAAAAAGGATGCACAAAATTAGAGGTCTTATCAAAATATAAAAAAATTATGGCAAAACTGCACCCTGATAGAAATGACACAGATACAACCAAGCTCGCGCAAATGGTATCAGAAGCTAAAGAAACTATTTTAAAAAATGATTTTACTTAATTTAAGATAGAATTTGCTTTATCTAAAACCTCATCGAAAGATATTTTTTCGCTCCCTAAAGTATCATGTTTTGTACTATTTTTTTCTCCTACAGGTTCAATGACTTCCATGAATGAAGAGTATTTGCCATAGGTCATAACAGGACTATCCATAAACAATGTGAGCGTTTTGACCTTAAGTGCACAAGCTATATGGGCGAAACCTGTATCATTAGACACTACAAGATCACAATTTTTTATAATGGGCAAAGTTTCTTTTATAGTTAATTTTTCAAAGGACTTACATTTGTCATAAATATCTGAATCTTTAAATTTATTTATTAAATCAATATCTTTTAAACCTCCGGCCAAATAAAATGTACATTTGTGTTTTTTTAGTAATTCTTGTGCAAGTTTTATATAATTTTCAACAGCCCACCTTTTGGTAGGACCAGAAGCAGAAATACCTAAACAAATATGTTTAATATTTTTATCAAAAGTATTTATAGTTTTAATTTTAAGATTTGGTTCTGTAGAAACTATCTCTCCAATAATGTTTTCTGTAAATATTTTAGCACTGTGAACTAAATTATCTTTTGATCTAAATAGAGGATATTGAAATATTGATTTAATACCTGAAAATTTTGCAATTAAATTGTATCTTAAAGAACTATTAAAAATAAACACTTTATCGAAATTTCTTTTTTTTATTTCATTTGATAGTTTGAAAAAACCAGAAAGACCATCCTTATTTTTACTTAAAATGATTATTTCATCTATATTTTCATCATTTGATAAAAGATCGGATGCTTTTGAGCTTTCTTTTACAAGAATACTTACCTTAGCTTTAAATTTTTTTGAAATTGCATGAATATAGGGTAAAAAAATTACCATATCACCGATTCCGTATCTTTGTTGAATAATAAGAATTTTCATTCTTTTTTAATTTATAGTACGTTTATATATAAATTTAGGTAAAAACATGTCAAAAATTTTAAAAGGTGTATTTGCTGCAGCAATGTCTGCTTTAAAAGCAGATTTGAGCCTCGATATCAAAGAAACTATAAATCATGCAAAACTTAATCTTGATAATCAGGGAGTAGGGTCAGCTTTCTTTGGTAGCACAGGATGCGGACAATTAATTTCAGTTGATGAAAAGAAAAATTTTATAAGCGCACTGTCAAAAGAAAGTTTCTCAGAAAAAATTTTAATCGGAACTTCGACCAATAGCTTAAAAGACACGACTGATATTATGAAACACTCAATAGAGTTGGGTTTTAGTAATTTTTTAATTATGAATGTTGCATATTATAAAAATAATGACACTGGAGTGTTTAATTTTTATAAAAACATTATAAGAGAAGTTCCAAACTCTAAAATTATTCTTTATAATTTTTCTACATTAAGTGGTTACACTTTTACACCAGATATAACAAAAAAACTTAAAGAGTCTTTCCCCAAAAATATAATTGGCATGAAAGATAGCACCGGAAATCTTTGGGAAAATTTTAAAATGGAGAATTTTTCAATGTTTGTTGGTAGTGAGAAAAAATTATTAGACGGATTAAAAGTTGGAGCAGCTGGGTGTATATCAGCAACAACAAATTTTACAGGAAAAATTGCAAAAAAAGTTTTTGATGATTTTAATAAAAGTGGGGACTCGTCGAGCGACCCAAAACTGAAGGCATTAAGATCAGCTTTTGATGAAACAGGAAATTTAATTTCAGCGCTTCATACCATTAAGAGTCTAGAAAATAAAATTTTTACAAATTTATTACCACCCCAGGTTTTATTAAGTGATGACAAAAAAGATAAGCTAATTAAAAAATTAAGGGAACTTGGTGCGTTAACAAATAAAAATATTGCTGCATAATGTTAAAAATTTTTTTAAACACTATTATAAAAAAAGATGGTTTTATTTTAGAAACTTCAGATAAGAAAAACTATACTATTGGAAAACCAATTAAAAAAAATCCTGTTAAATTTAAATTAAAAAATAAATCAATTGAATATAAGATGCTTTTGTTTCCAGATTTTTATTTTGGCAAAGGTTATACCGATGGAGATATTGTAATCGAAAATGGAAATATTTCAGATATATTAGATATAGCTTTGAAAAATATAGGAAGAAAAGATATCAGTAAATTTTCTAAAACCATAAATAAAATTAGAGGCACTTGGAGATATTTAACAAACTTTAATACCAGAAAAAGTAGTAGAGCAGCGGTCGCAGCACATTATGATATTGGGTCTGCCGATTTTTATAAAATGTTTATAGATACTAAACATTTTCAATATAGCTGTGGTTATTGGCCACAAAAAGATATGTCTCTAGAAGACAGCCAAGAATCAATGATTGACCACATGATAAAGAAATTAAATATTACTGACAAGGATACAGTTTTAGATATCGGATCAGGATTTGGTGGTCTAGCTTGTGCTATTGCCGAAAAAACCAGAGCAAGAGTTGATGGAATAACTTTATCAAAAGTTCAACTAGATTTTTCTAAAAAAATTTGTCGTGAAAAAAAATTGGACAATCTTTGTCAATTTCGTATTGAAGACTACAGGGACACTAAAAACAAGTATACAAAAATTATATCAAAAGGAATGCTTGAGCATGTTACTAGAAAATTTTACAAAACATATTTTAAAAAAATATACGATATTCTTGAACCTAAAGGAAAAGCACTGGTACATACAATAGGAAGCGTGGATGGACCTAGAGACCCACAAGCCTGGATAACAACTTTTATATTTCCCTCAGGATACACGCCATCTTTTAGCGAATTAATGCCTGCAATCGAAAATTCGAAACTGGTATTAGGAGATTTAGAGGTCTTACCGGGTATACATTATGCATCTACCTTAGAGGAATGGAAAAAAAGATTTATTAAAAATAAAGATATGGTTATAAAAAATTATAGTGAAAAATTCTATAGACTTTGGCTATTTTATTTGAGCTCATGTGAATTTGCATTTAGATGGACAGATCAATGTAATTTTCAGATACTACTTGATAAAGATATAAACATTGCTCCAAGAACAAGAGGCTATATATACTCTTAAGAAAATGCTATTACTCAAAATAGCAGATGAAAAAAAAGAAAAAATTTAAAAAATCTAAAAAAAAAGCCAAGAAACCAAACACAAGAATTATTAAGAAAATCTATAAAAAAAGTAAAATTAAAAGAATAAAGCTAAAATCAAAAAAAAAGTTCTCTTCAAAGAAGACTTACTCAAAAAAATTATTACCTAAAGGAATATTTAAATCCATAAAACCTAAATTTAAATTTAATTTAAGCTCACTTTTTAAAAAAGTTACATCACCGTTTTTAAAAAAAATACAAATTTATAAAAAAAGAAAATATCAAATAGAAAAAAAATTGAAAAGAGAAAATGAAAATAAGGAAAAAACCGAGTCTAATTTAAGAAAAAGTCTATTACAAAAAGAAATCAAAGAAGAAAAAGCATTAGCAAAAGTTAGGGCTGTAGAGTTAAGAAATTTTTTAAGAGAAGAACAAAAAACTATTAGAGAAAAAGAGAAAGAAAAACAAAGAAAATTTTTAGAGGAAGTAAAACTTGAAAAAACTCTTGAAAGTTTTAGAAAAAGGGAATTAGAAGAAATTAAAGCTATTGAAAAATATACATTAAACATAGAAAAAGAAGACTATAAGGATTTTCAACAAAGAATTGACCAGGTTAGAGAAAGGTACAAGGCTCTAAGAAATGAACGTCTAAGAAAAAGGGTAGAAGAATTAGGTGTAACTTTATCAGATCAAGCTTCAGTTACTGAAATTAGGCAAAAAGAAAAAGAATATATTGAAAAAAGGGAGTTAATAGAAACAAGCTTAGAGAGCTTCTCAAGAAGTTGTAATTCACTTGTTTATCAAATTAATAAAAGATATTTACCAAAAAATGCTGACCTAATAAGAGTTATAAATTTAGTTTACGAACAATCGGAAATTATTATTAGAGAAGATCAAGAGCAAAATGAAAATTTTTTAATTTTAATTTATGTTAAAGATCAAGATTCAAAAAAAGAAATTATAGTTGAAGATAAAATCAAAAGTGAAACAAGAGAGTACAATAGATCTGCTATATTTAAATTTGGAGATGATTTAACTGACAGTCTTATTTTGTATTTAGAAAGAATTAGACAGCAATTAAAAAAAGCTAGTTAATAAGATCGTCTAGTTTTTTTATTTCACCAATTTTAAATATTACTGCATCATCTTTTTTATAACCAACTTTTTCAGCGTTTGCTTTAAATCGAACAGGAGGTTCCCAGATTGGTTCCAAGCTCAAGATTGCAGTACCCCAGTGCATCCCAACTACTTTTTTAACTTTCAGATCTTTCATAAGTGATAAAAGTTCTTCAGGGTTTGCATGAGCTGTAGATTTATCTTTTACTTGAACTATAGGAAAGAAATTATAAGCACCAATGTTTCCAAAACCTAAATCAATTGGACCATATTTTTTACCTAATTCTTTATAAAAAGGGGCAGGTCCAGTATCACAAGCAAAAAATATTTTTTTACCTTTGTATTCAATTAAAAAGCTCCCCCAAAGAGTTCTATTATTATTTCCATCTCCCCAAATCCATCGCTTGCTCCAATGTTGAGCTGGCAACATTGTCACCGAGATATCATCATTAATTTTAATTTTATCAAACCAGTCCATCTCTTTAACTGTATCTTTTTTATATCCATTTCTGGTAAAATATTTGCCAAGTTTTAGAGGCACTAGGACTTTAGCATCTTTATAAGGAAAATTTTTTATTGTACGTATACTCATGTGATCGTAATGATTGTGACTAAGTAAAAATAAATTTATTTTGGGAAGTGTTTTAAGACTCAAAGGGGAATCCACAAATTTTTTTGGTCCAAAGAATAATGGACCATAGTTTTTTTCAAAAACTGGATCAGTAATAATAGTAGTGTCTCCAAGTTTAATTATAAAGCTGGCGTGATCAAGCCACATAACATAAGAGTCCGATTTATATTTTTCAAGATTTTTTAAAACTAATTTTTTATCGATTAAGTGTTCAGGCGGATAATCAATCTTAAGCTTCTTTTTTTCTTCTCTAAAAACTTTCCAATCCCACTTAAAATTTGGATCCCTTTTTGGTCCTCCCTCCAGGTTTCTAAATGCATGTAATTTTCCATCTTTATAAATATGGTGGTATGGTTTTTTATCCATTGCGCTTAAACTATTAAAAGAAAATAAGAGAAGTATAAATAGGAAATATTTTATCATTCGGTGTCTTCTTTATCGTGTTTTGATTTGAAATTCACGATTAAAAAAGACACCAGAAATGCGACACATCCAAGCAGTAAAAGACCAATAGTCACCATCTTTAAAAAACTTTGCTTAATTAGGATTTTTTAGCTACTTTAGGACAGTTTTGTTTTGAGATTCTTTTTCCAAAAGCGTCATCACTCATAGTTCTATCTACAGACCATATGAATGATTTTTCGTAAGCACCAGTTAACTTATCAGGACTTGTACATTTTGTACCCAAAACGTAACGGTTACTACAGTTTGCTAGAAACAATCCACATACTAATACGATTATAATATTTTTCATATTTAAAAATTTAAATATAATTTTTGTTTTAAGAGGGGCTGAATTTTGTTTTTTTTATGCGTCTAAAATAATTCTATGCATTATTCTTCTCCCTTGAAAAGGGGTAGCAGAGTGAATGACAGAATGGTTATCCCAAATAACTATAGTGTTTTTTTCCCAAAAAAAGCTATTTCGAAACTCTTTTTTCGTTTGGTGGTTGAATAAAAATTTTAAAAGTTCTTTAGAGTTCTCCTCACTCAAGTCTTTTATGGCGATTGTATGACCTGGACTTAGATAAAGCGTTTTTCTACTTCCGACTTTTTTTACTATTGGATGTTCGGCTACAAAATCTTTTGACTTTCCAGTTCCTCTCTCAGCTTCTCTCTCAAGCCTTGTTACAGATATCGGTCCAGCCGAACTAAATACACCTACAAGATTTTGAATTTTATCCTTAGTTTCTTGATCTAAAGCTTCATAGGATGCTAATTGAGAGGCGAAAAGTGTTTGACCCTGATCTCTTTTAACTATTTTACCCATGAGACAAGTGTATTTTGGTGTTTTGTCAAGATAGCTGCTATCTGTATGCCACCCTTCACCATAAGACTTTCCTTTATCATCTTCTTTTCTTTCAACAACGGTGATGCCTTTATAATTTTCTAAGTCTTTTAACATTGGGTACTCTTTAATTTTTCCTAATTGTTCTGCAAATTTTAAATATTCTCCTGGCTCTAAATTTTGGTCTCTAAAGCAAACAAAACCATAGTTATTAAGTGTTTCTTTAATTTGATCAATAATTTTCGAGTCTGCCAACTTAAGATTATAAGAAATTGATGCACCAATATTGTTTTTAAATGGCTCTACTTTTATATTCATCACTCACTACTAAAATAGATATCCCGGTAATATGCAATAATTTTTTGTTTTGAGTTATTCGAGTCAGAAAATACAGCGATAAAGTTTGTAAAAGAAATTCCGTGAGTTTCCTCAAGTAATTCCCTTATATTTACTTTTCGGGTATGCCATTCCCCACTCTTATCATTAGATACAACGTAATCTCTGCTTCCTTTTGTCCAAGGACTTGTTTGAATAAATCCTTCTTCTAAAAAAGAGGAGTGGGCTAAGCTGACTAATTTTGAGCCAATCTTTTTGCCATGTCCCACCATAATTCTTGCTGTCCAGTCATGTCCGTCTTTAGTTTTTTGATCAATGCTATCAAAATCTTTTTCAATTTTAAAAGTAATATTTAAAAAAGGCATTTCCTTAAGAAGCTCTTTATCTATTTCCATCCCAAGGCCAGTCGCAGTTCCATCAGCTTCAGCTTTTAAATACCAACCTTTTTCATCTTTGCCATTGGTATAAAGAGTTTTTTTTCCAAACCCCCTTTTTTTTAAAAGTTTCATTCCATCATTGCTAAAATCGATTCGGAACTCTTTTGAGTTTACAGCTGTAAAAATAAGAAGTGCAGACAAAAAATATACAAAAAATCTCATGAAATACATTATTTAAATTATAATTTGTAATTTGGCAAATACACCTTATATATAAATTAATGGATATAATACTAATTACACTTGTAGTTGTTTTATTAGCTTTAAATTTTGTTGTGATATTTTTATTATTTCGTAACAAACATGAAAAATTTGAGGACCCAACCCAGGCTCTAAAAGATGAATTTAATTCTTTCAAAGATAGTTTTAGTCAATCATTTGGAAATATGTCAAAAGATATTGCCAAAGACATGTCAGGCGCATTAACAAGAGTAGACGAGAAAGTTGGAGTATTTAATAAACAAGTAGAAGCTTTAAATAAAAGCCAGGATAACTTCAGTCGAATACTAGCAGGAGTAAAACAATACGGAGTTCTTGCAGAATTTTCTTTAGCCTCACTTTTAAAAGATTTATTACCTGCGTCCCAGTATATTGAAAATGTAAAAATGAAACCTGAAGAAACTGGCGATACAGTAGAATTTGCAATTAAACTTCAGGATGTTCTTGTTCCAGTAGATAGTCACTGGCCTATTGAAAAATTTAAAGAGATAGATAATGCTTATCAAGCCAAAGATAAGGAAGCTTTAGTGGAAGCAAGAAAAGATTTAGCTACCGCATTTAGAAACAAAGCTAAATCTGTCAGCTCTAAGTACATTGCCCCCCCCCAAAGACAACTGATTTTGCAATTGTTTACGCTCCGACCGAGGGATTGTTTGCCGAACTTTCAAGTTATCGTGACCCTAAAACAAAGGAACTTTTACTTGAAGAGCTAAGAACAAAATATAAAATTACAATTGCTGGACCAAATACACTCTCAGCACTTTTGCAATCTTATCATCTAGGTTTTCAAACACTCAAAGTTCAAAAACATGCAACCCAAATTTATAATGATTTAAAACTTATTTCGAGAAGATTTGAAAAGCACTTTGATGGCATAGTTGATTTAAGAAAAAAATTAGAACAAGCGATGACACTCACAGATAATTTTGGAAGAGATGCGCGATCAATAACAAATACTTTAAATAGTATTAAAGACCCTGGAACTGTAAAAGAGACAGTGGAAGAAAATTCAGATAAAATTAAAGTATTTAAGTAATCAAACTTCTCAGATGTCAAATTTTGTATTTTATGATTTCGAAACGACCTCGTCTAATAAACAATGGGGTCAAATTATTGAAGTAGGAGCTATTTTAGTAGACGATCAATTAAATGAATTGGATAGGTTTGATTCTAGATGCAGACTATCAACCGGCATTATCCCAGAAGCTATGTCATTAATTGTAAGCAATACTTCCCCAAAAAAATTAAAGGAAACCAATCTTTCGCACTATGAAATGGTAAAACAATTAGTTGATAAATTAAAAAGTTGGGGAAAAGTTACTTTTATAGGATGGAACAATATTGAATTTGATCAAATTTTTTTAAGAAATACTTTGTTTCAAAATTTACATTATCCTTTTACATCAACAACTAATGGAAACAAAGAAGGAGACCTTCTTAACTTGGCTAGAGCGGCAAATCTCTATTATCCAAATACTTTAAAAAACGCCATCAACAAAAAGGGAAATTTGGAATATAAGTTAGATACAATGGCTCCTCTTAATGGAATTGAACACGCAGCTCATACAGCAATAGGTGATTGTGGGGCAACATTGGAAATAGCCAGAATAATAAAAAAAAAGGCCCCAAGTGTATGGGACAGTAGTCTCTTGACCTCAAACAAAGAAGAAAGCCTAAAAATAATTAAAAATGAAAAACTTTTTTGTGCTAATGAATTTTATTACGGAAAGGTTGTGCCCTTTGTCCAAACATTTGTTTGTCAGCATCCAGTTTATCAGTGGCCAAAAACATTTGATTTAAAACATGATCCAAATATTTATATGAATATGCCAATTCAAGTTTTAAAAGAGGAATTAAAAAAGACCCCAAAGGTTCTAAGGACATGTCGCCACAATAAGCACCCAATAGTCATGAATCCCTCTTATATTGATCATTTTGAAGAATATAAAATGATAGGCATCAATAAATTAAAAGAAAGAGCAGATATTGTAAAAAAAAACAAAAAATTTACAGAAAAAGTAGAGGTAATTTTAAGAGATGAAGCTCAGGAAAAAGCAGAAACACAATCACAAGAAGATCTTTTTGAGGAAGAAAGTCTTTATAATTTTCCACCAGCCGAAGATAATAAAATTTTACCAGGATTTCATGAAGAAGATTGGGATAAAAAACTTTCATATTTAGAAAAGTTTAAAGATAAAAGATTTCATTATTTTGGAAAAAAACTCCTTTATCTGGAAAAACCTGATCTCTTACCAAAAGAAGATTATGATGAAATTCATGGAACAATTATCAAAAGAGTACTTTCCACAACTGATAATAGGAAATGGAATACAATTCCTAGAACTTATAAAGAGATAGATGACCTCAGAGCAAAATTTGAAAAAAGTAAAGAAAAAGATAAACTTAAAATGTTAGAAGAGATTAACGTGTACGTTGAAGAATTAGAAAAATTTTATTCTCGTGCGTAGTTGACATTTTTAAAAAAAACTTTATCTATAATTTAATGGCTACAAAAAAAGTAACAGACGAAAGTTTCGACTCAGATGTCATTAAATCACAAAAACCAACAATTGTAGATTTTTGGGCCGAATGGTGTGGCCCGTGCAAACAAATCGGACCAATTCTGGAAGAAATTTCTAATGAAATGTCCAACGAAGTCGTAATAGCTAAACACAACATTGATCAAGAGCCAAATACTCCAACAAAGTATGGTATCAGAGGCATCCCTACGATGCTTTTATTTAAATCAGGTGAACTTAAGTCAACTAAAGTTGGGGCTACAACAAAATCAAATATAGTTTCTTGGATAAAAGAAAATATTTAGTTAATACTTAGAGCATGCCCAACAAGATAAAGGCTTCCAAAGATAACAATAATTTTTTTTTCTTTTGATGATATTTTTTTTAAAGCTTGCCTAATATTTTTTGCCTGAGCAACTTTAAAGTTATTTTTCATAGCTATTTTATACAAATCAATAGAGCTCATCGAGTTGGGTTCATCTGGAATTTTTATAGTGATAACCTTTTTAAAAATATTTTTAAAATTTTTAATAAGTCTACTTGGACTTTTATTTTTAAGACTTCCCCAAATACCATAAATTGGTAAATTAAATTTTTTTAAAAAACGGGCTAAATTTTTGGTGGACTCATCACTATGACAGCCGTCTACAAGCATTTTGGTTTTTGGTAGTTTTTTTGTAAGATTGCCCTTTACAAATTGAACGCGACCTTCAAATTTTATTGTTGGTACAGTTCTTTCAATTATTTTTTTGCTAACTCCTAAATCCAGTGCAATTTTGATTGCCAAACCTACATTTTCCCATAAAGCATCAGAATGAATTTGTTTTGAGCTGAGATAAATTTGGTTGTATTCATCCTTATAATATTTTTTTTTCTTTTTATTTATAATCTTCCAGGATCCATAAACTATTTTTTCACTTTGATTTTTTTTCAAAATACTTTTTATTATTTTATTCGTTTTTAGTTTTTGTTTTCCACAATAAATTTTTGTATTGTTGCTTAAATACCCAACTTTTTGCCTACAAATTTCAGCTAGGGTTTTTGGTCTTACCCACTCTTGGTGCTGAAAGTTAATACCTGCAATCACTTGGGATAGAGGATAAGGCCATAAGTTTGTGCTATCTTTTTTAAATAACAGACCACTTTCAAGCAGATTAAATGAGTTAGAGTCTGTTTTACAAGCTGCCAAAATATAAATACAGGTTAGTAATTCAAACAAGGTAAGCTTCAATTTTGTTCGTTCAATTATATTTTTATATTTTTTAAGTTCTTTTAATGAAATATATTTGTTTCCTAACCAAAATCTATGTCGAACGTCGTACAAATGTGGGCTAGTAAAAGTGTTCACTTTTATATTATCAGCTTCTAGGAAATATTTTAACGAGGTTAAAACGCTATACTTACCATCGCTTCCTATAATATTAATTATATTTTGTAATTGATCTTGAGGATTATTTAGCCTTTTTAAGACTAATTTTATTCTTTTTAGATCAAGATTGATTCTACGACTATATTGCTTTTGAAGTTTGCGGTAAAATTTCTTCGACTTCTGTGACATTTTCAGTAGATATAACTTTAGCTTCTTTTTTCTTCAATAGTATTGATAAAAGAGTTGAAATAGTAGACCTTAGATATTTTCTTTCAACCACTAAATCAATTCCACCATGATCTTTTACAAATTCTGCAGTTTGAAATTCTTCCGGTAGTTCTTCTTTTACAGTATCTTGTATAACTCTGCGCCCCGCAAATGCGATTATAGCTTTTGGTTCTCCAATTATTATATCCCCTAACCCAGCAAACGAAGCAGTTACACCCCCCGCTGTTGGATTTGTCATTACAACAATATACGGAAGGTTTGTTTTTTTAAATTCATGTACTGCTAGAACAGATCTTGTCATTTGCATTAAGGCAACAGCGCTTTCTTGCATTCGAGCTCCGCCGCTGCAACTAAAAAAAACAAATGGATTCCTTTTTTCAATTGCATTATGAATACCATGAATAAAAGCTTCTCCAGCTGCGGCACCCAAAGAGCCACCTATAAATGAAAAATTTTGTGCACCTACGGTTACATCTAATCCATTTAGTTTGCCATTAGCTATAGAAATCGCATCTGACTGATTAGTTTGTTGTCTAGCTTTTTTTAGTCTGTCTGTATATTTTTTTGTGTCTACAAATTTGAGGGGATCATCCTTGGGAAGAGGTGTTTCAAGTATTTCAAACTCTTTATTATCAAAAAATATTTTAAATCTTTCTTCAGGAGTTAGTTTGTGATGTGAACCGCACTTTGGGCATACACTTAAATTTTTTGAAAGATCATCTTTATACAAAAGATTTTTACATTCACACGTAGTCCATAATGTATCTTTTACATCAGAAGATTTTTTTTTGAATAATGATTTTATTCTTGGTTTTATAAATTTTGTTATCCAATTCATGCTATTTTTTTCCTTAAGACTTTTACCATTTTATTAAGATTTGTGACAGGATTTTGTCGTTTTTTTAGAGATCTGGTAATTTCCTTACACAAGGCACTTCCAACTACTAATCCATTGGCACTTTTTAGAGCAGATATAGTTTTGCTTGTTATTCCAAAGCCTATCACAAAGTTTTTATGTTTATTCAATTTTTTAATTTTATTGTAATTTTTTATGATTTTTTTTGGCGATACTTTTAATTTACCACCGGTCGTTGATAACATACTTATATAATAAACCATATGATGAGAAGAGGCTATAATCTTTTTCTTACGTTCATTGGTGGTTGTTGGTGAAATAAGTTGTACGAAGGTTATAGAGTTTTTTTTACATAATTTTGCAAATTGTTTATTTTCGGGGTATGGAAAATCTACAACTATCAAACCATCTACACCAATATCTTTGCATTTTTTAACAAATTTTTTCTCTCCGTATCTATAAATAATTTGGTAGTACCCCATTAAAATGCACGGTTTTGCTATTTTATTTTTTTTGTATTCCTTAACTATTTGGAAAACATCTTTGAGTTTAAAACCGTTTCTTAATGCTCTATGTGAGCTATTTTGTATTTGAGCGCCATCAGCTGTAGGAGCATTAAATGGTATTCCAAGCTCAACAATGTCAGCATACTCAGATATTGATTTTAAAATTTCCAATGATTTTCTCTTAGTATTGTCACCTGCAACGGTGTAAGTAATTAATGCTGGTCTATTTTCTGTTTTACACTTTTGAAAAGCTAAATTTATTTGTGAAATCATCTTAGATAACTACCTAATCTTTTTTTTATAATGTCTTTATCTTTTAAGCTATCACCACAACTATTAACAACTATAATGTTTGAACTATCAAGTTTAGGAGCAATTTTTTTTGCCTCGGCAAAACTGTGAGACGGTTCTAAGCTTGGAGAAATTTCTTCAAGTTCAGTAACTAATTTAAAGGCATCTAGCGCCTCCTCGTCAGTTGCATAAGTGTATTTTGCTCTACCAGTATCTTTTAAAAAACAGTGTATCGGACTTACAGATGGGTAATCAAGACCGCTACTTATCGATTGAGTTTCATTAATTTGACCATCAGAATTTTGAACACAATAAGCTGCTGCACCATGAAGCACGCCTATTTTAGAATTTTTACTTAACGGAGCAGCATGAAGTTTGCTATTTTTTGGACCTCCAGCCTCCACACCAATCAACTCAATTTGTTTTTTACTGTAATCAATAAACTCACTCCAAAAACCGTAAGCGCTTGACCCACCTCCAACACAATTAATCAATTTTAACTTATTGGGTATTTCACCAAATTCATCTTCTAGCTGAATTTTTAATTCTCTTGAAATTTGCGCCGTACTATATCCACAAATTTTTACAAATATATTTGGACCAACTAAGCTTCCGATTCCCATATGGACTTTGTCACAATTAGCTACCCAATATCTTATACACTCACTTACTGCATCAACTAAAGTTTTACTTCCTGAGTCTACAGGAACAATCTCAGCACCATTTTTTATTATTGCATCACAGTTTGGCTTTTGTCTTTTAATATCTCGAGTTCCCATAAAAACTTTACAACCAAGGCCGAATTTTTTTGCAACCATTGAGAACATTTTTCCATTGTAGCCTGCTCCAGTATCAGTACAGATATATTTTTTTTTGGCTATTTTGCACAACATTGCGTGAGTAATAGCGTTATATATTTTATGTGCGCCACCATTTGCATCAGATACCATTTTTGCGTAAATCTGAGCTCCACCTAGGTAATCTGTTAGATTTTGTAATT
>CACGAV010000003.1:0-57500 GCA_902571095.1 uncultured Pelagibacteraceae bacterium
TCATAGATAGATTGGCTCTCTTCGACCATTTTTTTAAATTTCTCTAACTCATGATTTAATTTTGAAATTTCAGTTTCTTTTCCTTCTTTATAATCGATTACAAGTGTTTTCATTTCTTTAAATTTTTTGGATAAATTTTCAAAGTTATCTTTCTGCGCATTTACTCTTTTTTTTAAATCAAAGTACTCATCTATTACTTGAATAGAGGTAATTAATAAAAGTTTATTTTCTCCAATATTTCCAAGTTTTTCTCTTAGAGTTGAATATTTCTTATCTAAAAATTTAGTCAAGTTTTTTAGATCTTCTTCCTGCCCGTCATCACAAGATAGCAGGTAATCTTTGTTGTTAAATTTTATATTTATATTTGCCATTTTTCTATTTCTTCTACCAAAGATTCTGTTTCTTCGCCAAGCTCATCTATATCTTGGTTGAATTGGTCTTGCGTTTTTTTTGCTTTTTTTTGTTCTTCATCCATTTTTTTTATACGAATTTTTAATTCATTATACTTTGAAAACAGATCATTGTACTTTATCTCTAATTCAATTTTTTCGCTTTGTAATTGATTTTTCTCTTCGCTAAGTTGCTCTATCTCGCTAGTTTGAACAGTTGTAGAGCCACTTAAACTTTTTAATTTATCTAAAATTGTTTCAAGTCTCTTTTCTTTGCTGTATAAACTTTCCATCTTAACTTTTTTTTTATATCATATTATTGATATCATGAATTGAAGTCTATATAGGTAATTTATAAGTGGATCCAAAATTAAAAGATTTATCAAACGCAATTAGATTTTTATCAATTGATGCCGTACAGAAGGCAAATTCTGGCCATCCTGGCATGCCGATGGGTATGGCAGATGTTGCTACGGTTCTTTTTAAATACTACCTGCGGTTTAATCCAAAAAATCCAAACTGGATTAACAGAGATAGATTCATTTTATCTGCTGGTCATGGTTCAATGCTTTTATATTCGATACTTTACTTAACGGGTTACGATAAATTTAAAATTGATGACCTTAAAAATTTTAGGCAGTTAAATTCAATTTGCGCAGGGCACCCCGAGTATGAAAAAGGATCAGGCATTGAGACAACTACAGGACCCTTGGGGCAAGGATTATCAAATTCTGTTGGTATGGCAATAGCTGAGGAGATTTTAAAAAAGAGATTTGGGTCAGATTTAATTAATAATAAAACTTATGTTATTGCAAGTGATGGTGACTTGATGGAAGGAATAAGTCACGAGGCTATGAGTTTAGCAGGACATCTAAATTTAAAAAATTTAATAGTTTTTTTTGATAATAATAAAATTTCAATAGATGGTCCAACATCACTAAGTGTATCAGATAACTATAAAAAAAGATTTGAGAGCTATGGATGGTCATTTCAAGAAATTAACGGACATAATTTCAAGCAAATTTTTAATTCAATAAAAAAAGCAAACAAATCAAACAAACCTACTATAATTTCATGTAAAACTGTCATTGGTTTCGGTTCGCCAAATAAATCTGGTAAAGCCTCATCTCATGGTTCCCCGCTAGGTGATGATGAAGTCAAATTAGTTAGAAAAAAACTTAATTGGAAACATGAGCCATTTGAAGTTCCAGAAGAAATTATGGAGTCTTGGAGAAAGATAGGAGAAAAGGGGGAAAGTTTAGAAAAACAATGGAGAAATATTTTCGAAAAAAAAAATAATAAAATTAAAAATGAATTTGAAAGGCTTTTAAAAGGTGAACTTCCTTTGTCCTTGGATAAATTTTTTGGAGACGAAAAACTAAAATCTTTCAAAATCAAACCTAAAATGGCTACAAGACAGTGTTCTTCTTCTGTAATAAAAGAATTAACCGAAACTTTGCCCGAATTAATAGGTGGGTCAGCAGATTTGAGTGGATCGAATAATACAAAAACTGAAAATTCAAAAGTAATAAGTTCTAAAAATTTTTCTGGAAACTATATACACTATGGTGTTAGAGAGCACGCAATGGCAGGTGTAATGAATGGTATAGCATTATACGGTTGCTTGATACCTTTTGGAGGTACTTTTTTAATTTTTTCTGACTACCTCAAACCAGCTATGAGATTGTCTGCTCTAATGAAACTTAGAGTAATTTTTGTTTTTTCACATGATTCTATTGGCCTTGGGGAAGACGGTCCAACTCATCAACCAATAGAACAGCTAGAGCATCTTAGGGCAATTCCAAACCTAAATGTATTTAGACCAGCAGATTTAAATGAAACTCTTGAGTGCTGGGAAATTGCTCTTAAAAGTAAAAGCAACCCAAGTGCTATAGCTTTATCTAGACAAAAATTACCTTACGTTACAGAGAATATAACTGGTGAAAATATGTCCTCTAAAGGTGCGTATGTATTAAAAAAAACTTCTGATACAGCTAACGTGTCTCTAATCGCATCTGGATCTGAGGTTGAAATTGCGTTAGAGGCTCAAAAAAAACTCAAAGAAATAAATATTGATTCTAAAGTAATTTCAGTTCCAAGCTATGATTTATTTCAAAATCAAAACCAAGATTATAAAGATGAAGTTCTCGGAAAAAATACTTTTAAAATCTCTATTGAGGCATCAACTGAAAGTGGATGGAGGAGTATTGTTGGAAAAAATGGTGCAACACTTGGAATGTCAACATTTGGTAAAAGCGCTCCATATAAAGAAATATATAAACTTTTTAATCTAACAAGTGAAGAAATTTTTAAAATAGTGAAATTAAATTTAAATAAATAATTGGACAAATGTCTAATTTAAAAATATTTTCTAAAGATATAATTGTCAAAGATAAACGAGTTATTTTGAGATTAGATCTTAATGTTCCAATTAAAAATTCAAATATAGACGACTATACTAGAATCGAAGTTGTAGAAAATTTTATTAACGAATTAATTAAAAATAAAGCTAAAATTATTTTGATATCTCACCTAGGTAGACCAAAGGGAAAAGTTATTTCTAGTTTGTCAATGAAGCCGATATTTCATTATTTTGAAAAAAAATTAAATGGAAAAATTTATTTTTATAAAGAAAGAATCGACACTAAAGCTATAGATGCATCTAATAAATTAAAACCTGGTGAGGTTTTATTAATTGAAAATATTCGTTTTTTCAGCGAAGAGGAAAATGACGATGAAATTTTTGCTAAAAATCTTGCAAAATTAGGTGATATTTATATTAATGAAGCCTTTTCTTGTTCTCATAGAAAACAAGCTTCTTTGCATAACATTGCAAAATTTATTGATAGTTATGGAGGTCCCAATTTGGAGAAAGAGCTTAAGTCAATTAATTTAATTATAAAAAACAAAAAAAAACCGGTCACCTGTATAATTGGCGGTTCAAAAGTCTCCACAAAAATTAATGTTTTATCGAGTTTGATTAAGATTTCAGATAATCTGGTGATTGTTGGAGCAATGGCTAACAACTTTATTAAGTTTAAAGGTATTAATGTTGGTGCATCTCTTGTTGAACAAGATGTTGAAAATAGTGTAAAAAATATAAATGAACTAGCTGAAAAAAATCAATGTAAAATTATTATTCCTTTGGATTGTAATGTGTCATCTAATTCTGGTGGGGATCCAACTTATAAATTATTAGAGGAAATCAGCTCAAATGATATGATTTTAGATATTGGAAAAAACACTATAAATTTAATAAGAACAATTATTGATAGTTCAAACACTGTATTTTGGAATGGTCCAGCTGGGTATTACGAAAATAAAAGTTTTTCTAAAGGTTCCATAAGTATTGCTAAAAAAATTGCTGAAAACACAAAATCTAAGTCTTTAATATCAATTGTTGGTGGTGGTGACACAATTGCGGCAATTAAAAATACTGGGCTAGAGAGAACTTTTACGCATTTATCAACAGCTGGTGGTGCTTTCTTGGAATCTCTTGAAGGAAAAGAGCTGCCTGGTATAAAAGTGTTAAAGAGAAATTGAAATCTATGAGCATAGAGGAAATAGCAAAACAGATGGTAGCGAAGGGCAAAGGAATACTTGCAGCAGATGAAAGCACAGGAACAATGGAGAAAAGATTGAAGAGTGTTAACGTAGAGTGTACAGAAAAAAATAGGCTTCACTTTAGAGAAACATTGTTTACTTCATCTTCAATGAAAAGTTGTATAAGTGGTGTTATCTTATTTGATGAAACCATAAGGCAAAAATCTAGTAATGGTAAATCAATTCCAGAATTAATAAATGAAAGCGGATCTATACCTGGGATCAAAGTTGATAAAGGTGCAAAAAGTTTAGCTGGATCAAATAATGAAAAAGTTACAGAAGGCCTCGATGGTTTAAGAAATAGAATGGAAGAGTATTATAAGTTAGGAGCCAGATTTGCAAAATGGAGAGCTGTTTATTCTATTTCATCTGTCTATCCAAGTGAACAATGTATAAAATCAAATGCTCATGCTCTAGCGAGATACGCATCCTTGGTACAGGAAGCAAAAATGGTTCCGATCGTTGAACCAGAAGTTTTGATGGATGGAGATCACACAATTGATAAATGCTACGATGTTACTAGTAGAGTATTAGCTGAATGTTACAGGGAGCTCAAAATTCATAATGTTAATCTTAAAGGAACAGTTTTAAAACCCAATATGATACTTCCTGGAGCGAGTTGTAAACAAAAAGTCACACCGGAAGAAATAGCAAAAAAAACTTTAGAATGTATTAAAAAAAATATGCCAAGTGAGGTACCTGGTGTCGCTTTTTTATCAGGAGGACAAAATGAGGTGGAGGCAACAAAAAATTTAAATGAAATAAATAAGATAAACGATACCTCTTTCCATTTTACATTTTCTTATGGCCGAGCACTACAACAATCGGCATTAAAAACCTGGGCAAAGTCAATGAAGGATATATCAAAAATCCAAAAGGTTTTTAATCATAGAGCCAAAATGAATGGAGCTTCAACAGAAGCAAAATGGAATGAACAGATTGAACAAAGTTTTGCAGCTTAAAATTGAGAAGATTTTTATATCTAATATCACCTAAAAAAATCAATGAGAAATTCTATAAGAATTTAGATGAGGTTCTTTCATTTAAAAATGTGGAATATTTCCAATTAAGACTTAAGAAACAATCAATTATAAAAATCACCAATATCGCAAAAAAAATTAAAAAAATTACAAAAAAATATAGAGTAAAATTGATTATAAATGACTCAGCCTTTTTGGCTAAAAAAATAAATGCCGATGGGTGTCACTTGGGGCAGTCAGATGGTACATTAAAAAATGCCAGAAAATTATTAAAAAAAGGAAAAATAATTGGAATAACATGTCATGGATCAAAAAAATTAATATTAAATGCTATCAAAGAAAAACCTGACTATATAGCAATTGGGTCATTCTTTAAATCAAGATTAAAACCAAATGCAAAGAAAGCCAAAAAAAAATTAATTAAATGGTCTAAACAAAAAACAAATTTACCGATTGTCGCAATTGGAGGAATTGATAATAAAAATTACAAAAACTTAATAAAATCTGGAGTAAATTATCTTGCAATATCAAGTTTTATTTGGAATAACCCTCGCTTAAAACCAAAGTTAGCTATAAAAAAATTTAAATATCATGAAAATACAAGGAAACGAAATTAAACCTGGAATGATCATTGAGATAAATAATGATTTCTGGACAGTTTTGAAAACTCAACACGTTAAACCTGGAAAAGGCGGGGCTTTTAATCAGGTGGAACTTAAAAGTTTAACAAGAGGAACAAAATTGAACCAAAGATTTAGATCTAGTGAAAGTGTAGAAAGAAGTCAATTAGATGAAAAAGAATTTAATTTTTTATATCACGATGGGGACGGATGTTTTTTTATGGATCCAGAAAGTTTTGAGCAAATTTCAATTAAAAAAGATTTGTTAGGAAATAAATTAAAACTACTTAGTGAAAATTTAAAAGTAACTATATCCTTCTTAGATGAAAAACCAATATCTGTTGATTTACCTACAAATATTGAATGTGAAATAGAAAGTACAGAAGGTGTCGTTAAAGGTCAAACAGCTGCATCTTCATATAAGCCAGCAAAATTAAAAAATGGTTTAGATATTATGGTTCCTCCTTTTATAGAAGAGGGAAATAAGATTATTTTAGATACAAGAAATTTAGAATACGTAAAAAAAATAAATTAATGCAATTTAATTCACCACAATTTAATTTGATGTATAAAGCTTGTATGAAGGCCTCAAAAGTTTTGATCAGGGATTTTGGGGAAATAGAAAAACTTCAAGTTTCTGAAAAGGGTCCGGGCGATTTTGTTACGGCTTCTGATAAACGTGTTGAGAAAATACTAATAGAAGAATTAAGTATAGATAAATCAGGCTATTCAGCTTTAACAGAAGAAACTGGAAAAATAGAAGGTGAGAAAAAAAATAACAGATGGATAATAGATCCTATAGACGGAACAACAAATTTTTTAAATGGTGTCCCACATTTTTGTATTTCTATTGCATATGAGGAAAATGGAAATTTAGTTTCTGGCATTATATTTGATCCAATTAAAAACGAGATGTTTATAGCTCAAAAGGGTTCTGGTGCGTATTTGAATAATTCAAGGATGAGAGTTTCTAATAAGTCAGATTTTAAGAATTCACTAATTGTAACTGGCGGACCAAGGGCATCTAGTTCAAATGAAATTAGGGATTTAGCATTCAAGGAGTACCAAAAAATTTCATCTGTAATTCGTCCTCCTTTAAGAAAATCTGGGAGTGCTGCTTTAGATTTGGCGTATATTGCGGCAGGAAGATATGATGCATGTTGGCAAAGAGAGTTAAATTATTGGGATATAGCTGCAGGTATTATCATCCTTAGAGAGTCTGGAGGTTTTGTAGAAAATCTGAAAGGCAATGACTTTCACAGCAAAAAAATTGATATTATTGCTAGCAATAGCAAAATTCATGAGAAAATGAAGAATTTATTGTAAAAAATTATTGAGCAACTTTAGATATTATTATAATAGTCGTAAAAATGAAAAAGAAAATTCATCCTAATTATCATAAAATCAATGTCGTTATGACAGATGGTTCTAAGTTTGAAACTATGTCTACTTGGGGTAAAGAGGGAGACACTTTAAAATTAGATATCGATCCAAAATCTCACTCTGCATGGACCGGGGGGACACAAAAAATTTTGGATAAAGGTCGTGTAAGTAAATATAATAAAAAATTTACTGATTTAAGAAAAAAAAAGAGCTAAACTATGTCTGAAGCACCATTTATGCCAAAAGCAACTGCTGTTTGGTTAGTAGAAAATACAACATTAAGTTTTAAACAAATTGCTAACTTTTGTAAATTACATGAGTTAGAAGTAAAAGGTATTGCTGATGGAGATGTAGCAAAAGGCATTAAAGCTTATAATCCAATTTTAGCTGGGCAAGTAACTAGAGAAGAAATCAATCTTTGTTCTAAAGATCAAGAAAGACCACTTAAATTAGAAAAAAAGAGTCAGGATGTAGTTATATCTGAAGGAAGAAAGAAAATAAAATACACTCCATTATCTAAAAGAAAAGACAGGCCTGATGCAGCATTGTGGTTGTCCAAAAATTTTTCCCAATTATCAGATGGACAAATTGCAAAACTGGTTGGGAGTACAAAAGCAACTGTGGGATTAATACGTAAAAGAACATATTGGAACTTTTCAAATTTATCAGCCAAAGATCCTGTTGTTCTTGGTTTGTGTAGTCAATTGCAGTTCGAACAAGCTGTCGGAAAAGCGAATAGAAGAGTAAAAAGATTAAAAAAATTGAAAGAGAAAGAATTAAAAATGCAAGAAAAAAAAGATGAAGTTAAAAAAGAAGATGAAGAGAAAGTAGAAGTTGCAAATGAAAACGACTAAAGAACCTACGGTTGGAATAATAATGGGTAGTAAGTCTGACTGGAAAGGTGTTATGGAGCACTGTAGTGAGGTTTTTAAGGAATTTGGAATAAATCACGATGCAAGAGTAATATCCGCCCACAGAACTCCAAAAAGATTAGAGAAATTTATTGAAGAGGCTGAAAAAAAAAATTACGAGGTAATTATTGCAGCAGCTGGAGGAGCGGCACATTTAGCAGGAGTTACAGCTGCATTAACAACTATACCTGTTCTTGGTGTGCCAATGCCAAGTGTAACTAACGGTGTGGATAGTCTTTATTCAACTGTACAGATGCCAGCTGGAGTTCCTGTTGCTACTTTAGCAATTGGAAAAGCTGGAGCCAAAAATTCTGCTTTGTTTGCAATTGCTATTTTAAGTCGTAAATATCCAAAAATTAAAGAAAAGCTTAAAAAATTTAGATCTGAATTTGAAAGTAAAATTCCCAAAAGACCATATTAAATCACATATAGACAATATCATCTCATCATGATAACTAAGCTCTGAATTTGCGGAGGATTTATTAAAATAGACGTTAAAGATAACAATGTAGAACAAGCTTTAAGAGTTCTTAAAAGAAAGCTTCAAAAAGAGGGCTTTTTTAAAATAATTAAAATGAAAAGCAATTACGAAAAGCCATCTGAAAAAAAAAAGAGAATTAAACTTGAAAATCTTAAAAGAGTAAAAAAATTCCAACGTCTAAAAAATAGAATATAACTTAGCCAAACATAGGAGAAATTATGCCTTCAGGAAGGGTAAAGTGGTTTAATTCAAAAAAGGGATACGGTTTTATAACTCTCGATGATGACGATAAAAAAGATGTTTTTTTGCATGTTTCGGCACTTGAGAAATCAAAATTTAGAATTTTGAAAGAAAATCAGAAAATTCAATTTGAAATTAAAGAAGAACGAGGTAAGTTACAAGCTATAAACCTCAAAAGACCAACAAAGTAATTATCGCGGGGTGGAGCAGTCTGGTAGCTCGTCAGGCTCATAACCTGAAGGTCGAAGGTTCAAATCCTTCCCCCGCAACCAACAAACTAATTTTTATTTGCTAGTTCTTTATAAATGTTATTCACCCGATAAACTTCTCTAGAAATATTAAAATATCCCTCATATTGAATCTCTTCAGGAGTTACATCAAAGTGATAGTGGCCAGCATCTTTATCATTATTATAAGAGTGAAAATGAGTATGCTCACCTGAGTCTCTTAAATTTAATTTTCCTCCTGAAGGATCTCCTGTCCATAAAACTGAATAACATTGAAGTTCGGAACCAACAGGCTCATAAAATTGTAGAAAATCTTTTGTACATTTCATTAATTTCGGATCGTAGTAATCAACTTTGATGTCTTTATAGTCGGGTTGAACATGGCTTTTTATTTTTCCTTTAAGAATTCTAAAAACCCCAGCTAAAGATACATGTTTATTTTTTGAAATTTTTAAATGTTTGCTTAAAGCAGATCTCATTGATTGGGGTAAGGAGCCCTGTTTGCCGGTTCTAATATTAATATTAATTTTAATCACTTTACCTTTTTTTCCATCAGAAAAGTAAATATTTGAGAGGCCTCCATGTTTTCTAGCAGAATATTTTTGAACTATACATTTTTTATTTTTATCAACTCTTGCAACAATAGATTTAGATTCAGAAGTGATTAAATTTTCGTTTATTGTAAGTTCTCCACAATGCCCATCCATACATGACATAGCGCTTGAACCAGCCCCCAGAGCATATGATTTTTCTGAGCCAATTTTTTTTGAGATTACCTCATAATCAAATTCTGTACCTAAAAATTCTGGGTCATGCATATAAGGTTCTCCGCCTACGTCTATTATTTTCTCATTTCCAGAAATACCCTCAGCAGGACAACCCCAAAGTTTAAGGTTTGGACAATCAACAACTTCTACATTTACATCTTTGTAATTTTCCTTTAGGCCAATATTTAATGACTCTGCTACCTTTTCTAAGGAAGGGATATCAAATTTTTCACTTTCAATATTTAGCTTCATGTGATTACTTATAGGATATGAGTACATTAGCAGAAAAATTAGTAGATGCATGGATAAAAAGAGATTTGATTAAACTTAAATCTGAAGAATTGCCAAAAAATAGAGAAGATTCACATAACATTCAAAAGCAATTTCATTCTGTTTTGAAGAAAAAAACTGTTGGCTGGAAAATTGGATTAGTTTCAAAAAATTTGCAAGATGGAGCAAAAGTCAATGGTCCTATGATAGGAAAAATTATCGATGAAACAGTTTTAATGAACCCGCAGAAAGTAGAGTATAGCAAAGTTCCAGATTGTATTCTTGAATGTGAATTTTGTTTAAAATTTTTAGAGGATACAAAAATGGTTCCCGGAGCAGAAAATAAAAAAGGAAACTACGAGGCTTATATAGCTTTAGAACTTGTATCTACAAGAGTTCATTCGGATTCTAAAAAAGGTTTAGATCCAGTTGGAATGATGAATTTAAATATTGCAGATAATGGCGGAGCTGGAGCAATTGTCGTTGGAGACAAAATACCAAATCTTGAAAAAATAAATTTAGATTCTATTCAAGTTGAAATAAACTTAAATGGAAAAGTAACTGAGCCTTTTTTTAAGGGAGAAAAGAGAGCTGGGCCAATTGAAGCTATTAAGTGTATAATTAATGAATTTAAAGATAATCCTGTGACTTTTAAAAAGGGAGATTATTTTATGACTGGTTCGGTCATACAACCATTTAAGGTAAGTAAGGGAGATAAACTCAAAGTCGACTTTAGAACCTTAGGAAAAATAAATTTAGATTTTGTTTAATGAAAATTGCACTAATAACTGGTGCCAGCCAAGGGATAGGTGCATCGATTGCAAAAGTATTAAATAAAGCTAAATTAAAAGTAATTTTAGTAGCAAGATCCAAAAAAAATTTAAAAAAAATTCAAAAAAATTTAATTTTTCCAAAATACTCTAAAATAATTTCAAAAGATCTTAGATCCTTGTCTGCATGTAAAAGCTTAAATAAAAAGGTTAAAAAAATTAATTTTTTGATAAATGTTGCGGGTGCAACAAAAGGAGGTCACTTTGAGAAATTAAGTGATAAATTGTGGGATGACGGGTTCAATTTAAAATTTAAATCTGCTTTAAGATTATCAAGAATATTTTGGCCGACTTTAAAAAGAAATAAAGGTAAAATTATTAATATAGGTGGAGGAGCGGGAGCTTGGGAAAAACCATTACGCACATTTATGATAGGTGGTGCAGTAAACGCAGCTTTAAACCATTTCTCTAAAAGTCTCGCGTTACAGGGAAAAATCGATAAAGTTTCTGTGTCAACAATTAATCCAGGTATGACTTTAACCGGCAGGCTTAAAAAATTATTAAAGGCTGAGTCAAAAGTGACAAAAAAGAGTAGTTCGCAAATTTTAAAAGAAAGGTCTAAGGCAGCAAAAATTACTAGACCTACTAAACCAGAGGAAATAGCAAATCTTGTATATAAACTAATCAAAGATAAAAATTCTAATGGTAAAATTATTAAAATAGATGGTGGTAAAGTTAAACTTTGATTTTTTTACCTGTCTTCGAACTTTTAATTATAGCTGCAAAAATTTTTAGAGATTGCAAACCATCATTTCCTGTTACTTTTGGTTTTGCTTTCCCTTCAACTACATCGCACAAATGATCGATTTGGTTCACTAGTGTATATCTACTATCTCTAGTGCTTGCGTCTTGGTGATATATTTTTTTCCACCAGCTTCTCTCATTTTTATTAAACCACTCTTTGTAATTTGGGAATTGTATGGAACTCTTAGTACCTCCAATATAATAAGCTGATTGATCAGTTACAGGATAGGCTGGATTTTCTCCTGCGGTTAATTCGTAACTCCAAGGTGAAACTATAGTATCTGAAACACTTAAAGTCCCTAATACACCTGACTTGAAAATAAAGTTAACGATCGCTGTATCTTCAACTTTATATTTTCGGATTTTGTTTGATGAGAATGCCTGAACATAAACAACTGGACCTAACAAATAACAAATTAAATCAATATCATGTACGAGGTTTATACCTAGTGGACCTCCACCTTTTTTAATCCTCCATTTTTCTTTGAACCATTCTTTGTTTTTGTATAACCAGCACATCACATTAACTGAAACTATTTTTCCCAATTTTCCTTCAATAATTTTATTCTTTACTTTCGTTGCAATTGCGTTGTGTCTTCTATGATATCCAATTAACAGATTGGTTTTATTTTTTTTTGATGAGGAAATTATTTTTTTTGCTTTTTCAATATTGCTTGAAATTGGTTTTTCTAATAAAACTGGGATTTTGGCATTTAAAAAACTAATAGTATGTTTTTCATGAAATTGATTAGGGGTAGCAACAATAACGGCATCTGGCTTATTGTGTTTTATTAATGCTGAAGAGTTTTTGTAAAAAGGTACTTTAAATTTTTTTGCATGAACTCGTGACTTTTCATTAATATCAACGATTGAATGTAAAACTGCTTTTTTAGAATTTTTAATTGCTTTTAAGTGTTGACTGCCCATCAACCCAATTCCAACAACTGCTATTTTGGTTTTTTTCCTCATGAAAAAATTTTATTTGAAATATCAATTTGGTCTGGATGAATACAGGCCTTACCCCCAAAACCCATCTTTTTGGCAATTAAGCATGAAGATTTAAAACCATCTAAATTTTTAAAGTTTAGATATGAAGTGTCTAAAGGTTTTTTTAAATTTTTTGAGTGGTCAATAATTTTCTGTCTAAAATTAGTAATTTCCTTTTCATCATCGGAAACTTTGAGGTTTATAGATTTTGCTAAATCATGTGATCCGAGTGACAACAAATTTATCCTATAAGAGCTCTTAGAATTTGAGATTTCTTGTAGCGAAGAAATTCCCTTCATGCTCTCAATAATAGGGATTATATCTGTTTTTTTATGCTCCCAAGAATGTAATTCAACATTTATTGCCTCAAGTTGTAATGCACTTTCAGTAAAAGGCAAAAAAATACCAGGAAAACTTTCAATTGCCACAAATTCCAAGTCTCTCGGGTCATTAATTCTTATATATGTTTTTTCTTTATTTATTTCACAATTTTTAATTATTTTTTTTGCAAAGTCTTTTTTATCTCTTGGGACTGTAGACTCAAGATCCAAAACAATAAGATCAGCGTTTAATGTGTATGCCTTTTTTATTTTTTTTTCTTCGTGACCTGGTACAAACAAAACAGATCTATATTTCATATTTGCTAAGCTTTCTGTAATCTAAATCGATACCTAAACCTGGTCCTGATGGTAGTTTGTATTTTCCGTTAGATGCTTTTTTAAAATCAGGGTAAAACTCTTGGTCGATATCTAAATAAAATCTTTCGATATACGTTTCTTTTTTCATTAACGCTGCTAATTGTAAGGTCGCTAAAAATCCAGGTCCAAAGTAAGCGGTATGAGGCATTACTGAAATATTTTTATCTTCTGCAATGTTGATTATCTTAAACATTTCATAGATACCTCCAACCTTAATTACAGACGGCTGAACAAATGAAACAGCTTTCTGATTTATCATCGATTTAAACTCATATTCGGTGCAGGCATTTTCTCCACACGCCAAAGGTATTCCAAGTTCTTTATTCAATTTTGCTAAGTTTTGATAATCTTCTGGCGGATAAATTGGTTCTTCAAGCCAAGTTAAATTCATGCTTTTAAGAAAATCTTTTTTTGCTAAGGTTTGTTCATAAGTCCAAGGACAATTTGTATCTAGCATCATTGGAAGATCTCCAGTTCCTTTTCTGCCAGCTTCGATACAATTATTTTCTATTTCGTGCAATTTAATAGCCCTATAACCATCATCTAAAGATTGTTTGCATTTTTGCTCTATAATTTTTGGGTCTCCGTATCTAAAAAGACTTGAATAAGCTTTAAAGATATCATTATTTTTTTTTCCTAATAACTCATGAACAGGTTTATTTTTTTCTTTACCAAACGCATCCCATAAAGCTATTTCAACACCTGATATGGCGAACATTGTTATTCCATATCGACCAAAAAGGTGTAAAGATTTTTGTAGATTTAATAAAAGTTCTGGAATGTTGCTCATATCTTTGCCGATTATCATTGGAGCAACCATTTCCTCTATTGCTACTCTAACAGCTTTCCAACTTGAGAAACCAAAAGCTTCACCCCACCCTACTATTCCTTTATCAGTTTCTAATCTTATTAAATTAAATTCTAAACTTTTCCATTCTTTTCCATGAAAAATAACTTTCTTCCCACCGTGGCTGAACGGCATACTCAAAGTGATTGCTTTGATTGATTTTACTTTCATTAACGAAATTTTTTAAAATTCGGTTTTCTTTTCTCTAAAAAAGCTTTAGCACCCTCAGACTGTTCCCCAGTTTTGAAAAAATTAGGAGCAACTTCATCAACCATACTTTTTTGGGTTATTTTTAAAATTTCATCAAATTGTTTTCTAAAACTAGCTTTTAAAATTTTCAGACAAGTTGGGGCAGCTTTTAATATTTCATCCCCGTATTTTTTTACTTCCTCATCTAATTTTTCTTTTTTTACAACAGAGTTGACTAATCCCCAATTCATCATTTCTTTTGCAGAATACCTTTTACACGTCATCCACATTTCTCTTGCTCTTTTATGTCCAAGAATATTTGCAGAATGAGCGACGATTGCTCCACCAGCTGGCGAACCAACTCTTGGGCCGTTTTGTCCAAAAATAGAATTCTCACTTGCAATTGTTAAGTCACAGAAATACGCCATATGGTTTCCTCCCCCGATTGCATATCCATCTACTTTTGCAATAATTGGTTTAATACATTTTGTTAAATGGATATGAAATTCATATTCATGGTCTTGAAATTCTTTTGAACTTTCCCAGTTCATATCTCCACCTGCACAAAAAGCTCTATCTCCAGCACCAGATAAAACAATTACGCCAACATTTTTATCTTTTTCAGCACTATCTAAAGCCGTTTTCAATTCTTGAAGAGTAACGGGTGTGAACGCGTTTAATACTTTTGGTCTATTTATAGTGACATGAGCATAATCACTTTTAACTTCATATATTATATCTTTAAATTGCATGTTGTTTTATTTCCTCTACTGAGTCTGGATTTAATAAAGTTGAAATATCTCCAGGGTCCTCATTCGTTAAACACGATTTTATTACTCTCCTCATTATTTTCATATTTCTTGTTTTAGGTAAATCCCTAACAAATATTACTTTATCAGGCTTAAATGATTTTCCTAAATCTTTTATAATTAAATCAATAAACAAGTTTTCTTTAAGGTTTTTTTCACTTTCTAGAGGAACTATAGATAAAATTATCTTAGATCCTTTTCCTTCATCTGGAATTCCAACAGCCGCAACCTCTTTAACTTTACCGCTTTTCACAATTACACTTTCTAATTCTGATGGACCAATTCTTTTACCAGAAATTTTAATTGTATCATCTGACCTGCCGTGAAGATACCAGTGACCGTCTTTATCCTTACTAGCTAAATCGCCATGAACCCATAAGTCATTTTTTATAACCTTCCAATAATTCTGTATGTATCTTTCATCATCATTCCATAAACTTTTAGTTAATCCTATTGATGATTTTCTCATTACCAATTCTCCCATTTGATCAGCAGATACTTTTTCACCTTTTAAGTTCACAATATCTGCACTCATTCCAGGAATGGGTGCATTAAAAGAACCAACCTTAAAAGGTCTATGCAAGCAACAGTGCAGTATAGACCCAGATACTTCAGTTCCACCAGCTGAATTCATTATAGGAACTTTTGATTTACCAATAAATTCAAACAACCACTTCCAGGGTTTTTCTGTCCATGGTTCACCACCTGTGCAAATAATTCTTAATGAACTTAAATCTAAATTTTCAAAAAGTTTTTTATCTTTTGTCATTTGGTTTCTTATTAGTGCGGGGGACAGTTCAGTCCAAGTTACTTTATACTTTTCAATTAATTTCCAAAATCTTAATTCATCTGGAAAGTCGGGAACACCTTCTGCAATAATCATTTTTGCACCATGAGAAGATGCAATTGTTGCTGATTTTGAACCAACCATCCAACCCATATCTGCCATACATAAGTGCACATCTGTTTGTTTAAAGTCAGCTAGTATCCCTTCATCAAAAGCCATTTTAGTTACAAGTCCTATGTGGGTATAAACACATCCTTTTGGTTTTCCTGTTGTGCCTGAAGTAAAATGAATAATAGCTGGATCCTCAGTATTCATCTCTTCAGTTTTTAATTTATCTGATACATTGTCAAAGTTTTCCCAATTGAATATTTTTTTACCTTTATCTTTTCCTAGAAGAAATATTTTTTCTAATGACTTAACTTGATCAAGATCTCCTTTAATTTGATCAAACATTCTAATTTCCTTAGCTTTTCTAAAAGTTTTTTCTACGGTGAAAATACCTTTAGCTTTAGCAATATTTAATCTTTCAATTACAGCTTTTGAGCCATAGCCGGAGAAAAGGGGTAAAACGATACAGCCTATTTTTAAAATAGAAAAATAAGCAATATAAGTTTCAATAAATTGGGGCATATAAAGTGCGATTACATCACCTTTTTTAAAACCATTGTTTTTTAGTGTATTTCCTACTTTAGAAATTCTTTTATTAAATTCTTCATAGGTAATTGAAGTTTCTGTTCCATCCTCCTGTTCTGAAAAAATAAAAGTATCCTTAAAAAAATCTTTATCTTTATGACGATCAATGCAATTAAGAACTATATTCGTCTTTCCATCTACGCACCATTTTGTCCAAGGGATACCTTTGCTTTCATCTATAATTTTTGAATAGGGTTTAAAAAACTTTAAATCAGAAAACTTGATAACGTTATCCCAAAGCCAACCAGGGTCTGTCAGGCTTTTTTTCTCAAGTTCATTGTAATCTTGAATTTTAGAAAAGTTTAAAAACTTGGTCAGTTTTGAATTTTCAACTAGATCTTTTGATGGTTTCCAGATTATTTCTTTAGACACGGGTCTAGATATACATTCCTTCTTTGATTTTAATAATATTATACATGAGATCGTTTAGAGGAGTTTTTACCCCATGTTTTTTTCCAATTTTTGAAACAGCACCACTTATAAAATCTATTTCTGTTTTTCTATTCTTCAATACATCAAATGCCATTGAGGATTTATTAGTTTGTCTGGAGTCTACTATTCTATTAAACATTTCTAGACAGTCTTTCTCGCTGACATCTACCCCATCTGCTTTAGCAACTTCTCTTGTCTCTAAGATTATTTCTTTGCCTAGATTTCGTGACATGTCCTGATTTTTATTTGCGATATACAGATCTGTGTGATGGAGATCAAATATTGCAGAAAGTGGTCCTATCGCTGTAAGTGCAAATAATTTCATCCATTTTCTTCTTTTAATATCTTCTTCCGCGATAGTTTCTAAACCGTGTGATGTAAATGTTTCTGCAAGATCTTTTACCCTTTGGCTGTGGCCACCATCATACTCTCCAATCCAAGATGGTAAACTTGCATGATTTTGAATAATGCCAGGGCCTTGAATACTAGATGCTTGAGTAGTTGATCCTCCCAAAACTTTATCTTTTCCAGCTATATTTTGCATTATTTCCTCATGTCCTATTCCATTTTGAAAAGACATAAGCATAGTTTTATCACCTATTATATTTTTTGAATTTGTAAGTGCCTTCTCTAACGCAGTTGCTTTACACATTATAATTATGGCATCAACTGGTTGTAAAGTTTTTGGATCTGTTGTTGCTTTGATTTTTACAATTCTATCGCCACCATGACCCATCATTTTGAGACCTTTATTATTTATCTCATCAACATGGTCTTTCCACACATCAATTAAAACTACACTTAATCCTTTTTCTGCAAGCAAACCTCCGAAGAGACAGCCCATAGCGCCCGCACCTAGTACAGCGACTTTGAGATTTTTATTAACCATTTATGCTTTCATTTTAACTTGCACACCAAAGAAACCAGTTGGTTTTATAAGTAAGACTACTATCATCAATAAAAATGCGTAAGCGTCTTTATGACTTCCAGAAATAAAAAAAGCACATGATGTTTCAAAAAGACCCACGGTGAAACCACCAACGATTGCACCTGGCAAACTTCCAAACCCTCCGACAACTGCAGATGCAAAAGCTTTTAATAAAATTATATAACCCATATAAACTACTACTTGATATGTAGGTCCAACTAAAGTTCCTGCTAATCCTGCAAGAGCACAAGCTATTCCAAATATAATCGAAATATAAAGTGGAACGTTAATTCCAACTAAGTTGGAGATTACCTTTGAGTGCGCTACGGCTCGAACACCTAAGCCCATTTTAGTTTTATTTAAAAAGAAATATAAAGCTCCTGCCACAGTAAATCCTGTAACCAACATCCATAAATATGTCATTGGCAACGTCACGCCACCTATATTAATTGGTAATCCTAAATCTGCATGAAAAGGATGTGCTGTTGGATTCCAAATTATGTAAGCTAAGTTTAATAAGACAACTGATAAGCCAAAACCACAAATAATAATTCCCATTCCAGCAACGGTATAACCACCACCTTTTTTTGTTAATGGTCTTAAAAAAACCCTTTCTATTAAAACACCAAAGAGACCCATGATAACAAATGCAAAAAATAATCCAATTACATAACCTACCCATCCGTAAGCATCAGGAAAAATTGCGTAAATTAATTCTCCATCGATTAGAAAATTATAAACTGTTAAACCAGTAAATGCTCCAAGCATGAAAAATTCTCCGTGTGAAAAATTAACTACATCTAGTCCTGTATAAATTAGAGAAATTCCTACAGCTACTAGTCCGTAAATTATTCCCACAGTGATACCGATAATTAATACACCTTTAAGAGACTCTAGGTTCATATCTGGGCTCATACTGATGTATCCTAGAAAAATTAATGTAAAAACTAACATCAAAGTATTTTCAACTTTTCTTGTAAGTTTAAAACCTTTAAACATTTGCTGTTGTACCTCCCCCACCTAAATATGAATCTTTCACAGACTCGTCGTACATCAATTTTTTAGACTCTCCCTCAACATTAATTACTCCGTCCTTTATTACATAACCGTAATCTGCAAGCAAAAGAGCCATTCTAACATTTTGTTCTACTACCAAAACTGTTAGGCCATCTTTTCTAATTTTATTAATATTTTTAAAAATATCTAAAACAATTTGGGGTGCTAGCGCTGCACTTGGTTCATCTAGCATGATCATCTTAGGATTTGACATTAAACCTCTCCCAATACAAAGCATTTGTAATTCACCACCTGATAAAGTTGCAGCCAACTGGCTTTTTCTTTCATTTAATCTTGGAAAATAATTAAAAACTTTTTCTATATTATCATTTAATGTTTGCTTTGATTTAAGTGTAAAACCTCCTAATCTTAAATTTTCCAAAACTGTCATAGCAGGAAAAACGTCTTTTCCTTGAGTGACTTGAACCAAACCTTTTTCTACAATGTTGTGTGGCGGTAAATTTTGAATGTCTTCTCCATTAAAATTTATACTTCCTTTCCAAGTTCTAATTATTCCTGAGCAAGCTTTTAATATAGTGGACTTGCCTGTTCCATTTCCGCCAAGCAGTGCAACTATAGATTGATTGTCTACTTTCATATTGGCTCCGTTTAGTATCTGTACTGAGCCGTAGCCTGAAATTAAGTTTTTTATTTTGAGCATAGCTGTTGACTTAAAATTGTTTATTTAATCTAATACATTTAATTAAATTAATGCTTTGGCGTCAATTAAAAACGCCGAAGATATAAATTAAAAAAAGGGGGAAACATGAAAAAAATAAATATAATTTTTTCAAGTTTATTACTCGCTGTTAGTTTACTGGTTACTTCAGTAGCACAAGCTAAAGACATCAAAATTGGTGTTTCATTTAGAATGCTTTCTGACGTTGGCTATAAACATGGTGAGTTAATTCAAGATACTGTTGCGGAGTGGAATTCTTCTGGCGGTATTAACGGAAAAAAAGTTGATTTGATACTTTACAATGATGAATGTAAATCTGAGAAAGGTGTTGCAAATGCTACGAAGCTTGCATACCAAGATAACGTTCACGTTATAATCGGATCTAGCTGTAGTTCAGTTACTTTACCAATGGTACCAGTAATTACTAAAGCTAAAGTTCCACAAATCATTCCGCATTCAACAAGTTCAAAAATCACATTAACAGGAAGTGAATGGATATTCAGAGTTCCTGTTTCATCTAGATTTTACAAAATAGTACAAGCTAAGTTCACAGCAGAAAATGCTGGTACGAAGATAGCTCATATCTATGTACCTGACCAAGCTAGTATGGACTTTTCTAAATCTATGATTGCTTACGTGAAAGATGAATACGGTGTTGATCCTGTTTATGAAGCGCAAGCTGGAGAAAAAGAAACTGACTTTAGATCTTACTTATTAAAAGCTAAAGCAACAAATCCAGACGCACTTGTATGTTCAGGTTTAGTAGATGAAACAGTTCGTTGCTTAGTTCAATCTTACGAAGTGGGAATACCTAAGAGCGTAGCTAGAGTTGCAAACTCTGTAGCATCAAAAGTAGAAGTACCGACTAACGCTGGTAAAGCAGCTGTTGGTGTATCTTATGCTGCTGCTTTCGCTGCTTCTGACACAAGACCAATCGCTAAAAAATTTGTTAAACATATTAAAAGTACATATGGCGTAGTACCTGGCCATGACTTCTCTCAAATGGAGGACTTATTAACTATGTTAAAACCTGCTTTAGAAAAAGCAGAAAAAGGATTTAGCGGTGATCTTACATCTGATAGAAAAGCTGTAAGAGACGCTATTGCTGGTATAACTAACTTTACTGGTTTAGCTTCAGGACCAATCAGCTTCTGTGCTGCTGGTTCGCCTGAGTGTAGAGATGGTAATAGAACACCTGTTATGATCGAGTACACAAAAGGTGGTAAAAACTGGAAGACTAAAGTAGCTGGTACAGTTACGTTTAACGCTAGTGCTGGTCTTTAATAACTAAAATTTATGAGCGGTAGTTTAATTACTACCGCTCATTTTTTAATCTTAAGGCAATAAAATAATGGATAAATTTAAAGAAATTATAAGACAATATCCTTTCTTAGGTTTTATTATTGCTTTTATAATTTTAATGTTAGTGCCATCTGTTTTTTTTACAGATTTATATCAATCACATTTAGCAAGTTTAATTTGTATCAATATCATTGTTGCTGCAGGACTAAATATTGTGAAAGGGTTTTGCGGTCAGGTTACTGTAGGACATGTTGGGATATATGCAGTCGGTTCATACACCGCTGGATGTATGTTTTTATATTTAGGTTCCGGTTTATGGTTAACCTTGCCTGCAGCAATATTAATAGCTGGTTTATTTGGTATGGCTTTCGCAATTCCATCTTTTAGATTAGAAGGTCCATATTTAGCCTTAGCTACCCTTGGTGGTGGAGAAGCAATACGATTGTTTATTGAAAACGGAGATTTTTTTATGTCAACTTATGGAATTTCCAATATACCTCAGCCAATAATTTTTGGAGTACCTTTTGATACTCCTGATAAATATTACTACATCGCAATGCCTATAATGCTGATAGCAATATATTTTTCATTTAGTGTTTTAAGATCGTCAGTTGGAAGAGCTTTTATGGCGGTTAGAGAAGATCCAATTTCTGCAGCAGCATCAGGAATAAATGTAAAAAAACATAAAATGTTAGCTTTTGTTTTAAGCGCAATGTTTGCAGGAGGCGCAGGTGCAGTATACGCTCATTTACCTCCAGGATATATTCATCCAAATAATTATACTGTAATTGAAATGGTAACTTTCTTAGCGATGGTTGTTTTTGGTGGTTTGGGTCATATTTGGGGAGGAATAATTGGAGCGATTATTATTACGATTGTTTATGATTTAACAAGGCCACTTTATGAGTATCAATTATTTATTTTTGGATTAACAATAGTATTTACAATTCTATTTATGCCCAAAGGCATTGGTGGATTTATTGACAAATACTTTATTGATAGAAGATTTAAAACCAAAACAGGAGCATCGAGTAAATAATGCTATTAAAAACAAATAAATTAATGAAAGCATTTGGTGGATTAAAAGCAATAAATAAAGTTGATTTTGAATTGCCAGCAAACGAAATTAGAGGAATTATCGGCCCAAATGGTTCGGGAAAAAGTACTTTTTTTAATTTAGTATCTGGTGTTTATGAGCCAGATCCAGGTAGCTACATCGAGTTTGATGGTAAGGATATTACTAATGAGCCTCCACACAAGGTTGGAGAGCTTGGATTAGCTAGAACATTTCAATTACTGAGGTTGTATCAAGATATGTCGGTAATAAATAATGTAATGTCCGGTTATCACACTTTAGTGCCATATAGTTTTATTGATGCTGTTACTGGTAGAAAAAAAATATGGGATCAAGAGAAAAACATTAAAGAGGAAATGATGGAACTTCTTTCTTTTGTAGGCTTGGCTGACTACGCAGAGTTAAATGCAAGTGAACTATCAGGAGGTCAAAGAAGACTTCTTGTTTTAGCTAGAGCTATTGCAGGAAAACCAAAATTATTAATGTTGGACGAACCTGCTGCAGGTCTATCACCAGTGAACGTTGATAATTTGATGAAGATATTAATGCGGTTAAAAGAAAAATACGGCTTAACACTAATTATAATTGAGCACATATTAAAAGTGGTTATGGATACCTGTAGTAAAGTTACAGTTCTTGATCATGGTGAAAAGATAGCAGAGGGTACCCCTACCCAGATCAAGGATGATAATGCTGTAATTGAGGCTTATTTAGGTAAAAAAATGGATGACGAAGAAATGAGAAAGGCACTTGCGGTTTAATACAAAGAGTATATGATTTTAGTTAATAAACTAAGATTCTAAGACTGTGAAAAACAAAATAAATAAAGAGCTAAAAGCCAAAGGTTTCATAAGAATAAGAAACGTCCTTAATTTTCAAAAAGATATCAAGCCAGTACTCAATGATTTAGAAGCAAAAGCTGATAAACTAATAGAAAAATACTTTACAACAAAGGAAGCGAAAAGATTATTTAAATTAAAGTTTCAGGATAAGTACTTTGCATTAACTAAAAAATCTGGGTTAACTTTTGAAAAGATTTTTAATAGTAGACCCCCACAAAACTTTAAAAAACATGAAAATGTTGAATATTTTAATCCTGAATCAATATTCAATCTAATTAAATCGGATAAAATTTTAAATGTGGTTGAGAAAATTATTGGTAAAGAAATTTTTTCAAACCCAATACAAACTTTTAGGGTGAAAAAACCAAATATAAATTCAGGCAAAAATTTTATGGATGGTTTAATTGGTAGAACACCATGGCACCAAGATGAAGGAACTATGAATAAAAAAGCAAGATTCAAAACTGACTTGGTGACAGTCTGGATACCATTTACAAAAACTAATGCTAAGAATGGTTGTATGTTGGCTGTACCTAAAAGTAATAAACTAGGTCTTTTAAATCACCATCACGGATCAAAAGGTCAGGTGGAAATAAAAAATTCAGAACTTATCCATAAATATAGCAAAATGGTTCCGCTTGAAGCTGACGTTGGCGATATAATTATTTTAGATAAAAGATTGATTCACTGTTCTCTTCCAAATGTTTCGAAAAATATTAGGATAAGTATGGACATTAGGTTTCATAAAGCTGGTCAAAGTTCAGGTAGAGAACCACTACCAAGTTTTTATGTAAGAAGTGCCAAAAAAGAAAAAATCAAAGTTAAAACTTACCAGCAGTGGGTCGCTCTTTGGAACAAAGCTTACATGAAATCATTAAACAAGGGTTATACATTTAAATATTATTTACCTATTTATAAACATTCCAAGCAAGATTATTCTAAGAAATTAAATTAATTAATGAAATCAGTTACGGAAAGGGTCTACCTTACAGACTTTATTCTTGCATGCTTTGCTTATTTCCTGTTTGTAGGAAGTGACTCTATTGTTAAATATTTAGGTTCAGATTATTCAATTGTTCAAATTATTTTTGTAAATTCCTGGTTCGCTTTAATCCCAATAGTTTTATACACACAAACTTTAAACGGTTGGAGAAAATTAAAAAAAGCTAACTTTACAGTTCATTTTTTTAGAGCTTTAACAATGGCTTTAGCATTATTTTTCGGTTACACCGGTTTTTACCGATTACCAATGGTTACGATGTACAGCATTGTATTTTTAATTCCTTTGTTAATCACTCTTGGATCAGTTTTCTTTTTAGGTGAGGTGGTAAGATGGAAAAGGTTTACAGCAATATTGATTGGTTTTATTGGAGCAATAATTTCAATTAATCCTTTTGGTACAGAGTATGATAATTATATTTTTTTGGCGCTTTTCTGCCCAATATTTGCATCAGCAAGTTATTTAATAGTTAGAAAGTACGGCTTTAAAGAAAATTTATTTTCATTTTTGATTTATGGAAAAATATTAATGCTTGTTTTAACAGGAGTTTTTGCCTTATTTATTTTTAAGCCAGTCTCTTTAGACCACTTAATGTTAAATGGAGCGGCAGGATTAATGAGGGGAATTGCAACAATTTTTGTGGTAAATGCAGCAAGACATTTACCCGGAGCTATTTTTGGCTCAATTCTATATGTACAAATATTTGGTGGGGTTTTAGTGGGTTATTTTGTTTTCTCTGAAATTCCAACACTAAATAATTATATCGGAAATATAATAATAATAGGCGCAGGTTTATATATTGTGTTTAGAGAAATGCAGCTTAAGAAAAATATTGTTACTTCAACAGCTAGACACCCGACTATCCCTATTAAAAAAGATTAAAGTTTCTTTTTAAAATTTTCTAGAATTTCTTCACTAACATTTACTGAATTTTCAGGCCTAGGAAACTTCCCCTCTAAACTATCTTTAATAAATGCTTTTAAGGCTTTAACTCTTTCGATTTCAATTTCATCTTTCATCTTTTTTAAATTTGTATAAGCTTTTGCATGTCTAGGGGACTTTTCTTGCTCACCACAGATATCATTCATGAAGAGATACATAACATCGGCTTTTTTTCCAGATCCAAGAGATACAGTAACAATACTTGTCCTTTTTGATATTTCCCCCATAATATTTTCAGGAATAACTTCACATTCGGCTGAAAAGGCCCCAGCATCTTCTAAACGTTTAAATTTTTTATATAATTCGTATGCTTCATCAGCAGTTTTACCTACAGCTCTTAATCCACCAATCCATGTTGATTTTCTAGGAACTAAACCTAAATGACCCATAACTGGAACATCTTCTTTTGCAAGTATAGTAACAACATCCATACTTCTAGCAGTCATAACCGCATCAGCACCATTCTCTAAAGCTTTAAAGGCACCACGTAACACATCTTCGGCTGTAGGATAATTATGTAGTTCAAGTGCTGCTGTATAAAAAAGAGATTTAGATCCTTCCCGAACCTTCTTAACATTTGAAGCACTTCCTATTATCATGTCAAAACCAGCTTCTTCAGCTGCTTTTGCCTCTAATGAATTATTTGCAGTTACTTGTGTAAGAATTTTTTTTCCTTTAGCTTTTATAATATCACCTACAGTGACAGTTCTTTTTGCAGGATTAGCCGCCCAAGTATAGATATTTTTCATTTTTATATTTAACCAAATTATTCTATATTTTTCAATTTTGACTATATTTTTTTGAGAAAACCTAAATTCTAAACTTTGATTTTCTACTATCTTTTAAGAATGCTATCACAGTATCTTTGGTTAGTCGGTCAAATGACTTTCCGAAATTAGATACTTTTTCAATTATTTTAGGTGGCATTGTAATGATTTGGCAACCTAATTGCTTGGCTTGAATATAGTTATACGGCTCTCTTACGCTTGCCCAAAGTATTTCAACCTTATTTTTTTTATTGGTCATTTGAACAGCTTTTTTGATAATGGGTACTGGATCTTTTCCAACATCAGCCATACGACCAGAAAAAATTGAAATGATTGAATTAGTTTTATTATCCAGACATCTATTGATTTTCTTAACTTGAGCAATTGTATAAACAGCAGTTATATTAAGTTTAATTCTTTTTTTGTTTAATTTTCTTATCAATTGACCGGTGAACTTGCCTTTACTGTTTACTACAGGGATTTTAACGTAAATATTTTTTCCCCAAGAGTTTATTTTTAAAGCTTGTTTTTCCATATCTTTAAAATTGTCTGCAAAGACTTCTAAAGAAATTGGTTTCTTTTTACAAATTTTTAGTAAAATTTTTGAATATTTTTCGTAACTTTTGGCGCCAGCTTTTCTCATTAAGCTAGGATTGGTAGTAAAACCATTAACAATTGATTTTTTATTAAACTTATTTATTGCCTTACTGTCGGCAATATCACAGAAGATTTTTGTTTTTGGCATTTTTAAATGTTTTTAACTATGTCTTCTGTCATTTTTTTAGCGTCAGCAAATAACATCATGGTATTTTCACGGTAGAAGAGTTCATTGTCAACACCTGCGTACCCTGGGGATAAACTTCTTTTAACAAATAAGACAGACTTACATTTTTCCACATCTAATACTGGCATTCCAAAAATTGGGCTCTGCGGATCTGTTTTTGCGACAGGGTTAGTAACATCGTTAGCACCAATGACAAAAGCAACATCTGTATTTGCAAAGTCATTATTAATATCATCTAATTCAAATACCTCATCATATGGTACGTTTGCTTCTGCTAATAAAACATTCATATGTCCAGGCATTCTTCCAGCTACAGGGTGAACAGCATAAGAAACTTTAATATCATTCTTCTTTAAAGTATCTACCATCTCCCTTAATGCATGTTGAGCTTGTGCAACTGCCATACCATACCCTGGTACTATAATTACTGAAGAAGCATTTTTTAAAAGAAATGCTGCGTCTTCTGCATTACCGCTCTTAACTGGCTTTTGATCTTTTTTCTTATCTTTGCTAACGCTTGAATCTCCGCCAAATCCACCAAGTATCACACTAAAGAATGATCTATTCATTCCTTTACACATTATATATGAAAGAATTGCACCAGATGATCCTACAAGTGCTCCTGTAATTATTAATGCTGTATTTTCTAAGGTAAAACCAATACCAGCTGCTGCCCAACCAGAATAAGAATTCAACATTGAAATTACCACAGGCATATCTGCTCCTCCAATTGGAATAATCAAAAGAACACCAATTAAAAAAGATATTGCAATCATGCTCCAAAAGAAGCTTTCTGACTGTGAACTACATAAAAAATAAATTAGTACAAAAATAGATATTCCAATTAATAAATTAACAATGTGTTGGCCTGTAAAAGTAATAGGAGATCCTGACATTATTCCTCTAAGTTTTAAAAAAGCTATTATTGAACCAGAAAAAGTTATTGCACCTACTGCTGCACCAATTGACATCTCTATTAAGCTAGCTAGTTTTATATCGCCCGGCACACCAAGGTTAAAAGCTTCTGGGTTTTTAAATGCGGATATTGCTACAAAAACTGCAGCTAAACCAACAAGACTATGAAATCCAGCTACTAACTCTGGCATAGCAGTCATTGGAATTTTGAAAGCAATAAATGCTCCAATTGCCCCACCAATAAGTAAAAATATAAACACATAAATTGTTGAAGTAGAAAAGTTACCTACTGTTAGAAAAGTAACAGTTATAGCAATTATCATTCCTAAAATTCCAAAAAGATTTCCTTGTCTGGATGTTTCGGGCGAAGATAAACCCCTAAGTGCAAGAATAAAAAGTATTCCAGAAACTAAATAAAATATTGCTGATAAGTTTGCTGAGATCATTATTTATTTTTCTTCTTTTTCTTGTACATTTGAAGCATTCTTTGAGTGACTAAGAATCCACCAAAAATATTTACTGCTGCTAAAACTATTGCTAAAAATCCAAAAATGCTTGATATTTCGAAAATATTTTCTGATGACCCTGCTAAAGCAGCTATAATTGCACCAACAATAATTACTGAAGAAATTGCATTAGTTACAGACATTAGAGGAGTATGAAGTGAAGGTGTAACGCTCCAAACAACATAATAACCAACGAAAATTGCTAAAATAAAAATACTAAATCTAAATATAAACGGATCAATTTCCATAATAATTCTACTCCTTTAATAAAGTGTTTTTAATAATTTCATCTTCAAGATTAATAACGAATTGTTTTTTTTCTTTACTATAAAGATTTCTAACAAAACTGAATAAATTTTTTGCATATAAATTTGACGCTGTTAAAGGTAATTTATTCATTACATTAGATATTCCAATTATTTTTGTCCCTTTTTTATTAACAACTTTATCTACTTCTGAGTAAGCTGCATTACCACCTTGAGCAACAGCTAGATCAAAAATAATAGATCCAGATTTCATCTTGTCTATCATTTTTTCAGTTATAATTCTTGGTGCAGGTCTTCCGGGTATTAAAGCTGTACAAATAATAATATCACTTTTTGATGCTGCGTTTTCCAACATTTCTGCTTGCTTCTTTTTAAAATCATCACTTGCTTCTTTAGCATAACCACCTTTTGTCTCTAAATTTTCAGAACCCTCTACTGTTAAAAATTTTCCACCTAAACTCTCAACTTGTTCCTTTGCCGTTAATCTTACATCTGTAGCAGAAACTATTGCTCCTAATCTTTTTGCAGTTGCAATTGCCTGTAATCCTGCAACTCCCGCACCAACTACTAGAACTTTTGCTGCAGGAACTGTACCTGCTGCAGTCATCATCATTGGAACTGCCTTTTGGTATTCATATATTGACTCTATAACAGCTCTATAACCTGCTAGGTTAGCTTGAGAAGAAAGAACATCCATTGATTGAGCTCTTGTTATTCTTGGAAGTAAATTTAATGCAAAAATATTTAATTTATTTTTAAGAAATTGTTTTTCTTTTTCAGGATTGTAATTTGATACAATTAAGTGAGAGTTTTCTTTAATTTGTCCTAGTTCTTTAGCATCAGGAAAATTAACTTTACAAACTAAGTCTAATTTAGATAAAACTTCTGAGGAATTGTTTAGAATTACAACGCCATTATCAGTATAATTCTTGTCACTAAAACCCAAACTTTCTCCAAATCCTTTTTCTAAAAAGACTTTTAATCCTAAATTTTTAAAGCTTTTTGATGTTTCTGGGGTAATTGAAATTCTTTTTTCTGGATTTGATTCTTTTGTTGACCCAACATTCATAGCTAAAATTAACCCTGTCTAGCTTTAAATTTTGGTTTTTTTTTATTAATTATATAAATCTTTCCTCTTCTTCTAACCAACTTCGAATCGAGATCTCTCTTCTTTATAGATTTTAATGAACTAGCTATTTTCATAATTTAAGCCTGGCAACGTCCTACTCTCCCGTATCTTAAGACAAAGTACCATCGGCGCTGAAGGGCTTGACTTCCGAGTTCGGAATGGGATCGGGTATTACCCCTTCGCAATAATCGCCAGGCAGAGTTTTATAATATTTTTAATCGGAGTTGTAAATAGAATAAAAATTACTTAAATCCGTATTTTTTTATAGAATTTATTGATATTAGTAAAACGGATATAAGATTTTTAAAGAAATTAAATTTATTAAATTTCTTATTTATTATCCATAAATTAGAAACATTTTTCAGTCTTTTACTAGATCTAGAATTTTCAATTATTCTATAATAATCAAAATTTTTATTAAATTTATAAGCTATGACTCCTCTCTTTAATAGCTCACACTTAAATAGATAATCTTCAAGTAATGGGAGTTTTTTAAAAAAAATACCCTTTGTAATTTTTCTTCTCAAAATCATCGTTGAGGAGTTTATTGATGAGTTTTTAGTAAATTTATCAAAGTTAAATTCTGACACAATATTTGTTTTGCCAATATTTTTCTTTTTTCCGTTATCAAGAAACGAATGATAATCATTGAATGTGAAATCATAATTGTTGTCTTCCATAAATTTTATCTGGCCCGATAATTTTTTTTCTGACCAAAAATCATCTGAATCTAAAAAAGATATAAATTCAGATTTCGACAATCTTATTCCAAGATTTCTACAAAAACTTGGTCCTTTATTTTTACTAAGTTTAATTATTTTAATTTTTGGATTAGTTTCAAATTTTTCCAAAATTTTAAGTGATTTATCGGTAGAATTATCGTCTATTATATATAAATTCCAGTCTTGATAGTCTTGATTAATTACAGAATTAATACTGTCATTTAAAAATTTTTCTTTGTTAAAATTAGGTATTATTACATCAATTTTTGGGTGCTTCATTTTGAATTTTAAATTTTGAAGAATAACACAGTTCTAATAAAAAACATAAGAAAATTTAAATTTTAAAACTTAAATAAGTTTATTTAGGAAAGTAAAATATGATTAATTATAAAGTTGGTGGGCGTGATAAGAATCGAACTTATGACCTCTACGATGTCAACGTAGCGTTCTACCATTGAACTACACGCCCTAATTAAAATAAATAAAAAACATTTGATATATCATGTTTTTTATGAAAAAGGATATAAAATATTTGTATGAAAATAAAAAATTTAAATTTAATACATAAGAACACATTAAATTTTTTATTTATCTTTTTTCCTCTGACTTTCATATTAGGTAATCTTTTCGTAAATATACAAATTTTACTCATCTCAATAATTGGTTTTTTTTATTATAAAAAAAAATTATTTGATTTTAAGAAAAATCAGTTACTAGTATTTATAGCTATATTTTTTCTTATAATTATTTTAACAACAATTTTAGAAAATTTATTAAATAGTAATAATGGTAATATATTGAAATCTTTTTTATATTTAAGATATTTTATTTTGTTACTTGTCTTAAGATCCATGGTCGTTTCTAGAGAATTAAATTTTAATAAACTTTTTTTATCTTGCCTGATATTTTCTTGTTTAGTCGCAGGAGATATTATTTTTCAGCATTTTGCTGGATTTAATATTTTAGGATTTGAGTCTGCTAATGCATATAAAAATTCTGGCTTATTCGGAGATGAGAGAATTGCGGGAGGATATATCCAAAGATTTTGTATCCTAGGTTTTTTTGCAATCCCACTGTTTATAAATAAAAAAAATTTAAAGTCATACTTAATTTATTTTATTTTGATAACTTTATGTTTTTTTGGAATTTTGTTATCTGGAAACAGAATGCCAACTGTTATGTTTTTAATATTTCTTTTTTTAGCACCATTAGTATGGGGATTAAAAAAATTTAATTATACCGTAATTATATCTTTTTTTATAATAGTTTTCTTGAGTGTTTTAATATCAAACAACCAAAGTTTAAAAAGTAGATATAATAGTTTTATTGATGGTATTCCAAGTTTTACGGAAATTAATGATGAGCTTAAAAGAGAATATCCAGAATTTACGAAGTATAAAAATTCAGGAAAAGCATTTTATCAAACTGAAACATTTGAAAAAAATAAGGAAAATATTTTTATAATATCAAAATACTCAGGGCATACTGTAATTTTTATTACATCAATAGACATTTTTAATGATAGCCCATTTTTAGGTAGAGGTATAAAATCATTTAGATATACCTGTTTAGAGAAAAAACATTTACCAAATAGAATGTGCGAAAATCATCCACATAACTTTTATTTAGGTATTTTAAACGATGTGGGAATAATTGGTTTCTTTTTTCTTATGGTAACCATTGCCTGCTCAATTTTTGTTGTTTTATACAACTTAGGTTATAAACAAAAAAAAGATATTAAAAGTTTTAAATTGTTTTTTAATGCAATTTTACTTTGTTTGATATTAGAATTTTTTCCATTCAGAAGTCATGGGGATTTTTTCTCGACTGTAAATTCCGCTTATATTTTTTTCTTAATTGGAATTCTTTTGGGTTTATATGAATTAAAATTTAAAAAAAGATTTAAAAAAATATTTTAATTGAAGTTTATATAGGTAAATTTTTTGATCGGTTATTTTAAACCCTTTTTTTTTAAAATTTTCTTCATTTTTTTTAATCCAGCTTTTTAATTCATCTATATAAATTTTTATTCTTTTATTTGAATAGTTCGATGAGTGATTTCTATATATGGATAAGGGTTTTTGAATACTTCCAATTTTATAAATTTGACTAAGTGCTATAAAAAAATCGAAGTCTCCTACAATATTATAATCCTTATCAAACTTATGACTATCAAAAATACTTCTTTCCATAAAAACTGTGAGAATTCCTATCGAATAATAATTAAGTAAATTCTGAGTTATGTCTCCTGATGGTAAATTAATTTTATGTCTTATTTTTTTAGTATTTTTCAATTCATCTAAAATGTAGAAATTCGAGAATATAATTTTAAAATTTTTATTTTTTGTAATAAAATTTATTTGCTGATCTAATTTATCTTTTAACCATACATCATCAGTATCTAAGAAGGTAATATATTTACCTTTGCATTCCTTTACAGCAAGATTTCTTGCCTCATATAAGTTACAAAATCTATTAGAAAAAAAATATTTGATTCTTTTATCTGAAAAACTTTTAACAATATCCTTGCTGTTATCACTAGATGAATTGTCCCAAAAAATTAATTCCCAGTTTTTATAAGTTTGTGATAAAATGCTATTTATACTTTCTTGAAGATATTTTTCACCATTATGACAGTTCATAATAATACTGATTAAATTATTAGATTGTTGCATTTAAAATTATTTTAAAGGGGATTTTTTTTTAAAATTTGCTCAATTCTATCCTTGTCTCTTTTAGTGTCCATACATTCCCAGAATCCGTAATGTTTAAAACCAGCTAATTCATTTTTTTTACAAACTTTTTCAAGTGGTTCTCTTTCTAGATAAGTTTTGTCATTTTGAATAAAATTTAAAAACCTTGGCTCAACAACAAAAAATCCTCCGTTTATCCATCCCTCATCCATTCTTGATTTTTCTTTAAAATAACTAACACGATTACCTTTTAGTTTTAATGCTCCAAACCTTGCGGGAGGTCTTACTGCTGTAAGCGTAATCATTTTTTTATTTTTTTTATGAAAACTTAATAATTTTTTCAAATTAATATTTGATATGCCATCACCATATGTCAGCATAAAAGTTTCATCTTTTAAATAATTTTTCAGTCTTTTAATACGACCTCCGGTCATTGTATTTTTACCTGTATCTATTAATTTAATTTTCCAATTATACAAATTTTTTTTAAAATATCTCTTGATGACATCTCCTTTATAACCAAGAGCAATAATAAAATCTGTAAACCCATATCTTGCATATTGTTTCATAATATAAAATATTAAAGGTTTTCCTCGTATCTCAATCATCGGTTTTGGCTTTGTTTTTGTATATTCAGAAATACGCGTACCAAGACCTCCAGCTAAAATAACAACTTTCATTTTAAATTAATTCTTTTTTCTAAAATTTTTTCAAATTTTTTTAATTGTTTTTCGGATATGATTTTTTTATTTTTTAAAAAGTAATTTTTATACCAATCTGAAACAAAATATATAGTTTCATCAAAATTTAAAACAGTCTTCCATTTTAATAATTTTCTTGCTTTTCCACTATTTAATTTTAACAATTTAGACTCTACCATATTATCTTTTTCATTTTTTATTTTCCAAGAAATTTTTTTCCAGAACTTATTAATTTTTTTTACTAATTGAATCACTGTAAAATTATTATTTTTACTAGGTCCAAAATTAAATACTTCTCCATGGAAATTGCTATTATTACTAAGTTTTTTTGCAAAAATTAAATATCCAAAAAGTACCTCTAAAACATGTTGCCAGGGACGTGTGGATTTTGGATTTCTTATAATTGCTTTTTTATTTTTACCCCAAGCTTTTACGCAATCAGGTATTAACCTATCTTTTGACCAATCCCCACCACCAATTACATTTCCTGCTCTTGCTACGCCAACTCTTATTTTTGAATTTTTTTTTGAAAAAAAAGAGTCAATGTAAGATTGAATAATTAACTCGGCTGAGGCTTTAGAGGCGCTATAAGGGTCTTTACCCCCAAGTAAGTCATTTTCTTTATAACCCCTAGAGATTTCAAGATTTTTGTAACTTTTATCGCTGGTTATAATAATTGCAGTACACCTTTTTTTAAGAAATCTTAAAGACTCTAAAATATTTAATGTTCCAACAGAGTTTGAAGTAAAAGTCTTTACAGGGTCATTATATGATTTTTTAACAAGTGACTGTGCAGCTAGATGAAAAATAATATCAGGTTTATGTTTTAGAATTATTTTTTTTAATTTTTGTAAATTTCTTACGTCTGATCTTATATCTCTATAAATTTTATTTCCTAAAGAATTTATAGTAAAATGAGAATTTTTACTTTGATTATCAATTGAAATACCTACGACTTTAGCACCTAAACTACTTAGCCACAAACTAAGCCACGATCCTTTAAATCCTGTATGCCCAGTTACTAATACTTTTTTATTTTTAAAAAAAATTAACGATTTCATATCAACTAATCAAAAATTATATTTTCCTCTATTTTATTTTTATCATTTGGCTGATCAATCGATGGGTTAGGAAAAATTTTTTCCTCATTTGATCTTTTTTGATTATACGTATTTTTTGAAAAAGTTGCTTCTACTACCTTCGCATACCCTTGGCTATTACAACCACCAAAGTTATTAACATGAACATGTACCAAATCTAATTTAAAATTTTTTATAAAATTTCTAATATGAACTTCCATCAAATCAATATTATGAAATTCTATAGCTAAACACTCTAATCCATCTTGGTTTTCTACAATCGCATCTAAAATTCTATACTCATTACCTTCAATATCAACTTTAAGGAAAAATTTATCTTTTCCGTAAGATGATAAAATAGATTTCATTGTTGATGATTGAATATTTTTATCTTCAGATAAATTATTATTTTGTTCTACAATATTTTGTTTTATATGGGTTACTCTTTTTTTACTAAAGAAAATAAGATAATGAAAATAGCAAAAAAAATCTTTAATAAAATTTTTAATTGTTTTTTTCATTTTTAATAATTCTATAAAGTCTTTAATAAGCTTTTTAATCCAAAATTTCCAATTAACAGAGCAATCAAATACATAAATATCTGTATTTTTATTCTTGACTAAAAAATTTTCTTCAAACGACCAGTCATCTGCCAACCCAAAACTGTATAAAATTTTTGTATTTTTTAATGCCTCTTCAGAAATACAATATCCGCCGTCATTATCTCTTCCAACTCTTATTAGTTTTGTTTTAAAGTTTGGGCAAAGAAAGTTTTTTAACTTCATTTTAGTTTATTTATTATTTTCCAAAATCTTGTTGAAGCTTTATTGTCTAATTTGTAATAAAAGAAATTTTTAATTTTTTTATTATCTTTTGGTAAAAAAGTTGAAAAATTGTTTCTTGATAAAATTTTTTTTAATTTTCTTTCATGAGATATAATTTTTATTTTGTCTCTTGGGTCGTGGTAAAATGGTTCAGATAAATCAAGAATCCTTAATGCAGGTATACCAGCAATCATCGCCTCATCTGCTATGGATGAAAAACCACATACAACTAGATCGGCATCATATAACAAGTCATAAGTAGTTTTTTGTTTACTATATGAAAAATTGCATAAGTCACTGAGAACTTTTTTATATCTTTTTACAATATGTCTAAAAGTAGGGTGCGGAGAAATAATAAATTTATGTTTTTGATTAACAGATTTTTGCAACATATTAAGCAATGTATCCTCATCACCTATCGATGGGCAAATTAAAATATTTTTTTGTTTTTTATTTTTTTTTATAATTTTTTTTTTTTTATTTGTAACAAAGTGATGATCGTATTTTATGGGGCCTATAATTAAATTTTTCGCAAAATATTTACTTAAGAGATCATTAAATTGCTTTCCATGTGTTAAATAAATATCTGGGGATGGAGAAAAATATTTGCCTTCCTGGATTTTTTTATTGTTCGAAAACTCATTTTTTTTGTTAAATGTGTAAAGCAAGTTATAGTTTGAATTACTATGTTGAATAGTAATTATTTTTGGATTATTTGGAATATTTTTTAAAAAATAATAAATTGATCTATAGCCGGGTGTAAACTCACCATAATTTATAAAAATATCTATCTTATTTTTTTTATAAAAATTTTTAATCCCATGTGCCATAATAATAGAATTTTGTATTTCTCCTGAAAAGGAAGATAGTAAAAATGGCTCCAAAACTCCTTTGCAATTTTTATTTTTAATAAAAAATATCTTATTTTTATCTTTTAAATACTTCAAAAGTTTAAAAAAACATGTAAGTGTGTTTAAATAAATTTGAAAAATTTCACTGAAAGATACATATTCATCAGCTATTATATATGTATTTTTATTTGTTTTATATTTTACATAATTCTGAAAAAAGTTACTTTTGTTAATTATATTTATTAAATAGAAATTATTTTTATTATTTATTTTAAAAATATTTTTATAACATCTATCAGTAAAAGTTTTTTGCTTTTCATCCCAAAAAAAATTATAGTTGTATGAGTGAAAACAATTTGATTTTTTAATGTTTTTTAACCTTGTATAAGAGATTAATTTTATCAAAAACAACCATATAATTTGATAAATAAAGTTTTTAATAAATTTAAGTACAAAAATTACAGAAAACTTAAATTTATTATAATGATTTTGACCAGATTTTTTATCATATAAATTTTTTTTAAGATCTACATACCAAGTTTTATTATTTACATTATCTTTAGAAACTAAAGTTGTAACCCACCATAATGAAAATCCATTTATAAGTAATTCGTTTGAGAAAAAATTTCTTAACTCTGTTTTCGAAACCCATTCGACATATAAATTTCTGACATTATTCCAAACAATTTTGTTTTTTTGTTTAGTCATTATTAATATTTTCTTTAAATATGAAATTGAAATACTATCTTTTACTCTCCACCTGCTACTGTGATGGTTTCTCCTGTCATATAAGAATTTCTTTTAGAAATTAAGTTAAGTATATATTCTACAATTTCTAATGGATTAGCTGCTCTTTTCATTGGTATTAGGTTAATTCTGTTTTTACCTTTAAGATTCTTCTTCATTCTTTTATGTATTTTGGTGTTCGTATATCCAATCCGCAGATTGTTAACTAAAATATTTTTTTTTGATAAAATTTTTAAATATTTAGGAACAAACTCTAAAGAATGTTTTGATAAATTGTAATTATATGAAAAATCACCACCCCCAAATTTTATTCCTATGCTTGTACAATTAAGTATACGACCATAATTTATCTTGGTCATATAATCCAAATTTTTTCTTATAATAAAAATTGGTATCAACATATTAATTTTTAATGAGTTTATAGTTTGATCCATACTTGTATTATTAAATGTTTTATTATCCATGAAACCTATAAGGTTTATAATGGTATCATTATTACTAACTTCTTTAATTTTTAAAAATCTGTTTAAATTTGAATTTGATAAGTTTGAAAAATCTTTTTTAAAAATTTTAAGATTTTTATTTTTTTTCATTAAAGAGTTTAATCTTTTACTATTTTTTGAGTAGTGTGCAGTTACCTTGCATCCTCGATTCAATAATTTAGGTATTAATTCAAACGCTATATCTGAACTTCCGCCCAATATAAGAATATTTTTCATAAAATTTTTATGTTACAACGCATCCTTTACAAGGACTAATTTTGGATCTTTCTTTTTTTAAATGCTTCTCTCTATAATCATTATATTTTTTTGAATTCCATAATTCTTTTAGATCAAAATTTTTAACATTTCCAATGCTTAATTGTGATTTGTAATCTGTATCGCAAGGATTTACTTTTCCATCCCACCAAATAAACATTCTTCGCCACAAATCAGAACATGGTGTGGTGATCTCATTTGGTTTATTATTATAAACATTTTCCCAAGGGTTATAATCTACAAAAGCAACTTGATTTACGAGTTTGCTCCAAAAACTATTCATTTCTTTAAAATCTTGTTTATCATTTACTTTAACTCCAGAAACTCTCGTAATAATCTTGCTGTTTGGATATTTCTTTTCTTTTATATCATTAAAGAGCTCAATGTTTTTTAAAACTGTTTTTAAATTTCCATTTACTCTAAGTTCAGAGTAAAGTTTTTCATCAGCTGCGTCAGCTGAGAAAACAAGAGTTTTTACACCACCAGATAAAATTGCGTGAATTTTTTCTTCATTAAGTAATGATGCATTAGTATTTAATTTTAGGTTTAGAAATTTTCCTTCGGTGTATCTTAGCATATCATTTATTGATTTTGATACTAATGGTTCACCTCTAGAAGCAAGAGATAAAAATTCAATATTTCCCACTGCTTTATCGATTATACTTTTAAATAAATCTAAATTCATTGTCCCCATGAACCCAGATTTTTTATTGGTGAATGATTTATCACTTTCAAAACAAAATACACATCTGTAATTACATATTGAACTTGGCTCTATTTGAAGATACGGCGGATATTCATCTAAAATGTTCTTCTCGGGATGAATTTCATATCTGTATCTGTGAAATAAATATAATAATAATTTATCATCTGGAATTGTCTTAATTTCTTCAATGACGTAATTATTAAGTTTGAAAGTTGAATTTTTTTTTAAAAACAATTCTTCTTTAACATCTAAAATGATTTTTTTTTCATAATCCGATAATTTCGTAATAAACGTATTATCATCAAAGATTTTTTTAATTCTTTCTGTCTCAGAATTAAAATTTAAATTGTCTAAGTTAATATTTTTAAAACTACCTAATTTTTTATATATTTTTGTTTCTGTCATTTAATACCCGATAGTTTTTTGTCTCAGCTCCATCCACTTTTCCTCAGATGATGTTGGACCTGGTCTTGTCATTTCATCAATATTTTCTATTTTCTTCGCTAAAATTATTTGATGGTTATTAAAATGAGGAAAGAAATAAAAAATTTTTTTCAGTAAAAATTTGATAATACCTTTAATTGATAAATTCAAATTATTTTTTTTTAATTTATTATTTAAAATACTAAATTCACCTTGCATCCTATCAAAATATTCATGTCTTTCTATTTCAAAACCAGTGTGATTTAATAAAAATTTAAGTTCCCCTTTGCTATATTCCTTATTATGAGGCCTGTGATTACCTTTAAAAAACATTGAAGATAAAATTGGATGTACATTTGGACTATCACCTTTTGTGATCATTCTGAATATATAAAAAAAATTTGTAATATTGTCTGTTGTTATAATCAAATATCCACCAGGTTTGAGGGACTTATTAATTTTTTCTAAACAAAATATCGGATCAACCAAATGCTCGATTGTATCTAATAAATAACAAATATCGAAATTATTTAAATTCCATGCTTTTGTATTTTTCGCATCAGGAAAATTTGGATCTATCTCTGTATCGATACATTTTACATCATATTTTTTTACTTTATCAACAAATTCTTTATCTAAATCCAAACCAACAGCTGTGTAATCATTATAATCATTAAAAACTTCTTTGCTTAATTTAATCATGTTTCCCGGAAATGCTCCTACATCAATTATTTTAGGTTTTGAGAAACGTGTATTTAATTTTTTTAATAATTCAAATACTTTAAAAAATCTTATAAAACCTATTTCAAAACTATGCTTATTTTTAATATTTTCTCTTTTATCCTTTTTTCTGACCTCCCAGGTGAAAGGTTTGTAATTCAGAACAAATTTTATATATTCTTTTTTAATTTCTTTCATTATTAACTTCCTGGTAATGAAAATTTAAATATTTTTTTTTATCCAATATTCAACTAAAGGAATTTGCCACTCAAAATCTACGTCGCAACCACCCCAAGATCTGATAGGTGCAATTTTTTTTCCCATCCATTTTTGTGGTAACAAACCTTTTTTAAGATTTTCTAAACACCTGGGTCTTACTACTGAAACGGACATGTCTGCATAATAAACATTGCCTTGGGAGTCTCGGTCGCAATTTAAAGTCTTGGGATTACCAAAATAATTAAAATCTACAAAAGGCACTAGGTTACCTTTCTTGCTTAGTTTCCTCGCTCTAAGTGGACTCCACATATTATAAATTGACGTTGAAACAGCAGAGTCAAATTTATTATTTTTTTTCAAAAGCTTAATTCCTTTATCAATAATTTTTGCATTGATTGTTGGTGCATTTGCAAATAGTAAAACAACAAGTTTAATTTTTTTATTTTCTTTTATTAATTTTTTTTTGATTTGAAAGTAAGTATATTCAAAAACATGATCACCTAACGCTTTACTATTATTTAATTTTGAGGGTCTATCTATAAACTCAGTATTGTATTTTTTGGATATTTTTTTTATTTTATTACAATCAGTAGCTACATATATTTTATTTACAAATTTTGATTTTTTTGCAGCTATCAAAGGATATTCGCACATTGCTTTCCCTAAAACTTTTTTTGTGTTTTTCCCTGGAAAACCTCTGCTCCCTGCCCTTCCAATCATTATAGCAATAATCATAATTTCAAATATTCTTAATCATATTTTTTAAATCATCTTCAAATTTATATTTTGACTTAAATTTTAAAATTTTACCATAATTAGGTTTAAATGTGTTTGGGTTTTTAATATAATGCCCTGGTATTTCTCTCTTTTTATATAATATTTTATTTTTTATATTAAGAATTTTAGATATCATTTTTAACATTTTATTGATTTTAATTATTTTACTGCCTGTAATAACTAGATGTTTATTTATATATTTTTTATTTAGGGCTAAGGCGCTTAGTTTTGCAGCATCTTTTACATTGATATAGCGTCTTTCAGTTTTTTTATTACCATGATACTCAATTTTTCTTTTTTTGATGGTATTTTCTATAATTTTTTTAAGGCCATTACTTTTATCAGCCCTTTCACCATAAAGAGATCCATATCTTAAAATGGTGAATTTGAGATTGAATCTCTTACTATACTCCTCAATATAATCTTCAGCAGCTTTCTTGCTACTTCTATAAAATCCACCATCAATACTATTTACATAAATTGAACTTGCAAAAATAAATCTTTTTAGTTTGCATTGTTTAGCAGCCTCAAGAGCAAAAGTTGTTCCTAAAATATTTTGATTAACAGTATCAACAGGACTATTCCAAGCCCTATTTAGATCAGCTAAAGAGGCGAAATGAAAAACAATATCTTGCTTTTTGCAAGTTTTTTTCAATTTTTTAAAGTTAAGTATACTTCCTTTTATAAATTTTTGTTTTTTGTTAATCCATCTCGATTTTTTAATATCATATATGGTAACCTCGTATTTTTTTGAGCTTAATTCATCAGCAAGGTGCGATCCTAGAAAACCACTTCCTCCAGTAATTAAACATTTAATTTTATTTTTTTTTACCATTTGAAATTAATTTCATTTATTTTTTTATTATTTATATCTTTTGTGTTGTGAGTAATATTTAAAATATTCATTATTTCGCTTTTGTTTTTAGACAAGTTCTTAAATCCATACCAATTTTTTGGTGGAACAGCTAAACCAAAACTTTTATTTTGATTTAGTATAAAATACTTAAATTTAGAACTTTTATCATCAAAAAAAACGAATTTAACTTTTCCTTTAATAACAAATAGATTCATAAAGGCCTTTTTATTTTTTTTCCATGCACGTATTTCTTTTTTGGCTAAAACTGAAATATAAACTTCACCAAAACCTTTAAATATTTTATCTTTTTTTGTTAGATATTTAAAAATTTTTCCTTTTGACTTCTTAATTACTTTGTAATTAAATAATTTTATCATTTTAAAATTGTTCATATATTTTTAATTTAATTTTGATTTAATTTTTGCTCTAAATGACTTTTATATTCGTCTGCCATTTTTTCAGCACTAAAATTTTGTTCAATATATTTTTTTGCTTTGATTGACCTGTTTATCCAATTAGCTCGGTTTTTATGATAATCTAAAATCGATTCTTTGATTTGATCAATCGAACCTGGCTCTATGATTTCACAGTATTCTTTAGTTAAATATTCTTCTATTGCCCCAACTTTAGTTGTAATGACAGGAATATTGGACATTATTGACTCTACAATTGCTAAGCCAAAACCCTCAAAAGTTCTAGTAAGGGAAACCACTAAATCAAAATCTTTTACAATTTCTTTAATATCTTTATCTACATATCCTTTAAAAATAACATACTCACTTAGATTAAGTCTTTTAGTAAGTTCTTTCAAGTTAGCCACAAAATCTTTTGTTCCACCCCCAATAAATATAAAATTAAAATGACTCAATTCTTTTTCAGGAATTTTCTTCAAAGCCCAAATTAAATCTTCATGACCTTTATATTTTTCAAGACGTGAGATAAGACCAACATTAATTTTTTTTCTTTTGATCGGATTATTTATTGTTTCTTTTATTTCTGTATCAACGCCATTATAAATGACAACATCATGAAGCAGCTGACTATCCAACAAATTTGACTTATAAAATACACTTTCTCTTGTCGCTTTAGAAACTGAAATTAAACTTGTCAATTTTTTAGAAAGTAAGAAATTTATAAATCTAACAAATAAAGTCATAAAAGGTGGTGGAAATGTACAGGCGTGATGTATGACCATTGAATTAATTTTTATTTTGTCTCTATTTGTTGCTAAAATTGCAGCCATTTCCTCTCTTATAGTTCCATAACCTCCACATTGGGCTAATAAAATATCATATTTTTTTTGTGCAAAAATAAATTTAAATCTTAAAAATGAGATTAGGAATAATAAAGGTCTAAAAAAAAATACTATTTTTTTTAAGAGGAAACTATTAATATGTGGTTGAATAATATTATTATACTCAATTATTTTAATTTCTCTTTTTAAAAGTTTTTTTAATCTTTGTATTCCTTGGTTATTTTTATTTGTATATATCGTAATCGAAATATTTTTAAAAGAATTTGAATTTAATAAATATGCAATATAAGTATCGACTCCACCCCAAGAAATTTGATCCCAAACAATGGCAAGATTTTTAATTTTTTTTAGTTGCATTAAAATATTATTTTTTGTAGATCGTTAGTTGGATTAGAACTAAATTTTGCAAATTGAAAACAAAATTTACTTCTTAATTTCTGTAAACTTTTATCTAGCCACCAATTATCAATATTATTCTGTATTTTGTTTAAAAAATTTGCAGCTTTTTTAGGATCATAAAAAATTATTCCTTTTTTTTCAAAACTTTTATAAAATTGTTTTGAAATTTTTCTAAATCTCTCAAATTTTTTATTAAGTATCAATATTGACGGCTTGTTCATATACATACTTAATAAGAAAGCTGTCGAATCATTATCATGAACAATAATTTTATAATTATTAATTATTTTTTGTAAATTCTTTTCACCATGATCAAATTTTACATAATTTGGAAATAATTTTTCATTAAATTTAAAATTCCAAAACTTCTCTGTATATTTTTGATATCGAATTCTTATATTTGAATTAGTATTTAAATTTTCAATGAATTTTACAATTTGATAAAGTTTAAATAACCTATCATAATTTGTTTTTGGTAGAGAGCTTATTTTTGATGAAAATTTACTATGGAAATGACTACATATTAAAATTTCATTTTCGTTATTTGTTTTTCTTTTTTCAAAAAAATTAAACTGAAAAGCATTAAATTTCACAACATTTTTAAAATACTTATCGTTCCAACCCCAACTTAAAAACTTATCAGCTATTTCTTTTTGATAATCTTCTTCTAAAAGATATTCAGCAGTACCAAAACTACCACCGTGTTGAATTATAAAATACTTTGATTTATTCCTAACCATATTTGCACACCAAATTTTAAATATATCATTTAATTTGTATTCGTAAGCTGTAACAATTTTTTTACAATTATTAGGCCAGTAAGATTTTTTAATTGAATTATTAATTGAATAAAAATCTTCTAAATAACTTTTGGGAATAAATAAATATATTATTTGATCAAAAAAATTCTCGAAGTTTTTAGCTTTATTATCTTTTTCTTTTTTTAAATATTTTTTTCTTTTTTTTAAATTTTTTTCAAATTCCATATATGTTGGGTCGATCCATATAAAAGGCCATTGCTTGTAAGATAAGTTAAGTTTTATGTATTCATATAGACTAATTCCAATATTGTTAAAAACTATTTTGTTTGATGCGAAAATTGATAAGATTTTTAAAAGTTTAGAATGCAAAGTATCAAAAATACTAAAATTATTTTTCTGATATTTATCTAATTTAAGAGTTTTTTCTTTTACTGTTTTTTTATTTGTATAGTCTAATATAAGGCTATAAATCATTAAATTAAAATTTTCGTCAACATACCTTAAATCTCTAAAATTTTTTGGAATAAGTTCTGCTTTATTGAATTTATAAGAATGAAAAATAAAACTTTTATTTTTTACAGAATTTATCATTTCCCATCTATCATACAAAATATAGGTAATTGTTGTGAGCCAGGGTAGAATAATAATTTTCCAATACTTTTCATTTTCTTTCATGGAATGAAACTTATTAAGATTTAATGAAATCTCTTTAGTTTTCTTTTTAAGAAATCTTTTTAAAAAAATATAATCTTTTTTAACTTTTTTTTGACTATCCCAATGATATTTGCAAATCAATTTAGATTTAAAATTCTTCAGAGAGTTCATGGATAAGTTTTCTGGATCACTCAAGCAGTGATCGCTAAGAAAATAAGAGTTTTTTTTATTTACTCTTTCAAAGTATATATTCTTAAACATAAAATGTTTTAAATAAAAAGGTAATTATTTATTTATCGAATTCTCCAAAAAAATAAATATTTTTATCTTCCCTCAAGCCCTCAATTACATAATTATTTTTTTTTGGTTTTATATCTTTATTAAAGTATTTTATATACTCATAAGGATTGGTGATTTTATAATTTTTTTGATCTTGATCGTTTATTGAAAAACTTTTTGCCTTGTTTTTTTTTAAAAAATTTAAATATTTTTTTATCTCATCTATTTTTAAATGTGAAAATGAATCCCCATTGTGAAAATGGTCAATTTCAACATCAATTTTGTCTATTGACCAAGACGGCATTACAATAATTTCAAGATCGTTATTTTTTGAAAACGATACCTTTTTACTATTAACTAGTTGAGTATATGAAATTACAGACTTACCATAAAACTTCTCTAGGTATTTGGTAGCAACATAAATTGTCGGAAAAGTATCGATTAATAAAAATTTTTTAATGTTTATAAAATTTTGTTGAATTAAATGAATATTAGCACCAAACCCGCCTCCGATTTCACAATAAGTTTTATTTTTTTTTAAGTCACAGTGAGTATTTATAAAATCTAATTTATTGCATAATTCTAAATAATAGGGTGAGTAATATTTACCGTTTTTTTTAAATTTATTATCACATCCAAAATCTGTAGAATTTTCAATTTTGTAACTTTCCAATAAATCTTTTACTTTTTGATTCTGTGAAAAAATAAAATTTAAATAACGAATCCAGTTATCAAATATTCTTTTATTTAAAATTCTTTGTTCCTTAAAAATCTTACCAAAAGTAAAAAAATTTATTAAATGAATTAAAAAACTTTTTATTTTACCAGATGTAGCTTCAACATCTAAAATTACTGAGTCAGAATAACCTAGACCACTTCCATTAGAAGATTTTCTAAAATTTTTAATTCCATACTTTTTTATTTTTAAATAACTAATTTTTCCTATTTTGGAGTAGTGATTTTGTTTTTCCAATTTAGAACTATATTTAGAATAGTCTTTTTTTAAAATTTCTAATAGATCATTATTCATAAAGAAGTTACTAAATATTTTTAAAAGAGTTAATAGACTTTTTTGATGCTATTAATTTTCCATTCTTTATTAAGAAAATTTTGTTGAAATTTTTAAGGGTTTCAAGTCTATGGGATATAGAAATTAGTGTTTTTCCTTTTAATTTAAAAATATTTTTTAATATTTGTTTTTCAGTAAAAGAGTCTAAAGAACTTGTTGCTTCATCTAAAATTAAAATTTCTGGATTATGGACTAAAGCTCTGGCAATTCCAAGTCGTTGTATTTCACCTCCAGATAAATTAATACCTCGCTCACTTAAATTAGTGTTCAATCCTTTTGGAAGTTTTTTGTACCAATTGCCTAATCCAACTTGTTGTAAGATATTTATAAAGTATTTATCCTGATAATTTTTATATTTGTCATTTAAGCAAATATTATTTTTTAAGCTATCTTCTAAAATATAAATTTTTTGAGGTATATATCCAATAATGCTTCTCCATGAGTTTACAAAGTTTCTCGTGGAATTATTATCAAGTGTTATATCTCCATGTCGTAAATATAAAATATTAATTAACAATTCTACAATTGTGCTCTTGCCTGATCCAGTTGGGCCAATAATTCCAACCCTTTCACCTTTCTTTATTGCGATTTTAATGTTTTTTAATTCAAAAGACGAATCTGACTTATATTTAAATTTTTTAATATTGATATTTATTAATTTCTTTAAAAATATTTTTTTGGAAATTTCGTTTTTTTTCTTTGACAAAGCTTGATACTCTTTAATTTTTTTGAAAACTACATTTAGAGAGGGTTTGTTTAGTCTCATGGACTGTAAACTGGCAATTATTTTATTTGCAGAAGGAAATAGACGAATAAATGCTAGAAGATAAATTGGTAGAGCAACACTTAATGAATCAAAGTTTAACCCTGTAAACTTAACGAAAGATAAGTAAATAAATAGTAACACCACCAAAATAAATTCAAGTAAATATCTCGGTAAAATATTATACAAGGCGTTTTTTCCCATCACTTCAGCAATTATTGAATTAAACTGATTAAATTTACCAAAAAAGTAGTTTTCACTAAAAGACATTTTAATATCCTTAATTCCTCCAAATGCAGAATTTAAAAATTGTATTTTTTTATTTTCAAATTTTTGTTTTGTTAATCCAATTTTTAAGATTTTAGATCTTAGTATTATGTAATAAAAAAACAAAAAAAATAAAATTAAAAGTGAGACGATTAGGGTAGGTAAAAAATTATATACAAAAAGGAAGATTGTAATTATCGAAAAAGTAATGACTTCGGTTATTAACCTAAGATTATTAATTAGAAACTCAGTTAATTTATCAATTTCTAAAATTGAATTTCTAATAAATTCTGAACTACTTAAATCATTTAATGAAAAATAGTTTTTATTTAAATAATTTTGATAAAAATGATTGGACAATTTTTTATTGAAATTAAAACAATAAACTGCTTGATACCAGTTTGTATAAATTAGTAGTAAGATTTTTATCAGGTATGATCCTACAAAAAATAATATTAAAATCTCAAACAAATTTTCGTTTAATGTTAAATTTAAAGACGAAAAAATTTTGTCAAATATATAATTATCTTGAATTAAAGTATTGTTTAAAACTATACTTGAAATAGGAATAAGAATTCCAAGACTTAATATTTCAACAAAACCACCAAAAGTTACTATACTTATTAAAAAAGGTAGCTTCTTTTTATCCTCATATTTTAACAAGGATGCCAATTTTTTATTTAAAAATAACATTTAATCAAAAGCTTTATAATTTCTGGTTGAGGTAATAAAATGATTATTAGATTTTTTTCAATTCTATCAAGGCTTGTTTGATAGATCTAATTAAGTATTGAACGTCTTTTTCTTTCATCCATATGTGGAAAGGGAAAGAAATCATATTGTCATAAAATTTATCTGTGTTAGGACATTTGTTTTTTTTAATACCCATTTTTTTGAATAGTGAATATCTATACAATGGATAATACTGAGTGGCACACTGGATTCCATATTTGTTATAAAGCAATTTAATAAGGTTATTTCGATTCACTCTATTTTTAGGTTGATAAAATGCACTTAGTAGATGATAAACATGTCTTTTTTTCATAAAAGATGAATTAAAGTGTAATTCATTAAAATCAGAAAGACTTTGAATAATTTTTTTGGCCCTTTTGATTCTTGTTAGATTTAATTGATCAAGTTTTTTCAACATAACAATACCAGCTGCACATTGAATTTCGCTTATAGTAAATTTATAAGGCCATTTATTTTTAATATCTAAATCTAAATTACCCATTGCTGGAAGCCAATAATATTTCCTGTTTTTTTTAAAATTAGTATGTCCGTTGTGTCTTAGCCCTTTTACTTTTTTTGAGAGAAAATTATCTCGAACATAAACCATACCACCCTCACCTAATGTTGTAATATTCTTTTGAGCATGAAATGAAAAGCAAGAGAAATCACCGATTGTTCCAACTTTTTTTCCATTTACTTCGGCACCTAACGCTTGGGCGCAATCTTCTATAATTTTTATTTTTTTATTTTTTAAGTATGAAATGATTGGATTAAAATTTACAGCAAAACCGTATAGATGCACAAAAACTACTGCCTTAGTTCTTTTTGTAATTTTCTTTTTAATATCTGCTAAGTCAACAACTCTAGTATTAAAATCTATATCTGACCAAACTATTTTAGCTCCATTTCTTGCAAAAGGGATAGCCGATGCACAGTAAGTATGGGCGGGTATGATTACCTCATCTCCTTTTTTAAGATCTAATAATAATGCTATTATTTCTAGAGCAGCTGCAGCTGAACTTACTGCAAATGTATTCTTTTTTCCTATATATTTAGAAAATTGATTTTCAAATTTTTTCAAGTAAAAACCTTGCGTAAGTGGGTCAGCAAACTTTATTACATTAGTAAGATATTTAATATCTTTTGAGGTATAATTGTGTGATCTTCCAGACCAAATAATTGAGTTTCTCATCTTTAGTTTATTAATTTTTTTATAATATTAATATCTTCATAATCATCTACCTCAAATGACTTAGATTTGGGCATTATATAAGTTTGATGATCATTTAAGTCGTATATTTTCTTTTTTTTTATCAAATCTTTATGTGCAATATATATAGCACCATTAATGAAGTATGATTTTAAATCAAAATCTTGCCTTCTAAAAAATTTATTTGACCTTTTTAGAATTGGTTTCCATTTATTTTTTCCAAAATTCTTTATAACCTCGTAAGGATGTTCCAGGGACTCGGAAATGCTGAACAAGCTTAATGGTTTGTATTTTTTTACAATCTTTATTGAATTATTAATATCAAGAGAAGATCGTAAAGGTGATGTGGGTTGAAGGATAATTATATAATCAAATTTTATTCTATTTAACTTAGTCCAATTATAAAAATGATACATCGTTTCTGCGAGAGAAGTTTTGTCAAGTGAGTATTTTTTTGGTCTTATATAGTCTGTAATTATATTAAATTTTTTGGATAATTTTTTTATTTTTTTATTATCACTTAATAAATAACTTTTTTTAATGAAAGATTTTTTTGCCGCCTCAAAAGTAAATTGTATAAGTGGTTTTCCTTTAAATGGATAAATATTTTTATTTTTAATGCCTTTTGAAGATGATCTAGCAGGTATTGCAATTATAAACTTCACCTATCTATTATTGCTTAAAAAATTAATATTTTTTTTTACGTTAAGCTTATAATCTTTTAGCAATTTTGAATTTGGTTTTGAATTATTAGCTTTGTAACTAATCACCAAACCTTGTCTATTTTTATTTGATTTATTTTCGTGGCTGCCGTGAATTACTTCACAATGATGAACAAGCATATCGCCTGGATTTAGTTTGGGATAAATTTTTTCAAATTTAAGCTTTCTAATAACATGAAGGGGTATTTTATAAGAGCTTCCGGGTGCATATGAAGTAACATGTTTTTTTAAACCACTTTTATGAGATCCTTTAAGATAGAATACTCCTCCGTTACTCTTGCTCGACTTATCGCAAGCTATCCATACATTTAGGGCTTTTTTATCTTCAAATTTCCAATAATAGTTATCTTGATGATGAGGTGATTTTAGACCAGTTTTTTTAGGTTTTGAAAAAAATTCTATATTTCTAACTTTAGGATTTGCTTTTAAAAGATTTTTAATAATATTTAGTATTTTTTTATCTTTTGAAACCTGAATTATTCTCCCTTTTTTAAGATACTTATTTATATCATGAACTGTATTGATTTTATTATCTTGTGTAAGATGTAAATGAGGATTTTTGATCTTAATTGAAATTTTTTTAACCTTTACAATCTCCTTTTGAATATTTCTTATACTGGCTTTTGACAAAATATTTCTAACAACAACAAAACCGTCATTATAAAAGTTGTCTTCGATTTTACTAAAATTTTTCATAAATCTACCAGTATTTAAATTTAGATATAAGTTTCTTTTCATCCATTGTAATTTTTTTTCTCCCGTTTCCAAGTATTTTAGGCATTTTTTTAATTGTATCACTCAAATATCTCATACCCTCAGATGAAAGAGAAGCAGATTGGTCTGTTCCCCACATTGATCTATCTAGTGTGATGTGTCTTTCTATATAATCTGCGCCAAGAAACCACGCTCCGATTGATGGCGAAACACTTGGTTCATGACCGCTATATCCAATTTTGCATTTAAAAATTTGTTTTAAATTTTTAATTACATTCAAATTCAAATCTTCTTCCTTTGAAGGGTAACTTGAAACACAATGCATTAGAACATAATCACAATTGTTTTTTTTAAATATTTTCACTGCTTTTTTAATATCATTCATATTTGACATTCCTGTAGAAATAAATGTTAATTTTTTCTCTTTTGAAATTTCATTTATAAGTTTAAGATTTGTTAGCATTGCAGATGCAACTTTGTTGTATTTCATCTTAAATTTTTTCAGGAATTTTAGACTATTTAGATCCCATGCAGAACAGAACCAATCAATTTTTAACTTCTTACAATATTTTGAGATTTCATTAAATTCCTTATTACCAAATTCAATTTTTTTCTTATAATTTAAATACGTAATTCTCCCCCAAGGAGTATCCCTTAAAATTTGTTTTTGATCATCTGGGATACATATATTTAAATCTCTTTTTTGGAATTTTACTGCATCAAAGTTGCACTCTTTAGCGAGATCAATTAATTTTTTTGCGAGTTTTATTGATCCATTATGGTTGATTCCAATTTCTGCGATTAAATATGGTTTTTTTCTCTGTTTAATATCTTTCATAATCCATAGCTCCGCACTTTGTAAAAAGCTGTTTTACAAGTATTTTTTTCATTTAAATTCCTACGCTGGGTAAAATAAAAATTCTTTTTTTCTTACTTTAGTTTTTAAATTACCCATTAAAATATTCATCTTATCTTTTTGAATATTTATAATCTTAAAAATCTTACCAACAAATGGTCCTGACGAGAATTTGTAATTTGAGAAAATATTAATTTCAAACATACCTTCTGAAATTAGACCTTTTTTATTTTCACAATTTCTACATTTTTTAATAAATTCAATTATCTCGTCCTGAAAACCTATATAGCCATCTAACAAATATTTTAAACCTTTTATGTACTTTAGTTCATTTATGAAGGAATATTTGTTTAAATTTTTATGGTAAAGGAAGAGATAATCGCCCAAAATATCAATTTCTTTATCTACAAGCTTATTTTTATAATATTTTTGTATTGCAATTTTTGGACGATAAATTTCAAAATCTTTTCCAAATCGTTTTTCAAGATCATATTTTAGCAAATTGAAATATTTTCTATCAAATTTTATCACAGCCCACATTTTTATTTGTCTCCTTTTAGCTCTTTTTTAAGTTCATCATACTCTTTCATTTTTCTTTTCATAAAATTAATGGTAAGCTTGGTCTTCTCGGATATGCCTTTGGGTGTCAAAACATAAATATAATTGATTTTTTTAGGATTTTTTTTAAAATTATTTATCTTTACCAACCCTTTATTTTTAAGTGCATTTAAACAATAATTTAGCTTTCCTAAACTAAAACCGAGCTCTTCTGCTAGCTCCCTTTGGGAAGAGTCGGGTTTGTTTTTAATCTTTCTTAACAAATTTAGATAATCTTGGTTATTTTTCATATTAATTTAAAAACTGGCTAATTTTATTCCTCATTATATTTGCTGTTTCAAGAGTCGGTAACATTAAATAATTTTTATTTTCTCCTAATTGGTTAAAATATTCTTCATGCGAAATTGACAAAATTTTCAAAACTCTTTTTTCAAAAAGCTCAAAAGAGGGTTTTTTTAAAATACAAATACTCTCATCATTAAATTGGGAGTCTAGTCCAGGAAATGCAACATCTGGGTGTCCAGTAAAATTACATGATAGTATTTTTTTTTCAAAGGAAATTGCTTCTCTAAGTATAGTTGAGATAAAACCTATTGTAATCCTACTTTGCATTATGTTTGTGTAAGAAGGATATTCTTTTGATCTATTTGATGATTGAAAAATATTAAAATTGTAATCTTTAAGATAATGTTTATAAAAATAGATTTCATTAAGAGCGTTTGATTTTCCTTTTTCACCCTCACCACTAAAAACCAAACTTAAGTTATGTTTTTTACAGAGCCTATGTGTGAAATTTGCAACTAATCCAGCACTTTCATCCATATTTTTAACTTGTGAAAAATCACCATTAAGATTGCTGTGAGGTTCAGATATTAAACAAATATCAAATTTTTCAGGATTAATTTTAATTTTATTAAATTTTAAATATTCATAACTCAAGGCTGACCTTACTGATCCTATAACTTCAAGTGTGTTTACCTTAATTTTATTTTTTATATAAAATTTTTTATCATATTCGCTGAAACAAAAAAGTGTTGGGACAAAGAAATTTTTAAGCATACTTTTGGACATAAATGTAAACTCATTTGATGTACCGCTTTGTATCGCAATAAATTTAATTTTTTTTGTGTAATATTTTCGATATAATATGAAAATCTGCTGAATGAGAAACATGTGTTAATACAACTTTAGGAGAGATTTCATCTATTAAAGCAATTAAATAATTTTGTTTTAATGAACGCTTTAAAAAATTTTTTAAAATATAAAATATTATTTTTTTAGATATATATATTTTGTTTATTCTGTTTGCTCTTGTAGAAATTATTGTATAGTTATCTTTTTGTAAAATTTTTTCGAGATCGTTTGTGCTTTGACAGTCAAAAATTACAACATTTTTTTTATCAATTTTATTGAAATAAAATTTTGACCTAATTAATAATAAAGTTAAAGCTTTGATCTTTCTTAAAATTCCTGAATTCACTAAATTAATGAAAAAATTCAGGTATGCCTTTTTAAGCGGCCTAAAGCCAATTTGTTTATAATATTCTTCCATAAAACTTTGGCAAATTACTTTTTGGGCTCCGTCTGATGAGATTAAAATACTTTTCTTATCGTGAATCATAAATATTTTATAAACGTTCAATATTTGAACATATATACCGTTCAATATTTGAACTGTAAAGACTTTTTTGTGAAAAATTGATAAAATTTCCTCTATTTGGGGCTCAAAATTATTATTTTCTAATTTGATATAATTTTATTAGCGATTTTAAGTTCTTTAGGATTTCCGATCTCAATCCACTTTTCATGGATAACGTAAACCATTACTCTTTTTTTATACCTCGTAAGTAATTCAAAAAGATCTGGCATATCCATTTTTGCATTTTTTTTAATTAATTTTAAAATTTTTGGATTCATCGCGTATACTCCAGCATTTATAAATGTTTGATTTAATGGTTTCTCAAAAATACCACTGAACTTAATTCCTTTGTTAACCACTACTCCAAATGGATTTTTATATACATGTAAACGAATGCACATAGTTGCATCAGCTTTATTGGTTTCATGAAATTTTATCAGCTCACCAAAGTTAATATCCGTTATTATATCTCCATTAATAACTACAAAACTCTCATTAATTTTTTTTAAATTAGATAATGATCCAGCAGTTCCTAGTGGTTTATTTTCATCTATATATTTTATTTTAATGTTCTGTTTTTTTCCATCCTCAAAGAAAGACCTGATTTTCCTTTTTTTGTAGTTCACGCTAATTGTAAAATTTTCAAATCCTTGATTTACTGCTCTATTTAATATGTGTTGTAATATTGGTTTGCCTTTAACTTTTAACATAGGTTTAGGATTTTTTTTGGTAAGGGTTCCCATTCTTTTACCCTTTCCTCCTGCCATTACTACAAATTCATTTGGTAACTTCTCCCTTTTAATAAAATTTTCGATATTAAAAAGATTTATAACTCTTCCTTTTTTATCCAATTGTGGAAGATGTTGAATTTTGTATAGACGCATTAAATTAAGAATTTCCTTCATATTACTAAATTTTTTTATTGTTTTACTTTTTGATTGAGTAATAGACATTACATTTGAATTCAGATCATTATTCTTTGATATGTATCTTCTTATATCTCCATCGGTTATTGTTCCTACAAAACGTTTTTTTTTATCGATTACTATTACGATTTTCATTAAACTTTTGTTTAAGCTGTTTATTGCATCCATCACAGTTTTATTATTTATTAAAATAGTTTTTTTCCAAGATTTCATAATTATCTAATATCTTTAAAATTCTTTTTTATTATTTTGTTTAATTTTATTTTTTTTAAAACTTTAATTATATTTTTTGTAGTATTTTTTTTGTAGTAGGGGTTTTTATAAGAATTTAGTTTTGACTTAAAACTATTTGATAAGAGTTTTATTATGGCTTTTTTGATTTCAATTTTATTTGGTTTGCAATTTATAATACTTTTAGACATTATTCTTCCAGTTTGGCGGTCACCTATGTTCACAGATCCTTTGTTTAAACTCGGAACTTCTATTATACCGCTGGAAGAATTGCCAATCACACCATCAAAACATTTAATGCATGAAAAAAAATTTTTTTGTCCTAACGAGTGGAATAAATATGAATTAGTATTTTTTTTAACAAATTTTTTAATTTTTTTTATTATTATACCACTTTCAGAATCTATATTTGGCATTGTAAAAATTAGACTTGAGCTTTTGAAAAACTTTAATGCACTCAAAATTTCAGATATATGTTTTTTATTTTGATTTTTTTCTAAAGTTACAGGATGGTAAGTTATAAGTAAATTTTGTTTTCTAAATTTTATTTTAAGTTGTTTTTCAAGGCTCGTTTTACTGATAAAATTAGTTTTTTTAATGGCCTCTACTCCTAGTGAGCCAACGTTGAAAACATTTTTCTGACACTCGCCCAATTGAATTACTCTCCTTTTATACTCATTTGTACTGACAAAATGAATATGCGAAAGTTTTGTAATACAATGACGAAGATTATTATCGATAGCGCCTCTCGACAACTCGCCTCCATGAATATGTGCAATAGGAATATTTAAAAAATTTGCGCAAACAGCTACGGAAAAGACCTCAAATCTATCTCCTAATAATATTAAAATATCAGGTTTATTTTTTCTAAATTCATTTAAAAATTTGTTATATGTTTTGCCCATAAAGTCTTGAATACCCAAATCATCATTTTTCATGTATGGAATTTTAATACTTCTATTAATTTTAATATTGTCTTTTAAAATTTCTTTATAAGTAAGACCATATCTTTTTAAATAATGTGAACCTGTTACAATAAGTTTAAAAATAGTACTTTTTTCTTTTCTTAAATCTCTAATTAAGTTTTTTAAAATATGATAATCTGCTCTTCCTGTTGTTACTAAAGTAATTTTTCTTTTCATATTTTTATAAACTCATCTTTCATAAAATCCCTTATAGCTTTTTTGCCCATAACTTTTTCATAATAAATAGGTGATAATCCTGTACCTGGTCTTTTAGATGTAATATTTTTTTTATTAAACTTCTGACCTTTTTTTATGAATGTACTGGCCACTAAAGACTTTCTTACAATTTTAATATTTTTTTTTTCACTGATTGTTGCCTTTTTAACTGAGCTTCCTAAAACTTTTTCCATTATTCTAATTTTTTTACAGAATTCTCTCAACTCTGTAGGATTAAGACTTGCTTTGTGATCTGGTCCCTGCATTTTTTTATTTAAAGTAAAGTGTTTTTCAATAACTTTTGCACCTAAAGCTACAGCTCCAAGAGCAGCTATAAAACCATCTGTATGGTCTGAATAACCAATATTTACTTTTAATTTTCTTTTTATGTTTAACATCGCTTTTAAATTTACATCCGACAGCGGAGTAGGGTAAGCAGTATTGCATTGAAGTATCGTAATTTTATTTTTTTTTGTTCCAGAATTATTTATCAAAGTTAGGGCTTTTTTTATTTCTTTCATGTTTGACATACCTGTAGATAAAAAAATATTTTTTTTTAGTTTTCCTGCAAATTTTAAAAAAGGTGTATTTGTAATTTCACCCGAAGGAATTTTTATAATTTGTAATTTAAAAGAATTTAAGTATTTTAAATTTTCTATACTAAAAGCTGATGACAAAAATAAAATTTTTTTCTTCTTACAGTATTTAAAACACTTATTGTGCATTTTTTTTGTAAACTCTAGTTTTTTAAGCATTTTAAATTGACTTTCTTTATTAAAAGAATTTTTAATTTGATAACTTGCTTTCGGCGCATCATGTTTGGCTAATGACTCTGCATCAAAAGTTTGGAATTTTATAGCATCAGCACCTGCTTTAGATGCTACATCAATCAATTTTTTTGCTATATTGAGGCTGCCATTATGGTTAACACCAGCTTCTGCGACTATAAAAACTTTATTACTTGTCATAACTTTTTATTCCTAAATATGAACTACTAGGTAAGTTTATTATTCTTTTTTCCAAATTTTCAGAGTTGGAAAGATTGTCTTTTGGAAATTTCATTAAAAATTTTTGCTTGTGCAGAAGTTTCCAAACAGGTCTTATAAAAACCTTTTTTTTATGAAATTCATTTAAAAAAAAGTTTCTTTTTTTAGAAAATTCTTCTTTTAAAACAACCGTTTGAAGCCAATAATTACTTTTAGAGAAAGGTGGTTCTTCTACCAAAGTAAGGTAATTTTTATAGGGATTTATTAGTTTTTTATAAATTCTGAATAAATTTCTTTTTAAAATAAGATTTTTTTTAAAAGTTATTAACTGTGAAACACCAAGTGCTGCATTTATATTTGGTAATCTAAAGTTATATCCTAATTTATTATGTATATAATCCCATTTATGTTTTTTTCTAAAAGTCGTGGTTAAATTAAGTGCTTTATTAGCAAGTGATTTTCTTTTTGTTAAGATAGCCCCACCCCCGCCGGTCGTTATTATTTTATTTCCATTAAAACTGAGTATTCCAACATCGCCAAAAGTTCCTAAATGCTTTCTATTATTAAAGCTGCCGAGCGCCTCTGCTGCGTCTTCTATAACTCTTACTTTGTATTTCTTGGCTATTTTGATTATTTTTCTTATTTGTGCTGAATGACCAAATACATGAACAACGATTAAAGCCCTTATAACTCTTGTAGTTTTTTTATTTATACAAAGATTGTTTTTTACTTTTGTTTTTGTTTCAAAAAATTTTTGCAATTTATCTGGATTCATCCCAAAATGATTCATTTCAATATCTACAAAATGAGGAATTCCATTATTATAAAGAACAGAATTGGCTGTAGCTATAAATCCGATAGAAGGTAACAAAACTTCCTCGTTTTTTTTTAATCCCACTAATTGAAGTGCTATTTGTAAGCTAGATGTTCCGTTCACGGTAGCTACTACAAAATTTGATTTAGTTATTTTTTTTATTTTTTTTTCAAATAAACTGACAAATTTTCCTACAGAAGAAACATAACCAGACTTTAAACATTTTTTTAGACTTTTTTGATCATGATAGGTTAAGATTGGCTCATGTAGGGGAAGCTGTTTTAATTTATTTATTTTTTTTTGTTTATTAAAAAAAATATTTAATTTTTG
>CACGAV010000003.1:62500-75854 GCA_902571095.1 uncultured Pelagibacteraceae bacterium
CTGTCTGTTGAGGAATGACTTTTGGCATTCGGAGTTTTATTAGGTTTGGTAGGTGTTTCCACCCCCTAGCCCATTTAGTGCTCTACCTCCAAAAGTCTGTTTATTCAACGCACTACCTAAATAGTTTTCGCGGAAAACCAGCTATCTACGAATTTGGTTGGCCTTTCACCCCTTACCACAAATCATCCAAAGACTTTTCAACGTCAACTGGTTCGGTCCTCCGGCAAGTGTTACCCTGCTTTCAACCTGTTCATGGTAAGCTCATTCGTTTTCGGGTCTAATTCATACAACTAATCGCCCATTTAAGACTCGCTTTCGCTACGCCTACACCTTAACGGCTTAAGCTTGCTGGATAAATTAAGTCACTGACCCATTATACAAAAGGTACGCCATCACTCTAAAAAGAGCTTTGACTGTTTGTAGGCATACGGTTTCAGGTTCTATTTCACTCCCCTAATAGGGGTTCTTTTCACCTTTCCCTCACGGTACTTGTTCACTATCGGTCACTAAAGAGTACTTAGGCTTAGAGGGTGGTCCCCCTGTATTCAAGCAAGATTTCACGTGTCCCGCTTTACTCATGAAAATTAATAAGCTTTACTTCTAAAGGACTATCACCTGCTGTGGTTAGCCTTTCCAGACTATTCAAATTAACTTATCAACTTTACTGGCCTGTTCCGCTTTCGCTCGCCACTACTAACGGAGTCTCAATTGATTTCTTTTCCTCCGGGTACTTAGATGTTTCAGTTCTCCGGGTTTGCTTTTTGTATCTATGAATTCAATACAAAATAACTCATAAAGAGTTGGGTTCTCCCATTCGGAAATTTTCGGATCAAAGCATGCATACAACTCCCCGAAACTTATCGCAGTATACCACGTCCTTCATCGCCTTTTAGTGCCTAGGCATCCGCCATACGCCCTTAAACGCTTGATTTAATGCACAGAAAAAAATTTCTGTAAAAATTAAATTTTTGTTGGAATGTTCATCTATTCGAACATTCATTATTCATTGATTGTTCATCTATTCGAACAATCGGATATAGATATTGATAAAATTATTTACGATTTAAAAATGCTAAAAGTGTCAATTCTGGTGGAGGATAGCGGGATCGAACCGCTGACCTCCTGAATGCAAATCAGGCGCTCTCCCAGCTGAGCTAATCCCCCTAAATTATGGTGGGCCGAGGACGACTCGAACGTCCGACCTCACCCTTATCAGGGGTGCGCTCTAACCACCTGAGCTACCGGCCCCTATGTCATTTTGTAGAGACACTTTGAAGAAGAGAAATGAGGACGGTCACATTAAATAATATTTTGTGACCAAAAGAAATTTTTGGTCATCCTTAGAAAGGAGGTGATCCAGCCGCAGGTTCCCCTACGGCTACCTTGTTACGACTTCACCCCAGTCGCTGATCGTACCGTAGTCAAAGGTTTTAAACTTTGCCTTAAGGTGTAACCAACTTCCATGGTGTGACGGGCGGTGTGTACAAGACCCGGGAACGTATTCACCGCGGCGCGCTGATCCGCGATTACTAGCAATTCCAGCTTCATGTACTCGAGTTGCAGAGTACAATCCGAACTGAGGCACATTTTTGAGATTAGCTAGGAGTCGCCTCTTTGCTTCTCATTGTAAGTGCCATTGTAGCACGTGTGTAGCCCAACACGTAAGGGCCATGAGGACTTGACGTCATCCCCACCTTCCTCCAGCTTATCACTGGCAGTTCGTCTAGAGTACTCAACTAAATGTTAGTAACTAAACGTAGGGGTTGCGCTCGTTGCGGGACTTAACCCAACATCTCACGACACGAGCTGACGACAGCCATGCAGCACCTGTGTTTCGTCCAACTAAATGAAGAAACTAATCTCTTAGTCTCGCGACGAACATGTCAAGTGTTGGTAAGGTTCTGCGCGTATCTTCGAATTAAACCACATGCTCCACTGCTTGTGCGGGTCCCCGTCAATTCATTTGAGTTTTAACCTTGCGGTCGTACTCCCCAGGCGGTGTGCTTAACGCTTTTGCTGCGACACTGAAAATAAATTTCCAACGTCTAGCACACATCGTTTACAGCATGGACTACGAGGGTATCTAATCCTCTTCGCTACCCATGCTTTCGCTCCTCAGTGTCAGTAGTGATCCAGAAAGTTGCCTTCGCTTTTGGTGTTCTTTCTAATATCTACGAATTTCACCTCTACACTAGAAATTCCACTTTCCTCTATCACACTCTAGCTAAAAAGTTTTGATGGCAGTTCCAAGGTTAAGCCTTGGGCTTTCACCACCAACTTCTTTAACCACCTACGAGCTCTTTAAGCCCAGTAATTCCGAACTACGCTAGGTCCCTTCGTATTACCGCGGCTGCTGGCACGAAGTTAGCCGGACCTTCTTATTCGGGTACAGTCATTTTCTTCCCCGACGAAAGAGTTTTACAACCCAAAGGCCTTCTTCACTCACGCGGCATCGCTGCATCAGGGTTTCCCCCATTGTGCAAGATTCCCCACTGCTGCCTCCCGTAGGAGTCTGGGCCGTGTCTCAGTCCCAATGTGGCTGGTCTTCCTCTAAGAACAGCTATTGATCGTTGCCTTGGTGAGCTTTTACCTCACCAACAAGCTAATCAAGTGTGGGCTCATCTTTCGGCGCATAAAGCTTTCCCCGTAAGGGCTTATCCAGTATTAGCTCAAGTTTCCCCGAGTTATTCCGAACCAAAAGGCAGATTCCCACATTGTACTCACCCGTCTGCCACTAAGTATTGCTACTTCGTTCGACTTGCATGTGTTAAGCGTGCCGCCAGCGTACGTTCTGAGCCATGATCAAACTCTCAAGTTTAATAACGGCGCACACTAGCTTTAATAACTTTAGATAAAACTAAAGTTACTTTCGTTAAAGTGTGTACGCTAAATTTCTTTATTAACCTAACCGTCCACACTTCTCTTCTTAATTTTTACAATTTAAAAAAGCTAAGTTTTCAGATTTTTGAGAAAACTACTCCGCAAAATCAGATGTAAAATCCGCGTAAAGCTTTGACTTTTTGCTGATTAGTGCGAACCGCTGTTATATAAAATAATAGAAATTAATCAAGACGTATATTTGTTGGTTTTTTCAAAAAAAACCAACAAAATCAGCATATTTTTTACTACTTGGCATTGTATATGAGGGGTTTTTTTAATATATGAACTAAAGCATAAAATAATGATTAACACTAAATATTTAGATAGCCTTATTAAAAATTTGCGTTTTTTCAGTAAGAAATTTTCTTTTTTTAAGAACGATAAAAAAAACATTGTTGTATTTTCATTTTTGTTCATGATTATAGCCAGCATTGTTTTCTCTTATAATAGTAGTTTAAAAAAAAAGAGGTTGGAAAATATAGACTCGTTCCTTTCAAACAATCAAACCATATTATTAAAAAATTACTTATTAAATCAACTGAGATCCCCATTTATTGAATATGATTACATTGTGAAAAACAATGACACGATTGAATTAGTATTAAAAAAATTTAGCGTTAAACAGTCTGAAATTAACTTAATTGTAAAAAAAATTAAAAAACAAAAGCTTTCAAATATTACACCAGGTCAAAAAATGAAATTTGTTTTAAAACGAACAAAAGATAAAACTGGAATGGAGGTACTCAAAATTAATTATCCCCTATCTAAAACAACTTTTGTTAACATTGATAAAAGACAAAAGGGTTTAGAAATAACTAAAAATGTTACTCAACTATTTAAAAGGGATACAGTTGTACAAGGTAAAATCGAGAATAATTTGTATAGCTCGGCCACTAAAGTTGGTTTAGAACCAAATATTATTATTGAGTTCGCAAGAATTTATGGTTTTGAAGTTGATTTTCAAAGAGATATTAGAAAAGGTGATACTTTTGAGGTGATGTACGAAAGATTTTTAGACGATAGAAACAAAAAAATTAAGACTGGTAAAATTTTATACGCTTATTTAAATGTAAATAACCAAAAAATAAAATTATATAGATTTGGAAAAAAAAGTGATTTTGATTTCTATGATGAAAAAGGTAAAAGTATTAGAAAAGCTTTAATGAAAACACCAATTAATGGTGCAAGGCTGTCTTCTCCATTTGGTAACAGAAAACATCCTATACTTGGATTTACAAAACATCATAATGGAACAGATTTTGCAGCACCAATTGGAACTCCAATAATGGCTTCTGGAAATGGAACTGTCATAAAAGCTGGTTGGTGTGGTAATGGGGGTAACTGTGTTAGAATAAGACACAACTCTTCTTATACAACTGGGTATGGTCACTTATCAAAGTTTGCTACAAAGGCTGGTCGAAGAGTTAGACAAGGACAAATTATTGGTTACGTTGGTAACACAGGAATGTCTACCGGACCTCATTTACATTATACAGTTTCATACAATGGTAAATTTATAAATTCCCAAAAATTAAAGCTTCCATCAGGAAAAATTCTCAAGGGAGAAGAAAGAAAACTTTTTGAAATAGAAAGAATTAAACTTGATGTAAAATTAGCTGAGCTTAGTAACTAGCTTTGCTCCGTTACTATATTTGCCTTATCTATATTGTTAACATTTTCAGATATATTATCTTTTGATCTATTTGAACTTACTTCAGATAAAATTCTGGAAAAATGATCAGAGTGTTGCAAGTAATTTTCATGAAGTATTTTATCTCCAGCACTCAGAGCTTCTTTAGCTAGATTTTTATATTTTTCAATAATTCTCTCTAAGTTTTGTGGACTTTTATTAAAATTAATCCTTGATAGACCATTCCTTTGATTATGAACTTGATTAACGACTCCATTATTTTTTAAGCCATTGTTATTATGTCTTCTCGAACGAAATTTATTTTGTCTAGGTCTAAATCTTCTAATTTTATCGTTTCTCATTTATTTTTATCTACCATATTACTAAATTATAATATTTTTATTTAAGTTATTTAATTATTCTAATAATTTCTTTTAAAGCGTGCTAAATATACAACGTATATTATTTCTATAATCTCTTACTAAAATTTTTTTTCTAAAATTATTTACCTTCAGTAACTTCATAACTGAGGAATATTGTCCATTGCCAATTTCTAAAGCCAAAATACCATCTGATTTAAGAATGTATTTAGACTTGTAAATAACTTTTTTAATCACGTCAAGGCCATCGTTTCCTCCATCTAAAGCTACAATTGGTTCAAATTTTTTAATGTCATTAGATAGCCGTTTTACCTCCCTTTTTACAATATATGGTGGGTTTGAAACTATTAAATCAAATCTCAAATTTCTTATTTCATCAATAGGTTTGCAAAAAATTTTAACTCTGTTTTTAAATTTTTTAAGGTTTTTTTTAGCATTAGATAATGTTTTTTTAGAAATATCTATTCCAATAGCCCTACTATTTTTGAGTTCGTTCAAAATAGAGAAGGTAATACACCCTGATCCAATCCCTGCATCCAAAAAGAATAAATTCTTATTGGCAAATATTTTTAATATTGGGTCAATTAAAAGTTCTGTTTCTGGACGCGGTATTAAAGAGTCTTTATTAATAAAAAAGTTTTTGCTTCTAAATTCTTTATTCTCAGTTATATATGCAACTGGTTCATTTTTTGACCTTCTTAAGATTAAATGTCGAAATTTTTCAATTTCTCTATGTTTAATAAATTTTTCAGATATTAATAATTTTTCTCTGGGAACACCTACAACATATGAAAGTAAAATTTCTGAATCTATCCTGTTTGTTAAGATGCTACTTTTCTTTAAAAACTTGGAGCCAAAATTTATTAGTTCATCTGATCTCATTTTAATTTAATGCCTTAAGTTTTAAGTCTTGATCTTTAAGTCTTAAATTTTCATTCATTTCCTCGTGTATTTCTCCATTTAGAAACTCGGTTAATTTATGCAATGTAAAATTTATTCTATGGTCAGTAACTCTACCCTGAGGAAAATTATAAGTTCTTATTCTTTCAGACCTATCCCCAGTTCCGATTTGGCTTTTTCTATCTGTTGAACGTTGTTTTTCTTTTTTAAGTTTTTCAGACTCATAAAGTCTTGCCCTTAAAATTTTAAGAGCTTTGGCTTTATTCTTATGTTGAGATTTTTCGTCTTGTTGGGTCACAACAATGCCAGAAGGTGAGTGGGTAATTCTTACCGCACTATCAGTAGTATTAACTGATTGTCCTCCAGGTCCACTTGATCTAAAAACATCAATTCTTAAATCAGTGTCATTAATTTTTATATCTACATCCTCTGCCTCTGGAAGAATTGCTACTGTAGCTGCCGAGGTATGAACTCTACCTTGTGCTTCGGTAGATGGCACTCTTTGCACGCGATGGACTCCGGACTCGTATTTTAAATACGAGTATATATTTTCACCCTTTACTGAAAAAATTATTTCTTTAAAACCTCCCGCTTCACTTTTTGAAATACTTATTATTTCTATTTTCCATCCTTTTTTTGAACAAACTTTCTCATACATTCTAAATAAATCTGAAACAAATAGTGTTGCCTCTAAACCTCCAGTTCCAGCTCTTACTTCAACAATTGTATTTTTTTCATCATCTTTATCTTTCGGTAGGAGAAAAATTTTTAATTTTTTTTCATTAATTTCATTATCTGATTGGAGATCCTTAAGTTCTTTTTCGGCAAGTGTTATCATTTCTCTATCATTTTTATTGTCTTGAATTATTAAGTTTAAGTCTTTTTGGCTTTTTTCAAAATTTATGTAGTCCTGAGCAGACTTGATGATATTTTTTAAATCTGAGTATTCCTTCGACTTTTTTGCTAATAGTTTTGCATCAACCTTCCCTGTGGAAAGTTCTTTTTCAAGATCGATATATCTTTCTATAATTTTTTTTACTTTATCTAGGGGTATCATTAAATTTGATTATTATTTTTCTTTAGCTTTAGTCTCAACTAGATTTACAATTTTGTCTATGATGTCTTTACTAGCAACCTTTTTGTGCGGTAATCCCGATAGATACAATAGATTATTTCCATCACCTCCTCCGGTCAAGCCAATTTCTGTTTGGGATGCTTCACCTGGCCCATTAACAACACAGCCAATTACAGACAATGTGATAGGTTTTTTTATATGAGACAATTTTTTTTCCAAAATTTTTACAGTGTCAATAACTGGGAAGGCTTGTCTTGCACAAGATGGACAGGAAATTATTTGCACCCCACGAGACCTTATACCTAATGATTTTAATATTTCATAACCTGCCTTTACTTCTTCTATGGGATTAGCTGACAAAGATACTCTTATTGTGTCTCCTATGCCCTGCATTAATAATTTTCCAATTCCTATTGATGATTTAATACTTCCAGTCAACAAACCACCGGCCTCGGTTATTCCTAGATGTAAAGGATAATCACATATTTTAGATAAACTTTCATAAGCCTTTACTGAAAGAAAAACGTCCGAAGACTTGACGCTAATTTTAAAATTAAAAAAATCATTATCTTCTAAAATTTTAATATTTTGTTTTGCACTTTCTACTAAAGCTTCAGGGCAAGGTTCCTTATATTTTTCTAAAATTTTTTTTTCTAATGAGCCTGCATTTACACCTATTCTTATTGCACAATGGTTATCTTTTGCTGCTTTAATTACTTCTTTAATTCTATCTTTGGATCCAATATTCCCAGGATTAATCCTTAAACAACTTGCTCCTGAGATTGCAGACTCTATAGCTCTTTTATAATGAAAATGTATATCTGCAACTATAGGTACGTTTGTTGATTTAATAATCTTTTTTAAAGCCTTTGTAGACTCCTCGTCTGGACATGACACTCTAACGATATCAGCTCCTGCTTCTTCGAGCTCATTAATTTGTTTAATAGTTGAGTTAATATCAGAAGTAATTGTATTTGTCATAGACTGAACTGAAATAGGTGAGTCTCCACCAACAAAAAAATCTCCTAAGTTAATTTTTTTTGTTTTTTTTCTTTTTATAATTCTATGAGGTCTTACTTCCATTTTTGTTAATCCAAGTTAAAAGTTTTATGCAATTTCTTCACAGCCTGAATAGTTAATTGCTCATCAATAATTACAGAAATTTTTATTTCAGAAGTTGAAATAGCAAGAATATTAATTTTATCTTCGGCTAAGGTTCTAAACATCTTATAAGTTACCCCTGGAGTTGCGACCATACCAGCTCCTACAATTGAAATCTTGGAAACTTTATCATTCATCTGTAAAGTTTCATATTTTATTTTATTATTGCTTTCCAATAAAGAAGCGGCATTATTTTTGTCTTGTCTTTTAATTGTAAACGTTAAGTCTGTTTTTTTGCCATCTGCAGATATATTTTGTATTACCATGTCAACATTAATATCATTTTTAGAAAGTGGTTCAAAAATATCTGCTGCTACTCCAGGTTTATCTTCGACCCCTATCAAAGTAATTTTAGCATCATCTTTGGAATAAGCTACGCCTGTAACTACTTTTTTATAATCTATATTTTCTTGATTTATTATTTCTGTACCTTTTCGATTTGTAAATGTTGATTTCACATGCAATGGAATTTCATGCATCATTGCAGTTTGAACTGCTGATGCCTGCATCACTTTTGTGCCTAAAGAGGAAAGTTCTAACATTTCTTCGTATGAAATTTTTTCAATTTTTTTGGCAAGTGGAACTTTGTTTGGATCAGAAGAGTAAACACCATCCACGTCAGTGTAAATTTCACAACTATCTGTGTTAAATATTTTTGCAATGGCAACTGCTGTAGCATCTGAGCCACCTCGACCGATTGATGTAATATCTCCTGATTTAGACACGCCCTGAAAACCAGGAATGACTGCTATTCCATCTTTAGAAAGATATTTTTCAATATCTTTGATATTCATATTTACTATCCTTGAGTTCGAATGATCGCCTTCTGTAATAATTGGAATTTGCCAATTCATCCATGATTTTGACTTAATACCCAAATCAGTTAAAGCTCCGGCCATTAGAGCACTCGTAACCTGCTCTCCGGATGTTAATAGTACGTCTAGTTCTCTTTTATTAAATTTTTTTGATATCGACTCCGCATGTGCTATTAAATTATTAGTTGTACCTGACATAGCAGAAACTACTACGATTATTTTGTTTTTTTTATCGTACTCTCTTTTGATAATTTTTGCCGCATGTTTAATTCTGTCAATAGAACCTACGGAAGTTCCTCCAAATTTTAATACTTTTTTTGTCATAGTTAGATTTACTATAAAAATAATTAAGTTAAAATTAAGTCAAATAAAATATAGTAAGATTTAAATGACTACAATAAATCAAGATGAAATTCAAAAGTTTTCAAGATTAGCCGATGAATGGTGGGATGCTAATGGAAAGTTTAAGCCTCTACATTCTTTTAATCCTATAAGACTAAAGTATATTATAGATAAATGCACCTCTCATTTTAAATTAAAAAATATTAAACAAAATACACTATACAATTTAAAAATTCTTGATATTGGATGTGGTGGGGGACTAATCTGCGAACCATTAGCTAGGCTTGGTGGAAAAGTAACTGGTATAGATGCATCTTACAAAAACATAGAGATAGCTAAAATTCATGCGAAAAGAAGTCATTTAAAAATAAATTATTTATGCACATCTCCTGATCAATATAAATTGAAAGATAAATTTGATGTAGTTTTAAACTTAGAGGTAGTCGAACATGTCGAAAATTTAGATTTATTTTTAAAGTCAGCTAGCAGTCTCTTAAAAAAAGATGGGATTATGTTTGTAGCTACAATCAATAGAACTTTCGAATCTTACTTAAAAGCAATCATAGGTGCAGAGTATGTGCTTAGATGGTTACCGATTGGGACTCACGATTGGCAAAAATTTTTAAAACCTGAAGAAATAGAAAAAAAATTATCTCTTTTAGATCTTGAGAAAAAAAATCTGGATGGTCTTAAGTTTAATATTTTATCAAATAGTTGGAGTTTGAGCAAAGATTGTTCTGTAAACTATATAATGGTTTCTAAAAAAAATTAATTATCTCTTTTATTAACCCACGGTATAGTGGTAAATTCTATTCCTTCATCCTTTAATGCCTCTGTCTCTTCATCAGTGGCGTGACCATAGATATTTTTATTTTTCCTCTTATCATAATAAATATTTCGTACCTCTCTTGGAAAATCTTTGCCAACATTTTCGAAGTTTTTTTCAACAAAGTTCCTCATTTTTAATAAATCTTCTTTCATTTTTTGAATTTTTTTTAAAGATTTTTTTTTACTAATCTTTTCTTCATTTGTTAAAACACTTGGAGACATAATTGATTTTTTTATAAGTCTTGTCCCACAGAAAGTACATTCTATCATTTTTTTTATACTTAGTTTTTCAAATTCTATGGAGTCTGAGAACCAGCTTTCAAATTCATGATTGTTCTTGCATTTTAAGTTATATTTAATCATCAATTCCTGTAATCTGTATTTATATTAATATAATCCTTGGTAAAGTCACAAGTATAGCATTCAAAATTACCTTGGCCGAGTTTTAAATTAACTTCAATTTCAATTGAGTCCCACTTCATATATTCTTTTAATTTTTCTTCGCTATACTCCTCAGCTATTTTACCTTTTTCTGCTACTTTTAAATCGCCAAATTTTATCTCGATTTTTTCTGGTGATACCTTTTCACCGGCTTTGCCTATTCCCATAATGACTCTTCCCCAATTTGGATCTTCACCTGCCATTGCAGTTTTGAATAAAGGTGAATTGGCTATAGAAAATGCAATAGTTTTTGCCATTTGTTGAGATCTGGCATTTACTACTTTCACCGTTACAAATTTTTTTGCGCCCTCGCCATCAATTACAATTTGTTTTGCTAAATTAAGAAGTAGTCTATTTAATGCAGCTTCGAAATCTTTTAGTTTTGGATCTAATACATTATATATTTTTCCAGTTTTAACTTTATTAGTAGAAAAAATTGCAACCATATCATTTGTTGATGTATCGCTATCAACAGTTATTGCATTGAATGAACTTGACACGGCTCTCTTTAACAAACTTTTAAGATAAATTGAAGGTATATCAGCATCTGTAAATACAAATGCTAACATTGTTCCAAGATTTGGTGCTATCATGCCTGAACCTTTTGCTATAGCACAAAGTCTGATATCTTTGTTCCAAAGTCTACATTCTTCATAAGCCAACTTTGGTCTTGTGTCTGTTGTCATAATTGATGATGCTGCTTTAAACCAAACAAATTTATTTTGTTTTTCTCTTAATTTTTCAACCAAACTTGGAAGATATGATTTTATTTGTTGGGTCGGAAATTTTTCTCCAATTACACCTGTGGATGCAAAAAGGATTTCGTTTGGTTTAACCACTGTCTTAGTACCATCTTTTTTTTGAGCTTCTTTTAAAGTTAAATTTTTCGCCAGAGCTTTAGAAATTGAGTCTAGTCCTTCTTTACCTTGTTGACCTGTAAAGGTGTTTGCATTTTTTGTATTAACTAGTAAACCTTTAATAAATTTCTTTCTTATATTTTTATTCCAGCTAATAGACTCTGAACAAATAGAATTATTTGTGTATACGGCTCCATAATTTGCACCATCTTTAAAGTAAAATAAGCAAAGATCATCTCTTCCGCTTCCGTACAAATCAGCCGATACCGCCGAGATCTCAAGCCCATCTATTTCCTGGAGTTGTTGAAATTCCCCCATTTTTGATAGTTTAGGTTTATCTTTTAAAAAATTTTTAAGATTTATTGTCATGTAAATATCTCAATTAATCACTATATAATATATATAAATTAGCAATGAATTTTATAACTAAAGCATTTGATAAATTATTTAAAAGTACTAATCAACAGGAATTAAATAAGATTAAGCCGATTGTCGTTAAAATTAACGATTTGGAGAAAGATTTCGTAAATCTTTCAGAGGAACAATTCAAAGAAAAAACATATCAATTAAAAAAAAATATTACAGATGGCCGGAGTTTGGATGATGTTTTACCAACAGCTTTTGCATTGACCAGGGAGGCGGCAAAACAAGTTTTGAACGAAAGACACTTTGACGTTCAATTAGTCGGTGGTATTGTGCTTCATCGTGGTAGTATAGCTGAAATGAAAACAGGAGAAGGTAAAACTCTTGTTTCAACTTTACCAGCTTACTTAAATGCTCTTAAAGGGCAAGGAGTCCATATTGTTACAGTCAATGATTATCTTGCAAAAAGAGACTCCGATTGGATGGGTAAAATTTATTCACGTTTAGGATTAAAAACAGGATGTATCACAAATGATCTGGACGATTCTGGAAGAAAAACAAATTATAGCTTAGATATCACCTACGCAACAAACAATGAACTTGGATTTGATTATCTCAGAGATAATATGAAATATGACTTATCTGAAATGGTTCAGAGGAAAAGAGATTTTTGCATTGTTGATGAAGTTGATAGCATATTAATTGATGAATCAAGAACACCTTTAATTATTTCTGGGGGAATAGAAGATAAATCAGATCAATATTTTCTTGCAAATAAATTTGTTAAAATTCTTAATCAAAAAGATTTTGAGCTAGATGAAAAAAATAGTAATGCTATTCTATCTGATATTGGAATTGATAAAGTTGAAAAAATGTCAAAAGAAACTGGTCTATTAAAAAATGATAATTTTTATGATCCAGAAAATTTAAATTTGGTTCATCACATCAATCAAGCTCTTAGAGCAAATTTCGTATATCATAAAGATAAGGACTATATAGTAAAAGAAAATAAAATTTTTATTATAGATGAATTTACAGGTAGAGTTTTGGATGGAAGAAGATTTGGTGATGGTCTTCATCAGGCCATTGAAGCTAAGGAAAATGTTGAAATACAAAAAGAAAATCAAACTCTAGCCTCAATAACTTACCAAAATTATTTTAGGCTCTATAATAAATTATCCGGGATGACTGGTACTGCGCTAACAGAGTCTGAAGAATTTTTTGATATATATAAATTAAATGTAATAAGTATACCAACTAATAAGAAAATGATAAGAAGCGATTTAAATGACAAAATATTTAGAACTCAAAAAGAGAAATACAACGCAATTTTAAATAAAGTTAAAGAATGTAATAGAAGTGGCCAACCGGTTTTAGTTGGAACGACAAGCATAGAAAAATCTGAAAGTATTTCAAAAATTCTTGATCAAAATAAAATTAAACATAACGTTTTAAATGCAAAAAACCATAAAAGTGAAGCAAGTATTGTTGCTGAAGCAGGAAAGACTGGGATGGTAACTATAGCAACAAATATGGCGGGTCGTGGTACTGATATTCAATTAGGTGGAAATAAAAACTTGGAAAAATTAGAAAAAATTACACTTGATAAAGAAAAAGTTAAAAAAAATGGTGGTCTTTGTATTGTTGGAACAGAAAGGCATGAAAGTAGAAGAATTGACAAT
>CACGAV010000004.1 GCA_902571095.1 uncultured Pelagibacteraceae bacterium
CCTGTTTAAACAAAACAACTCAACATTAAATGTAAGCGCGCTTATTACCGTTTTATTTTCATTTGTTTTCTCTTTTCTAACAATAAAATACCTGCTAATTATAATCCCAGATCGACTTACACCTGGAATCAGAGCCAAAATTTGAAAGCAACCAATTATTATTGCATTTTTAAAACTAAAATTATTTTTAATATTAAAGGTCATTTGAAATTTGTCTGAAAAATAAAGCAATATACCAAACAATATAGTAGTCCATCCCATAAACTCTAAAGTTCTTAAATTTGTTACTAATTGGTATTTTATTAAAAATAAACCTACAACACCAAGAGGTATTGATGAAATTATCATTTTAAAAAATAAATTTTTATTTTTAGAAAATTCAAATATTTCTTTCTTGAAAAAAAGTAGTACAGCAATTAATGATCCAAAGTGGGCACTAACATTAATTACAAGCTCAATATCTTTATAGCCAAAAATTTTACTTAATACATTTACATGCGCAGAAGAACTAACTGGAACAAATTCAGCGATACCTTGTATAATAGTGATTATTAGAATTTGAAGAATATTTTCCATTCTTAATATTATTGTTTATATTTAATTCAACTATGGAGATCACTCAAAATATTGCATATCAGGTATGCGACTAAATACATCTAAAATAAAGGATTTTTATAAAAATAAGTAAATAGTTGTGACCTAATTTTACTTTAATTTTGCGTTAATTTAATTATCTTCTGCCAATGTCTGAAAAAATGCTCAAGTTTGTTAATTTAGATCAACAATCTCCACCTAAAAGATCTGTTGACCAAAGGAAAACAGATTTCAAGGAAATTTATGATGAATATATAAATAAAAAAGCTAAAGAGCAATCTAGCAGGTGCTCACAGTGCGGAGTACCATTCTGTCAAGTTCATTGTCCACTACACAATAATATACCGGATTGGTTAAAATTAACCGCAGAGGGAAGATTGCAGGATGCTTATGAACTTTCTCAAAGCACAAATAATATGCCAGAAGTTTGTGGAAGAATATGCCCACAAGATAGACTATGTGAAGGTAATTGTGTGATTGAACAATCGGGTCACGGAACTGTAACAATTGGTTCAGTTGAAAAATATATTACAGATACCGCATGGGAAAAAGGATGGGTTAAACCTATAAAAGTTGAAAAGCAAAAAAAACAGACCGTTGGAATAATCGGGGCAGGACCAGCTGGATTGGCTTGTGCAGAAGAATTGAGAAAACTTGGTTATCAAATTACAGTTTACGATAGATACGACCGTCCAGGAGGTTTATTAATTTATGGTATACCCAACTTTAAATTAGAAAAATTTGTTGTCGAAAGAAGAACTAAACTTCTAAAAGATTCGGGCATTAAATTCAAACAAAATTTTGAAGTCGGAAAAAATCTAACGCTTGAACAATTAAAAGAAAAACATGATGCGGTATTAATAGCTACAGGAGTTTATAAACCTAGAAATGTTGATATACCGGGTAATAATTTAGGAAATATTTTTCCTGCAATGGAATTTTTAACAGCATCAAATAAAAAGGGTTTGGGAGACCAAGTAGACTTATTTGATGATGGAACACTTAACGCTGAAAATAAAAAAGTTGTAGTTGTTGGTGGAGGTGATACCGCGATGGATTGCGTCAGAACAGCTGTTAGACAAAATGCTAAATCCGTTAAATGTTTATATAGAAGAGACCGTGAAAACATGCCTGGGTCTGCTAGAGAGGTAGGAAATGCTATAGAGGAAGGCGTAGAGTTTTTATGGTTGTCGAATCCAAAAAAATTTATTGGCCAAAAAAACGTTAAAGCTGTTGAAGTTCAGAAAATGAAATTAGGTGACCCAGATTCTTCAGGAAGAAAAAAACCTGTTGTTATCGAAAATTCAAACTATGAATTAGAAGCTGATATTGTTATTAAAGCTTTGGGTTTTGATCCTGAAAATTTACCCAAGTTATTTAATTCAGAAAATTTATCTGTATCTAAGTGGGGAACAATAAAGATTGACCTAACGTCAATGCAGACCAATATACCTGGAGTATTTGCTGCTGGAGATATTGTTAGAGGTGCATCGTTAGTTGTTTGGGCAATAAGAGATGGTAGAGATGCTGCAACTCAAATCGAGAAATACTTAAAATCAATTGAATTAAGAAAAGGTGTGGCTGCTTGAAATTATATAGAAAAAATAAAAAAATCTTAGAAGAAAATTACTCATACGATTCATCACTTGAGCACGATGCATGTGGCGTGGGTCTTATAACCTCACTTGATGGAAAAAAAAAGAGGGAAGTCGTTGAATATGGAATTCAGTCCCTTAAAGCGGTTTGGCATAGAGGTGCTGTTGATGCTGATGGTAAATCTGGTGATGGGGCAGGTATATGTATTGAAATACCAAAAGAATTCTTTTTGGAAAAAATAAAAGATACAGGACATAGTCACGAAGGTGAAAACCAATTATGTGTTGGAATGATTTTTTTGCCTAGAACAGAGTATGCCGAACAAGAAAAATCTAAAACTATTATTGAGCAAGTTCTTATCGAAAACGATTTTTATATTTACGGCTGGAGACAAGTTCCAGTAAACTCGTCTGTTCTAGGGGAAACTGCAGACTCAAACAGACCTGAAATTACCCAAGTAATTTTTAAAAGCAATAAATTGATGGAAAGAGATGATCTTGAGAGAGTACTTTATGAGTCGAGAAAAAAGATACTAAAAATTACAAGAGGACAACAAATAAATGATCTCTATATCTGTTCACTTAGTTCTCGTTCAATAATTTATAAAGGAATGTTTTTAGCAGAGGCATTATCTGATTTTTATCCAGATCTGAAAGATAAAAGATTTATTTCAAGATATGCTATTTTTCATCAAAGATTTTCAACAAATACATTTCCAAGCTGGAAATTAGCACAACCTTTTAGATGTTTAGCGCATAATGGAGAAATCAATACCCTTAAGGGAAATATAAATTGGATGAAAATACATGAGCAAGACATGTCGAGTAATTTATTTAAAAATGTCGAAGATCTGAAACCAGTTATTACTCCAGGTAATTCTGACTCAGCTGCATTAGATAATGTTTTTGAATTGTTAATACATTCCGGAAAAACTGTGCCTTTGATTAAGCTGATGATGATGCCAGATGCTTGGTCAAAAAGAAATAAAATTTTACCAAAATCACACCAACAGCTTTTTGATGTCTTAAATAGTACAATAGAACCTTGGGACGGTCCCGCAGCGATTTGTGCTTCAGATAGTAAATGGGCTATAGCCGCAACTGACAGAAATGGATTAAGACCACTTAGATATTCAATTACTACAGATAAGATATTTTGTGCAGGATCAGAAACAGGAATGGTTGAAATTCCTGAAAAGAAAATACTAGAGAAAGGAAGACTTGGTCCAGGTCAATTAATTGCAGTTAATTTAAAAAAAGGTAAGATATTTAAAGATAAAGAGATTAAGGACTATTTATCAAAAGATTACAAGCAGTTTAATAAACAAATAATCCATCTAGATAAAAAAATAACAACAGAAAAAGAGTTTGCTAATTATTCACAGGAGAGTTTGCGAAAAAGACAATATCTTTCTGGATACAGTATTGAAGATTTAGAATTAATATTGCATCCAATGGTCGAAGATGCAAAAGAAGCAACAGGATCAATGGGTGATGATACCCCTGTAGCTGTATTGTCAAATCATTACCGACCAATTTCACATTACTTTAGACAGAATTTTAGTCAGGTTACAAACCCACCAATCGATTCCTTGAGAGAGAATAATGTGATGAGTTTAAAAACACGATTTGGAAATTTAGGCAATATCTTAGATTTTGAAAATCTGACAAAAGAAAATATATATGTTTTGGACAGTCCAATATTAACTAATTCACAATTAAAAAAATTTAAATCAATATTTTCTGCAAAAGTTAGAATTATAGATTGTACTTTTAGTGTTAAAGAAAGTTTAAAAGAAAGAATCGAAAAAATAAGAGTCGAAGCAGAAATAGCGGTAAGAGAAGGTGCAAACCATCTTATTCTTTCTGATAAGAATATTTCGAACGAAAGAGCTGTTGTACCAATGATTTTAGCAGTTGGTGCCGTTCATTCGAATTTAATTAAACTTTGCATTAGAGGATATGCTTCAATAAATGTAGAAACTTCCGAAGCAATGGATACCCATTCATTCGCAGTTCTCATAGGAGTTGGAGCAACTACAATTAACCCATATTTAGCTATTGATAGTATTCGACAAAGGTTTGAAAAAAAATTATTTGGTAAATTAGATTTTGAGACCTGTGTAATTAGATTCAAAAAATCAATTAATGCGGGTCTACTAAAAATAATGTCTAAAATGGGAATATCTGTTTTAAGTTCTTACAGAGGCGGATGTAACTTCGAAGCTGTTGGTTTAAGCAGAGGATTGGTAGCAGATTATTTTCCTGGCATGATATCAAGAATATCTGGAATTGGCGTTTCTGGAATTGAGAAAAAAATTAAAGAATTACATTCCAAAGCTTATCAGAAAAATGTTGTGGTTCTTCCAATTGGGGGACTTTATAAATACCGAAAAACCGGAGAGGACCATCAATTTCAAGGAAATCTTATTCATTTGCTACAGCATTCTGTAGGAAAAAATTCATATGATCTTTTTAAAAAATATACTGATGGAATTCATAAACTAAACCCAACAAATTTAAGAGATCTTTTAGAATTTAGAAGTTCAAATAAGTCTATAAATATTGACGAAGTAGAGTCCATTGAAAAAATCACGCCTAGATTTGGAAGTGGAAGCATGTCCCATGGCGCTCTTTCATCCGAGGCACATGAAACTTTAGCAATAGGAATGAATAGAATTAAAGGTGCATCTTGCAGTGGCGAAGGTGGTGAGGATGAAAAAAGATTTAAATTTTTAGAAAATGGAGATTCTGCAAATTCTAAAGTAAAACAAGTGGCATCAGCAAGATTTGGAGTTACTGTTAAATACTTAAACAATTGTAAAGAGATTGAAATAAAAATTGCACAAGGTGCAAAGCCCGGAGAAGGTGGACAATTACCCGGGTTCAAAGTTACAAAAGAAATTGCAAGATTGCGTCATTCTACTCCTGGAGTAACTTTGATATCACCTCCACCTCATCATGATATTTATTCTATAGAAGATTTGGCTCAATTAATTTATGATTTAAAACAAGTAAATCCAAAAGCTAGAGTTGGAGTAAAATTAGTTGCTTCAACTGGCATAGGAACCATTGCAGCTGGAGTTGCGAAAGCTAAAGCTGATATAATTTTAATCTCTGGGCATTCTGGCGGAACAGGTGCAAGCCCTCAAACGAGTGTAAAATATGCTGGTGTTCCATGGGAAATGGGATTAACAGAAGCAAATCAAATTCTAACTCTCAATCAACTTCGACACAAAGTAACACTAAGAACCGATGGTGGAATTAAAACTGGCAGAGATGTTGTGATGGCAGCCATGATGGGCGCAGAAGAATTTGGAATGGGTACATCATCACTTATAGCAATGGGATGTATAATGGTTAGACAATGTCATTCAAATACATGTCCAGTTGGTGTTTGCTCACAAGATGAAAAACTTAGAGCAAAGTTTTCAGGCACTCCAGAAAAAGTTGTTAATTTTTTCACTTTTGTAGCTATGGAGGTAAGAGAAATTTTAGCCTCTTTAGGATTTAGGTCTTTAAAAGATGTTATTGGCAGAACAGATTTACTTTACCAGGTCAGTAGAGGCTCACCCAATCTTGATGATTTAGATTTAAACCCTTTATTGGTGAAAACTGACCCGGGAGATAACACAAGATATTCAGCAAGTGATTTAATAAACCATGTGCCTGATAATAATATTGATGAAAAAGTATGGAGCCAAATTAAAGACGAACTAAAACAAAACAATAAAATGACATTAAATGAAACTGCAAAGAATACAGACAGAGCAATTGGAACAAAATTATCCCATTATATTTTTAATAAGTTTGGGGAAAATTTTACAAGTGAAGCATTAAATATTTCTTTAAAAGGTTCTGCAGGTCAATCCTTAGGAGCTTTTTTATGCAAAAGTATTAAGATTAAGTTGTTTGGTGATGCAAACGATTATGTAGCAAAAGGATTATCTGGTGGAAAAATTGTAGTAGTGCCCTCAAAAGATAATAATTTTAAATCAAATGAAAATACAATTATTGGAAATACAGTTCTGTATGGAGCGACTTCAGGAAAATTATTTGCATCAGGAAAAGCTGGTGAAAGATTTGCTGTAAGAAACTCAGGTGCTATTTCAGTAGTAGAGGGCTGTGATGCAAATGGTTGTGAGTATATGACTGGAGGTGAGGTTTATATCTTAGGCAGAGTTGGAGACAACTTTGCAGCTGGAATGACAGGTGGGATGGCATTTGTCTATGATCCAGAAAATATTTTTGAGAACTATGTAAATTCAACAACAGTTGTTTGGCAGAAACCAGAAACTAAATATTGGAAAGAAAGGTTAAAAACTGTTTTGGAAGAATATAATTCAGAGACTCAATCTGAAATATCTCATCAAATTTTACAAAACTTTTCTGATGAAGTTGCAAATTTCAAACAAGTTTGTCCAATAGAAATGTTGAATAAACTGCAAAATCCAATTACTCTAAAGAAAAATATTTTAGAGACCGGATAATAATAAATGAAAATATTGATAACGGGTGGTTGCGGGTTTATAGGCTCAAGTCTTGCTATTTTTTTAAAAGAAAAAATTAAAAAAGCGCAAATTACTAGTATTGATAATTTATCAAGAAAAGGCTCAACTTTTAATAAGAATAGAATTACAAAAAATAAAATTCCTAATATTAAAGTAAATATTTCTAAGTTCAGTAGCATAAAAAAATTAAAAAAATACGATTTAGTAATACATTGTGCTGCAGAACCAGCTATAGAGGCATCTAGAAAAAAAATAGAAGAGGTATTTGATTCTAATTTATTAGGTACTTTCAATATTTTAAAGAAATGTGCTAAAGATAATTCAGATATTATCTATCTATCAAGTTCGAGAGTTTATTCGATTGAAAATTTATACAAACTAAGAAAAAAAGGAACAGTTAAAGAAAACTTTAATATAAATAATCCAAAGTCTATTTATGGATTTACAAAACTGAGTTCAGAATTATTGATAAAGGAATATGCTTATTTGTATAAAATAAAATACTTAATTAATAGGGTAGCTTTAGTATCTGGCCCTTGGCAATTTGGTAAAGAAGAGCAAGGTTTTGTAAGTTTATGGTTATGGAGACATCTTAATAATTTAAAACTTAAATATATTGGTTTCGGCGGTACTGGAAAGCAAGTGCGAGATGTGCTTCATATTGATGATCTTTGCGAATTAATATTGTTACAAATAAAAAAAATAAAAAAAATAAATAATAAACTTTTAAATGTTGGTGGTGGCAGGAAAAATTCAATTAATCTTTTACAATTAACCAAACTAGCATCTAATATAACTAAAAACAAAATTAAGATTGGCAAAATCAAAAAAACCTCATCTTATGATGTACCTTATTTTATTTCAGATTTAAATTATGTAAAAAAACTCTATAAATGGGAACCTAAAAGAAATTTAAAAAAAGTTGTTGCAGACCTTTATTTTTGGATGTTGCATCACAACTCTATTCTTAAAAAATATTTTTAATTATTCTATCTAATTCAGAGGTAATTCTCTTGAGATTTTTTTTGTTAGAGAGACTATGATCTCCATTTTTTATAACTACTATTCTTTTTTTTGCTTTTGTGAATAAAGTTAAAACTTTCTTAGAGAAAGAAACTGGAACTGCATCATCCTTTTGACCGTGAAACATTGTTACATTTATTCTTAGACTTATTTTTTTTGATAAAACCTTATTTTTTCTCCCATCCTTTATCAATTGATAGGTTACAGGATATTCATATTGTTTTTGTTTATTATTTGGATTACCGTGTTTAATTATACTTATACCTTTCGAAATTATTTCCTGCCTAATTTTTTTTGGGAATTTCTTCCACATAAGTCTTTCCAAAAACTCTGGAGCTGAACCTATGCCAATAAAACCCTTAATTTGTTTTTTAAAAAATTTAAATTGATTTAAAGAAATCCATGCTCCCATACTAGAACCAATTAAAATAAAGCTGTTTTTTCTTACAATTTTTTTTATTGATCTTTTAACATCACTTGACCATTTACTTATATTTCCCTGGGTAAATTCTCCAGATGATTTACCATGTCCAGAATATTCTACTGCTAAAAATCCCAATTTATTTTTTTTTGCATACTTTCTAAATGCAGCAGGCTTTTCCCCGTCAATATCCGACATAAAGCCAGGTAAAAAAATTATATATAGTTTTTTTTTGTAATAATTGACCAAATATCTAAGTTTTTTTGTTCTAGATATTTTTAGGTATCTAAATTTTTTCATATAAATTAAATATAATTAATCTGATAATATATTATTTTGTGATTTAATTTAAATAAATGTTAAATTCATCAATATGAACATTCTATTAACTGGTGGGGCAGGTTACATTGGAAGCCACACCGCATTATCCTTAATTGATAAAGGCCACTCCGTAACAGTTGTTGACAACCTGATAACTGGCAATAAGACACTGATACCTGCAAAGGCAAAGTATTACGATTTTGATATTGCTGATGAAAGTTCAATACAAAAAATTATAAAAGAAAATAAATTTCATATGGCTATGCATTTTGCCGGACTTACAAGAGTAGACGAGTCAATTAAATACCCTGAAAAATATCAACTACATAATTTTGAAAAATCAAAAATATTTTTTTCCTCATGCATAAAAAACAATCTTAAAAATATTATATTTTCTTCAAGTGCTGGAGTTTATGGGAATAGTAATTCTGATAATTTAACTGAAGATAGTGAGTTAAAACCTATTAATCCCTATGCTAACTCAAAATATAAAATAGAAAATCTTTTAATTGAAATTTCAAAAAAAGAAAAACTCAATTATACAATTTTAAGATATTTTAATGTTGCAGGTGCAGATAAAAATAATAGGTCTGGTCTTATTTCCAAGTCTTCCTCGAATTTAATCAAAGTTCTTTGCGAAGTAGTAAACAAAAAAAGAGAAAAAATTATAATAAACGGAAACGACTACAAAACAAAAGATGGAACAGCAGTAAGAGATTTTATTCATGTTACAGATATAGCTGATATGCATGTATTAGCCGCAAATAATCTTTTAAAAAATGGCACATCAAATATTTATAATTGCGGTTATGGGAATGGATATTCTGTAAAAGAAGTTATTGCTGAGATGGAAAATATTATAAAAAATAAATTACAAGTTGAGATAGGTCCTAGAAGACCAAACGATATTGCAGTTTCAATTGCAAATAGCGATAAATTTAAAAAAGAATTTAATTGGAAACCGAGGTTTAATAATTTAAATTATATTTTAAGATCTGCATTAGAGTGGGAAAAAATTAATTGATGAGTTTTAAGGTATTACAAGTTATTCCAAGATTAGGATATGGTGGAGCAGAAACAGGATGTTATGATGTTGCCCATTATCTTGCTGAGAAAAATTGTAAATCTTACATAGTTACAAGCGGCGGCCCTCTTTTAAAATTTATAAAAAAAAATAAAGTAAAAGTTTTTCGATTACCAGTTCAATCAAAAAATCCGATTTTGATTTTACTGAATTCACTTTTTATTACGTTGATAATAATTTTTCTTAGAATTGATATTGTTCATGCTAGGAGTCGGGCACCTGCATGGTCCTGTTTTTTATCTTGTATTCTGACAAGAACAAAGTTTGTTACAACTTTTCACGGCGTCTATAATTTTTCAAATGCTCTTAAGAAATTTTATAATTCTATAATGGTAAGATCTGATTTAATTATTGCAGGTTCAAACTTTGTTTTCGACCATATTCATAAAAATTATGAGAATTTAATTGATAAGAAAAAAAAATTATTGGTTATTTTTAGAGGAATAAATACAGAATATTTCGATAATTTAAATATTACAAGCTCTAAAGTTCAAGAATTTTATTCTAACACTAATTTGAGTAAAGAGAAGTTCACTATTCTTTTGCCTGGAAGATTAACAAGGTGGAAGGGCCAAGAAATCTTTATTGAAGCACTAAATTTATTAAAAACAAAGCATGAAAAAGAAAATTTTCAGGCAATAATATTGGGCTCTCATCAAGGCAGAAAAGTTTATTTTAAAAAACTTAACGCTTTAGTAGAACGACACAGATTAAAAAATAATATAATTTTTGTAGAGCACCTGAAAGAAATGCCAGTAGCTTATTATATTTCTAATGTTGTTGTTTCACCTTCAATAGAACCAGAAGCATTTGGTAGAATTTCAGTAGAAGCACAGTCAATGAGAAGACCAATTTTAGCGAGTAATCATGGAGGTTCTAAAGAAACAATAGTTGACGGTAAGTCAGGATTTTTATTTCAAAATAATAATATTGTTTCACTAGCAGAAAACCTGAATAATTTAATGGAAATGGATAAAGACAAGTTGCAATCAATCGGAAATGAGGGTAGGAAAAATGTATTGAAAAAATTTGATGTAGAAAAAATGTGTTACTCAACATTTTCAGAATATAAAAAAATAATTAAATAAATGCCAAATATAACTTTACCAGACGGAAAAAAGTTAAAATTCGAAAAACAGACAAATGGCTTGGGTATAGCTGAGAAAATAAGTAAATCATTATCTAGAGACGCATTAATAATGGAGGTTAATGGCGAGTTAAAAGATTTATATTTCGAAATTAAAAAAGACTCATCTGTCAAAATTATAACCTCAAAAGATAAAGAAGGCCTCGAGGTCCTTCGACATGATGCAGCACACATAATGGCAATGTCAGTTCAAGAATTATTTCCTGGCACTCAAGTAACCATTGGTCCAGTTATTGAAAATGGTTTTTATTATGATTTCGCAAGAAAACAACCTTTTACAAACGAGGATTTAAAAAAGATTGAAAATAAAATGAGCGAGATCATTGACAGAAATATTAAAACAAGGAGAGAAGTTTGGTCAAGGGAAGTTGCAATAAAACATTTTAAAGAGATTGGAGAAAATTATAAAGCAGAAATAATAGAAAGTATTCCTAAAGCAGAGGAACTCTCCATTTATCATCACGGTGAAACTTGGCACGATTTATGTAGAGGACCTCACTTGACTTCATCAGGAAAAATTGGAAAAGCATTTAAATTAACAAAAGTTTCAGGAGCATATTGGAGAGGAAATTCTGACAATGAAATGCTTCAAAGAATCTATGGAACTTGTTGGGCAACCAAAAAAGATCTAGAGGAATATTTAAGTAGACTTGAGGAAGCTGAAAAAAGAGATCATAGAAAATTAGGTAAAGAAATGGATTTATTTCATTTCAGAGAGGAAAGTCCTGGATCTGTATTTTGGCATGAAAAAGGATGGAACTTATTTCAAAGATTGATTGAATATATGAGGCTTAAACAAAGAAATGCAGGATATAAAGAAATAAATACTCCCGAACTTCTAGACAAAAGTCTTTGGGAAAAGTCGGGACATTGGGACAAATTTGGTGAATTAATGTTTACATCAGAAACTCCTGATGAAAAAACTTTTGCGATTAAGCCCATGAATTGTCCTGGATGTATTCAAGTTTTTAATCAGGGCCTGAAAAGCTATAGAGATCTACCTCTAAAATTATCAGAGTTTGGAAAAGTACATAGATATGAACCTTCCGGATCATTACATGGTCTTTTGAGAGTTAGAGCTTTTACCCAAGATGATGCACATATTTTCTGTACTGAGTCACAAATTACAGAAGAGTGTACAAATGTAACGAAGTTAATTTTAGATATATATAAGGATTTAGGTTTTAAAAAAGTTTTTTTAAAATATTCTGATAGACCAGCGAAAAGAGTTGGAGATGATTCTATTTGGGATAAATCTGAAAGCGCTCTTCTGGCAGCTATTAAAAAGACCAAACTTGATTATACAATAAATAAGGGAGAAGGTGCTTTTTATGGACCAAAAATTGAATTTGTTTTAAGAGATGCAATTGGAAGAGATTGGCAGTGCGGAACATTGCAAGTTGATTTAAACTTGCCAAAAAGATTAGGAGCTACTTTTATTGATAAAGATGGAAGTAAAAAAACTCCAGTAATGCTCCATAGAGCACTATTTGGTTCTTTAGAGAGGTTTATAGGAATTTTAATTGAAAATTATGCTGGAAAACTTCCCTTTTGGCTATCACCTTCACAACTTGTTGTGTTACCTATAGCTGAAGAACACAATGAATATGCAAAAAAAATATTTGAAGAGTTCTTTAAAGAAGGTATAAAATGCGAAGTGGATTTGAGAAACCAAAAAATAAATTATAAAATAAGAGAACATTCTTTAGCAAAAGTTCCATTGATAATAGTCTGTGGTAAAAAAGAAGTTTCAGAAAAAAGTGTTACAATTAGAAAATTAGGATCAGAAAAACAGGAAACATTAAAACTAAGTAGTGCTTTAAAAAGTATCAAATCTTTGAACAACCTTCCCATTAAATAAGTGTATAAATCTAAAACTAATTTTTATTACAAAAAAAATAATTTTAAAGGCCCTCGTGTAAATGAGAGAATCAAAAGTCTTGATGTTCAAGTTATAGATAGCAGCGGAGAAAATTTAGGCATCCTTCCAATAAAAAAAGCTGTTCAAACCGCAAAAGAGGAAGGACTTGATTTGATTGAAATTTCTCCAAACACGAATCCCCCTGTTTGTAAAATCATGGATATTGGAAAATACAAATATGATATGCAAAAAAAAGCAAATAAGGCAAAAAAAAATCAGAGAATTTCAGTGCTTAAAGAACTAAAGTTAAGACCAGGAACTGAAATACACGATTATAATTTTAAGATTAAGAATGCAAAAAAATTTTTAATCAAAGGGGATAAAGTTAAGTTCACAGTAAAATTTAAAGGAAGGGAAATGCAGCACGTGCAATTAGGTAAAGATTTGATGGAGAGAATAATAGTTGATACCAAAGAGTTAGGACAGGTTGAGGTAAAACCCAAATTTGAAGGTAAACAAATGATAATGATTATTCAGCCTAATTAAGAATTATTAAAATATTCTTGATAAAAAAAATAATCCATATATAAATCCGTAACTATGCCAAAACTTAAAACAAAAAGCTCAGCAAAAAAAAGATTTAGACTAACTAAGTCTGGCAAAGTTAAAATGCCCCAAGCTGGTAAAAGGCATGGAATGATTAAAAGAACTAATTCTCAAATAAGAAAACAGAGAGGCACAACGATAATGTCAAAACAGGACTCAAAGATTGTAAAATCGTACATGCCCTATAGTTTGAGAGGTTAATATGTCTAGAACAAAAAGAGGAGTTATTAGCAGACGAAGACACAAGAAGGTTCTAAAGTCAGTAAAAGGTCAATGGGGAAGAAGAAAAAATACAATTCGTATAGCTCGTCAGGCAATGGAAAAGGCATTGCAGTATGCTTATAGAGACAGAAGAGCAAAAAAAAGAGAGTTTCGTTCATTATGGATTCAAAGAATAAATGCAGGTGTTAGAGAAGAAGGCATGACATATTCAAAATTTATTAACGGATTGAGCAAATCAAAGATTAAATTAGACCGAAAAGTTTTAGCTGATTTAGCTTATAATAATCCAGAAGCTTTCAAATCCCTTGTTAAAAAAGTTCAGTTATCAATAAAATAAACTTGTTTTTTATTTTACAAAGTTAGAGTAAAAACTAACTAATGGTAGATTTACGAGAATTAATTCAGAAAGTATCGCAAGCAAAAGACAAGTTAGAATTGCAAAATCTTAAGTCTCAATTTTTAGGGAAAAATAGTCAAATTAATCAAGAATTTAAAAAGCTTGGTTCACTGAATGAAAATGATAGAAAAATTCGAGCATCATCTTTAAATAATGAAAAACAAAAAATTACTGAAGCCATTAATAACAAATTAAAAGAGCTCGAAAATTTAGAAATAAATCAAAAATTACAAAAAAATAAAGTTGATGTAACTTTACCAGCTAGAGAGAGGCCAAATGGAAAAATTCATCCTGTCTCACAAGTAATTGATGAGATTTCTTCTATATTTTCTGAAATAGGCTTTTCTGTAGCGGAAGGACCAGATGTAGAAAGTGAATATAATAATTTTACAGCTTTAAATACACCAGAGGATCATCCAGCCAGAGATATGCATGATACTTTTTATTTAGACAAAAATAAAAAAATATTACTTAGAACACATACATCACCAGTTCAAATTAGAACAATGTTAAGTGGTAAAGCCCCATTTAAAATAATAGTACCTGGCAGAACTTATCGATGTGATAGTGACCAAACACATGCACCAATGTTTCATCAACTAGAAGGATTGCATATTGATAAAGATATAACTATGGGTCATTTAAAAGGATGCTTAGATTATTTTGTTAAAGAATTTTTTGAGGTAAAAAAAATCCGAATGAGATTTAGACCGAGCCATTTTCCATTCACAGAACCCTCAGCAGAAGTTGATATTGGATACAGACTTGAAAATGGAAGAATTATTGTTGGTGAGGGTGATAAGTGGCTCGAGATATTAGGTTGTGGGATGGTTCATCCAAATGTTTTAAAAAATGCCAAAGTAGATCCAAAAAAATTTCAAGGTTATGCATTCGGTATGGGAATAGATAGACTTGCAATGTTAAAATACGGAATAAATGATCTGAGATCTTTTTTTGAAGCAGATTTTAGATGGTTAAATTATTTTGGTTTTGATCCTTTAGATGTTCCAACAAATTATAGGGGACTAAGCAGATGATAATAACTTTATCTTGGCTTAAAGATCACCTAGTTACCAATGCTAATTTAGAAAAAATAATAGATAAACTTACCAGTATAGGCCTTGAAGTTGAGGGAATAAAAGAGAGTCAGGGTGAACTATCCGCTTTTAAAATCGCAAAGGTTTTAAAAGTAGAAAAACATCCTAACGCAGATAAACTAAAACTTTGCGAAGTTAGTTTGGGTAACAGTAAAACTTTTAAAGTTATTTGTGGTGCTGCCAATGCTAGAGATGGATTAGTTACAGTATATGCTCCGCCCGGTACAACAATTCCTAAAACTAAAATGAAATTAAAAGTTGCCAAAATCAGAGGTGTAGAGTCACATGGCATGCTATGTTCGGGGAGCGAACTTAACATTTCAGACGATAGTAATGGAATAATTGAGCTTAAAAAAAGAGAAAAAGACATTGGAAAAAATTATTTTAAGAACAAAGGTGAAAAATTAATTGATTTATCAATTACCCCTAACAGACCAGATTGTCTAGGTGTTCGTGGAATAGCAAGAGACTTAGCTTCAGCAGGTTTAGGCAAATTTTCTAATTTAAAAAAAATAAAATTTAAACAAAATTTTTCTCAACCAATTAAAATTTCTATCAAAAAAGATAAATATCAGGGATGTATGTCATTTGGTGCTTGCTACATTAGGAACATCAAAAATAAGGAAAGTCCAAAATGGTTAAAAGAAAAAATAATTTCACTTGGTTTAAAACCAATATCTGCAGTAGTCGACGTTACAAATTATGTAATGTTGGATTTAAATAGACCTCTTCACGCTTATGATGCAGACAAAATAGATAAAGAAATTATAGTAAGAAATTCAAAACCGGAAGAAAGTTTTGAAGCATTAGACGGCAAAAAATATATTCTCAAAAATAATATGTGTGTAATTTCTGACAAAAAAGGTGCCTTGGGGCTTGGAGGAATTATTGGAGGTATTCGCTCAGGAACCGAGTTTGAAACAAAGAATATACTTCTTGAAGCAGCATATTTTTATCCTTCTTCTGTAAGAAAAACCGCTAATACTTTAGATATTGATACAGATGCAAAATATAGATTTGAGAGAGGAATAGATCCAAATTCAATCAAAGAAGGTCTTCAATTAGCAACAGAACTAATTATTAAAATTTGCGGAGGAGAAGCGAGCAAATTTTCTGTTGTTGGAAAATCTACTGTGAAAAATCGATCTATTGAAATTGATAATAATAAATTTAGAAAAGTTATAGGAATTCCGATTTCTTCAAATGAAACAAAAAAAATACTTAACTCATTAGGTTTTAAAACAAAAGTTTCTAAAAAGAATTTTAAAGTTGAAATTCCGTCTTGGAGGCCGGATATAAAGCAAGACATAGATATTATTGAAGAACTCATAAGAATAAAAGGGTTTGATAAGATTTCTCTAATTCATCCAGAAAGAAAAAGGTCAAAGGAAACACTGAATTTTAAGCAGAAATTATTTCATCTTTCGCAAAGGGCTGTAGCTAGCAAAGGTTATTTAGAGGCAGTTACGTGGTCGTTTACAGACTCAAGAGTAGACAAACAGTTTTCACAAGGAAAAAAAGAAATAGAAATCACAAATCCAATTTCGAGTGATCTTAATGTATTAAGGAGATCAATATTTTCAAATTTAATCATTTATTTAAAAAAGAATCAGGACAGAGGATATCCAGATCTCTCTTTATTTGAAATCGGGCCGACTTTTTCTGGAAATAAGCCTGGCGAACAACAGGTTGTTTTAGGTGCTTTAAAATCTGGTGTTTCAAATAGGAAAAGCTGGGATTCTAAGGCAAGAAATATAGATGTTTTTGATGTTAAAGCAGATGCAATAAAAACTTTAGTGGAGCTAGGTATAAATGAATACGATTTATATGTAAGCAACAATACACATGATTATTACAATCCAGGAAGATCTGGTTCAGTAAATTTTAAATCTCCAAATGGACCTAAACTAGCTTCTTTTGGAGAAATACACCCAGGTGTAGTTTCTAATGTAGATTTAAAAGAGGGAAATGTTTGTGGATTTGAAATTTTTCTAAAAAATTTACCTGAACCCGAAAAAAAATATAGGCTTACTAAAAGAAACTATTTTGTCTCTGAATTTCAAAAATCTGAAAGAGACTTTGCCTTCGTTATCGATAAAAATTATAAAGCAGGAGATATACAAAAAATAATAAGTGATGTTGATAACAGTCTTATTAAAAAAGTTTTAATATTTGATGTTTTTGAAGGTGAAAATATGCCTGAAGGAAAAAAATCTATAGCCGTAAATGTAACAATTCAATCCATGGAAAAAACCCTTTCAGAGAAAGATTTAAACGAAGTTAGTCAAAAAATAATAAATATTGTTAAAACCAAGACTGGTGGAACAATAAGATCCTAATGTCAGATATAAATAAAGTAAGAAATTTTGCGATTATCGCACATATCGATCATGGAAAGTCTACAATTGCCGACAGAATGATTCAAATTTGTGGTGGCCTTTCCGAAAGAGAGATGAAAGAGCAAGTTTTAGATTCCATGGATATTGAGAGAGAGAGGGGTATTACTATTAAAGCCCAAACTGTAAAATTAAATTATAAATCAAAAGATGGAAAAGAATATATATTAAATATTATTGATACGCCTGGCCATGTTGATTTTAGCTATGAAGTAAGCCGCTCTTTACTCGCTTGTGAAGGGTCAGTGTTAATTGTTGATAGCTCTCAAGGTGTTGAAGCTCAAACTTTAGCTAATGTATATCAGGCATTAGATACGAACCACCATATTGTACCAGTTTTAAATAAAATTGATTTACCTGCCTCTGATACGGAAAAAGTAAAAAAGCAGATAGAGGATGTAATAGGTATAGATACATCAAAAGCTATTTCATGTTCAGGAAAAACAGGTGAAGGCATCCAAGAAATCTTAGAGTCAATAGTAAAAGATCTCCCTGTTCCAGAAGGAAATTCAAAATCAAAACTTAAATCATTATTAGTAGACAGTTGGTATGATAGTTATCTAGGGGTAGTAATTTTAGTAAGGATTTTAGATGGAAAAATTAAAAAAGGAATGAAAATAAAATTAATGTCAACTAATCAAGAATACGAAATAGAGAAGGTCGGTGTTTTTACACCCAAAGCTAAAGATATCGAAGAATTAAATGCAGGCGAAATAGGATTTATTATTACTGGAATTAAAAGTTTATCAGAGACAAAAGTCGGAGACACAATATGTGACTCAAAAGATCCTTTAGATAAACCTTTACCAGGATTTAAACCGAGTAAACCTGTTGTATTTTGCGGCTTATTTCCAGTTGATAGTTCAGAGTACCAAAAACTTAAAGATGGTTTAGCAAAACTTAAATTAAATGATTCAAGTTTCTCTTATGAACCAGAGTCTTCAAGCGCATTAGGTCTGGGTTTTAGATGTGGATTTTTAGGTCTACTACATTTAGAAATTATTACTCAAAGACTTGAAAGAGAATTTGATATTAATTTAATAACTACAACACCTGGTGTGGTTTATAAATTGAATAAAATTAATGGAGAAGTGACAGATCTTCAAAACCCTACGTCAATGCCAGACCCATCTCAAATAAAATTTATTGAGGAACCGTGGATAAAAGCTACAGTTATTACCCCAGATGAATATTTGGGATCAATTATTAAAATATGTCAGGATAAAAGAGGAATTCAGAAAGACTTATCATATTCTGGAAACAGAGCTGTTTTAGTTTATGAACTCCCGCTTAATGAAGTCGTGTTTGATTTTTATGACAAGTTAAAATCTATAACTAGTGGCTACGCAAGCTTTGATTATGAAATTACAGGTTACAAAGAGGGTGATTTGGTTAAATTAGGAGTGCTCGTAAATAATGAGCCGGTAGATGCTCTATCAATGATAATTCATAAAGAATTTGCACAGAATCAAGGCAGACTTGTTTGTGAAAAGTTAAAAGATCTGATTCCAAGACATAATTTTATGATTCCAATACAAGCTGCTATAGGAGGTAAAATAATTGCACGGGAAAGTATAAAAGGTTTTAAGAAAGATGTTCTTACAAAAATACACGGCGGCGGTGCCCGTGACCGTAAAAGAAAATTACTAGAAAAACAAAAAAAAGGTAAAGCTAGATCAAAACAATTTGGAAGAGTTGAAATTCCACAAGAAGCATTTATAGGGGTATTAAAAATTAATAAAGATAATTAATGAAAAAAGAAAAAATCTTGTTAATTGGGGGAACTGGTTTTATTGGTACACATTTAATAAATTTTTTGAAAAATAAAAATTATAATATTTTTTGTATTTCAAGACAAAAAACTAATATTAAAAAAACGGATAAAGTAAAATATTTTAAAATTGATGTTACGAAAAAAAAAGAAATAAAAAAAATTAATTTTGAGGTCGATATCGTAATTAATTTAATTGATGTAGATGGAGATTTTAATAGTAAAACAAGTAAAAAATATTTTAAATATGAAAAATCAAGTATAAATTTAATTAACTTTTTTTCAAAAAGGAACACTAAAAAATTTATTCAGATAGGAAGTGCCGCAGAATATGGGCCACTTCCTCTGCCTCATAAAGAAAGTTTAATGTGTAAACCAATATCTCTATATGGAAAAACAAAGTTAAATGTCACTAGGTTTTTGATGAAAAAAACAAAAAATTCTAAAATGAACGGTATTGTTTTGCGTATTTTCCAAACTTATGGAAAAAATCAAAATTTTGATAAAATTATACCTTATATTGTTAAAAGTATTAAAAATAATAAAAGATTTAAAATCACGTCTAAAAATTCAACGAGAGACTTTTGCTATATTGATGATGTGATTAGGGCAATTTTTTTAGTTATGAAAAATAAAAATGTTAAAAATCTAATAATGAATATTGGAAGTGGAAAGAGCACATCTATTAATGAATTAGTAAATATTCTAAAAAAAAAAATGGATAAAGGAAGACCGATTTTCGTAAAAAAAAAAAATGAGAATAACATTTTACATAGTCAGGCAGATATTAATTTTATTAAAAAAAAACTAGGATGGAAACCCAGGATAAAATTAAACCAGGGTTTGAAACGAATTTTAAATTAAATGAAAAATAAATTATTTATAATATCTAATGAAAAAATTTTTAAGGAAAATGAAAATTTTTATTGCGATAATATTGATATCAAATCAATACCAGAAGAATTGGATAAAAAATTTGATGTAACACTAATCGGCAGAAAATCCAAAGAAAGAAGAGCAAAACATATTAATATAAAGGACATTAAAGTTTCAAAAAATTATTTAAATAGTCTAAGATTAATTTCTCAAACAATTAAATCACAAAATAGAAAATATTTAGTGATTTCAATTTCTCCTTTCACTTTTATATCTATTATTTATCTTAAATTGCTTAGACAAAAAGTTTTTCTTTATTTAAGAAGTGATGGATTTGAAGAGTATAAATCAATTTTAGGTTTTTTTGGTCCATGGGTTTATGGACTGATGTTTTTTATATCATCAAAATTTACAAAACTTATTGCATGTAGGTCGCGTATATTAAAAGGAAAGAAAGGCGTTTTAGTAAATCCATCCCAATTAAATCATAAATGGCATGAAAATTATAAACCTCCGAATTTGGACAAAATTAAATTACTTTATGTTGGAAGACTAAGGGTTGAAAAAGGAATTTTTTCACTTTTTGAAATAATAAAAAAAACATCTTTTGATCTAACCGTAGTGACATCTGAGATTAAATTAAATGTGAAAAATGAATTTTCAAATATAAATTTGATAAGTTATAAAAATACTGAAGACTCTATAATCAAATTTTATGATGAGTGTAATATTTTTATTCTACCTTCATATACTGAGGCACATCCACAAGTATTGGATGAAGCTTTAGCTAGATTAAGACCTGTTATAATTTTTAAAGAAATTTCCCATGTTGAAAGAGATAGAAAAGGTATTTTTGTTACAGGAAGAAACCAAATATCTTTAGAGGATAAAATAAATTATATAAAAGAAAATTACTTTAAAATCCAAGAAGAAATGAAATTTAATAAGCTACCAAGTAAAAAGAATTTTATAAAACAATTAGAAAATATATTATTTTAAAAAATGAAAAAAAATAAAAAAAGTATGATTATATTGTGCGGTGGAAAGGGCAAAAGAATGGGGAAAATTACCCAGACAATACCAAAGCCTATGATAAAAATTGGAAAGAAAACTATTCTTGAGCATAAGCTTAAATATTATAAAAGTCAGAATATTCAAAATTTTATTTTTTGTTTGGGATATAAATCTGAAGTAATAAAAAATTTTCTTAAAAGAAAAAAAATAAAATCAAAAAATATAGACTCAGGTATTAATGCAGGTATTCTTAAAAGAATTTTCAAAGCGAAAGAACTAATACAAAAAAATACTTTAATAAGTTATGGAGATACACTTGCACAAATAAATTTTAATTCACTAATCAATTCTCATAAAAAATCAAAAAATTTAATTACATTAGTGGCTGCTCCCATAAAAAATCCTTTTGGACTTTTAAATTGGAATAAGAATAAACGAGCGATTAAATTCGAAGAAAAACCAATTTTGAATCATTTTATTGGTTACGCAGTTATAAATCCTGAAATTTTTAAAATATTAAGTAAAAAAATCATTAACATGGGTGACGGAAAAGGTATGGTAGAAGCTATAAAATTATTGATTCAAAAAAAAGAAGTCAACATTTATACATTCGATGATTTACAAATTACAATCAATTCCCCTGAGGAATTAAAATATGCTAAACTTAATTATAAAAAATATTTTACGTTAGATGAAAAATTTAAAAAATAAAAAAATTTTAATAACTGGGGGGGCCGGTTTTATTGGCTCACATCTGGTAAAAAGATTACACAATTTACAATCAAAAGTTTATGTGACCGTGAAGTACAATAGTATTATAGATAATCCAAGATTGGCTGGTATTTGGGATAAAATCAATATAATTGAAACTGATCTTAGAAATCAAGACTCAGTAAGTGATTTAGCCAAAACAAATTTTGATTTAATATTTCATCTTGCAGCTTACAATCATGTGGGAGATAGTTTTAAACATATTTTAGAAAACATTAATTCTAATTTGATATCTACTATAAATCTTCTTAATAGTGGCCCAAAATATAAAAAATTTATACACGTCGGAACATCTGAAATATACGGACATCAAAAAATTTTACCTTTTAATGAAAAAGAAAAACCTAATCCAATGTCGCCTTATGCATTGTCAAAGTATTCCAGTGAGTTGTTTACTATTCTTAAATCAAAGCAAAGTAAAACAGAAATTCTTTGTGTAAGACCCTTCAATACTTTTGGACCATACCAAAGTGAAAAAGCTGTAATACCAGAAATAATAATGAAATGTTTAAATAACCAAACTATTTTTACAACCAAAGGAAAACAAACTAGAGAATTCAACTTTGTGGAAAATATCATTGATGGATTACTTCTACTAAATCAAAAAATTTCTAATAGCATTGATCCAATCAACATTGGAAGCAATAAACCAATTACAATCAAATCTTTAGTAAAAAAAATTCATAAAATGACTAAGTCAAAATCCAAGTTAAAAATCGGCCATTTAAAATATAGGCCTAATGAAATTTGGAAAATGAGCGCTAACAATAAAATAATCTTATCAAAAGGATGGAGGCCAAAAGTGAGTTTTGATGATGGATTAAAACTTACTATTAATTGGTACAAAGTTTTTAACAATTTATATTTAAAAAAAAATAGTAAATTCAATCAATTATAATGGTTGAAAATAAAACAGAATTATTAATTTTTACCGCAACATATAATGAAGTTGAAAACATTGAAAATTTTTTAAATCAAACACTTTTAACTAATGTTCAAAAAGATATATTGATAATTGATGACAATTCCCCTGATAAAACTTGGGAAATAATAGAGAAAATTCAAAAGGAAAAAAATAACGTAAAACTTATTAAAAGGAATGGCAAGGAGGGGTTAGATACTGCTCATAAAAAAGCATTTAAATATGCGAAGGATAATAAATATACTTATTTAATCACAATGGATGCTGACTTATCCCACGATCCAGCACTGATACCAGAATTTCTAGAAAATTTAAAAAAATTCCCTTTTGTAATTGGATCAAGATATTCTAAGGGAGGAAAAAACGAAATGAAACTTGGAAGGTATTTGTTAAGTTTTGTTGGAAATAAAATTATTAAGTTTGTTTTGGGTATCAAGGTTGATGAATTTACAACTTCTTACAGGGGATTTAATTTAAATAAATTAAAAAATTTTGACATGAACGATGTTGTTTCAAAAGGGTATAGTTTCTTTATGGAAACAGTTTTTCTTGTGAATCTCACTAAAAATGAAATTAAACAAATTCCTATACACTTTAAGGACAGAAAAAAAGGAAAATCCAAAATACCTACTATAGAAAGTTTTCGAACCTTAAAGAATTTATTTTTACTTAAACTAAGAAATTTTAATAAGAATAAATAGATTGTATGAAATGAAAATATGAAGATTGATAAGAATATATTTAGAGAAAATTTTATATTATTTTTAGTTTTTTTAAGTTTATTTACTATTGGATTAAGTTTTTATAAGGACTTCGGTATTTCTATTGATGAAAATTATCATAGGGAGTCCGGTAAATTATATTACTCTTATATTAAAAGTTTTTTTATTGAATCAAATATTCAAGAGTCAGTTTCTTTAAATGATGTTAAAATTGCTGTTTCTGATCTTGCTTTTAGACAACCAGCAATTTTCGATGTATTTGCTGAATTTATAATAGATTTTATTGACAATCCTACTATTCAACAAGTCTTTTTTACGAGACATTTTTTGAATTTCTTAATTTTTTTATTTTCATGTTTTTTTTTCTACTTGATATTAAGAAAAAGATTTAAAAAAAATTTTTATGCATATCTTGGATTAATTCTTTTATTTTTTTCTCCTCGTATATTTGGCGAAAGCTTTTATAATAATAAAGATATTATTTTTCTATCTATTTCTATAATTTTTATATTTTTTACATTGAGATTTTTTGAAAAAAAATCTTATTTAAATGCCTTTTATTTTGGGCTTTTTTCAGGATTAGCATTCGACATTAGAGTTATGGCAATACTATATATTTTTGGAGCTTATCTAATATTTTTTTTACAATATTTGGATGATAAAAGATTTCTCGTTAAAAATTTAAAGTATTTAATTTTATCTTTAATAACCACAATTCTTTCAATTTATATTTTTTGGCCATACCTATGGTTTGATCCAATAAATAATATTTTTAATTTTTTATCTATGTTGAAAAGTAATATTCCTGATGTTCAAAATTTATATTTTGGCGAGTATTACTTATCCAAAAATACCCCTTGGCATTACAATATAATTTGGATAATTATTACCATTCCTGCTGTTGTAACATTTTTTTCTATTCTAGGGTTATATTTTCTACTCAAAAATATTATAAAAAATATTTTTCAGTTAGATAATAAAAATCATAAATTTTGGAAATCAAATAGCACAATGTTTGACTATTATTTTATAATATGTGTTTTAATTATATTAATTTCAAATTTAATATTTGCAGTCAATTATGATGGATGGAGGCAAATGTACTTTCTTTATCCTTTTTTAGTAATCCTATCAATATCTGGATTATCAATTTTGATGTCAAAATTTAATGAGATTAGACTCAAATATTTTATATTTTTTTTAATTTTTTTAGAAATTTCATTTTCGATTTTTTGGATTTTTAAAAACCATCCTCATCAATATATTTATTTTAACCCAATATTTAAAAATATAACTTTGAATAAATTTCAGTTAGATTATTGGGGAATTTCAAATCGATCATCCTTAGAATATATATTAAAAAAGGAAAAAAAAGATAAAATTAAAGTAGCAACAATTAGTTTTACATTGTTAGAAGATTCTCTAAGAGTTCTAGATGAGACTGGCAGAAACAAAATTTCGATAGTGCACAATTTGAAAGAAGCAGATTATGTTGTAGATAATTATAGAAAAAAATGGGATAAAATTGATAATTTTAATTTATTAAAAACAAATTTTAAAAAAATACACAATCTAATTATTGATGGAAATATTATCAGTACTATTTATAAAAGAATGTAAATTTCATTTATTTTGGAGAGATGGCCGAGTGGTTGAAGGCGCACGCTTGGAAAGTGTGTAAACGGGAAACCGTTTCGTGGGTTCGAATCCCACTCTCTCCGCCATTTATAAGCATTAAGATTAATCTTATTGCTTTGTGATTAATAATCGATTGATTGGCATTGCAAATCGTCCTTGCTTTTTGAAATCTCTACTTTGTTTTGATACCACAAGTAGATTTGATAGCTCTGATAGCATTATTTTATGAGTCTCTGGCGGCAAGATCAATGAAGCATAAAAAAATCCTGCAGCAGTTTCAGCTACTTCAGAAACAGGTCCTTTCATGGATACCACACTAGTTTCTACAGTTACTTTTGCTTCTGGAAAAACCTCACGTGCAAGATGACCTAAGCTATCTGTACTACGTATTCTTGGATCACCTAAATCAATCTCGCCATATTTAGGTAGCTTAGCTTGCACATATCCATATATTAAATTGTGTACATCGCTGTAACCTGGTGCAGCATTCATCGGTCCGTTGACCAACGCTGCAAATCGCCCACCCGGGGATAGTACACGGCGTATTTCATTTAAGACTGGAGTAATTGGGTTCATTAGTGTCAAAGCCCAATGGCATAGTACTACGTCTATCGAATTATCATTGATTGCTGTTAAGTTCTGTGCTTTTAACTCAAATAAATCAACAGCACCTTCTGGTAGACGACCTTTAGCAATTGCTAATTCTTCAGGGCACATATCTACCCCTTTTAGTTTCAGATTTTTATTACGATCGTATAAGATTTTCAATAATGGTCCTGATCCACATGCGAGGTCCAGTACACGAATACCATCGATATCCGGTACAATTTCTGCTAGCCACTCATAACTATTACGTCCAGTCTTATCACGACAGGTGCTTGCGCATGTCTCAGTGAAACCTGTATGGTATTGATGCACAGTTCTTAAATGTGCAAGTAGGGCTTTACCGTCTGGCTTTTGATTTTTAGAAAGACTGTCAGTCCAAGTCGATTTTATCCCACTCTGAGAATTTGTATCTTTATTTGTCATGAACTGGCCAACAAATTGGATTTAGTGGACTAGCAGCTACGTCGCCAGGTTTTACATTTGGCATGAATTTCTGCCAATCACCAGACACCATTGTAGGAGAATTTATCACTCGTGCCCCATCTCTATAATAAGTATTAGCAAGAGCAACTCGGCTACGGTTAGTTCGATTCCTTGATGCAGTATGAAAATTTAAATTATGATGAAAGCTAACTTCACCCAACTCAAAAGGAGTCTCATTAACTGCTACACAATTTTTTTTAAAAACTTCTGATACTCCTCGATCATAGCCAGTACCAGTCTTTTCAAATGTAACAGCATTAACTAGCTTATGTACATCTAGTGGGTAGGCAAAAGATAGTGGTCCCATCTCAATTGGGGTTGGTTGCGCTGGTACCCAAGCAGTAACTACATCATTAGTATCTAGTGGAAAATGATGATCGTCAAAGTGCCATGGAGTTCTACCACAACCAGCTTGTTTTGCTAAAACATTATCATGGTAAAGTCTAACTGCTGGTACCCCAAGTAGATCTGCAGAAATTTGTCCTAGACGTGGTGATAATACGTATGCACGTAGAAATTTGTTCTTAGGCCAAATCATTTCAAGACTAAGGAACCGGTCATGTGCTTCTTTATCAGGATCAACATTAAATTCTTTTTTTAATAAGTTGATCAATTCAGCTCGAAGTTTTAACACTACCCCAGGTGAGAAAACTTTTTTAAGTTTAATAAAACCATTTTTTTTAAAGAAAGCTTTTTGGTCATTTGTCAAAGGATAAGTTTCAATCAATTCAGAGAGCACTTCATCATCACTAGGGATTGTAACATCTGGTAAAGGCTCAGCAGCGATTATCGGATCCTTTTTAAAATCATTATCAGCAAGACCAACATACCAGTCCCACCAAGCTTGGTTATCTTTATCCCAAGGCTTACTGATATCTGTTGCGTCAGATATCTTAGAATTTAATTTGTCTCGATTGAGTTTCATGTGATTAATTTATACTGTTTTCGGTAAATAGTAACTACACTTTTTGACCCTGTCTAAGAATCCCACTCTCTTTGCCATTTTTAATGTACTTGAACGTATAAAAATATATATTAAGATATTCTTTTCGTTGTGCGGTCATCTTAAAATGAGATTAATTAGAAAATTATTTAAATTAAAAAACGAACTTTTTAGAAATATTTTTTTTGAAAAAAGAATAAAAAAAACCCTTGATCATAAATATACAATATATTTTGATAAAAAAAATAATTCAGAAATTTCAAAACTTGCAAGTTTATATAGAACAAACAAAGGGTATATTTTGGACAAAAATAATACTGAAGGTATAGATATAAAAAATTGCTATAGTTACTCAGATTTTTATTCAGATATATTTTCTCTAAGCAAAAATCATGTGAAAAAAGTTTTTGAATTAGGTATTGGAAGTGTAGATACACAACAAATTGATAATATGTTGCCAATAGGTAAAAAATACAAATCCGGAGGATCATTAAGAATGTGGAAAGACTATTTTAAAAATGCCAATATTTATGGTGCTGATATAGACAAAAAATGTCTTTTCGAAGAAGAAAGAATAAAAACATTTTATGTAGACCAAGGTAAGAAAGATTCGATATTTGACATGTGGAAAGAAATTGGAGAAACGGATTTTGATATTATTATAGATGATGGATGTCACAGATTTGAGGAAACAATTACTTTTTTTGAGAGCTCCATTGATAAAATAAGCAATAACGGTATTTATATTATAGAGGATATACTAGCCTCTCAAAGAAAACCTTTTTTGCAATATTTTAAAAAATCTAATTTCAACTATAAATTTATTAATTTTTATAGACCTGATATAAGCCACTCGAACAACTCTTTGTTGATGATAACAAAATAGTTAGTATATAAACTTTCATTTTAAACTTATTCACAACTTATTGCATCTTTACCGATTTAAAATCATTAATCATGTTCCTTATGATGATAAATATAGATTTTAAAAAATAACTATTTTTAGGAGAAATAATGAGCGGTTTTGAGATTTTAGCTGTAGTTGCAGTTATTTATTATTTGGTTAATTAGCATAATTTACTCTGGCCAATTTTTTGAAGATAAATTAAAAAATATATTTATCTGCCAGGTAAAATACCAAACCAATGGCTATACCTAGTAAGATGTATCTCATCATGATGGCCTCCTTATACTTGTTATTCTTAAATTAGCCGTTTTATAGATTCTATCAACTGTTTTTTTAATGTCCATTATAACTACACTTTTCATTGGGCCATATGCATGAATTAATTTTTTTTTAGACAGAGCTATAGCCACGTGACCTTTCCAAAAAAGTAAGTCATTTTTTTTAATATTTTTAATTTTAATTTTATTTTTAAAATATTTTTCCTGATCCTTTGAGTCACGAGGACAATAGTTGTTATTAAAATTCATTAATAATTGAACCAATGCTGAACAGTCAACACCTTTGTAGCTTTTGCCACCCCACAGATACTTTACGCCTTTAAAAATTTTAATATTTTTAAAAATATCCTTAGACTTGAAATCTATTGTTTTAATGTTAGAATTTTTTATCCAATAATTTTTAAATCTGCTAAATTGACCTAATTTTTCAATGATTTTAATTTTTGAACCATAGGTAAGGAACTTTTTTATACCATATCTTTTATTCGGTCTAAGAAACAATTGCGCTTTGAGCTTAGTAACTTTAAAATTTGGTTTTATAGGTTTATAAAATTTATTATCTTTTATAAATCCAACATATCCATCATTAGAGATTTTAATTTTTTTCCATCTTAAATATTTTTTAATTATTTTAAAATTTTCACCATAGATAAGTTGTGTATCTAAAGATGATTTTAAACTCTTATCTCTGTATAAATTAACTATTAGGGAACTATTTATAAATTTATTTTTCACTAAACTTTATATTTTTTCTTATCATATAAAGAAAAACTAGAGACGGTATAACCATTATAGCTGTTATAATAAAAAATATTCCCCAGTCACCATTCAACCAATCAACCATAGCTCCCGAGGATGCAGCCAATGTTGTTCTTCCAGCAGTACCTATTGATGCCAAGAGTGCATATTGCGTGGCTGTGTATGTTCTATCTACAAGCATTGAAATAAAAGCAACAAAAGCTACAGTCGCAAATGCAGCGGCCATATCATCAAAAATTACTGCCACTGCAAATAACCATTCAGATTTTCCTGTCCATGCAAGCGCAGAAAATAAAAGGTTTGTCGATGCCATCAAAATTCCAGAAACGAACATGGCTTTTATAACTCCTGACCGAATTGCAAAAAGACCTCCAAGAAGTGTAAATATAACTGTTGTTATCCAACCCAATCCCTTAGAATAAATTGCAATATCCGATTTAGAAAAACCTAATTCTTTATAAAAAATAATTGACATTCTGCCAAGAAATGCTTCACCTATTTTAAAAAGAAAAACAAATCCTAAAATTCCAATTGCAATGTTAAAACCATTTTTTTTAAAGAAACTTATGATTGGCCCAGCTATTGTTCCGCTTATCCACGCAGCAGACTTTGTAAAAATATTTGAAGATCCAAGCTTACTCCTTATCATTTTATCTGTTTTTCTTTGCTCTTCATCTCTTTCTAGGGGCGGGGGTTCATGAACAAATAATAATCCAATGTTGCAAGCGATAATAACAATACCAAGAATTAAAAAAGTCATTTGCCAATAATTTTCGTATCCGGCATTTTGAAAAAATTCAGCAGCATTTAGTGCTATAACTCCACCGAGTTTGTATCCAGTCCACCATCCAACTACCGCAACGGCAGCTCCAGCTTGCATTGATTTGCCTTCACTTTTACCAATCTGTTCAATCCTTAGTGCATCTACAGTTATATCCTGAGTAGCTGAAGCTATCGCAATAATAAGACCGACTGTAATAACTAAAGCCAGGTTTGCAGTAGGATCAACTAAATTCCACATTACTAAGCTTACTAAAATAATAAATTGCATTATTATTATCCATCCTCGACGATGACCAACTTTTTCAGTCAAAAAGGGGATTCTAATTCTATCGATGAGAGGGGCCCATAAATAATTAAAGGCATAAACGGCAAAAATTAATCCTGCCCAACCTATTGTACTTCTGCTCAATCCCTCTTCTTTTAGCCAAAGGCTTAAACTACTTCCTATAAGTACCCAAGGGAAACCACTTATAATTCCAAGCAACAATATACGTAACATCCTCATGTCAAAATAAATTTTGAAAGAATCTTTGAAACTTTGTTTTTGGTAAATTTCCATTCCAATAACTATAAATTAAATTATGATCGCCAGAAAGAGGGTAAAAAAAGTACTAATACAGCGAATATTTCAAGTCTACCAAGTAACATCGCGAAGGATAATATCCATTTTGACAAATCTGAGACTTCACTAAAGTTTCCATTTGGCCCTATCATGTCCCCAAGTCCTGGACCAACATTTGATATTGAAGTAGCAGCACCAGAAATTGCAGATAAGAAGTCCAGACCAGAAATAGATAAAAGTGAAGCAATTATAAAAAAAATAAAAAGATAAGAGAAAATAAAAATTATTACAGAATTAATAAACGAGTCTTCGATTTTTTGTTTATTATAACTAACAACAAAAATGCTATTAGGATATATTAACTTTTTTATTTGATTCTTGATGAATAGAAATAATATTTGAAGTCTAAAAATCTTAATACCACAAGTCGTTGATCCTGCGCATCCGCCAACAAACATCAGGAACAAAAAGAATATTAACGGGAACTCACCCCACAAGCCAAAATCATCTGTAACATATCCTGTTCCAGATAAAATTGACAGAACATTAAAAGACGAAATTCTAAGATTATCAATAATTGAATATTCCAAATTATTAAATAATAAATATGAAAAAATTATAAGTACTGAAATTAACAATAAAAAGAAAAAACCTCTTATTTGAACATCTTGAATAAAAATTTTTTTGTTACCCTTTACAAACTTTAAATAAGCAATAAATGGAATACTGCCCATTATTATAAAAATAGTTGAAGCGAATTCAATTTTAGGACTATTAAAATAGCCAATTGATTCATTGTGAGTTGAAAAACCCCCTGTCGCCAAGGTTGTCAAGGCATGTGCGATGCTATCAAAAACGCTCATACCTAAAAACCAATAAGTTACAAAGCATGCAACTGTAAGCAATGTATATATAGAAATTATTGTAAAAGCGACCTCAATTGTTTTTGGTAATATTTTTTCAGTGCCAGAGGAATCAGTATTAAATACCTGCATTCCACCAACTTTTAAAAGCGGCATAACAGTTGTTGCCATCACTATTATACCAATCCCTCCCAACCACTGCATTATTCCTCTCCAAAGTAAAATACTTTTTGGCGAGTTGTCTAAGTCAGAAATAACAGTAGACCCAGTAGTTGTTATACCCGACATACTTTCAAAGAAAGATTCACTTAAAGATAAATTTAAGTCTGAAAGTAAAAAAGGTAAACTCCCAAATAATGCTATACTTAACCATGCTAAAGTAGAAAATAAAAAAGCTTGTTGGAGATTAAGTTGTTTTTCATTTTTTAGGCTAGTTAGAATTGTAAGAATTCCGATAAAAATAGTGATAATAGAGGATGATAAAAAACTATTGCTGTTTTCACTATAAATTAGTTGAAATGAATATGGTATCATCATGAAGATTCCAAGAATTACCAATAATATTCCAACTATAAAAAAAACAGTTTTATTTGAAGCCATAAAAATTGGACAATATTTAAATAGCAATAAAATTCAACTTATTATAAACCTTAATTATGCTTGAGTCTGATCTAATACAGTCAACTTCTTCATGGCCATTTGTTGAGATACGCAAATTACTCAAAGAAAGAGGCAAAATTATAGACAAAAAAAATAAAATTACTTTTCAAACAGGTTATGGCCCCAGCGGACTACCGCATATCGGGACATTTGGAGAGGTATCAAGAACTACAATGATGATTAACGCGTTAAACCATGTGAGAAAAATTGAAACAGAATTAATAACCTTTTCAGACGACTTAGATGGTTTGAGAAAAGTTCCAGATAATATTCCAAACAATAAAATTTTACATGAAAATTTAGGTAAGCCACTTACAGATATTCCAGACCCCTTCGAAAAATATAAAAGTTTCGGTGAACATAATAATATGATGTTAATTGAATTTTTAAATAAATTTAATTTTAAGTACAAATTTAAAAGCTCAACAGATAACTATAAAAAAGGTTTGTTCAACGATTCTATTTTAAGAGTAATAGAAAAATATGATGATATAATGAATATTATTTTGCCAACGCTGAGAAGTGAAAGAAGAAAATCGTATTCACCTTTTTTACCAATTTGTCCAGATACAGGAAAAGTTCTTGAAATACCAGTATTGGAAATTGATAAAAAAAATCAAAAAATTATCTTTGATAATAATGGAAAGAAAATTGAAAAGGGAATTCTAGATGGAAACTGTAAGCTACAATGGAAAGTTGATTGGGCCATGAGGTGGTTTACTTTTGATGTTGATTTTGAAATGTATGGAAAGGATTTAATAGAGAGTGCAATTATTTCTGGAAAAGTCTGCAAAGCTTTGGGCAAAACTCCTCCAAATGGTTTTGCATATGAATTATTCTTAGATGAAAAAGGCGAAAAAATATCTAAATCTAAAGGAAATGGAATCACAATTGACCAATGGCTTAGGTATGCATCGCCAGAAAGTCTGTCACTTTACATGTATCAAAATCCAAAAAGAGCAAAAAAACTTTATCCCGAGGTTGTTCCAAAAGCAGTAGACGAATATCTTAGTTCAATTGAGAAATATCAAATACAGAAAACAAATGAAAAAATTTTAAATCCTGTATGGCATATTCATAATGGATCTCCCCCTAAAGAGAAAATTATAATGCCTTTTTCCATGCTTTTAAATATTGTGGGCTCAAGTAATGCCAAAAATAAGCAGACTTTATGGAAATTTATTAAAAAATTTCATAAAGAGCTTAATCCAAAAGATCATAAAATTTTAGATAGCCTTACTAATTATGCAATAAACTATTTTTTAGATAGGGTTGAACCAAATAAAAATTTTAAAAAACCAAATCAAAACGAGAAAATAGCACTCAAAAATCTTATAAATATTTTAAAAGAAATACCCCAAAGTACTGATGCCGAAAAAATCCAAACAGTAATTTATAAAACTGGTAAAGAAAATGGTTATAGCAATGACCTTAGAAGTTGGTTTAAATTAATATACCAAGTTACTTTTGGTGAAGAAAATGGTCCGAGAATGGGTTTTTTTATAAGTTTTTTTGGAGTAAAAGAGACAATTGATTTAATGGAAAAAAAATTGAAAATAGTATCTTAATGTTTTCTTTTATAAGACCTTTTATATTTAACATAGATCCTGAAAAAGCTCATGATTTAGCAATTAAATCCTTGAAATATAATTTTCTTCCAGAAAGCATGTTTGTAGTCAAAGATGAAGAGGTTTTAAATTTAAAACTATTTGGAAAAAAAATAAAAAATCCAATCGGCCTTGCAGCTGGTTTCGATAAAAGTGCTGAGGTTTATAACGAAATTTTTAAACTTGGATTTGGATTTGTTGAGGTTGGAACCGTTACACCTTTAAAACAATATGGAAACAATAAACCAAGAGTATTTAGATTAGAAAAAGATGAAGCCTTAATTAATAGGCTTGGTTTTAATAATGATGGATCTGAAGCTGTTAGTCAAAGAATTGAAAATAATATTCCAAATGGATTTTTAGGTATTAATATTGGGCCGAACAAAGATACTCCCGATATGGTTGGTGATTTTATAAAGTGCGCGAAAACTTTTTTTCCTCTTGGAGATTACGTTACAATCAATATATCTTCGCCAAATACTAAGGGTTTAAGAGAATTTCACAATAAAGAGCTTTTGCATAAGCTTCTATCTAATATTAATAAAATAAGAATTGAGAGTAACTTCAAAAAATCTTTTTTATTAAAAATATCACCAGATATAGAAGACTCGTTTATTGACAGTATAATTGAATTATCATTACAGTACCAAATCAATGGGTTAATATTAACTAATAGTAGTGATGGGAATAGAGAAAATTTAATTGATAAAAACAAAAATGAAACCGGTGGATTATCTGGTAAGCCATTAAGAGATCTGTCAAATAATTTAATTAAGAAGTTTTATAAAAAACTAAATGGAAAACTCCCGATTATTGGTGTTGGTGGAATTGACTCAGGTAAATCTGCTTTTAAAAAAATTTCCTCAGGTGCTTCAGCAATACAACTCTATACTGGAATGATTTACAAAGGTCCTACAATTGTAAAAGAAATAAAAAAAGAATTAATTTCAGAACTTAAAACAAAAGGTTTTAAAAGTATAACTGAGGCTATAGGTTCAGATGTTAATTAGTTTTTTTGAATAAATTATATTTTTTTTTATCTAAATCATGCCTAATATAATGGACAAACTCTCTTGCATAAGAAAAAACAATTCCAACAAGAATTACAATTACTATTGATAAAAAACCATAAGATATCGGATAATTTTGCGATAGATTCAAAACTATCTCACCTAATCTATTGTCTATTTCCCCTGAATTTCCCACGGCAAATAAACTTTCACCTTTTTCTAAAACAAACTCCTCTACTCCCATAATTATTCCAACCCCAAGGAGAAGAATAGCTAATAAAGTTTTATACTCGGATGCATTGAGCTTTTCAGATGCTTTTAGGCCTAAATGAACACCTAAAATGGATCCAGTTAGCAAAATACTTACCAAAACAAAATCTATAGTTTGAAAACGCAATGCATGTCCAATAACAACAAAAGCTGTGATAAAAATAGTTACAAAAAGTGAAGTTCCCGGAACTAATTTTGTTGGCATTCCCAAGATATAAATCATTGCTGGTACCATCAAAAAGGCTCCTCCTACTCCCATTATAGATGCAAAAATTCCAACCACAAAACCCAACATAAATGGTACTATCGCACTTTCATAAAGTTTCGATTTATGAAATCTCACTCTTAAAGGTAAACCATGTATCCAATAGTGATCATGAGCCTTTCTTTTAACTACAACTTTTTTTTTAAGCTCACTTAACTCTCTCCACCCCTTCGCAAACATTAGAGTTCCAATCATTACTAACATATAAATATAGGCCAAAGAAATTATGATATTAACGATTCCTTTCTGTTTCAAATAACTGAAGATTGTCATTCCTACAATTGTTCCAAAAACTCCTCCAAAAACAATTATCAAACCCATTTTGTAATCAAGTGTTTTCCTAAACCAATGCGTCAGTGCTCCAGAAACAGATGTTCCCAAAATATTATTTGCTTCATTTGCAACAGCAAAAGCAGGCGGTATGCCTAAGAATATAAGCACCGGGGTCATTAGAAAACCTCCTCCAATACCAAAAAGACCAGATATAAAGCCTACAATTAAACTCAAAATCAAAATTATTAAAACACTTACTTGAACTTGTGCTACGGGCAGGAAAAAATCCATTCAATTTACTATTATTTGGAGCAAACTATGTCAATAGATATATATTTACTTGATTATATACTTTTCACGAATTATATAGCTATTGGATATTTTATGAGTAAAAAATGTGAACTTACAGGAAAAAAACCGCTCAAAGGTTATAATGTTAGTCACGCTAATAATAAAACTAAAAGAAGGTTTTTACCTGGAATTAAAAAAGTAAAGTTCAGAAGCGATCTTTTAAAAAAAAACTTTAAGTTTAATGTGTCAAATTCGGCTCTTAGAACAGTTGATTATAAGGGAGGAATAGATAAGTTTCTAAGGTCAGCTAAAACATTTAGACTCTCTAAAAAAGCAAAAAAATTAAAATCTATAATAATTTCTAAAAATTTTTAAATTGATCAGATCAAATTTTAAACCATTTATAATTTTTTCTTTTTTTATGGCAGTATTTGTTGCTGCATCGAATTTTTTAGTTCAATATCCAATTAATTACATGGGTCTAGAAGATTTTTTAACCTATGGTGCTTTAAGCTATCCTTTAACATTTTTAATAACCGATTTGTGCAACAGAAGATATGGAAAATTTATTGCAAGAAAAATCGTATATCTAGGTTTTTTTTTAGGAATATTTATAACCTTATTTTTTTCAACAAACTTTGAAGATTTAATATCTATAAGAATAGCAATTGGTTCAGGATCAGCTTTTCTAATCGCTCAATTATTAGATGTTCAAATATTTGACAAACTAAGAGGTAAAACTTGGTTTGTAGCACCTTTTACATCCTCTTTAATTGGTTCATTTGTTGATACTTTTTTATTTTTTTCTATTGCTTTTTATGGGACAGATTTAAACTGGGTAACTCTAGGGCTGGGCGACTTCATCGTTAAGATTTCTCTTGCTTTGTTAATGTTGATCCCATTTAGATTATTAATGTTTAAGATTAAAGATGTTGCAAAATATCAGGTTAAAATTTCCTAATCAAATTAATTTTAGTGAACAATTTTTTTATTTGAGAATAAATCTGTTAATTGATTTATCATCGCATCACCAAGATCTTGAATATCAGTAATTTTTACCGCCTTTTTGTAATATCTTGTTACATCATGGCCAATTCCAATTGCCAATAGTTCTACAGATGAAAATTGCTGAATTATATTTACAGTATTTTTTAAATCATTTTCTAGATAATCACTGGGATTAGTTGATAATGTAGAGTCATCTACAGGTGCTCCATCAGAAATAACCATTAATATTTTTCTTTCCTCTCTTCTTTTTCTCATTTTATTAAACGCCCACCTCAATGCTTCGCCATCTATATTTTCTTTTAGAAGACCTTCTTTAAGCATAAGACCCATATTTTTTTTTGCCTGCCGCCAAGGAGTATCAGCTGATTTATAAATAATATGTCGTAAATCGTTCAATCTACCAGGAAAGTTTGGTTTATTTTTTTCTGACCATTGTTCTCTACTTGAACCACCCTTCCAATGTTTAGTTGTGAAACCTAAAATTTCAACTTTTACAGAACATCTCTCAAGTGTTCGTGAAAGTATATCTGCACACACGGCAGCCACAGAAATTGGTTTACCTCTCATTGAACCAGAATTATCAATTAAAATAGTAACTAAAGTATCTTTAAAATCAGTTTCTTTTTCTTTTTTAAAAGATAATGAGTTAAAAGGGTCAATTATTACTCTAGTAAGTTTTGACGTATCAAGAATACCTTCCTCCAAATCAAAATTCCAAGATCTATTTTGTTTTGCTAAAAGTTTTCTCTGTAATTTATTAGCAAGTTTTGATACGAAATTTTTTAATTGTAAAAGCTGTTGATCCAAAGATGATCTTAATCTAATGAGCTCAGTTTCTGTCTCAAGGTCCTCAGCCTTAATGATCTCATCATAATCTTGAGTGAATACTTTGTATTTTATTGTAGTGTTTGAAAAAATATTTTTTGGTCTACCTTCATTTTCTCCCTCTGATGCATCAATCTCTTCAGCCTTAGTTTCTTGCATTTCCTCTCTTGACAAATCTTTTACACTTGAAAGATTAACATCTAAGGTTTGATTGTCTTCTTTTTCACTTTGAGATTTAGCCTCATTTTTTTGATTTTCCAACTTATTTAAAGGATCCTTTTCCTTGTTTTGTTCAGATATATCCTCGTGGACCTCTTTATCTTCAATGTCCATATTTGAAATTATGGTTGAAATAACTTTGTTAAACTTACCTTGATTATTAATACTCTGATTAATTTTTTCACGATTTTTCTTAAAATTAGTCTCTAAGTTCTTTTTGATTTTTTTAATCTGAGCGTTGGAATTTTTAATTTCTTTTGTCTTAAAAATTAAGCTTCTCAAATAATCCTCAAACACATCCTCTATCAAATTTGATTTGTCCGTCTTACTTCTATAATTGTATAGCAAATTTTTTTTTATACCTTTAAATTGGTCGCAGCCTAACTTTTCATATCTTATCCTCTCGGCAATTTCGTAAAGTTTTACAGCATTATTACCTCTTGGTTTAAATAAATTAAAAGTTCTTGTATCGCTATATTTCAATCTTAAAGCTTCCGAGTCAGCTTTAGCTCTAATTAACGAATAGTCCTCAAATTTCTCTAGTTTTTTTAACTCAGGAAGGTTTACACTTTTCAAACTATTATTTTTTGAATTTTGACCAAAATTTATATCACAATCTTTAATTTCAGAAATTGATTTAATAGTTGATGTAAGAGCTTGTTTAAAACTCTCTAGGTGTAAATCTTTCTTTTCCATTTTAGGAGATTTTTACATTCACAGATGACTCAGGTAAATCTTCGCCAAAACATCTCTGATAATACTCAGATATAATTTTTCTTTCTAATTCGTCACATTTATTTAAAAAAGTGACCCTAAAAGCGTAACCAACATCCTTAAAAATTTCTGAGTTTTCTGCCCAATGAATTATAGTTCTAGGGCTCATTACTGTGGAAATATCTCCGTTAATAAAACCATTACGTGTGAGATCAGCAACTTTAATCATGTTAGATATCTTTTCCCTACCTTCTTTATTGTTAAGCCCTTTATTTTTTGCAAGAATAATTTCCAATTCTTTCTCCGGTTTTAAATAATTAAGTGTTGTAACTATATTCCATCTATCCATCTGCCCTTGATTTATTTGCTGAGTTCCATGATAAAGTCCAGTGGTATCACCCAAACCTACAGTGTTAGTTGTTGCAAACATTCTAAAAAATTTGTTTTGTTTTATAACCTCATTTTTATCTAATAAAGTAAATTTTCCGTCGCTTTCCAAAATTCTTTGAATAACAAACATTACATCTGGTCTTCCAGCATCATACTCATCAAAAACTAAAGCAATTGGGTTTCGAATGGACCAAGGTAATATACCTTGTTTAAATTCAGTAATTTGTTTCCCATCTTTTACAACTATAGAGTCTTTTCCAATTAAATCTATACGGCTTATATGGCTATCTAAGTTTACTCTAATACAAGGCCAATTGAGTCTTGCAGCGACTTGTTCGATGTGCGTTGATTTACCTGTACCATGATAACCTTGGACTAATACTCTTTTATTAAAGGCAAATCCTGACAAAACAGCAAGAGTAGTATCCCGATCAAATTTATAGTCACTATCTATATCAGGGACATATTTATTTTTTTTTGAAAAACCATCTAGCTCCATATCGCTATCAATATTAAAAGATTGTCTAACAGAAATCTTTATGTCTGGTTTACTATTTTCTAAATTTTCACTCATTTTTGTTTACTATAAGTAAGCTTCAACTGACTATAAGCCAATGTTATTTTCTTTAAAATATCTTCATACTTCTTATTTCCTTGATTTTTATCAGGATGATACTTCTTTACAAGTCCTTTAAATCTTTTTTGTATATCGGACCACTTAACCTCGCTTTTTAAGCCTAAAATTTCTAATGCGTGACGATCTTTCTCAGAAATTTTAGATTTTTTAAATTCATTAAAGCTTGAGTTTTTGAATATATTAATTTTGTCCTCTAATGCGTTATTCCATAGAATTTTGAAAAAATTTTCTGATGAAGCAAAACTTTTTGTTGGTCTATGCCATGTAAGGTCAGATTTAATAAAATATTCTATTTGCTCTTCATTCATATCTGAAAAATAGTTCCAATTTTTGTTAAATACCTTTATATGATCAAGGCATAAGTATCTAAAGCGTCTACTATTATCTTTTTCAAGCGGCGCCTTATAAGTACCTACTTTTTTACAGTTTTCCCATTCACAGATATTTTTCATAATAATAATATGATAATATAATCAAACATTTATTTAATGAAAAGCTTTATAAAAACTATTGAGGAAAAAATTTGTAAAAATATAAAATTAAAAAAAATCAATATTATTGATAACTCTCAAAAACATAAAGGTCACAAATCTTTCAAAAAAAATAATTTTCATCTTAAAATTATTATAGAATCAGATTATTTAAAGTCTTTAAGTAGAATAGATTCACAAAGACTAATCATGAAAACTTTAAATGAAGAAATGAAAAGTAAAATTCATGCCATTGAAATAGAAATTAATTAATTTTCTTCATAATTTTTTTCATTTCACCAACACTAATTTTTATACTTCCTGGTGTTGTAGTTTTTCCTATTTTCTTTAAAAGAATTAAACTTATTTTATTATCTTCATTCTTTTTATCATTTACCATAAAGTTTACAATTTTATGATACTTATTTGGAGAAAAATATTTTTTTAAATTTCCAGGAAGATTATTCATTTTATAAATTCTTTTAATTTTATTTAATGTAGAAATAGAACATTTGTTTTTCATAACCGAAAGCTTTGTTGCCAATAACATACCTATCAATACAGCCTCTCCATGATTAATTTTCCTTGAAAAACTGCTTGCTGCTTCTATTCCATGTGCAAAAGTATGTCCAAAATTTAAAATCATCCTTTTTCCAGACTCCTTCTCATCATTAACTATAAAATAAATTTTATTTTTACAACTTTTGGTAATTGCATGTAACAATAATTTATCATTATTATTTTTCAATAAATTTTGAGAATTCTTTAAAATCCAATAAAAAAATTTATGATCTTTAATTAATGCATACTTTAAAATTTCAGCAAATCCACATATCATTTCTCTTTTAGGAAGACTTCTTAATATAGATAACTCAGAAATTACTAATTTTGGTTGATAGAAGGAACCAATTAAGTTTTTCCCCCCTTGTGAGTTAACCCCAGTTTTTCCGCCGATAGAGGAGTCTACCTGAGCCAACAAAGTTGATGGTAAATTTACAAAATTTATTCCTCTTTTGAAAATACTAGCAACAAAACCAACAAAGTCGCCAATTATTCCTCCGCCAACTGCTACTAGACAATCATTTCTATTAAAGTTCTCTTTTATCAGTATTTCAACAAGATTATTTACATTTTTAAAACTTTTAAGCTTTTCATTTGTCAAATATTCTTTAGAAAATATATTATACTTTTTAAGTTGTTTTTTTATTTTATTTTTGAATTTAACTGGAACATTTTTATCAAAAATAATAGCTACTTTTTTTGTTTTTGGAAATGAAGATCTAAATTGTTTGTTAAGCAAACTTATAGCGCCATTCCCAATAAATATCGGATAGCTTGTCTCTACATTTCTCACATTTAACTTATTGACTCTCATAAATAATTTTTATCTTTTTAACTATTGCATTCTTATCTTTGTAATTACAGTCGATATTATGATCAGATAATGCGTAAATTTTTCTCCTTTCTTCATATAACTTTTCTAATTCTTTTTCATTTTTTATATTCCTTAAAAGAGGTCTTTTTTTGTTAATTATTGTTCTTTTATATAATTCTGAAGTTCGTAAATTCAGCCATATAGACACACATGTTTTTTTAATAATTTTTCTTACTTTTTCATTTAAGAAAGCACCACCACCTAGAGCAACAACAACATTAGACATTTTAACTATTTTTTTTGTTTCTTCTTCTTCAATTTTACGAAAGAAAATCTCACCTTTTTTGGCAAATATCTCTTGAATGGTCATAGACTGTTTTTTTTCTAAAATCTTGTCCACATCTATAAAATTTAAATTTAAGTTTTTAGCTAGAATCGCACCAATAGTGGATTTTCCCGCGCCCATCATGCCAATCAGTATAAGGTTTTTTTTCAATTTAAGCCTAAAATTCAATTTGATTTATCACAAATTTGTCTTATTTCTTAAGTTTAAATATATTTTATAACTATGCAACCAAGATTACAACCAAGAGCCAGAAATTCCAACTCATTCATCAAATCTATAATAAAATTAGCATTAGTTATTTTGATAGGAGCCTGTGCTTTTTTCTTCATTGAAAAAATTGATTTTCCGTCTCCCCAGAAAGAAATTAACGAGAATGTTACTGATAAAATTATTAAAATTAAATAGTAAAAATTCACTTTTATTTTATTTAATTTTCTTGTTTTTTTCATCTGCTTTGAGCAATGAACCAGTAGATATTTGGAAGAAGAAAAATAATCAAACAAAACAAAACGTACAGTCAGATACAAACAACTCAGAAAAAAATTCGTCAATAAATTATCAAAAAAAAAATAATTTAGAAGAAATTAAAATCACCGACAGCAATGTTGAAGATGAAACTGTTGATTTAATCGGTCTATATGATCCAGAAGAAAATGATTTAAAATTAACTATGTGGTCAAACACTGATGGAATAATAATTAAGAATACTTTTAAAAGAATTGAAAAAATTAAACTTTCCAATTTTTCTGAAAAAATTTTTGTAGATACAATATTTACCTATTCTTACGATCCTAAATCTAATTTATCCCAAGAGGATTTTTTAAAGCTGAAAATTAATTGGCTTGTTAAAAATAATAAAATTAAACTTATAGAACAATTTTTAAATTTAAATCCAGAATTTTCTGGAAAATCAAAATTAATTAAATATCTAGTGGATCATTATATTGAGTCAGGCAATATTTCAACAAGCTGTGAAAATTCTGAACATATCAATAAAGACATAAAAGATAATTATCTTGATAAATTTAGAATTTATTGTCTAATTTTAAATAAAAAAAAAGAGCAAGCGCAATTAAACTTTGATTTATTAAGAGAAGAGGGTAGATCGGATAAATTTTTTGATGGTAAGATCTTGTTTCTTTTAGGAATAAACGAGAAGCCAGATAATAAAATATCTGAAAAAAATTTATTATATTTTTATCTTTCTTCTGTAACTGTTGAGAATTTTAAATACCAACCTAATCAAAAAACAAAAAAAAATATTTGGAAATATCTAACAGCTTCAAATTTAATATCAATTGATAAAATTGAAGATCCAAAGATAATTAATAATTATGAAATTGCAGCCCAAAATGATACTTTTGAAAAAAATAAAATTTTCGAAATTTATTTATCGATACCTTTTAGCATAAGCCAACTTATTAATGCTGAAACAGCATATATGAGTTTAAATGGGTATGAATCAAGAGCTTTAATTTACCAAAAAATATTATTATCGGATAATGTAGAAAATAAATTAGAATTACTTTTTTTATTACAGAATCTTTTTAACAAAGATAACCTTGGTAATATTTACAAAGATTATTTAAGTAATAGTTTAAAAGAATTAAACACGAATGAAATTCCCGATAATTTTAAAAAAATAGTTGAAAAAAATATAATTTTAGAAAAAGAAAAGGAACTTGGAAAAATCAAGTATGATGATAAAATTTTACATAGGTCAAAAGTAATTAAACTATTTACAGAAGAGAATCCAGACACAGAAAAAATAAAAAAAGATTTCAAAAATATAGCAAAAAAAATCAGCAGAAATAAAAAATACTTTTTCTCTATAAAGGATACAATTGTTTTGGAAACCCTTAGATCAGAGGGATTCGAGATGCCTAAAGAATTTAATAACTCATCTATTGCTACAAACTTAACGGTTCCGCCTAATTTAAATGCTTTGATAGAAAAAAATGAAATTGGAATGTTAATGCTCAAACTTACTGAAATAATAGGCAGCGATGATATTGAAAGTTTAGATCCAGAAACATTATATTTTATTGTTAATTTGCTTAATAAAGCAAAAATAAAAAAAGTAAGAAATAAAATTCTAAATCTGACACTACCTTTAAGAGTTTAATTCATATATAAAGGCGCTATGACTCTTAGGAGAATATTAACATTACCAGATCCTATACTTCGCAAGAAATCAAATAAAGTAGAAAAGGTAGACAAAAATATTCAAAATTTGATGAATGATATGTTAAACACTATGTATAATGCTCCAGGAATTGGTCTCGCCGCAGTTCAAATTGGAGTCCTAAAGAGAATAGTTGTTATAGATATTTCAAAAGACCCTGAAAAAAAAGAGCCAATGTATTTTATTAATCCAGAAATTAGTTGGAAATCAGATTTCAAGGAAAGCTACGAAGAAGGTTGCTTGTCAATTCCCGACCAATTTGCAAAAATAGAAAGACCCAGCAAATGTATTGTAAAATTTTTAGATTACAATGGATCTAAAAAAGAATTAAAAGCGGAAGGCTTGTTAGCCACTTGTATTCAGCATGAGATTGACCACTTAAATGGGATATTGTTTATTGATTACCTGTCAAAACTAAAAAAAAATATTATAATAAAAAAACTATCAAAAAACAAAAAAGAATTAGAAAGAATAGTAGTTTAATTTCAAAAATTTAATGCAACAAAAAATTGTTTTCATGGGAACACCTGAGTTCTCAATTCCAACTTTAGAGGCTTTAATAACTTCTAAACACAAGGTATTAACTGTATATTCTCAACCAGCAAAAAAAGCAAATCGTGGACAAAAAATTATATCCTCTAGTGTTGAAACGTATGCAAGAAATAAATCTTTAAATGTTAGGACACCTATTAATTTAAATACGGATGATGAGTATAATTTTTTTAAGAAAATAAAACCAGATATTGTTATTGTCGTTGCATATGGAAATATCATACCTAAAAGATTTTTAAATTTAGCAAAAAATGGATTTATTAATTTACACGCTTCTCTACTTCCAAAATGGAGAGGAGCGGCCCCAATCCAGAGATCAATAATGAATTTAGACAACGAAACAGGGGTAAGTATAATGAAAATCGAAGAAGAATTAGATGCAGGCCCCATTATACATCAAGATAAAATTAAAATTAACGAAAAAATAAATACACTTAACTTGTCTAAAGTTTTATCACAAATTGGCGCAAAATCTATTTTAGAAACTATTGATAAAATACAAAGCGGAAAAGTAAAACTGCAGGAACAAAATCATTCCCAAGCAACTTATGCTAAAAAAATATTAAAAAGCGAGGGGAAAATATTATGGGATCAGACCGCAAGAAAGATTCTAGCAAAAATTAATGGAATGAACCCAAAACCAGGCGCATGGTTCGAATACAAAACACGAAGGTATAAAGTCTGGGAGGCCGAAATAATAAACGAGAGTGGTGATATTGGAAAAGCATTAAACAATGAACTCACAATTGCGTGCAGTGATAAAGCTATAAAAATTCTTAAAATTCAGAAAGAAGGAAAAGAAAAACAAGATACATATCAGTTTTTGCTTGGAAATAAGATTAATAAAGGTGAATACATCAAGTGATGTTTACATATCATTTAAAAATTGAATATCTTGGGACAGGTTTTGTTGGATGGCAAATTCAAAAGAATGGTCTTTCAATTCAAGAAGTAGTTGAGAATGCTATATCCAAATTTTTACGTTATAAAATTAGATTAATCGGTTCAGGCCGAACTGACTCAGGGGTTCATGCTTTTGAACAATCTGCACACTTTAAAACAAAAAAAAAAATTAAAAAAAAAGATACTTTCATAAACTCGATTAACTTTTTTTTGAGCAAATATTCTGTAGTTATTTTAGATATTAAAAAAAAATCTAATAAATTTCATGCAAGACATAGTGCAATTGAAAGGACTTATAAATATTTAATCGTAAATAGACCTTCATATTTAGTCTTAGATAAAAATAAAGCTTGGCATGTAAAAAAGAAATTGAATCTAGAAAAGATGAAGAAAGGAGCTAAAATATTAAAAGGAACCCATAATTTTTCAACATTTAGATCTTCATCTTGCGAGTCAAAGTCTCCTTTAAAAACTTTAACTAAGGCTGAAGTAGAAAGAAAAAAAAATAAAATAATTTTTACATTTATATCTAAATCTTTTTTGAAACAACAAGTTAGATCAATGGTTGGTTCTTTAAAATATTTGGGAGAGGGGAAATGGACTATAAAAGACTTTGAAAAAGCTTTTAAATCTAGAAGAAGATCAATGTGCGCTCCTACCGCACCTCCCTACGGCCTTTATTTGTATAAAGTAAAGTATTAATAGATATGAATACTCTTCCAAAACAAATACCAATATTTCCTTTAAGAGGTGTGATTTTTTTTCCAGAAACAAATTTACCCTTAAATATTTTTGAAAGTAGATATTTGAAAATGATTAACGATACTTTGAAAAATGACAAATATTTAGGCATGATTCAATCCAAAGAAATAGAGGGAGAGGTTTATAAAATTGGATGTTTAGGCAAAATAGACGAGCACAAAAAAACTGAAGATGGAAGAATTTTAATAAATTTAAAAGGTATTAACAGATTTCAAGTGGATCAAGAAATTAAAAATAACGAATTATATAGAGAGTTTTCAGTTAATTATGAACCTTTCAAAAATGATATTAATAATGATAGAGTTTTGTTGAAAAATGAGAAACTAAAAGAATTAATTGATAATTCTAAAATTTTTTTTAAAAAACAGGGCATTTTGATCAATTGGTCTGAACTTTCAAAATTAAGTGTGAAAAAACAAATTTATAATTTAGCTATGATATCTCCTATTTCTGTTGAAGAAAAACAGAAATTAATTGAAATAGCCCAATTGGATGAAATTGCAAATACATTAAATGAAATTACTAAATTTAATTTTTATGATGATTTATATCAGAATAAAATTTTACAGTAAAATAAACTGCTAATTTATCACTTGAAATTTTTTACTTTATAACCATATCGAACATATAAGTCGCCAAATGGGACTTATAAATTAACCTTGCTAACAAAGGAGGAAAATATGACAAGTAAGGACATATCTGTCTTTAACTCATTAAGACCTTTCAGCATTGGATTCGATGACATGTTTGATCAGTTTGAGTCTATGCTAGGTAACGGAGGATTAGGTGTGCAAACAAATTATCCCCCATACAACATCAGAAAAGCGGGCAAAGATAAGTACGCAATAGAAGTAGCACTTGCAGGCTTTAACAGAAGTGATGTTGAAATCGAGTATGAAGACAATACTTTAACAGTGAGAACTAAAAAAGTTCAAAAATCTGAAAATAAAGATGGTGAAGAGATTATTCATCGAGGAATATCTCAAAGATCATTCTCTAGATCATTTACTGTAGCAGATGATGTAAAAGTAAATGGTGCTGAGTTGAAAGACGGTCTTTTGACTATCGATTGTGAAAAAATCTTACCAGAAATAAAAAAGAAAAAAACTAATACCTATTAAATAAGGTATCCTTACTTGCGGAGACAGGCTCCGCAAGTAAACTTTAATTTTCTAGTAAAGCATTTAGGTGGTACTCAGAACTTTCTTTAAGTGCATTTAAATCGTAACCACCCTCTAAAATTGAAACAACTTTATTATCAATACTTTTGTTTATAACCTCTAAAGTTCTCTTTGTAATATCGTAAAAATCTTTTGATTTTAGTTTAAATTGAGCAAGAGGATCATCTTGGTGTGCATCGAATCCTGCCGAAAATAATAAAAATTGTGGTTTAAATTCCTTAAGTTTTTTTAAAACATGTTCATATGCATTCATATATTCATTAGTATTTGTGCCAGCTGGTAAGGGAATATTTAAAATATTATTGTGTTTACCTTTTTCATTATTTGCACCTGTTCCAGGATAGAAGGGATATTGATGCGTTGAAATGTATAAAACTTTTTCATTTTCATAAAAAATATCTTGAGTTCCATTTCCATGATGAACATCAAAATCTATAATGGCTATTTTATTGAGTTTATATTTTTCTATAAGATAATGAGCTCCTACGGCTACATTATTATAGATACAAAAACCCATAGCTTTATCTTTTTCAGCATGATGTCCTGGCGGTCTAACAGGGCAGAAAACATTTTTAAATTCTTTATTTTGCACACAATCAATAGCGGTTATAATTGATGCAACTGCATCTGAAGAAGCTTGTTTGCTACCTGGGGATACAATTGTATCACCGTCTAAAAAATGTAGACCCTTCTCAGGAAATGAATTTTCCACTTCATCAATATAATTAGATTTATGAGCAATTTTTAAATATTTAATGTCAAACTTTAATGGCTTTTTCCAAACTAACTTTTTGTTTTTTTTTAAGTTTTCAATTACGATTGAAACACGATCTGCTCTTTCTGGATGACCTTGACCAGTGTCGTGGTTTAAATAAGAATCTGAAGTAATAATTCCTGTTTTCACTTAAAATAACTTACCAAAATATTTTCATATATTTTAGTTAATTTTTTTAAATCAGAAACAGATACACATTCATCTATTTTGTGCATTGTCTTACCTACTAGTCCAAATTCTAAACAAGGCGCAATATTCTTTATAAATCTTGCGTCAGATGTACCGCCGGAAGTAGATAGTTTTGGTTTAAGACCAGTGACTTTTTTAATAATACCCTGAATCATATAAGTAGTTTTATTTGGCTTAGTTAAAAATGCTTCTCCTGAAACCTCATAATTTACTTTGAATCTAGATTTATTAGCTTTTGCAACTGCTTTAAATATTTTATTTAGTTTACTTTTTAAGGAAACAGAAGAGTGCTTATCATTAAATCTAATATTGAAAACGGCTTCAGCAGATCCAGGTATGACATTATCCGCATGATTATCAATGTTAATTTTTGTCACCTCAAGATTAGAAGGTTCAAAGTTTTTTGTTCCTTTATCAAGTTTTAAGTCCTTAATTTTATTTAAAATTTCAATTAAAGTATTTGAGGGATTATTAGCTCTGTGCGGATAAGCAACGTGGCCCTGCGAACCTATTACGGTAAGCCTACCTGTCATACTTCCTCTTCTTCCAATTTTGATCATTTCACCAAGTTTATTTGGATTGGTTGGTTCACCCACGACACAAAAATTGATTTTTTCCCTTTTTCTTTTTAAATATTTTATAAGTCTTTTTGTACCATTTATTGCTATTCCTTCCTCATCACCTGTAATTAGTAAACTAATTGATCCTTTAAAATTTTTATTTTCATTTTTAAATCTACTTACTGCAGCCACAAAACATGCAATTGATGCTTTCATATCACTAGCACCTCGTCCAATTAATTTGTTATTTCTTACAACCGGTTTAAAGGGATTAGTAGTCCAGCTGTTCATGTTGCCTGGAGGAACTACATCCGTATGTCCTGCATAGCAAAAATTTGGTGAAGATTTTCCAAGTTTTGCATAAAGATTTTTTATATTTTTAAAATTAATTATTTTACAATTAAAACCTATAAATCTTAAATTTTTAGCTAATAAGTTAATAGCCCCAGCATCTTTTGGTGTTATACTGGGTTTACGAATCAAATCTTTAGCTAATTTTAATTCATTTATTTGCATGATTTTAGTCTCTTAACAAATCGTTTATAGATGTTTTACTTCGAGTTTTTTCGTCTACTTTTTTTACAATTACTACACAATATAAAGAAGGACCATTAGGATTATTTTTACTTGGCATTGAGCCAGGAACAACTACTGAGTAAGCAGGAACTTTTCCATAATGAATTTCACCAGTAGCACGATCCACTATTCTTGTAGACGCACCTATATAGACACCCATTGATAATACTGATCCTTTTTCAATAATAACACCTTCTGCTATTTCAGCACGTGCACCTAAAAAACAATTGTCCTCTACAATAGTTGGATTTGCTTGCATTGGTTCTAAGACACCACCAATACCAGCACCACCTGAAATATGGCAATTTTTTCCAACCTGAGCACATGATCCGACAGAAGCCCAAGTATCTATCATTGTTCCTTCATCGACATACGCACCAACATTGATAAAGGATGGCATAAGGACGACATTTTTTGCTATGTGAGCTCCTTTTCTTATTACTCCATTAGGTACATATCTAAATCCGGCTTTCTTAACTTGTTCTTCACTCCACCCTTGTGTTTTGCCATCAATTTTATCGTACCAAGTTGAGTAAGGACCTTTAGATGCTTTCATTTTATTCACTCGAAAACTTAAAAGTATAGCTTTTTTAATCCATTGATTGACTTGCCACTTGTCGCCTTTTTTTTCGGCAACTCTAATTTGTCCTTTATCTAATAAATCAATAGTTTCTCGCACTAATTCAGTTAGCTTTTTATCAGAGCTATCAATTTTAGCTTTATTTTCAAAAGCATCGTTTATAGATTTTTCAATTTTTTCTAAGTTCATTTATTTCCTTTAAAAAAGTTGTCAAGTTTGGTGTTCTATAATTTATAAAATTTTCATTTGAATATTTTGCTGCCCACGGTTCATTATTTTTAATCCAAACAGTTTTCATACCTAGTTCATGTGCAGGTTTCAAATTTCTTGCAATATCTTCAATAAATATACAATATTGTGGCTCAATTTTGTATTTATCAATTAATCTTTTGTAAGTTTTGATAGCAGGTTTTGGGATAAAATCTGAGTCTACAATATCAAATATTCCGTCAAAAAGCTTATTAATTCCTATTCTTTTAGTGACATTCTCTGCATGGGCTCGAGAACCGTTTGTAAATATTATTTTTTTATCCTTTATTTTACTTAGTTCCAACTCTAAACCCTTGTCATTTTTGAGAAATTCTAAATCAATATCGTGAACAAAATCAAGAAATTCTTGCGCGTCTATTTCATGATTTTTTATCATACCATTTAAAGTCGTATTATATTCATGAAAATAATTTTTCTGTATTTTTTTAGCTTCATCAATACTTACGTTTAATTTGCTTGAAATATATTTAGACATCCTTTTATCAACTTGATCAAAAACCTTAGTATCTCCTGAATAAAGTGTGTTATCTAGGTCGAAAAGCCAATACTTTATATTTAATAAATCTTTCATTTTCTAATTAAAGTACCAGCACCTTGATCTGAAAAAATTTCTTTTAATATAGCCCTTGGTTTTCTTCCATCAAGGATAACAACACCTTTAACTCCATTTTCAACAGCCTCAATACAATTTTTTATTTTAGGCAACATCCCGCCTTGAACAATCTTAAGATTAACTAAATTTTCCATATCATAAGGTTTAATTTCAGAAATTAGATTTTTTCTATCATCATAAACACCTTCTACATTAGTCATTAATAATAATCTTCTAGACTTCAATTTTTTAGCAATTGCACTAGCAGCTGTGTCTCCATTTATATTATAAGCTTGTTTACTATCATCTAAGCCGAGTGGAGCAACAATAGGTATTTGATTATTATCAATCATACTTTTAATTAATTCTATATTAATTTTTTGTGGCACTCCTACAAATCCAAGTTCAGGTTTATCTGGTACGACATTTATAATATTATTAATTTTTGTATTTATAGAAATTGCTTTTGATCCTATTTTATTAAGAGATTCTACAATATCATTATTGAAATCAATTAGAACTTTTTCTACGATATTTATTACTTTTTCATCCGTAACTCTTAAACCATTTATAAATTTACTTGTAATATTTCCTTTTTTTAATTCCCTTTCTATTCTTGGACCTCCTCCATGGACAACTACAATTGAAAGACCTAACTTATTCAAAATACTTATATCTTTGATAAAATTGTTAAATATATTTCTATCAATTAATACATTTCCACCATACTTTATAACTATTAAATCTTTTTTATATTTTTTAACGTATTTTGGAACATTACTAAGATCCGGTGCATCACCGGGCCAAAATTTTTTTATTTCTTCTAAACTTTTATCTTCAGCCATTTATTTAGTTTTGACTGTTGTTGTTCTCATGATTATCCACTGTTGAGCTATTGTTAATATGTTGTTAATTGTCCAATACACAACAAGGCCCGAGGGAAATGGCGCTAATATCACAGTTAAAAACAGTGGAAAAAACATAAATATTTTTGCTTGTATTGGATCTGGTGGAGTCGGATTTAACTTTTGTTGCAAGTACATAGTTGTGCCCATCATTATTGGCCAAGCGCCTATAATTAAAAAAGACGGAGGATCCCACGGGATTAAACCAAAAAAATTAAAAATAGATGTAGGATCTTGAGCGGAAAGATCTTTGATCCATCCAAAAAATGGTTGGTGCCTCATTTCTAATGAAATTAAAAGCATCTTATAAATTGCAAAAAAGAAAGGTATTTGTATTAGAATAGGCAAACATCCAGACAGAGGATTCACCTTCTCTCTTTTATAGAGAGCCATCATTTCTTGCTGAAGTTTAACTTTATCATCTTTATGAAGATTTTTAAGTCTTAACAGCTCTGGTTGTAGAATCTTCATTTTTGCCATAGATCTAAAGGAGTAGTTTGCCAATGGAAAAAATAATAATCTCACTGCAGCGGTGACCAAAATTATTGCTATTCCAAAATTTTTAGTAAGTTCGAACAAATAATTTATTAGAAAAAACAAGGGTTTAGTTAAAAAATACAACCAACCCCAATCAATTGTTAAATCAAATTTATTAATCCCCTCAGAGTCTGCGTATCCGTCAATTACTTTTACTTCCTTTGCAGCAACGAAAACTCTTGTGCTAGATTTTTTTGATGAGGAGGGTTGAATAATAGATGGTTTATTTAAAATATAGTTAGCTTTATAACTATCAGACTTATAAACAAATTCGCCTTTAAACGAATGATTTTTTTCTGGGACTAATGCTGTAATCCAAAACTTATCTGTTATACCAAGCCACCCACTATCTGCATTTTTCTCCTCTTTTTTATCTTTGATATCATCATAGTCATATTCTTTAAGATCCTCGTCAAAAACTCCAATAAATCCATCATGTAGTATCAAAGTCCCAGACATTGACCCGGCTTCAAGGATAGGTTTTTGGTTTCTTGTTATTTGTGCGTAAGGATATAATTCAACAACATTTGAAGATTTATTTTCAATTATCTGAGTAACTCTAAACAAAAATTTTTCATCTAATTCAATTATTTTTCTAAAAATTAATCCTGATTTATTATTCCATTCTAGTACAATTGGAGTCCCAACCGTTAATTTATTCGCTCCTTTAACGCTCCATTTTGTCTCTTTATTAGGCAAATTAATATTTTTAATATTACTCGCTGCCCATCCAGTCTCTATAAAATAACCATCTTTTGACTGTCTTGGATTTAGGTATGTTACTTGTTTGTCTGATCCTATAGTTTCATTGTATTTTTTAAAAGTGATATCGTCTATTAATGCTCCCATTAATGAAATTGATCCTTTTACATTTTCATTTTCAAAATTTATTCTTTCGACAGATTTCAAAGCTTCATCCCTCGAAATATTTTTGGATACCACGCCTTCCAAGTTAACATTTGGAGTATCAGAATTTTGAGATTGCTTTCTATTTTCAGCTTGACCAGTTTTTGCTTGGTCAACTTGTGGAGACTCAAAAATTACAGACCATCCAAATAGAACAGCAAATGATAAAGCTATTGCAAATATTACGTTTCTTAAATCCATCTAATTCTTTTTTTTCTGCGGAACTACATCAACACCTGAACTTCCTCCTAATACCTTTACAGGATGACATTTACAAATTCTTTTAAATCCTAACTTAATTCCTTTTATAGGGCCGTATAATTCTAATGCTTCCATAAAGTATTCAGAACAAGATGGAATGAACCTACAGTTCTGACCAATCAATGGCGAAATAAAGTATTTATAAAACTTAATATTTAAAATTAATAACTGACTTATTATTCTCATAGATTTATATCCTTTATACTTTTAAAACTTTTTTTCATCTTTTCAAACAAAGAATTATGATACTCCCTATATACTTTTTCTTTGCCAAAAATTACATATGCATTATTTAAATTTATTATACTATCGATTTTTAATAATTTCTGGATAATAGATCTCATCTTTCTTCTAATTCTATTTCTTTTAACAGCATTTCCTATCTTTTTTTTTAAAACAAAACTTATATATAATTTTTTGTTGTTTTTATTTTTGTCGATAAAATTTTTTTTACAATAAATTGAGTAAATATTGTTATTTATAACTCTATTTTTGAGTATCATTTCAAAATGCGAGCTTTTCTTTAAACTCTCAAGTTTAATCATTTTTTTTAAGTAGAGAGCTTTTTCCGACCCTTAGCTCTTCTCCTGGCAATAAGTTTTCTGCCAGCTTTTGAGGACATTCGATGTCTAAAACCATGTCTTCTCTTTCTGACTAGTTTACTTGGTTGGTAGGTTCTCTTCATAAGATTTCTTTGGTTACTATCAAATTTTTTGTTATTTATAGGTAATATGACTGTATAAGTACAGTTAAAAATTAATTTATGAATTTTACTTCTAGAAATCTAAAACTTGCAATTGGAGCGATTTATCTACTAATTCTATTTTTTGGTCTTTATTATTTATTTTCTCTAGTAGATTTAAAAGACTTAACAAGTTATGAGTTTATTAGATCAAACAAAGATATAATTCTAGAATATAAAAATAATAATTTCTTATTTCTGACTTTTATCTTTTTTATTTTCTCAATCATATGGTACTTACTTTTAGGATTTGCTGGGCCTATTTTGTTATTTTCAGGATTTGTATTTGGAAAGTGGTACGGAATTTTAATAGCTGTAATGGCAGCATCTGTAGGAACTACCTTTTTATATCTACTAGCAAAACTCTTTTTTACAGACCTAATAAAAGAAAAATTGGAGCCTAAGTTTTCAAAACTCCAACTGGCGTTTCGTAAAAATGAACTTTTATATTTTACTTTATACAGATTCGCTGGCGGTGGAGGCATTCCATATGGAATACAAAATGTTTTGCCAGTTTTATTTAATATCTCTACGAAAAATTATTTTATAGGCACTTTCCTTGGAAGTTGGCCCACGATGTTTATAACAGTCGCCTTAGGGGCGGGTATTGAAAAATATATAGATATTAACGAAAAATTAAGTTTTTTTAAAATAATTTTATCTCCTGATATTTATTTTCCGATATTAGGTTTTCTTTTGATGATTTTAATCGGCTTTATAATTAAGAAATTATTTTTTAAAAAAAATTAAAATGAAAAATTTGAAAATTACCGTTTGGTTTGGATGGGTTATTTTAGTAATTTTATGGAATTATGGATATCCAGAAGCAAGCCCATTTCTTGACGTTTTAATTGCTGTTATACTATCATTGTTTAACTTAATTTTAATAAAAGTTATAAAAAAATAATTGTGTTAGAAGAAACTTTTAAAACTGCTGTTCACCATCATAGTAAAAAAAATTTTTCTCAAGCAAAAAAAATATATGAGGATCTTATTAAATCAAATCCAAATAACTTTTTGATACTACAGAATTATGCCACTTTACTTTCTCAAATGAAATTATTTAAAAAGGCCGCAGAAATATTTAAAAAATGTTTAACAATCAAACCCAATGATTCTTTACTTTTGTATAATTATGCTAAATTTTTTCATGACCAGAAAATTTATGACAGAGCTGTTAAACTGTATCATGAATCTTTTAATCTCAATCCCAAAAGTTATATGTGTCCATATAATATTGGAAAAATTCATTTTTCAAAAAATGAATTTGACAAAGCAATTAAAAATTTCAATAAATCTTTGGAAATAAATCCTTCAAATTACTTAGCTTATAATAATATTGGTCTTTCCTACAAGAAACTTGGAAATTTTACTGATGCATTAAATTATTACAAAAAAGCAATTGAAATAAACAAAAATTATGTCGACTGTCATGTAAATTATGGAACCCTTTTACTTTTAACAAATAATTTAAAATTAGGTTTTGAAGAATATGAGTGGAGAAAAAAAAGTAAAAATTTTACGGACTATCTTAATTATTTAAAACTACAAATTAAAACTCCTGAGTGGACAGGACAAACTTTAGAAAATAAAACAATTTTAGTTTTTACTGAGCAAGGAATTGGAGATCTTATACAGTTTGCTAGATATATTTATGTTTTAAAAGATGAATATAAATGTAAGGTTATTTTGAGATTAAAGCATAATCTTTCTCACTTTTTCGATAATAAAATTAAAATAATTACCGAAGAAGAAGAAATCCCAATTCATGATTTTCATAATCATTTAGTAAGTCTTCCAGGGATATTTTATAAAAAAAATAAAAATTTTCCTAAAAACATTAATTTTATAAAAGAAAACAAGGATTTAGATAAAAAATGGAGAGAAATTTTAAGTAAATATAAAGGTTTAAAAGTTGGCATAAATTCGACAGCTTCATCTGCTACCACAGGTGATAGAATAATCCCGATAGATCATTTTAAAAGTCTTACAAATTTAAAGAATATAAATTTTTTTATAATCCAAAAAGATTTTGATAAAAATAATATTAAAGTAATTAATCAAAATTCAAATGTTAATTATTTTGAAGATTTAGACAAGTCTGGAAAAGCATTTCAAGATACAATTGGCTTAATAAAAAATTTAGATTTAATTATAACCGCAGATACCTCTCTAGGGCATTTGTCTGCAACTTTAGAAAAACCAACATGGATTGCTTTATCATTTATTAATGATTGGAGATGGTTCAGTAATAGTGAAGAATCAATTTGGTATGACAAAGTTAAATTATATCGACAAAAAACAATTGGAAATTGGAAAGAAGTTTTTGTAAAAATTAGGAATGATTTAGAAAAAAAAATCTAAATATTTTTAGTTTGGTGCCCACAGCAAGAACCGAACTTGCGGCCTCTTCCTTACCATGGAAGTGCTCTACCAACTGAGCTATGTGGGCCTCTCGTTTTAATAGAAATAAGCAATTTTACATTTAATCAACATTTATTTACAACTCTTTTGAGTACAAGCTTGCATATTTACATTCTTCAAAGTAAAACATAATAAATTTATGGTGCAAAAATGGGTATTCATTACGATTATAAATCTACACGAGGCGAAAAGGCAATGAGAAAAGAGGCCAAGAGGAAGGCTCGTTTGGAACAAAAAAAAGCAAAAAGAAATCTTAAATCTAAATCTGAAGAGTCCGAGGAAAAAAAAATGCATGATATCCAAAAAACTATAACTTTAGAAGATTTAACAAATCCTGATAAAAATTAATTTGAATGAGAAACCTTCAAAAAAAAGAGAAATCTTTTTTGCGTAAGGAATTAGCCTTAAGACAAAACTTAAAAAAAAGAAAAAAATTTAAGGAAAAATACAAACTCAAAAAAAAACAATGAGCGTTTTATCTGATAAATGGATTAAAAAAATGGCAAGAGAAAAGCGCATGATCTCTCCATTTGTATCTAAGCAAGTAAGGAAAGGAAAAATCTCTTTTGGCATTTCCTCTTATGGTTACGATGCAAGAGTTTCTAATGATTTTAAAATTTTTACTAATGTAAATTCAGCAATAGTTGACCCCAAAAACTTTAAAAAGGAAAGTTTTGTATCAAGAAAATCAAAAGTATGTGTAATTCCTCCAAATTCTTTTGCTTTAGCAAGAACAGTTGAATATTTTAAAATTCCAGAAAATGTAATGGTAATTTGTCTTGGCAAGTCTACCTACGCAAGATGCGGTATAATAGTAAATGTAACTCCACTAGAACCAGGCTGGGAAGGTTATGTTACACTGGAATTTTCTAATACAACGCCTTTACCAGCAAAAATATATGCTAATGAGGGAGCTGCCCAATTTATTTTCTTAAAAGGAAATGAAAAACCAGAAGTTTCATATTCAAAAAGAAAAGGGAAATATATGAAACAAAGAGGCGTTACTCTTCCCAAAGTTTAATTAATGCAAAAATTATATGTAAGAGGCCAAAAAAATTTATCAGGTACTTTGCAAATATCTGGTTCAAAAAATGCAACCCTACCAATTTTAGCTGCGTCAATACTTAGTGAAAAAAAAATTATTATAAAAAATATACCTCTTGTGAAAGATGTAATCACAATGTCTGAACTTTTAAAATATATCGGTTCAGATATTAAGTTAAATTATAAAAAAAAAACAATTTATATAAATAATAAGAATAAAAATTTAAAAACTATAGCACCTTATTCATTTGTAAAAACAATGCGAGCTGGTGTGGTTATATTGGGACCTTTGCTAGCAAGGTTTGGTAGAGCAAAAGTTTCTTTACCCGGTGGGTGTGCAATCGGAAGTAGACCTGTAAATCTGCATCTTTTTGGTTTAAAAAAACTTGGTGCAAGGATTAATATCAAAAACGGATATATCTCAGCTAAAGTTAAAAATGGCTTAATAGGAAATATTATTAATTTTCCCTCAATATCTGTTGGAGCGACAGAAAATTTAATTATTGCAGCTAGCTTAGCGAAAGGCACAACAATTTTAAAAAATTGTGCTTGTGAACCTGAAATAAAAAATCTTACCAATTTTTTAGAAAAAATGGGAATTAATATTACCTGGACAAATAAAAGAGAAATTAAAATTGTTGGAAAAAAAAATCTCAAACCTGTTACTCATACAATTATGTTTGATAGAATTGAGGCGGGAACTTTTATTATAGCAGGGGCTCTTACTGGAAAAAATTTAAAGATCAAAGGTTTAGATACTAAAGTAATCAAAAATGAACTGAATATTTTAAAAAAAATGGGCGTCAAATTCAAAATTAGAAATAAAGAGATACAAGTTTTAACCTCAAAAAATATCAAGCCTATTACAATCAAAACCGAACCTTATCCAGGCTTTCCAACTGATCTTCAAGCACAAATTATGGTTTTAATGACTAGGGCAAATGGGATTTCAAAAATAAAAGAAAATATTTTTGAAAATAGATTTATGCATGTACCGGAACTTATAAGAATGGGAGCTAAGATAAAGATTTTAAATAATTCTGCTTCTATATATGGACCTAAAGATTTAAATGGAGCAGAAGTTATGGCAACTGATCTAAGGGCATCCGTAAGTCTTGTGTTAGCAGGGCTAATTGCAAAAAACAAAACTGTGATTAACAGAGTTTATCATTTAGACAGAGGTTATGAGAATATAGAAAAAAAACTTAGAAAGTGTAAGGCAAAAATTTCCAGATTTTAGATTTAATGAAAACAAAAAATCTCAAACTAAATGCTATTTCTGAGGAAGATTTAAAAATTATATCGGCACACCTACAAGATGCGATTACTCAAGTTAAAGATATAGCTTTTTTAAAAAAAAATAGAATACTCCTTATCCAATTTAACAGATTTATGTGGGAAGATGTTGAAAAAGGAATTTTTAGAAAAAGCAAAAGGGTTCAATCCGTATTAAAATTTGGAAATATATTGAGAGTATATTCTCAAAATCTGAATCAAAAAAAAAATGACAGATTTTTAGATTTTTTAGCCATTGAAACTAAACTAATGTCTGATAAAAGTTACGAAATAAAATTAAATTTTGCAGGAAATATACTTATTAAAATGAAAGCTGAAGTAATAGAATGTTTTTTAGAAGACCTCGGAAATGCGTGGGAAACTAAAAATAAACCAAAACACAACTTTTTAGATGATTAAAGTAATAAATACAGAGTCAAGAAATTTTCAAAAACAACTTGATGATTTATTAGTCTCAAGAAAATACAATTCTAAGACAAAAAACTCTTTGGTAAAAAAAATTACTCAAGAAGTAGAAAAAAATGGTGATAAATCAATAATTAAATATGAGAGAAAATTTTCTGGATTAAAAAAAACAAGAAGAAGCGTTTTATTTTTTTCTAAGAAAGAAATTAAAGAAAGTATAAAAAAACTTGATAGAAAAACAAAAAATTCAATTGATATTGCGTACAAAAGAATTTTAAACTTTCATAAAAAGCAGAAATTTAAAGGTTTTAAAATTTATGACAAATATAATAATTCTTTCTCTTATAGATCAAGACCGTTAGATAAAATTGGCATTTATGTACCAGGAGGTACAGCAAGTTACCCAAGTTCAGTGCTAATGAATTCGATACCGGCTATTGTCGCTGGTGTAAAAGAAATTTTTATGACAGTTCCATCAATGAACGGCAGCATAAATCCTGGAGTTTTATATGCAGCAAAAAAGTGTAAAATTAAAAAAATTTATAAATTAGGAGGAGCACAAGCTGTAGCTGCTTTTGCATTTGGAACCAAGACTATCTCAAAAGTTGATAAAATTGTCGGACCAGGAAATGAGTATGTTGCTTTAGCAAAAAAAGAAGTATTTGGAAAAGTAGGTATAGATATGATGGCAGGCCCTTCCGAAGTAACTGTTATTGCTGATAAGTATGCAAACCCAAATTGGGTAGCTGCAGATCTAATAGCTCAAGCTGAACACGACACAATGTCTCAATCAATACTCATTACGAATAGCAAGGACTTAATAAAAATTGTAAATAAGTTATTACAAAATCAGCTAAAATTTTTACCAAAGAGAAAAATTGTTATGGAAAGTTTTAAAAACTTTGGCTTTGCAATTCTTGCAAAAAACCAAAAAGAAATATCAAATATTGTTAATAAAATTTCTCCTGAACATTTAGAAATTTTTACAAAAAAACCTGAAACTTATCTTAAATCAATTGATAACGCTGGATCAATTTTTTTAGGACCTTACTCACCAGAGGCTATGGGAGATTATATCGCTGGACCAAACCATGTTTTACCTACCTCAGGCGCAGCAAAATTCTCTTCAGGTTTATCAGTATATGATTTTTTAAAAAGACAGTCAGTTATTAAAATAACAAAATCAGGGATTGAAAGACTTGGTTCATCAGTTATAAATTTAGCTAATTACGAAGACTTACAAGGGCATGCAAACTCGGTAAAGCTTAGAATAAAATAAAGGTTATAAATTTGGTAAAACAAGATAAAATTGAATTTAAAGGAAAGGTAACAGAATTATTACCAAATGCGATGTTCAGGGTAATGCTTGAAAATAATCATGAAGTTTTAGCTCATACCGCTGGAAAATTAAGAAAGAATAGAATAAGAGTCTTAGCCGGCGATCAGGTTCTAGTCGAAATGACGCCGTATGATTTAACTAGAGGTAGAATAACCTTTAGATTTTAGGGGCCTTGTAGCTCAGTAGTAGAGCAGTACCCTGAAAAGGTATGTGTCGTTTGTGCGATTCAAACCAAGGCCACCACAAAGTTGGGACTAAATGAATAAAATTAAATCTGATATTGAAATAGCTAGAGCATCCAAGATGAAACCGATAGGTGATGTTCTTGAAAAATTTAACATTCCTGATGATCCTTTTTCTTTTAGTCTTATGGGCCGTCACATTGCTAAACTTAATTTTGAATACATTGATAAATTGAAAGAAAAAAAAAGTAATTTAATTCTTGTAACAGCTATAACGCCGACACCCGCAGGAGAAGGAAAAACAACAACCTCGGTTGGTTTAAACGATGGACTAAATAAAATTGGAAAAAAATCTATTGTTTGCTTGAGAGAACCAAGTTTGGGACCCTCATTTGGCATGAAGGGTGGAGCGGCTGGCGGAGGGTATGCCCAAGTAGTTCCTATGGAACAAATTAATTTACATTTCACAGGAGATTTTCACGCAATAACTTCAGCACATAATTTACTTTCAGCTTTGATAGATAATCATATTTATTGGGGAAACAAATTAAACATAGATACTAAAAATATAGTTTGGAAACGTGTAATCGATTTGAATGATCGTGGACTTAGGAAAATAAAAATTAATCTTGAAAAGTTAAAAGCTAATGTACCAAGAGATGATAGTTTTGATATTACAGTTGCCTCAGAAGTGATGGCTATTTTTTGTTTATCAAAAAATATTAAAGATTTGGAAGAAAAAATAGGAAATATTACCGTTGCTTATACTAAAGATAAAAAACCTATTTACGCAAAAGATTTAAAAGCGCATGGCCCGATGACTGTATTATTAAAGGAAGCAATCAGACCTAATGCAGTTCAAACGTTAGAAAATAATCTTGCAATTATTCATGGAGGACCATTCGCAAATATTGCACATGGATGTAATTCAATTATTGCAACCAAAACTGCTTTAAAATTATCTGAATACGTAATTACCGAAGCAGGTTTTGGTGCGGATCTTGGTGCTGAAAAATTTTTAAATATCAAATGTCGTAAAGCAGGGCTCAAACCTAGCTGCGTAGTTCTTGTTGCTACTATAAGAGCTTTAAAAATGCATGGAGGAGTTGAGAAAGATAATCTCAATAAAGAAAATCTTGATGCACTTAAACAAGGAATGTCCAATTTAGAAAGGCATATAGAAAATATTAAAAAGTTTGGTTTACAGGTAATAGTAGCTATTAATCATTTTATTTCTGACACAGATAAGGAAATTAAAATTATCAAAGAACAATGTTCGAAATTTGGAGTGGAGGCGAGTCTTTGTACGCATTGGTCAGATGGTGGGAACGGAACAAAGGATTTGGCAAATAATGTAGTAGAATTATGCAAGAAAAGTGATACATCTAAATTTAAACATTTATATTCTGATCAAACACCTATTTTAGAGAAAGTGAAAAAAATTGCTAAAGAAATTTATAATGCAAAAGGAATTGAAGTAGATGAAAAAATTAAAGAACAAATTAAAAAAATAGAGCAGGCAGGTTTTGGAAAATTTCCAGTTTGTATTGCAAAAACACAATATAGTTTCTCAACCGATCCTAAATTAAAGGGAGCTCCTTCAGGTCATATGTTATCTATAAGAGAAGTAAGATTATCCAGTGGAGCCGAATTTATAGTTGTTGTTTGTGGTTCTATAATGACTATGCCTGGACTTCCAAAAGTTCCAGCTGCAAACAACATTAAATTAAATAAAAAAGGTGAAATAGAAGGTTTATTTTAAGATTTACTTCTTTTTATATTTTGTTGCTTCTTCAGAGCCACCAGTTGCACTTCCTTTACTATATGAATGTGCGCCCATCCCCGCAAGTTGGCCATCCTTAATTATTAAATAAGGGTCTCTTATAGGTTTTTTATCAAAGAAACATTCTAAAATTTCTCTTACTCCAGCAGCGTATCTAGCTTGTGCTGACAATGAAGTTCCCGAAGTATGAGGTGTCATACCGTGGTTTGGCATTGATCTCCAAATATGATCATTTGGTGCTGGTTGAGGAAACCAAACATCTCCTGCGTACCCACTCAATTGACCAGATTTAAGAGCTTTCGCAATTGCTTCTCTATTACAAATTTTTCCTCTAGCTGTATTAACAATGTAAGCACCTTTTTTCATCTTACTTATTAACCTGTCGTCGAATAAATTTTCTGTTTCAGGGTGAAGAGGACAATTGATTGTAACTACATCACAAACTTTAACTAATGATTCCACAGAGTCGTGGAATGTTAGATTAAGCTCTTTTTCAACTGAATCAGGTAATTTGTGTCTATCAAAATAGTGTAGATGAACGTCGAAAGGCTTCATTTTTCTTAATGCATCTAATCCAATACGTCCTGCAGCTACTGTTCCAACATGCATACCTTCCACATCGTAAGATCTATGAACTGCATCAGCAATATTCCAACCACCTTCATTAACTATATTATGTTGATTGTGGT
>CACGAV010000005.1 GCA_902571095.1 uncultured Pelagibacteraceae bacterium
AAACAAAGTCCTGTATCCATATCATGACCTTTTTTAACAGGTTCTGACCAGTCATCTCCTTTTCGAATACATTTTTTTCCATTAATTTTATAGTTTTCAGAAATTACTATTCTTTTCATTCCAGGTATTTCCTCCAACCAATCAGAAAGCAAACCCTCATATTTATCTCTAGGATGTGTAAAAGCTAAAACTGGAGTTTTTAAATTATTTTTAATTTCATCGTTCATTTTTTGTCTTAAATCGTGAGGTCCTTTCCATTTTTTTCTAAATTTCTCCATTGCTTTTTCAACACCCAGTTTTTTAACTTTATATTTATGTGAAAGCTTTCCAAAACAAGCATGCATATAAGATATACCTCCTCCTACTTTGTCGGGGTATCTACTCATAAAAAGCAAAGTAGTCTTGCCTCCACAAGAATGTCCTGTAATAAAAATTTGTTTTCTTGGAACACCTGCTTTTACAAATTTATTAATTAAATCAAGATTGGCTTCAACCCTTTTATCTAGTTTGTGTTTACCTTTATAAACTTCTGGAGTTTTTAAGGTCCACCAATCTTTTTTTGGTGACATGTCACCAGCTAAGTGATTGGTACAAAAATTGTAAACCATTATTCTTTTTCCATCAATTTCTTCATCGATTAATGAAGCAGAATTTCTAAGCATTGATACCCACGCACATGACTGTAATGCCATATCATTTTCACTTTGTCCGTGATTATAAATCAAAATTATTTTGTTTTTAGGATCGCTAATATTAAAATCATTTTTTACAGGATGAACGTTCTTTTTTGAAATGAAACCATCTCTTACTTTGTCTTTAGGTCCTGCATAAAGCGGTGTGATCAAAATAGAAAAAATTATAATTAATAATATTTTTTTCATACAAATTTAATTAAAGTTGTTAAAAGTATAGCAGATAGCACCGTAGGATAGACAAGGTTTCTTTTTGCTATAAAAAATACACCTACACAAACAAAAACTACTATTAATCTTATTAAATTGCTTGCTTCTCCGAGATCTCCTGCTGGAAAAACTACAACTTTAGAAATTAAAGCTGCTAAAGTTGAATAAGCTATGCAATCAAATAATCTAAATATTTTAGAACTCTCATCAATTCTTTCTGAAAATAATACTCCTAGTGATCTAGATAAGTAAGTGGCGATAGAAGTAACCGCTATAACTAAAATAATATTTGAAGATAGATCAGTCATTAAACTCTCCTGCAAAAAAAGCAATTACACCCGCGGCAACTCCTCCATATAAAATACACCATTCAGGTGAGAACAAATAAAAAACTGGGCCAAGAATTGTTCCTAAAATAACAGAAGTTCCAATTGCAATATTTTTCATGGACCCTAACAACATACAAAAAAAGTAAACAGGATTAACAATAGCTAAGCCTATCATCATGTCTTTACTTAAATAATCAGAAACTAAAAAACCTAAAATGGTTGATAAAATAGCAATAGACCAAGTAGCAGTTCCAATACCCATCCAAAAATCTATTCTATAATCCTCATTAATAGTTCTATAATCTTTTTTCATTATCAACCACGAAGAAACTGCAAGAAAGTGACATGAGATATAATATTTCCATTTAGGTTGTTTTTTACTTTTTAATAGTGGAAACATAGAAACTGCCATTGGAAATAAACGAGCATTAACTAACCAAACTGCAATAAAAATATTTAATAAAGAAGCTCCAACCAAAAAAGACTCGGCCATTACTAGTTGTCCAGGTAATGCATAAGTAAAAAATGTAGAAAAAAAACTTTGTTGAAAATTAAAACCAATATTTTTTAATAGTGCGCCAATAGCTAAAAAACTACAACCAAGAGCTATTGCGGGACTATCAACTGATCGAACTGATAATAAGCCTTTTAAATAAAATCCAGATCTTATCATTAACCGCCGAGGAATAATCTTCCAACGTCAGGATTTTTTAGCAAATCATTTCCTTTACCAACTATTGCAGTTTGTCCGGAAACTAAAACATAACCGATGTCAGCAAATTCTAATCCTTTTTTTGCATTTTGCTCAACCATGATAATGGTTTTCTTCTCATTTTTTTGAAGATCTTCCAAAATTTCAAAAACCATTTCGATATATCTTGGTTCCAATCCTATTGATGGTTCGTCTACTAAAAGTATTGATGGACGCATTACTAAAGCTCTTGAAATTTCGAGAAGCCTTCTTTCTCCACCTGATAAAACTTTTGCAGGTTGGCTTCGTCTTTTGTTTAATCTTTCATACTTCTCTAAAACTCTTTTGGCTTCAGCATAAGACTCCTCTGTTTTATCTTTAATGTAGCCGCCCATTAATAAATTTTCTTCAACTGTCATATCTGGAAATACCGAATTATCTTGAAGAATATAAGCTATTCCGCAGCTCTTTAATTTTTGAGCTGGCGAGAGATTAGTAATCTCATTTCCATCAATTTCAATTTTTCCTGAGAAGATATTTGTGAAACCATAAATAGAATGAAGTATCGTAGATTTTCCTGCACCATTCGGCCCTATTAGACACAATGATTGAGCTTTATCTACTAATAGATCAAAGTTATGAAGTATTTCCATTTTACCATAACCAGCATTTAAATTCTTAATTTGTAAATGTAAGTTAGATCCAGAAAGTTTTTCTAGATCTTTAATATCTGGTGCTTTCCCTAATACTTCGTATTGATTTGCCATTATTGAGCTCCTAAATAAGCATCAACTACTCGCTTATCATTTTTAATTTGATCTGGTGAGCCTTCCGCTAAAAGTTTTCCATGAGCCAAACAAAAAATACTTTGAGCTAAACTCATTATAACTTTCATATTATGCTCTATTACTAAAAGAGTAATTCCATAATCTTTATTAACTTTGATAAGTCTGTCTATAATTCCATTTATTAGGGTTGGATTGATACCTGCTGTAGGTTCATCTAATAATAGCATTTTAGGCTCATTCATTAGTGCCATTGCTAATTCTAAAAGTTTTTGCTGACCAAATGATAAATCTCCTCCTCTTAAATTTCTTTTTTGATAGAGTCCTACAAAGTTTAAAAGATTTTCCGCTTTTTCAGTAAGCTCTGCAGGTATTTTTGCAAATATAAACCCTGAGTCACTAGCCTTATGGCTAATTAACATATTTTCTACGCAATTAAGTTTAGAGTAAATTCTTGTTTGCTGAAATGTTCTTAATAATCCGAGTTTAGCTACTGCAGGGACAGGCATTTCTGAAACCTCAGTATTATTAAAAACGATAGACCCTTGATCAATTGGGTGGGTTCCAACGATTGAATTAAATAACGTTGTTTTGCCAGAACCGTTTGGTCCGATTAAGCCAACTATTGATCCTTGCTCCACGGAAACAGAAATATCTACGTTAGCTTTAACTCCTCCAAAAGATTTGCTTACATTTTTTACTTGTAAAAGACTCATTTTAATTCCACCTGTGATTTACGATCTTTTTCATCTATAACTTCCCCAAATCTTTCAGGGTATTTTTCTCTTAACCAACCCATTAATCCTTCTGGGAAATATATTACAATTACAACAATCAAAACTCCTAACGCAACATATTGCCAGCCTAATATAAAAGTCCAAAGACCTTCTTTGAAGAAATGGAATAAAGTTGCACCAATAATTGGTCCCCACAAAGTTCCTTTTCCACCAAGTATTGCCATTAAGACCATGAACACTCCCATCTCTCTTCCATCAAATGCAACATCCGTTGAATCTATATATCCAATTAATCCACCCATAATTCCACCGGCTAGACCACAGAAAAATGCAGATACCATCCAACCAACAATTTTATATTTCATTGTTTGAATACCCATTGCTTCTGCTTTATCTTCGTTATCTCTTATCGCATTTAAAATTAATCTAAATCTAGAACCGTAAATATATTTTACAAAAATAAATGCTAGAACTAATACAAAAAAACTTAAAAAGTAGAAAAACTTCCCTCTGGCCTCAACGTCAACTATTTCTGCTGGAAAAGGTGGTGTGGTAAAACCTTGGCCTGCCCCAATAATTTCTATCCCTCCAGCGATTTCACCTGCCGCAATCCCAAGACCTAAAGTGCAAATAGCAAAATAATGACCTCTTAAACCCAAAATAGCATAACCTATAGCGCCCGCGACTAATGCTGGGACAATAGCTGAAACTAATAACCCTACACCTATTCCTTGAAAATATTGTGCTGTGGTATGCACAAATGTTTTTTCTCCACCACTTTCTGTCCACTCTGCTAATGGAAAAAACATACCCACTTGAACTGATGCGGTTAAGTACATTCCAAGACCGTAGAAAAGTATATTTCCAAAACTATTGTAACCCATTTCTCCACCTTGTAAATTCCAAGTCATCGCCAGAACAATCAAGACACAAAGATATGTAAGCTGAACTTTGAAAGCAGAGAATAAATAAGGTGCAGCTAAACCTAAGATAATTAAACCAGAGTATAAAATTAAATCCTTTTGTTTCATTTTAATGATTACCTTCTGTAAAGTTTTTATAACGGTTATAAGTGCACCAAGTTCTTTTCTTAGATACTTTTTGTAATTTTTTATGAGAATATCTATCTCTCCATTTATAATCAGGGTTAGGCGCGATACCTCTTCCAACTTCTGCGGCCATAGCACATTTTAATTCGACCGGATTAAAAGGTGTATCTGAGGTTGGTGTTAAAAAAACTAAGTCTTTCATATCTGGGCAGGCAGGATCTCCGTGATCATATATACTACCTAATCTGTATTTATCACCACTCTCAGGTCCTCCAACGATTGTATTTCTAATATGACTGCCTCCATAATTTCCTTTGTTACACGTCCAGGCAAAACCAGCCACGTGAGCTAATTCATGCAGTGTCATAATACTTCTTTTTGCTTTTACACCGATGTATTTACTTTTTAAAAATATGTATCCATGATGAACGGATCCTTGACCACCATCTCGATGACCAACATCAGCCCATGTAAAATAAAGCTTATTTGGATCATTAAATCCATTTTTAGTAAGAAAAGCATCTGGATAATTCATTCCATAATTTCCTTTGTATTTTTTATCTAATCTAACAAATGAAATATCTAGTTTTCCATCTTTTCTCATATCATATCTAAATTTTTGTTTACCTTTTGTCATTTCAAAAAATTTTTCATTAACTTCCATGAGTTCAGCTTCCATTTTTCCATTAATATCCCACTCATTGTCTTTGCTATCTTTATTTAACAAATATATGAAATGAACTTGTGGATCATTTGTTACATCTGGCTGATCTTTAAAAAATCTGCCTGGTTTTTCATCAGCAAACGCAGATGAAACCATCAACAAAGCTAAAAATAAAATAATTTTTCTCATTTTAAATATTCCCTTTTCTTTGAAAGTTTAAATCTTCTGTAAACTAATATGAAAACTAGAAGCATAAATACTGCTCCAATTCTAAATTCTGTTCCTAAAATATAATCTGCAAACTCTTCAAATAATCCTAATCCCATTCCTGAAATTGCTACCGCTGGTAAATTACCAAGACCTGCTACAATAACTATCATGAAAGATCTAACTGTATAAGGAAGTCCCACATACGGATGGAGAGTAAGAGTAATTGAAATAAGAGCTCCCGCAATTCCACATAACGCAGCATTAATTCCAAAAGTTGCAGCATAAACTTTTTCAGTATCAACACCAAGAATTTTTGCGGCTCTAGCATTTTGCGCTGTTGCTCTTATAGCTCGTCCGAGTTTAGATTTTTTCATGTAAATAACCAAAGCTACTGCATATGCTAGACTTACAAATGCGGAGAATATTTTTGAATTTGGTAGGGTTACTGAATTATCAAATAACATTGTTGTTCCATATCCAGACTGTGCCACAACTACGTCAGCACCAAAAATAAAATTCATTAACTGTTGAAATACAATTGCGATACCAAAAGTAGCTAAAATTGAAATAAATAAGTCTCGGTCCACAACTTTATTAATTACTAATTTATAAAGTCCCCAACCAACAAAATACATTAAAATTGGAGAAACAATAACTCCCCAAGCTGGATGAATTCCTGCAATATACATTGTGTAGGCAATATAACCTCCAAGGATTACTAAATCACCTTGCGCAATATTGATTATATTCATTACTCCCCACTGGAGAGCCATGCCGTAGGCAATTAATGCAAATAAAATACCTAGAAGAATTCCGTCCAATGAAGCTTGGACCATTAACATTGGAGCTTTAAAAATCAAAAAATCCATAAAACCTTTTAAAAAAAATGCCCCCTAAAATTTAGGGGGCATTTAATAATATACTTAAAAAGTATTAACCTCTTTCAGACCACGGTGGAATCGGGTGAAAGAATTTGTCTGAAGCCCATTTTGTTGGAGCAACAACTTTATTCTCACACTTGTCACCTTTACATCTTACTTGGAACAAGATCATTGGCTTAGCAACGTTTTGGCCGCCAGGACCAAATTTAATGTTTCCATAGAAAGTTTGCATGTCTGTAGCTTTTAAAGCATCTCTTACTTTATCTCTGTCAAAAGAATTTGCTCTTTCGAACGCATCTTTAAACACTAGTAAAGCGGCAGATGACTCAGCTGATTGGTAAGGCGGAGCATAACCAAACTCTTTTGTAAAGTCTTTGTCATACTTCTTACCACCACCAAAGAATTTATCTTTGTAGCTTAAGTTTTTATGCCATTGAGAAGCGCACAATGCATATTCTGAATTCTTTCCGTGTTGTTTAGAAAGTTTTGCAGCATCGCAATGTGTCATCGCTAACATTGGAACATCAACTTTCATTTCAGCAATTTGTCTGATTGCAGTTAATGCACCTTTTGTATGCCCTGATACAACTAAAACATCTGGCTTAGTAGCTTTTACTTTTGCCAATGTAGCAGCCATATCATTTAGCTCTTTTGGTAATTTGTCATCAATGATGATTTTAGATCCAGTTCTTTTTGCTGCATCCAAGATACCAAGTCTCACGTCTTGTGAGAAAGCGTCTTGTTCAAATGCTTGTGCAATTTTTACTGGCTTGCCACCATTTTTTTCGACTGCAAGATCGATCGCTACTTCAAGGTATTGGTTAGCTGGTGATAACACCGCGAACAAATATTTGTATCCTTTTGTAAATAAAGATCTTGATGCACCGTTTGCTTCAACCATAGGAATTTTATATTTCTCGGTTACTGGTGCAATGGCTTTCGTTAAACCTGAACTGTATGGTCCAAGCATATAATGAACGCCGTCTTGTTTGATTAATCTTTCAGCTAACTGTGCGGCTCTTTTAGGATTTGATTCATCATCGTAATAAATGATCTCAAATTTATAACTTTTTCCTCCAACTTTTACGCCACCCATTTTATTAATTCGGTCAACAGCCATGTTGTAACCGTTTTGAGTATGCACTCCGTTAGAAGAGTATTTTCCTGTAAGAGATATCGCAGAACCTAACACAATCATGTCCCCTTCAACTTTTGCAAAAGAAGAAGTGATACTTGTTAATGTTAGAGTTAAAGCTGAAATAAATGTAATAAATAGTTTAGCTATTTTATTCATTTGTTTCCTCCCATTAGTTAATTAATTAATTAATTATTAGTTTATTTAAGCAACTTTTGAGTTTTTAGACAACAGGTTAAAATGTAAAATTTAAGTTTTAATTCCGATAATTATTGCGATGATAATTAAGACACACGCTGAAATTGTATTTAAAAGTCTAGGATTGCCCTTTAGCCAAATTGAAATTTTTCTTGCCGCTAGTCCATACATCATAAGACTTAAAAAATCTAAAAATACCCAAGTGAAAGTTAAAATTAAAAATTGAGAAATAATATTATTTTCAAAATTAATGAATTGGATAAAGACTGTTCCAAAAGTAACTAGAGCCTTTGGACTTAATCCCGCTACTAAAAATCCATCTCTATACATTGCAAAATTACTTTTTGATGTAGTATTAGTTTTTCCTAATCCCTCAACTTTTAAAGTAAAGGTTTCGTAAGCTAAATACATAATGTAGGAAATTCCTGCCCATTTTAAATAAACAAAAATACTTGGGTTATCTATAAGTAAAGTTCCAATAACAAATGTCACTAAAGTTGCCTGAACAGCATTTGCAGAAACATCTCCACAAGCAGTCCAAATAGATTTTTTTAATCCATAATTGATTGTATTGGTTACTATTACGACCCTAGGTGGACCTGGTGTGATAAAAAGAAACAGTAACAATTGAACATAAATGAAGTAATTCTCTGGAAACATATTTAAACTATATATTTTTTGATGAAAAAAAGAAGTCTTATTCCAGAAACTAGAGTTAAAAATCCAGAACCAAAAAAATATAATGAGGATTGGATAATTTGGGCAGGTTGGGCAGACCGTATCACATTTGAAGAAATAGAAAAAAAAACAGGAAAAAATGAATCTCAAGTTATAAAAATTATGAGAAAAAATCTGAAACCTAGTTCATTTAGGTTGTGGAGGAAAAGAGTTCACAAGACGAGTATAAAACACAGGAAAAAATTTAAACTTGAAAGAAAAAAAATGAGAGAAAAAAATTAGAATTAGTGATATATATTAGTTATGAAAAAAGTTGTTATGTACACTGGTAACCCTTGCCCTTATTGCGTTTATGCAAGAGCGTTACTTGACTCAAAAAAAATTCATTACCAGGAAATAAATGTTTGGGAAGATGAAAGTAAAAGAGCAGAAATGTTAAAGAAAAGTGGCGGAAGAACTTCTGTACCTCAAATTTTCATTGGCGATCATCACGTTGGTGGTAACGCTGAATTACAAGCAGCTAACAAAAGTGGTGAGCTAGATAAATTATTAGCCTAAATTTCCAAGTATCGGTATAGCTTCCAATATAAAATAACCCAAAGCCTGCAACTTATTTGTAAGAATTAATATTCCGGTAATTAGTAAAATTACACCTCCCGAAATAGAAACGATACGAATATTTTTTCTAAAATTTTTAGAAAATGCTAAAAATTTGGAAATACCGTATCCTGACAAGATAAAAGGTATTGCTAAACCTAAAGAATAAAAGCTTAATAACAAAATTCCTTTTCCTATACTACTTTCAACGGCTGCAAGTGTTAGTATTGATCCAAGAACAGGTCCAATACATGGTGTCCAACCAAAACCAAAGGCTGCACCTACAAGAACTGGAAAAAATAAATTATTAGAGTAGTTTTTTGTCTGAAATCTTTTTTCTTGGTTTAAAAAATTAAGGTTTAAAATACCAATTAGTTGAAGAGAAAAAATTATTATTATAATTCCTGCAATTATTCTTAAAGTATTTGAATTTTCTAACAATATATTACCGATTAAAGATGCGGTAGCACCAAAACTAATAAATACGAGTGAGAAGCCTAGTGAAAATAAAACTGTTTTTAAAATAACTTTTTTTTGTTTTTCCACTATATCCCCAAGACTTTCTCCGGAAATATAGGAAATATAACCTGGTATTAAAGGCAAAACACATGGAGACAAGAAACTTATAAAGCCTGCACCAAAAGCTAAGAAAGATTTAATTAACATAATATAATGATACTATTAATATAATGATTATAAAATATTTAAGCTTTCTGCTAGGACTTATTTGGTCCTACTCATTTATTAGAACACAGTCTATTTTTAGTAATAAAACTGCTCTTTTATTTAAATTATTTATTTCAAAAGTCTCTTGGATAACTTTTATTCTAGCTTGTTATTTTGGCTATAAAAATTTTACAATTAAATCTACTTTGATTGGAATTGTCATAGCGATAGCGATTGTTCACATTATGTTTTATCTCTCAGGTAAATATTTAGAAAGTAAATTTGGTGAAAATAAATTGAAAAAAATGAAGATGGTTTTAGAGTATGCTCTTGTGTTTTTTATCGTTTATTATGTTATTTTTTAATTTCTATTTTTTAAGATATAATTTTCTCTTAATTTCTCTACAACTTGAAATTTGTTATTCTCAAGAAAATTAAGGATTTTCTTTTTTCTTTTTTTTTGCATTTCATTGTAATCAAGTAACTCAATGCAAATAACTTTAATATTTAATTTATTAAAATTTATTGTAGACATCACTTCTAATTCTAAGCCCTCAATATCAATATTAAGGAAATCAATATTATTAATTTTGAATTTTTTAAGAATATTATCTAATCTTTTGGTTTTGATAATTTTAGTTTTTAAAGTATTTAGACCAAAATTTTTTTTCATCCATAGAACGTGATTATCGCTTAAAGTATTTTGTGAGCTTAAATCATGATGGTGATACAATTTTGTTTTTTTAATCTTATTTGATAAAGCAGCACATATATTGATATCTTTCGGCCTTTTAAAATTAAATAATTCGATTGTTATTGGATTTAAGTCTATATTTAAACCGCTCCATCCTAAATTATACATTTTTCTAGTATTACTATATTTTGTGGGGTGAAAGCATCCTATGTCTACATAAGTTCCCTTATAGTTGCTTTCAAATAAATCTAAAATATTCTTTTCCTCATTAAATTGTGAGCCACCAAAAAGATATTTAAAATTTCTTACATAAATATTGTAAAAAAAATAAACAGATTTTAAAAAAGGAAATTTTTTTGCTATTCTAAGTGACTTTGATTGTGATGACGACATGATTAAGAGTTAAGTTTTAGGTTTAAATATAAGGCATAACCCGTTATTACAAAACCTTTTACCAGTAGGCTTAGGACCGTCTTCAAAAATATGGCCATGGTGGCCACCACATTTTTTGCAATGATATTCTGTTCTTTCGTATCCAATATGTGTATCAGTTTTAGTTTCAAAAACACCTGGTAAAGATGAAAAAAAAGATGGCCATCCAGAGCCACTTTCATATTTCATATCTGAGCTAAATAATTTGGTGCCACATCCAGCACAGTGATAGTCACCATTTCTCTTTTCTTGATTTAAGTGGCTTGAGCCCGGTGGTTCCGTACCTTCATTCTTTAAAATATAATTTTGTTCAGGTGTTAAATTATTATTCCAATTATCTTTCATATTAATTCCTATTTTATATCATTTTTGAGAAGTTAAAATGGACCAAATTGCTATTGACTTATTTAGGTTAAATCTAATATAATTTGATCTTTAGCGCTGATTTAATACAAATTGCGAGCGCTTTACAAAATCCGCTAAAGCGAATCTTTCGAGACCACCGCTTTAGTAGGTGGTTTTTTTTTACGAATTAGTAAATTAAAGCCGGGCATTTGAACTATATTGTACGCCTGACTTTCGTCGAAGTACTAAAAAAGGAGAAAAAAAATGAGTAAAATTAAAAATCCTGAAACGATAGGTTTGCATGGAGGAGAGTATAGGAGTGATCCAGCTACAACAGCTGTGGCAGTTCCAATTTATCAAACTACCTCTTATCAGTTTAAAGATGCAAAAACAGCTGCAAATTTATTCGGACTAAAGGAGTTTGGAAATATTTATACAAGAATAAATAATCCAACTTGCGATATTCTTGAAAAAAGAGTTGCGGCATTAGAAGGCGGTTTAGCTGCTGTATCGGTTGGATCAGGTCAAGCTGCCTCGGCATTTTGTGTACAAAATGTTTGTCAAGCTGGAGACAACATTGTCTCATCAACTGATCTATACGGTGGAACAGTAAACTTGTTTAAAAATACTTTAAGTATGCAGGGTATTGAGGTGAGATTTGCTGATCCAAAAGATCCAAAAAACTTTGAAAAACTCACAGATGAAAAAACAAGAGCTTACTACGGTGAGTCTTGTCCTAATCCATATCTTAGAGTTTTTCCAATTAAAGAAGTTGCTGATATTGGAAAGAAACATGGAATACCTTTGATCATTGATAATACTGCAGCACCAGTAATTTGTAGACCATTAGAACATGGTGCCGCTGTAGTGATGCACTCACTAACAAAATATATTGGAGGACATGGTACTACAATTGGTGGAATAATTGTTGATGGTGGAAATTTTGATTGGGTTAGAAATGCAAAAAGGCAACCTTTGTTTAATACGCCTGATCCAAGTTATAATGGTGCAATTTGGGGAAGAGATGTTCCGAAGATGACTGGAGCTAATGTAGCATTTGCAGTAAGAGCTCGAGTTGTTCTTTTAAGAGATCTAGGCGCTCCATTGTCTCCATTTAATGCATTTCAAATAATTCAAGGATTAGAAACTGTTGCATTAAGAATGAAACAACACTGTGCTAATGCTGAGAAAGTTGTAAAATTCTTAGAAACACAGAAGAAAGTTAAAAATGTTATCTATCCAACAAATCATCAGGGAGAAATTAGAGATAGAGCTAAGAGATATATGAAGGGTGGATATGGATCTTTAGTTGGAATGGATTTAGGAAGCAAAGAGTTAGGAGCTAAATTTATTGATAACTTAAAACTTCTTTACCATGTTGCAAACATTGGTGATGCGAGAAGCTTAGCAATTCATCCTGCTTCTACAACTCATAGTCAGCTTAATGAAAAACAATTAGCTGAAGCTGGAGTTACACCGGGTTATGTAAGGCTTTCAATTGGAATAGAACATCCAGACGATATTATATCTGATATCAAACAAGCTTTGGCAGCGTAAATAACAACTTTAATGATACGTCAAGTAGTCTACTTGACGTATCCATAGTTTAAATTAAAAATCTTGAATGTTAAAATTATTTAAATTTTCAATAGTAATTTTTCTATTAAATTTAAGTTTTGCAAAGTCAGAGACGATTAAACCTAGTGTTGGTATCAAACCAGATAAGGTAATCAAAATACAGCTTCAAGGTTTAATGAAAAACGATAATCCATATATCGATAAAGGAATTGAACAGACATGGGAATTTGCACATCCTGCTAACCAAAAATTTACTGGCCCTCTCACTAGATTTAAACAAATGATTAAAGGAGAATCTTACAGTATGCTGATTAACCATGTTAGTCATGAAATTGTAGAAATTTACAATGATAATAAAAAAGCGGTATATGAGGTTACTATTTTAGATTCTGGAAAAAAATACTTTAAATTCAGATGGCAAGTAGAAAAATTTTTAGATAAAGGCCCTTTAGAAAATTGTTGGCTAACAACAGTGGTTTCTCAACCTATTCCGTTAGGATCTTCAACCTAAATATAGTAGATGAATTCAGTTTTTTTTGTTAATTTTCTGTTGTGAAAAAAAAATATTCCATTTTTAACATAATTAAAAATTCCTTTTCAGATAATGAAAATTGGAAAAAAATGTGGCGTAGTCCTGAGCCGAGAAAATTCTACGATATTATAATTGTTGGTGGCGGTGGACATGGTTTAGGTACAGCTTATTATTTAGCTAAAGAGCATGGCTTAAAAAATATTGCGGTTATAGAAAAAGGTTGGTTAGGAAGTGGTAATACAGGTCGTAACACAACTATAATAAGATCAAATTATCTTTGGGATGAAAGTGCTCATCTTTACGACCATTCTTTAAAATTGTGGGAAAATTTATCAACTGAATTAAATTATAATGTGATGTTCAGTCAAAGAGGAGTATTAAACTTAGCCCATAACGAACATGACATTAAAGAAATAAAAAGAAGAGTGAGTGCAAACCAGCTTAACGGTATTGACTCTCACTGGGCTGACCCGAAGGAAATTAAAAAACTGGTACCAATAATGAATATAAATAATTGTAGATATCCAGTTCTTGGAGCTTCTTTTCAGCCCAGAGGTGGTGTTGCTCGTCATGATGCAGTTGCATGGGGATATGCAATGAGAGCTGATGAGTTAGGCGTAGATGTAATTCAAAATTGTGAAGTAAAAAAAATTAGAACTAAAAACGGTAAAGTGCACGGTGTGGAAACTACTAAAGGAATTATAAGAGCAAAAAGAGTTGGGGTAGTTGCGTCTGGTCACACAAGTGTTTTGGCTGAAACAGCAGGTGTGCGATTACCCCTTCAAAGCAAACCACTTCAAGCATTAGTTTCAGAACCTATTAAACCAGTAATCAATACAGTGGTGATGTCAAACGCAGTTCATGCATATGTAAGTCAATCTGACAAGGGTGAATTAGTTATTGGTGCAGGAACTGATGGTTATAATTCATTCACACAAAGAGGTGGTTATAATATTATTGAAGATACAATCAGATCAATTATTGAGCTCTATCCAATTTTTGGAAAAATGAAAATGCTTCGTCAGTGGGGTGGTATCGTTGATATTTGTCCAGACGCAAGTCCAATAATAAGTAAATGTGAAGTTGAAGGATTATATTTTAATTGTGGATGGGGAACCGGTGGATTTAAAGCGACTCCTGGAAGTGCAAATCTATTTGCACACACAATAGCAAAAGATAAAGCTCATTCGATAAATGCTCCTTTTAGTTTGGAACGTTTTGTGAGTGGAAGATTGGTTGATGAACATGGGGCTGCGGCTGTAGCACATTAAAAATGCTTTTAATTAAATGTCCCTACTGTGGAGAAAGAGATCAATCTGAATTCACAAATGGTGGTGAAGCCCACGTCACAAGACCAAAAAATCCAGAACAAGTAACTGATAGAGAATGGGCCGAGTATGTTTTTATAAGATCCAATCCAAAAGGAATTTATTATGAACGTTGGGTTCACTCACACGGATGTAAAAAATGGTTTAATGCCGTTAGAAACACATCGACTGATGAAATATTATTAACTTACAAAATTGGAGAGACACCTCCACTAATTAAAAAATTCCAAAATATACTTAAATCTCCATCAGGAGAACCGGATGTTGGGTCTGGAAATTTTACGGTGAAAAAACCATGAAAAAAATTAAAACCCTTTTTTTAATCACATTTTTTTTCTCTTTATTCTCAACAAATATAAACGCGGAAAAATCTAATAAAATAGAAACTAATAAAGTCATAAGTGATGAGGTTTCTGATCAGTTACAAAAGCTTCTGGATCTTTATAAAGATGGTGTAATCACTGGATATGAATATGAAAAGGAAAAAAAGAAAATACTTAATTAGAAAATATGACTGATAATAAAATTTATTTTAAATTTGATGGAAAGAGATATGGTGGGAACAAGGGTGATACAATTGCCTCTGCTCTATTAAGAAATAATGTAAAACTTGTTGGAAGAAGTTTTAAATATCATAGACCAAGGGGTATTTATACTTGTGGAATAGAAGAGCCAAATGCTCTGGTACAAATAATAAATGAACATAATGAGCCAAATGTAAGAGCTACGGTAAAAAAAATTTATGAGGGAATGGTCGTTAAAAGCCAAAACCGTTGGCCTTCGCTCAAAAGAGACTTTGGCTCAGTTAATAACCTTTTATCTCCAATATTTTCAGCAGGTTTTTATTATAAAACATTCATGGGACCGAAAGGTTTTTGGAAAAATCTTTATGAACCATTGATAAGAAGAACAGCTGGTTTAGGCAAACCTCCTCATGAATTTAAATCGAAAAGTACACACCTTCATCACAATGTAGATATTTTAATAATAGGCGGCGGTTTGTCTGGTTTGCTAGCAGCTAAAAAATTAGCAGGAACAAATAAAGATGTGTTGCTAATTGAAAGAGAAAATGAGCTTGGTGGCATTTTAAAAAATTCAAACAAAATTAAATCAATTAATGATCAAGAAGCCCTTGAATGGCTTGAAAAAACTGAAAGATTATTAAAAAATTCAACTAATATAAAAATTTTAAAAAATACAACTGTAACTACTTATAATTATAGTAACCATCTTACTGCAATTGAAGATAAGTCAGTTGGAGCTCAGCCTGAAAATAAAAAACCTGAGTTAGTGCTTCACAAAATTAGAACTGAAAATACTATTTTAGCAAATGGGCATATCGAAAGATTTTTGTCCTTTAGAAATAATGATTTACCTGGTGTAATGCTTGCTGCATCCTTTGAAAAATATATTCAAAGGTATGATGTTGTACCTGATAATAATCCCATAATTTTCACAAATAATTCATCTACATTTAGTCTGTTACAATTATTAATAAATCGTAATTGCAAACCTAAAGCATATATAGATGTAAGAGATGTAAAAAAAATTGAGAGAGAGACCTTAAACTTATTAGAAGCTCATAATATTCCATTCTATCCAAAATCAGAAGTTGAAGGCTGTGATGGAAATAGCGAAATTAAAAAGATTAGTGTGAGGACCAAAAAGAACAAAATAATAAAAATAAAAGCTTCAATGTTATGTGTTTCAGGAGGTTTAAACCCAGATATACATCTTTTTACCCAATCAAAAGGTTTGGTAAAATGGGATGAAAAAATCTTAACCTTTAAGCCGGAAAAATCTTTTCAAAATACAATTACATTAGGCTCAGTCAGCGGAAACTTTATTTTTAAAAATATTATTGAAGAAATAAATAAAAAACTTAGTTTTATAGATGGTACAAATGATATTGACCTTAAAATAGAGGTTAATGGTTCTGAAGAGTTCAATATAAAAGAAATATGGGAAACAAAAAATAATAATAAATCTTTATGGTCAAAATCTTTTATAGATTTACAAAATGATGTAACAACAAAAGACTTAACACAGGCAATAAGAGAAGGTTTTGATCGTATTGAACATCTAAAACGTTTTACTACTAATAGTATGGGAACAGACCAAGGAAAAATTAGTAGTATAAACGCATTAGGTATAGTTTCAAAATTATTGAGAAAAAGTGTTTCCGAAGTTGGAACAACAACTTATAGACCACCGTATAATCCTGTAAGTTTTTCAGCCATTGCGGGAAGAAGTACTTATGAGTTTTACGATCCTGAAAGAAAAACTCCAATTCACCCGTGGCATATAAAACATAATGCAGTTTTTGAAGATGTGGGTCAGTGGAAAAGACCTTGGTATTATAAAAAATATGAAAATGAAACTATGAATGAAGCTGTGCAAAGAGAATCTAAACATGTAAGAGAAGCCGCTGGAATTTTAGATGGTAGCACACTTGGAAAAATAGAAATTAAAGGTAAAGACGCGTTAGAATTTGTAAACATGATGTACACAAATAGTTTTACAAAAATGAGACCAATGAGTGCAAAATATGCGTTAATGCTAGGAGAAGATGGAATGATCAAAGATGATGGGATTGTTTGTAAAATAAATGATAATCATTTTATTTCTACAACTACTTCTGGTGGAGCTGCAAATGTTTTATCTCACATGGAAGAATTTGCGCAGACAGAATGGCCAAACTTAAATGTTTATTTAAATTCAATTACCGAACAATTTGCTACTTTTAACATAAGCGGACCTAAATCAAGAATGATATTAAGTAGAGTTTTTAATGATGTTGATTTTAGTAATAATAAATTTCCTTACATGACTTTTAAAAATATTAATTATTTAAATTATAGAGTAAGAATTCTCCGAGCCAGTTTCACGGGTGAACAGGGTTATGAAATTTATGTGCCTCCAAAATACGCTTTAACTCTTTGGGAGAGAATTTTTTATTACAGTAGAGATATAGATTTAGTTCCATATGGAACAGAGACAATGCATCTATTAAGGGCAGAAAAAGGTTATATTATTATAGGTCAGGAAACAGATGGAACAGTTACTCCTTTAGATTTGAATTTAAATTGGATGATAGGAAAGAAAAAAAAGGATTTTATAGGAAAAAGGTCTTTAACTAGATCAGATATTATTAAAGCTGATAGGAAGCAATTAGTTGGTCTAGTCCCAATAGATAAAACATATGGTATTGAGGAAGGGCAACACGTTATAGAGGATAAAAATATCCCATCTAAAATAGATAAACCAATTAAAATGTTGGGTCAGGTTACTTCGAGTTATTTTAGTCCTACATTAAATCATTCAATTGCAATGGCATTAATAAAAGGGGGCAATAGAAAAATTGGTAGTCAAATATACGTCTCAACTTCAAATATGAATGTTATACCTGTTGAAGTAGTAAAACCCAATTTTTTAGATCCTGAAAATAAAAGGCTACTGTCATGACAAGAACTTTTTCAGGAGACGGGATTTACATTCATCAAAGAAATTTTCAACAAATTATTTTAAGAGGAAAAGGTGATGGTCGCTTCGCAGAAACTGTGAATGGAGAAATATCTCTTTTGCCACCAAAGGACAATCTTAGAATGATAAGTAATGAGAATTTCCTTTTTGCAAAACAATCTTTTGATCAGTGGAGTTTAATTTGTTTAAAAAATAAAGAGGACGAGGAATTATCAAAAATGGTAACAACTATGAATTCTAATGATGAAATATTGGCTTCTGATTATTCTTACGGACAGGTTTATTTTGAATTTACTGGTGATAAAATGAAAGATTATTTGAATAAGCTGACACATTTTGATTTTCGTTCAAAAAAATTCCCTGCTCTTACAATGGCACAGACCTTGATAGCAAGAATTGATTGTACAATTTACAATCTTGAGGATAAATATTTAATAACATGCAATAAATCGTATGAAGATTATTTTAAAAAAAGATTACAAGACACAATAGATTTATAATGAAAAAACAAAAAAATGTATTAGGAGAAAATTTAGAAAGCTGTTCAACCGATCCAATAACAGGATGGTTTAGGGATGGCTGTTGTAATACTGATAAAAACGATCGTGGCCTTCACACTGTTTGTGTAAGAGTAAATGATGAATTTTTGAAATGGTGTAAAGAAGCTGGCAATGATTTAATTACTCCTCATCCTGAGTTTGGTTTTCCTGGTCTTAAAGATGGAGATAAATGGTGCGTTTGTGCGAGTTGGTATGCAAGGGCACTCGAAGCTGGAAAAGGATGTCCAATATATTTAAAAGCAACTCATGAAAAAACTTTAGAATTAGTTTCAATTGAAAAATTAAAAGAGTTTGCTGCAGATCTGTCTTAAATCTACATATCAATTATCATTGTATCTTTGGAACCACCGCCTTGTGAACTATTAACAATCGTACTTCCTTTTTTTAATGCCACTCTTGTTAATCCTCCAGTAGTAACCCAAGTTGATTTTCCGCTTAAAACAAATGGTCTTAAATCTAAGTGTCGTGGTTCTATACTGTTGTCTGTAATAGTTGGTGTTGTAGAAAGAATTTCTAAAGGTTGAGCAATGTAATTTCTAGGATTTTTTATTATATTTTTTTTCATTGCTTCCCTATTTTTTTTTGAAGCATGTGGACCAATTAAAATACCATTACCACCAGAACCATTTGTTGGTTTTACAACAAACTTAGAAATATTTTCTATTACATGTTCTCTGTGAATTTTTTCACTACACAATAATGTTTCAACTTGTTTTAATTTTGGTTGCTCCCCTAAATAATAAACAATCATTTTATCAACATAAGAATAAATTGCTTTGTCATCTGCTATACCTGTTCCAGGTGCATTTAAAATTCCAACGTTACCTTTTCTCCAAGCTTTAAATAAACCTGGCACACCTATTAGTGAACCTTTGAAAAAAGCTTTGGGATCTAAAAAAGTATCGTCAAGTCTTCTATAAATACAATCGACTTTTAATTTTCCTCTAACTGTTTTCATGTAAACAACATCTTTCTCAACAAATAGATCTTTGCCCTCGACAAGGGCTATGCCCATTTGCTCAGACAAAAATCTATGCTCAAAATATGCAGAGTTTGCTCTTCCTGGAGTTAAAACACACATGTGAGGATCTTTTGTTTTTTTGGGAATACACTCAAGCATGCAATTATAAAGTTTGTTTGGGTATTGATGAATATCTGAAACTTTATATCTAGTAAATAATTCAGGGAACACATCTCTCATAACCATTCGGTTCTCTAACATGTAAGAGATTCCTGAAGGGACTCTTAAGTTGTCTTCTAAGACCAAAAAGTCTCCTTTGATGTTTCTAATTAAATCGATACCAGAAATATTTGACCATGCTTTGTGCTTGGGAGAAAAACCATCACACTCTTTTAGATAATAAGGTGAGTTAAAAACTAACTCTCTGGGTATGACATTGTCTTTAAATATTTTTTTGTCATTGTAAACATCATCAATAAAAAGATTAAGCGCCTTAACTCTTTGCAACAAACCTTTTGATACTTTAGACCAATCTCTTTTTGGTATGATTCTTGGAATTATATCTAGTGGCCACTTTTTTTCTTGAGCTTTTTTCCCAGAAGAATAAACACGAAAGTTAATTCCCCTTGCACTAATTGTACTCGCACAGTTTTTTTCAATTTCTTGTAGTTTTTTACTGCCGATTTTCTCAAGAATATTTGAGATTACCTTAGCTTGTTTCCTGAGCTTATTATCCTCACTTAAATATTCATCATAAGTAGTGTCGGAGTCGTATTTATCCCAAAGTGATCCCATAAACATTCTTTCATTGTTAACAATTATGCAAAACAAGCAATTGCATTAATTAGATAGCTGACATGCTATTATTAATTTGTATATTTATAATTTTTTAATTAAGTATTCGTACATGACATATTGTATCGGAATCAAGACAAAAGAAGGTTTAGTTTTTGCATCAGACTCAAGAACAAACGCTGGAATGGATAACGTTAATATCTATTCAAAGATGTTTACACACGATGTTGATGATAGGACAATAATTATAATTACTTCAGGAAACTTAGGTACATCGCAAGCTGTGTATAAATCTATAGAAAAAGATTTAAAAAGTAAGTCTGGAACGAATCTTAACACCTGTAAAGATTTTGAACAGATCGCAAGCTATTTAGGTAAATTAAATATAAAACATTCATCACCTGATGGGGTAAATACAGATATACTTACTCTTGGAGCAACGTTCATTGTAGGAGGTCAAATTAAAGGTCAACCTCAAGAAATTTATTTAGTTTATCCGCAGGGAAATTTTATTAGACCAGCAGATAGCAAACCTTACTTAGTAATTGGTGAGGTTAAGTATGGAAAGCCTATTCTTGATAGAGTTATTACGCCAAGTGTAAAAATTGGTGACGCTGCAAGATGTGCTTTAATTTCAATGGACTCAACTTTAAAAAGTGATCTAACAGTAGGGCCGCCAATTGACTTTGCTATTTACAAAAAGGATGCAAATAAAATTGCATCTCTAAAATGTTTAAATACTTCGGATGAAGACTATTCCAAAGTCTGTAATCAGTGGTCAGATAAAGTTGTTAAGCTATTTGATACATTCCCAAGATTTGACTGGGAAATATAAATATTCATTTCTCAAAGTTAATTTATGAAAACTGCAATAATATTTGGTTCCTCGGGTTTAATTGGGAACGAGTTATTTAAAACTATACTTTTAAATAATACTTACAGTAAAATTAAAATTTTTGTAAGGACAATACCTAAAGTTGACAATCCAAAAGTAGAAATTATTAAAACTGATTTTAAGAATTTAGAAAAATATAAAGATAAAATTAACGGTGATGACTGTTACTTTTGTATAGGAACTACAAAAAAAGATACGCCTGATAAAAGTGAATATACAAGAATCGAGTATGATATTCCTGTTCGTGTAGCCGCAATTGCAAAAGAAAATTTCGTTAATACTTTTTTCTATGTTTCCTCAATTGGTGCTAACCCCAAGGCATTAAGTAATTATTTAAAAAACAAAGGGCAGGTTGAAGAAAAATTAAAAAATCTAAATTTTAAAAAGCTTGTTATTATTAGACCATCTTTGTTGATTGGAAATAGAAAATCGTTTCGATTAGGGGAAGTAATTTTCTTACCTGTTATGAATACTCTTACTTTGTTTACTTTTGGGAGTTTGAAAAAATACAAACCAATAAAAATTGAAAATGTTGTTAAGGCAATGTTGTATATATCTACGAGTACTTCAAATAAAATAGTTTATGAGTCAAACGAGCTCGAGACTATAGCTAAATCAAATTAGTATCTAAAAATATATCTTCTAGTATTTAAACCGTAAAAGATAATTGCTAAAGTAATTATAACCCCTCCAATAATTGTATTGTTATTTGGAACCTCATTAATTCCAAATAAAGGAAGCCAAACCCAAAAAATACCACCTAAAATTTCTGTAAGTGATAACAAAGTCAAGTCTGCAGCTGGTAAATATTTTGATTTTGCTGAATATAAAATTAATGCTGAACAAACTAAAAATCCATGTAGTGATGAGAGTGAGGTATTTTTTAAAGACATTAAAACATTACTGTCATTATAAATTATAACTAATAGAGAAATAGCTGCTGCAAAAATTCCAGCTATAGATACAGTTGTAAGTTTAGGAGTGTTTTTTTTCCATCTTAAAGTAACTGTAAATACCGCAAAACCTAAAGAAGATACTAAACCATTAACGAGACCAAAGAGTGTTCCGGTTTGAATACTGTCAAAACACATAAATATTATTCCAGCTGCAGCAATTATTATGGCTATAAAAGTTGTTTTGGATATTTTTTCATTTAAAAAAATATAAGCTAAAATTGCTGCTAAAAAAGGTAATGCGCCTAACATTAAAAGTGTGACTGCAGCTGAAGTTGAAGTAAGTGAAAGAATAAAAGTTAAATTTGCAATACCAAGACTTATTCCTCCGATTATTCCTGAAAGACCTATTTTATTATAATTATTTGTAAACTTGCTGCCTTCAGTTAAAAATAAATAAAGATTTAAGATTATAAATATTGCTGATCCTCTTATTAATGAATACTGCCATGGAACAAGTTCAGCATTGTCCATATTTCTTACTACTAATGGACCGAAAGACCAGATTAACCCAGCTAATAAAATAAAAAACATAGCTGAACTAATTTTATTTTTCGACATTACATGTTGCCGTATTTTGGACCGCCACCGCCTTCTGGGGCTACCCAATTAATATTCTGGGAAGGTTCTTTGATATCACAGGTTTTACAATGAATACAATTTTGTGAATTTATTACAAATTCATTTTTTTGGATCTCGTAAACACCGACGGGACAATATCTTTGAGCGGGCTCGTCATATTCTCTTAAAGTATATTGGATAGGGAGATATTTATTTTTTAACTGAAGATGTACTGGTTGATTTTCAGTGTGATTTGTACCTGTTAAATATACTGAACTTGTTTTATCAAAAGTAAGTTTGCCGTCAGGTTTTGGATATTCAATTTTAGGCATTTTACTTGCGGGTTTTAAAGCATCATGATCTGCATGCTTGTGCTTTAACGTGAAAGGTAGTTTTCCTCTAAATAAAATTTGATCAATACCTGTGAAGATAATTCCAATTATTAATCCCCAACTAAAACTTGGTTTAACATTTCTAGCTGCATGAAGTTCTTTATATACCCAGCTTTTTTTAAATAATTCTTCGTATAAAGACAATTTCCTTTTATTTTTAATATGTTCAACAATAGTTTCGGCAGCTATCATCCCGCTTTTCATTGCTGTGTGGGTTCCTTTAATCTTTGGCATATTTAAAGTTCCTGCATCGCAACCAACTAATAATGCTCCGGGCATATACATTTTTGGTAAACTTTGAAGACCACCCTCAATTAAAGCTCTAGCTCCAAAAGAAATCCTTTTTCCGCCTTCAAACATTTTTCTTATTGATTTGTGTGTTTTAAATCTTTGAAACTCATCGAATGGAGATAGATGTGGGTTTTGGTAATCAAGACCTATAACATAACCAAGAAAAATTTGTTTATTCTCAGCATGATAAATAAAACTTCCACCATATGTTTTACTATCTAAAGGCCAGCCTGCTGTATGTATTACCAATCCTTCCTGATGTTGTTCCTCACTAACTTCCCAAATTTCTTTTAGTCCAATTCCATATTGCTGTGGATTTTTCCCCTCATCTAAATTAAATTTTTTAATTAATTGCTTACCTAAATGTCCTCTGCATCCTTCTGAAAAAACTGTAACTTTTGCATGAAGCTCCATTCCCTCTTGGTATCCGTCTTTTTTATTACCCTCTTTATCTAAACCCATATCCAGAGTTGCTACTCCTTTTACGGAGCCGTCTTCATTATAAAGAACTTCGCTCGCAGGAAATCCTGGAAAAATTTCAACACCTAGCTTCTCAGCTTGTTCCGCGAGCCATCGACAAAGATTAGCAAGGCTGACAATATAATTATTATGATTTTTTTGTACCGAAGGTAAAAGCCAAGTAGGCCAGCTCAGAGATGATTTTTTTCCTAAAAATAAAAATTTTTCTTTTGTAACTTTGGTTTTAACAGGGGCTCCCTCTTCTTTCCACTTTGGAAGTAATTCATCTAAAGCTCTAGTTTCTAAAACATTTCCACTTAATATATGAGCGCCGACCTCTGCACCTTTTTCTAAGATACAGATATTTAATTTTGGTTCCATTTGCTTTAATTTAATTGCAGTAGATAATCCTGATGGACCAGCACCAACTATTACTACATCATATTGCATTGTCTCTCGAGCCATGCGGGGACTATATCAAACTAATTATTTTTGGATAGTGTTGAGTTTGTTTAACTCGGATAAAAATTCTGGAAGCGCTTTAAATAAATCTGCTTCTAAACCATAATCTGCAATACTAAATATCGGAGCTTCACCGTCTTTGTTGATTGCGACAATTATTTTGCTCTCTTTCATACCTGCAAGATGCTGGATAGCACCTGAAATTCCAACTGCAATATATAAATCTGGGACAACCACTTTTCCTGTTTGACCCACTTGATGATCGTTACTTATATAACCTGCATCAACAGCTGCACGCGAGGCGCCCACTGCTGCGTTTAATTTATCTGCAATATCAGTTATGAGTTTAAAATTTTCTCCACTTTCTAATCCTCTTCCACCAGACACTACTATTCTAGCAGTTCCAAGTTCAGGTCTTTCTGATTTTGTTTCTTCTCTTTTTACAAATTTAGAAAAGTTAGGAACATCAACTGCATCTACCTTGTCAATTTGTGCAGAACCTCCTGTTTTTGGAGCAGGTTCAAATGATGTAGGTCTAATTGTTACGCATCTTTTTTTGTCATTACTTTTTACTGTAGCAAAAGCATTACCTGCATAAATAGGTCTAACAAAAGTATCGGGTGAGTTTACTTTTATTACGTCGCTTACTTGTGATGTATCTAATGCAGCAGCAACTCTTGGCATAAAGTTTTTTCCAAATGTATTTGCTGATGCAACAATATGATCATATTTATCTGCATTCTTAGTTACTAAAGGAGCTAAGTTTTCTGGTAAATAGTTTTGATAGTTAGGAGAATCGCAGTGTAAAACTTTTTTGACCAAAGGAACTGCGGCAACTTCTTTTGCAACACTTTCACATCCACTGCCAGCAACCAATACATGTACCTCGGCATCGATTTTTGAAGCAGCACTTATTGCATTTAAAGTAAATGGTTTAAGGTTTTTATTATTGTGTTCTGCTATTAATAGTACTGACATTAAATTACTTTCGCCTCATTTTTAAGTTTGCTAACTAATTCTGCTACATTTGCAACTTTAATTCCTGCTTTTCTTTTTGGTGGCTCTTCTACTTTTAATTGCTGCACTCTATTTGCAATATCCACACCTAAATCTTTTGCAATCATTTGGTCAATTGGTTTTTTTTTAGCTTTCATTATGTTTGGTAGAGATGCATAACGTGGTTCATTTAATCTTAGATCGCAAGTTACAACTGCTGGCAGATTAACTTCTACGGTTTCTAAGCCTTCATCTATTTCTCTTACAATCTCCATGCTTTTTTCTTTTAAGGTTACTTTTGAAGAAAAAGTTGCTTGAGGCCAATTTAACATCGCTGCAAGCATTTGACCTGTTTGGTTACAATCGTCATCAATTGCTTGTTTGCCTAAGAAAACCATATCTGGTTTTTCTTTCTCAACTACTTTTTTTAAAATTTTAGCAACACCTAACGGCTCTATATATGTATCGGACTTAACGTGAATTCCTCTATCTGCCCCAACTGCTAAAGCTTTCCTAACTGTCTCTTGTGCTTTATCATCTCCAATTGTAACTGCAACAACTTCTTTTACCTTTCCGGACTCTTTTAATTTAACTGACTCTTCGGTAGCGTTATCATCTGGGGGATTGGTTGACATTTTTACGTTATCAGTATTTACGCCTGAACCATCTTCTTTAACTCTTATCTGAACGTTGTAATCAATAACTCTTTTAACAGCGACTAATATTTTCATTTGGTGCCAGCAACTTTCATGCTTCCTGACAATGTCATGCTTATTTTGCCAGATTTATGGGATACTATTTTAGTAAAACCTTTTTTTGGGCAATAGGTATAACTATTATCATCAATCATTGTTCCATCTAATTTAGCTTTTGACCATCTAAATGTTAAGCATTTTTTTTCGTTACCAATTTTTTTTATTGTAATAGTCTTCTTATAATCTCTACTTCTATTGTTATAGAAATAAGTGGATATAAATTCTCTTTTTTCGCCCTCTTTCCAATTTCCTAGGGGGAATTTACAGCCATTTTTTATATAAACTAATCCTCTTTTTTCATATCTACTATCCATTACTCTTCCTAAACACTGATCGTTATTTGTTTTTGCAAATAATTGAATTTTTGAACCTCTTTTTCTCTCATAAACTTGAAGAACTTCGCCGGTTCTTTTATTTTTCCAATCGATTGGACCAGTAATTTTAAGTTTGCCGCTGTGTTGGATTTTTTTTGCAGTGAATAATTCTAGTGGGATTGATCTTTCATTTGCAAAAGAGATTTGAGGTAAAGCTAATATTAAGCAAATAAATATTAACTTTCTCATTAAGCTCTTAGTAATTTATTTGCAGAGTCGTAGGGTGAGTCTTCGATAATTGAAACTTCATGCATTTTACCCAATATATCTATTTTTAGTTTTTGACCAACTTTTGCATATTCTGGTTTTACCATTCCAAGAGCAATAGATTTTTTCAATCTAAAACCATAATCACCGCCAGTCGCTCTTCCAATTACGGACCCATTTTCATAAATTGGATTGTTACCAAGAACATCAGCATCTGAAACGCCATGAATTTCCATAGTAACTAGTTTATTTGAAAAGCCTTTTGCTCTCCATTGATCCAACGCCGCACGTCCAATGAAATCTCCTTTGTTTGGATGTATAAACCTATCTAAACCTGACTCATATGGAGCATATTCAATTGAAAGTTCTGTTCCCACTAACTTATATGATTTCTCGACTCTCAAACTATTCATCGCTCTTATACCGTAAGGTTTAAGATTAAATTCTTTTCCAGCTTCCATAAGTTTATCAAATATATGATTTTGATATTCAATTGGATGATGTAATTCCCAACCAAGTTCGCCAACAAAATTTACTCTCATCGCATTACAAGGTGCTAAACCAATATTAATATTCTGCGCGCTCAACCATTTAAATTTTTCATTTGAAAAGTCTGTTTTAGAAACCTTTTGCATTAATTGTCTAGCCTTTGGACCTGACACAACAAGCACTCCCATGTTATTGGTTAAATTTTCATACTGTACTGATCCATCTTTTGGCATCCATTTATGAATCCAATCATGATCTAATCTTTGATAAGCACCTGCAGATACGAGATAAAAACTATCTTGAGCTTCTCTCATTATTGTAAACTCGGAATGTACTCCACCTTTTGTATTAAGTGCATGACATAAATTAATTCGACCAATTTTTTTAGGAAGTTTATTCGCTACCAATTTATCTAAAAATTCTTCAGCTCCAGGACCTTTTATTCTGCACTTACCAAATGCTGACATATCTAATAGTCCCACATTTTCTTTTACATTCTTGCATTCTTTCTCGACACTTTTAAACCAATTTGATCTTCTAAATGACCAATCATCCTCTTGTTTTTCTCCGTCGGTTGCAAAAAAGTTTGGTCTTTCCCAACCAAACTTTTGTCCGAAAACTGCACCAAGTTTTTTCATTCTATCATAACAAGGTGCTTGTCTTAATGGTCTACCAGCTTCACGTTCTTCATCTGGATAATGAACTGTAAAAACATTTGCATAGGCTTCCTCATTCTTTTCCATTAAATAAGATTTTGTTACATAAGATCCAAATCTTCGTGGATCAACACCAAGCATATCAATTGTTGGTTCACCGTCTATTATCCATTCAGCTAATTGCCAACCAGCTCCACCTGCCGCTGTTATTCCAAAACTATGTCCATCATTAATCCAAAAATTTTTCAGACCCCACGCGGGTCCAACTAGCGGACTTCCATCAGGTGTGTAGCAAATTGCACCGTTATAAACTTTTTTAACTCCAACCTCACCAAACGCTGGAACTCTTTTTATTGCACCCTCGATATGAGGAGCCAATCTATCTAAATCCTCTTGAAATAATTCGTACTCACTATCTTTTGATGGGCCATCTACATAACAACACGGTGCGCCCTTTTCGTATGGACCTAAAATAAATCCACCTGCTTCTTCTCTCATGTACCAAGAGTTGTCACTGTCCCTTAGAACCCCCATCTCTGGTTTTTTTTCCTTTTGTCTTTTTTGAACTTCTGGATGAGGTTCTGTAACAATATATTGATGTTCAACCGGGATAGCTGGGATTTCAATTCCAACCATTTCTCCAGTTTGTCTTGCGAAATTTCCACTGCAAGATACAATATGTTCACATGAAATAGATCCTTTATCTGTTTCAACAGTCCAACCATCTTTTGTTTGTTTAATTCCAACTACTGTTGTGTTCCTATAAATCTCAGCTCCATGATTTCTTGCCCCTGTTGCTAACGCTTGAGTAAGGTCTGCGGGTTGTATGTAACCATCTTCAGGGTGTTGGATTGCACCCTCAAGTCCTTCAATGTTACATAGCGGCCAAATTTCTTTTACTTGTTCTGGTTTTAAAAATTTTACCTTTACGCCAATTGTTTTTGCAACACCTGCGTACTGATGATATTCATCCATTCTATCTTTTGTTTGAGCTAAACGAATATTTGAAACAACGCTGAAACCAACTTTTTTTCCTGTTTCTTTTTCTAATGACTTATAAAGCTGAACTGCATATCTATGAAGCTGGCCTACTGAATAGCTCATATTAAAAAGTGGTAAAAGGCCGGCAGCGTGCCAAGTAGAACCTGAGGTAAGTTCTTTTCTTTCAACCAAAACTACATCTGACCAACCTTTTTTGGCTAAATGATAAAGCGTGCTAACCCCAACTGCTCCACCTCCAATTACGACTACTTTAGTTTTTGATTTCATAGATCAAGAATATGATAACTAAATCAATATTTAAATGATTAAAATACGTTATTTTATTTAGACCAGTAAGAGTATTTTTGTTTATTTGCGGGGAAAAGCTCTCTTTGGCTAACATTTTTGATTTCTTTTAAATGCAAAACCCAACGGTCTTTTTCAAAATTTACCTTAGATTTAAACACTTCAGTTTTAGAATTAAATTCATTTCTAATTAGTTCAGAATTGTTGATTATTTTATTTTCAATTTTATCAATTTTTTTAACAATTTTTTCTTTCTCTTTATTAATGATATGCTCCAAAGGAAATTTTCCAGTTTGATATTTTATGCCATAATTTACGCCTGTTGATACAGCAGAATAGGCCAGTTTTCCTTGTTGAGCACCTGCTGCAGGACCAATCATTGGTGTTAAAGACGCTTGGTAACATCCTGGAAGAATGAGCAGCAATGGTAGAATCTTTACGAAAATTTTCATATTCGTCAATAACACAAGGCTAAAATTTTAAAAGAAAATTATGTGTGATATTTCGTTACAAAATATTACTAAATTTAAAACGTAAACTTTTGGTTGTGTCCGAAGTTATTTCGGATCTTTTTTTTGATGATGGGAAATCTTTTTATGACTCTTTTCTATTCTTGCTTGTAAATTTAATCCTAAAAGTTGTTTTCTTGTTTTTTCTATTCTTTCATTTAAAACAGAACACAATTTATTGTTTATTTTGCATGGATCAATTTTAGCTTTATTTTCCTCAATTGTTTTGATTTGATTTTCGCTTAAAACGTGTTCTACTGGCGTTTTTCCAGTTTGTTTTTTTACAACATAATTAATTGATGAGGTGGTTGCGGTTTCAGACAACTTTCCAGATGCCACACCTGTTGCTGGACCTACCATTGTTAAGGAATTGGTATAACAACCAGATAAAAATAGGCTTAATAAAAAATAGCCTAATACATTCCGCATGCTCATCTCTCTCTCCAAAAACGAATCAAACACAAAACTGTGGATAAATATACTTAAATTTAAGAGAAAAATACAACCTATAGTTTTCTTTATTTTATAACTCTTTTTGGCTTACCATCCATACAAGAGTCAAGATTTTCCATCATTTGAGAAAAAAAGATTGAATAGTTTTCATCCGTGACGTAACCAAGATGTGGTGTTAGCAATGCGTTAGGTAGAAACCTCAATTTATGATCTTGCGGTAATGGTTCTTTATCATAAACATCTAAGCCAGCACCGGCTATAACATCGTCTTCTAAAGATTTAATTAAGTCTTTTTCATTTACTATAGGGCCTCTTGAAGTATTAATTAAAAAAGAAGTTTTCTTCATCATTTTTAATTCCTTTTCAGTAATCAAGTTTTTATACCTATCTCCTAATACGACGTGCAAAGAAATGATATCCGATTGTTTGAGCAACTCTTCTTTGCTGATCGGTAATACTCCTAATTGATTAGCCTCAGACAAATTTAAATTTTCACTCCAAGCTACAACTTGCATACCAAATGCTTTACCGATTTTCGCAACTTGGGATCCAATTTTTCCTAAACCTATTATTCCCAAAATTTTACCTTTTAATTCAAATCCTACAGTAGTCTGCCAATACCCTTGGAACATGTTATCTATTTCTTGCTTTATATTTCTTACTAAACCAAGTATCAAAGCCCATGTTATTTCAGCAGTCGGGTTTGAGTTAATGTCAGTTCCGCAAACAATAATTTTTCTCTTTTTTGCATACTCAAGATCAATAGATTTATTCCTCATTCCGCTAGTGAAAATATATTTTAGATTTTTAAGTCCTTCTAACAAAGATTTAGTCAGAGGAGTTCTTTCTCTCATTACAAATAGAGCATCAAACTTCTCTAAAGATACGATCGCTTCTGCTTCATTTTGGAATGGTTCATTGAAAATTGTAAATTCATATTTATTTTTATATTGGTCTAAATCAGTAAATTCCTGAAAAATATTTTGGTAATCATCCAAAACCGCAATTTTAATCATTTAATTAAATCTCGATGAACTATAGGCTGATAAATCCAAATTTGTTTTTTCATTTGCTAAGATACCCGAGACAACTTTGCCAGTAATTGCTCCTAAAGTCCAACCTAAATGCTGATGACCAAAAGCATAGACAATATTTTTATAATTTTTTGATGGTCCAATCACTGGTAAGAAATCAGGTAGTGTTGGCCTAAAACCTAACCATTCATTTTCATGATCTTTTAGCTGGGGTAAAAGTTCCTTTGCACATCTCACAATATAATCAATTCTTTTTTTCGACAAAGGATTTTTTAATCCACCAAGTTCAACAGTTCCTACAGCTCTTAGACCTTGGTTCATTGGTGTCATGCCAAATCCTCTATCTAAAAAAATAACCGGTCTTGTTAAAAGTTTTTCCATTCCTTTGAAGTGAACATGATACCCTCTTTCAGTATCTAGTGGTATTTTCTCTTCAAGTTGATCTGTTAATTTTTTTGAAAAAGCACCACATGCAATTACAGACTTTTCAAATTTATAATCTTTATTAGCAGTTTTAATAATTGTTTCATTCTTTGATGATTGTTTGACAGTTTCAACATTTTCCTTGATAAACTTTCCACCTTTTTCAATAAATAATTTAAATATCTTTTTAACGATACCTCCTGGATCTTTTGCATGATAAGCGTAATCATAATATGCCCCACCATTAAAAACCGGTCTTAAATTGGGTTCTAAATCTAAAATTTCTTTTGTACTTAATAATTGTTGCTTGACACCAAAATCTTTTCTAACTTTAATCTCCAATTCTCTACTTTTCATATTTTGATTAGTCCATACATAAATAATACCTTTTTTTTCAACCAAGTTCGTGATGTCAAACTCTTGAAAAATTTCATCATATGCATCTAATGATAAATTTAAAATTTGGTGCATATATTTGGCTGTATGCATCATAGATTTTTTATTACAATTTTTTAAATATCCAAGAAACCAAGGTATCATTTTTGGGATGTAGTTCCATTTAAGAGCTAAAGGACCGTAAGAACTAAATAACATTTTAGGTATATCATACAAAATATCTGGCCTATTCAGTTGAAGTATCGCATATGGCGAGAAGTGGCCTGCATTTCCATACGATGCCATTGTTCCTGGATCTGTTTTATCAAATATTGTTGTTGGAATATTTTTTTTAATTAATTGAAGACCTATACATACGCCTTGGATACCGGCACCAACAATACCTACTGAAGAACAATTGTTTGAAGACATAGTTAAGCTCTACAACAAAAATTAAGTAATTAAACTGTGTTAGATTGTACTTCTTTTATTTAGTTGCTAGCAACTATTTTAGGTCGGCCTTTTTTATTTTTTTCTTTTTCTTTTTCTTTGGCTTCTTTTGACTCTATTGACTCTAATTTGAATTCACCTTGTGCTGCTTCTAAACTAGTACTCTCTGTTTTTTTAAGGTAACCGTTTATATCGGCTCCTTCTTCAGTTTTTAAAGTTTCACTAAATAAAATATCACCCTTAACTACAGCGCTACTTCCTATTACAATTGTTTTTGCAACAACTTTTCCCTCAAGATGTCCATAAATTTCAATTTTATCTGTCTCGACAGGCCCAATAACTGATCCTGTCTCTTTTACTATTAAATCATTAGTATATACAGCGCCTTTAACTAATCCTGCAATATCTATAGCTCCTGAAGTTCTTAATGTACCCTCAAAAGAAAAAGTTTCGCTTAACAAAGATCTTCCGCTGTCATTAAGTGGTCTTGGCACAGATGGTTTTTTTGATCCAAACATATTTCTTATTTCAGCAAATAATTTGAAGCTTTGCAACTCTAAAAAGTATATTTTGGGTCAAAATTTTCTATTTATGGTTGATTTATCCAATAGTTTGATCTTTATGTATTTTGCAGCTCATTGCGATACCAAGCCCTATCATTATAGCCATCATTGAAGATCCACCATAAGATAATATTGGAAGTGGGGCACCTACTATTGGAACCAAGCCTAAAACCATCCCCATATTGATTGCGACGTATGTAAAAAAAGCAGTAGCAAAACTATAACAATATAACTTACCAAAAGTGTCTCTCACAATATTCCCAATGTGAACTAGTCTGTAAGTTATTATTATGTATAAAAGCAAAATTATACAGGAACCAAAAAAACCAAATTCCTCTGAGAATAGAGTAAATATAAAATCAGTATGTTTTTCAGGTAAATAATCTAAATAGCTTTGCGAACCATTTAAAAAACCTTTTCCAAACAGTCCGCCCGATCCTATTGCAATTTTAGACTGAGTAATTTGATATCCTGCACCAAGCGGATCTCTTCCTGGATCAAAAAAAGTAAGAATTCTTGCCTTTTGATATGGTTTTAAAAATGACACCGCTACAGGGGCAATAGCAATAAAAGCTATACTGAGATAAGCAAAAAATTTAAATTTTACTCCTGAAAGCCAAATAACAATTATTCCACCTACTCCTATTAAGAAAGCAGTACCAAGATCAGGTTGAGTAATTACTAATATTACTGGAAAGATTAATGCCAATATGGGTTGAATTAAATATCTGGTTCTATTCACATCACCAGTTGAAATTCTATGATAATACTTTGCCAAGAATAAAATCAACGCTATTTTCATTAATTCTGATGGTTGAAGATTTATAAAATATAAATCAAGCCACCTTTGCGATCCGGATGCAGTTAAACCAATATACTTTACAAATATTAATAAAATAAGAATCAATAAGTAAATAATTGTACTTGAGTTATACCAAAAGTTTGATTGAAAAAAAGAAACTACGATAAATAGACCAAAAAAAACTAAAAATCTTAATATATGACTCTTAGTATGATATGCAAATTGTCCTCCATCTGTAGAATACATCGCAAACATACTTATAATTCCTATTATCAAAACTGAAAAAAATAAAATTGGATCTAAAGAAAAGATTTTATCTCTTAAAGTTAAGTGGGATTGTATTGATCCAGTTTTAAACATTATGCGATATATCCTTTGCTATATATTGACTCTCTTAAATCATGTTTTTCTAAAACTTTCTTAATAACTTTTTTTGCAATGGGAGCTGCGCTTTTACTTCCTGAACCACCATGTTCAATTACAACACTTATTGAGTATCGTGGATCCTTATAAGGAGCAAAGGCAACAAAAAGAGCATGGTCACGATCTTCATATGGTAAATCTTCATTTTTAACTTCAAGCTCCCTTTGTTTTGCGGTAAATCTTTTAACCTGTGAAGTTCCAGTCTTTCCTGCGAAAACAAATTTATCTTTTGTTAGTCTTGATCCATATGATGTTCCTCCAGGTTCATTTGTAGCTCCATAAAGGGCATCCTGTACAAATTTAATATTTTCTGGATTCCTAAATAAACTTTTGTATTTATATTTGGCAATAAAGTCATAAAGACTTTCAACATCACCTGAAAATAATTTTTTATCCTCAATAAATTGGTTTAAATCATCGAAATTATCTTTTTCATTATTATTCAAAATTATTCTTGGTTTAATTTTAAAACCACCGTTTGCTATTTGTGCAGTCATCAAACATAATTGTAATGGAGAGCTTTGCCAATATCCTTGACCTATTCCAGCATGCAAGGTTTCTCCTAAATACCAATTTTTCCCAATATTTTTTTTCTTCCAACTTGTGTTTGGAACAACTCCAGATCTTTCTTCTATTAGATTTTCTAAAACATCTTGTCCTAAGCCAAATTTTTTTGCAGTTTCAGATAGCCGATCGATACCTAAAAGTCTAGAAACCTCATAAAAATATATATCACAAGATTGTTTGATAGCCTCTCTCATATCCATAAAACCGTGACCCTTTTTTTTCCAACAATGAAATTTTTCTCCGTATAGCTCGATTGATCCTTTGCACTGAATTACTTTTTTTGGATTATAAACATCATTCTCCAGAGCACTTATTGCTGATAATGTTTTGATTGTAGAACCTGGGGGATAAAGACCGGCAATAGCTTTATTAATCAATGGTTTGTCTCTATTCTTTAATAATGTATTCCAACTTTTTCCATCAATTCCATGAACAAATTTATTTGGGTCGAACACAGGCGAAGAGACCATAGAAATAATATCGCCTCTATAAATATCCATCACACAAATTGCACCAGACTTTCCTTTAAGCAATTTTGAAGATATTTCCTGAACTTCTAAGTCTAGAGTTGTTCTAAAATTTTCACCTGCTTTTCCTGGGTCAATTGATATTTCTCTAATTCTTTTTCCAAAAGCGTTAACTTCATATCTTTTGTATCCAACATCACCAATAACTTTTGAGTCTAAAGTGTTTTCTAGTCCAGTTTTTCCAATTCTTGTTCCTGCAGCAATTTTATTCTTTAAATATTCTTTTGTTTTTAAATCTTTTTTGCTTGCTTTAGAAACATATCCAATTATGTGAGCTGATGACGGCTCTTTATAAAGTCTAGCAACTGAAACTACCGGTTCCGCACCTTGTAACTCATGTAAAAATAAATTAATTCTTGAAAATTCCGACCAAGTTAAGTTATCAGATACAATTATGGGATCCCAGGGCTTTTGTGAATTAATTTTTTTTCTAATTTTTGAAACATTTTTTTCTGTCAATTCTAAAATATTTTTTAATCTAAAAAGCAAAACTTCCAAATTTTCAGAATTTTCAGGAACAATATGAAGTTGGTAGACCTGTTTGTTTGATGCTATTTCTTTTCCAAAATAGTCTTTTATTAAACCACGTGGAGGTGAAAATTTCCACTCTCTAAATCTATTCTTATCAGATAAAGTTTTATATTTTTTACTCTCATTTATTTGTAAAGAAATTAGTCTTCCTACAATGCCTAAAACTATAACTGCTTTTGCAGCTGAAATGATAAACATTCTTCTACCAATTAATCTAACCTTGCTTTCTCCTGTAGATCTAATCATGTAACCTCAGTGATATTGTTTTTTTATACAATTCAAATATACCCCAAAAAAAAGGATATAAAATAAAAGTAAAAAGAGTATTATAGAATACCGAAGTGTATCCCGTGTTCATTTCTGTAAAATTGTTTATTAGATAGAAAGAAATTAAATTTCCAATTACAACAGCAAATATAAATGTAAACCAATCTGTAAATATTGTAGGCCTTACTGTTGCATTCCTAACGTAGGCAGCTACTAAGGTTACAAATAAATACGATAGTGCGCTTGTTCCAAGAGGTAAACTTAAAACAACATCGTTAATTATCCCACATAGGAAAACAAAACCATAACCTAAAATTGATGGATCTCTTAAAATCCAATAATAAATTATTATAAATTGAAGGTTAAATGAAAATATTTCCCATAAATAAAACTGAGTGTGAAATTCAGAGATACATATAAAAATCAAAAGTATAAGAGGAACTAATCGTAAAAAATTTTGTCTAAAGTTTTTAATACTTATAGCCATTTAATTTGCCTCGTTATCAGTTTCTTTTTGAAGAATAACGTTTACAAGAACAATTTGATTTGGATCAGAATACAGCATTGCTGCAATTCTATTCCCATCAAATGTTACTTGTCCGACTGGAATACCAGATGATAGGACTCCATCTTTGCCAGATGTGTATACTTTGCTCTCAGAATTAAATTCAAAATTTTTAGGTAAATATTCCAGAATTGGCTTATCTTTGCCAATACCAGTAAGTATTGCCTGGTCTCCGTTTGGAGATATCATGACAGGAATTCTGCTATTAAGATCGTTTAATAATAAAATTCTCGATGATAAAAAATTCACTTCTACAATTCTTCCGACTAAATTTCCTCCGCTTAACACTGGCATACCCATTTTTATACCTGAGTTCCCCCCTTTGTTAATAATTACAGAGTTCAAATAAGGGCTATTTTTATCTAATAAAATTTTAGCCCCAACAGAGGTAAAAGAGGTTTCTTTTTCAAGTTTAATTATTTCTTGTAATTGTTTATTTTCTGTTTGTAAGTAAGTCGAAGATAACTGCTCTTTTTTAAGTTTTTTAATTTCCTCTTTTAACTCTTCATTTTCTTTATAAAGAAAAATATGATTTACAAAAAAATCTTTGGTTGCTGATGAAAACTTAATTGGAGAAGAACTTATTGCTGATATTCTGTAAATACCATCATTAAAAATGCTTCTTAAAACCTTAATTGGTTTTAAATTACTTGCGTCTAAAATAAATATTAATAAAGAAATTAATATTAATACGAAAAGTGAAAATTTTTGTCTTGTCCCCTTTTGTAGAAGGGCAGATCGAATGGCTATTCCAAAATCATCTCGACTTGTTGACATTGTTTAACACAATATATTAATACTCTGATAGCATTGTAGAAAACAATTCTTCTTGTTCTAAGGCTTTTCCTGTTCCAACAGCCACACAAGATAAAGGGTCATCTGCAATTTGTACAGGTAGTCCAGTTTCTTTTGAGATTAATTTGTCGATATTTTTTAAAAGTGCGCCTCCACCAGTTAGTATAAGACCCATATCAACTAAATCAGCTGAGAGTTCAGGAGGAGTATTTTCTAAAGCCGTCTTTATACCATTCATCATTATATCTAAAGTAGGTTTTAATGCTGCTGCAGTATCTTCTTCTTTCAATGTGATTTCTCTTGGTGTACCAGACCTCATATCACGGCCTTTCATTAAATATGTATTTCCAGAAGTTGCAATTGCAGTACCAATTTCTTTTTTTATTTTTTCTGCGCTAGCTTCTCCAATTAATAAATTAAATTTCGTTCTCATATAGCTTATGATAGCTTGGTCCATCGCATCGCCTGCAACTCTCAATGATCTTGAATAAACTACTCCTCCTAATGACATTACAGCTATCTCGGTAGTACCACCTCCAATATCTACAACCATGGAACCTGTTGCTTCGGAAATAGGTAAACCCGCACCAATCGCAGCTGCAATTGGCTCTTCTATAAGCTGAACTTTTCTTGCTCCGGCAGCTAATGCGGAATCTTGAATAGCTTTTCTTTCAACTGGTGTAGATCCAGTTGGAACACAAACTAATATTCTTGGATTTGCAAAAGCATTTTTTTTGTGAACTTTTTTGATAAAATGCTTAATCATTTCCTCTGTTACAACAAAGTCTGCAATAACCCCGTCCTTTAAGGGTCTTACAGCAGAAATATTCCCGGGAGTTCTTCCAAGCATAGTCTTTGCCTCATCACCAACCGCTAAAACTGATTTTTTTCCTTTTTCTTCAATAATTGCAACTACTGAAGGCTCGTTCAAAACAACACCTTTACCTTTAACTACTACCAATGTGTTGGCAGTTCCTAGATCAATAGCCATATCTTGTGACCACATTTTTGATAATTTATTTAATCCAAACATTTTATATTCCTCTCACTTTCTCTTGGGCCATTTCTTCTGGCGCAGTTTTTTCTCTTTTAATAATCATTTTATTTAATGCATTTAAATATGCATTAGCAGAAGCAACAAGTGTATCAGTATCGGCTGCTTGACCAACTGTTGTTTTGCCATTTTCTTCAATTCTTACACTTACAGTTGCTTGAGCATCAGTGCCCTCAGTAACAGCATGTACTTGATATAGTTGAAGCTTAACATCGTGAGGATACAATTTTTTTATACATTTAAATATTGCATCTACTGGACCGTCTCCAGTTTCGTTTGCTTTTTTTACATCCCCGTAAACTTCTAGTGTCATCTCAGCTTTTTGTGGTTCGCCTGTACCAGCAAAAACTTTTAGAGATTTTAAATTAATAACATTACTTTCTTTAATCAAACTATCATCTACCAATGCGATTATATCTTCATCGTAAACGTGTTTCTTTTTATCAGCCAGAATTTTAAATTTACCAAAAGCAGTTTGAATAACATCATCTGTAACTCCAGCATAACCAAGATCAGAAAGTTTATCTTTAAAGGCGTGTCTTCCAGAGTGTTTACCCATTACTAATGAAGTTTTTTTAACACCTACACTTTCTGGTGTCATAATTTCATAAGTATTTCTGTTTTTAAGCATTCCATCCTGGTGAATTCCAGACTCATGTGCAAAAGCATTTTTACCAACAATAGCTTTATTAAATTGCACTGGAAAACCAGTGGCATTCGAAACTGTTTTTGAAGCTTTGCTTATAAGCTGTGTATTTATCCCAGTTTTATATGGCATCAAATCATTTCTAGTTCTCATTGCCATAACGATTTCTTCTAAAGCTGCGTTACCTGCTCTTTCACCAATACCATTTATTGTACATTCTACCTGTCTTGCACCTGCGGTTACACCGGCTAAAGAATTTGCAACGGCTAAACCTAAATCATTGTGACAGTGTACTGAAAGAATGGCTTTGTCTATATTCGGAACTTTATTTTTTAAAGTTTCTATAATTTTTTTAAACTCTGAAGGAACTGTATATCCAACCGTATCTGGAATGTTGATAGTTTTTGCACCAGACTTAATGGCAAGTTCAACAGTTTTACACATAAAGTCCATATCTGTTCTTGTGCCATCTTCGCAAGACCACTCAACATCATCAGTAAATTTTCTTGCATAGGTAACGTGTTCTTTAATAGAGTCTACTACTTGCTCAGGTGTTTTATTTAATTTGTGTTTCATGTGTAGTGAACTTGTAGAAATAAATGTGTGAATTCTAAATCGTTTTGCAGATTTTAAAGCTTCGTGGCAAGCGTCGATATCTTTTTTTGTATGTCTTGCTAGTCCTGCTGGAACAGATTTTTTTAAAATTTTACTTATTGCAGTTACAGCCTCAAAGTCACCTGGTGAGGCAATTGGAAAACCCGCTTCGATTATATCAATTCCTAACTCATCAAAAACTCTCGAAATTTGAATTTTTTCCTCAAGACTCATAGATGCACCTGGAGACTGTTCTCCATCACGCATCGTAGTATCAAAAATTATTATTCTGTTTTTATCTTCCATTTTTCTTTATTTTGGTGTTACGCATAATACAATTTATGCGTTAATTTGCAAAATAATTATTTAAAAATTAAAAAATTTCGAACTAGATTAGCTTAATTCTTCGATTTATCGACGAGTTTATTCTTACCAATCCAAGGCATTAGATCTCTTAATTTTTTACCCACTTTTTCAATAGGATGTTTTGCAAGTTCTTCTCTCATTTTCAGAAAGTTTTTCTGACCACCTTTACATTCATCCATCCATTGTTTTGTAAATTTGCCAGATTGAATGTCTTTTAACACCTCTTTCATTCTCTCTTTAGTTTTTGAGTCTACAATTTTTCTTCCAGAAATATATTCACCATATTCTGCTGTATTTGAGATTGAGTAATTCATGTTTGCAATTCCACCCTCATATATTAAATCTACAATTAATTTTACCTCATGAAGAGTTTCGAAGTATGCCATTTCAGGTGGGTAACCTGCTTCGGTTAAAGTTTCAAAACCATTTTTTATTAATTCTACTAAACCGCCACATAATACAGTTTGTTCACCGAATAAATCTGTTTCACATTCGTCTTTAAAAGTTGTTTCAATTATTCCGGATCTTCCACCACCAACAGCACATGCGTATGACATTGCAAGATCTCTTGCTTTACCAGAACTATCTTTGTGTACTGCCATTAAACATGGAACACCGCCTCCACGTTGATACTCACTTCTCACTAGATGTCCGGGTCCTTTTGGTGCAACCATGAAAACGTCTAAATCTTTTCTAGAATTTATTAAATTAAAATGAATATTTAAACCATGAGCAAATGCTAAACTCGTGCCTTCTCTCATTCTTTGTTCAATATGATTTTTATAAATTGAGGCCTGAAGTTCGTCTGGGGTTAAAACCATAACAATATCTGCCCAAGCTGCAGCATCTGAAAGGGACATTACTTTTAATCCTTCGCTCTCAGCTTTTTTTTTACTTGATGAACCCTCCCTAAGGGCAACTACAATATTCTTTACTCCACTGTCTTTTAAATTAAGTGCGTGGGCATGACCCTGGCTTCCGTAGCCAAAAATTGCAACTTTTTTGTCTTTTATTAAATTTGGATTTGCATCTTTTTCATAAAACATTTTCATTTTCTAATTCCCTCGCTATTTAAATATTTCAGAGCCTCTAGTCATTGCAACAGCACCAGTTCTTGAAGTACTAACTAATCCAAGCGGGCTAAGTATCTCGATTAGTTTATCAATCTCTCTTCTTAAAGCAGTTACTTGAATAACAAAAGAGTTTTTTGATTTATCTAATATGAAAGAATTATATTTTTTGCATACTTTTCGTGCTTTATCCCTATTTTTCTTGGATGAAACAACTTTAAATAATGCTAATTCTTTAAACAAAATATTAGGATCATTTCTTTTAAAATCAGCAACTTTATGAACTGGTATTAGTTTCTTTAATTGAAGTTTAATTTGCTCAATTACTGAAGGGGTACCAGAAGTGACTATAGTTATTCTTGATATATGTTTTTTTTTATCAACTTCTGCTACAGCTAATGACTCTATATTATAACCTCTACCTGAAAATAAACCTACGACTCTTGCTAAAACTCCAGCTTCATTATCAACCCATACAACAATTATGTGGTGCTCAGATTTTCCAAGTTTTCCAGGTTCGCTGTATGCCGATTTTGATTTTGCCATTATACTAATGTTTTTCCTTCGTCTGAGACTTCTTCTTTATCATCTTCAGGACCTAAAAGCATTTGGTTGTGTGGTTTTCCAGATGGTATCATTGGAAAGCAATTCTCAGCAGGATCTACTCTACAATCAAAAATAACTGGTTCTTTTACATTAATCATTTCATTTATTTTATCATCTAATTCTTCTGGTTTTGTTGCTTGTATTCCAACACATCCATATGCTTGTGCTAATTTAACAAAATCAGGTAAAGCTGCGGTATAACTTTCAGAATAATTTTTTTCATGTAAAAGTTCTTGCCATTGTCTTACCATCCCCATGTACTGGTTGTTTAAAATGAATATTTTAATCGGTAATTTGTATTGAACTGCAGTAGACATTTCTTGCATGGTCATTAAAACAGATGCTTCTCCAGCAATATCTATAACTAGTTTATCTGGGTGGGCAATTTGAACTCCTACTGCGGCTGGTAAACCATATCCCATTGTGCCAAGCCCACCTGATGTCATCCACCTGTTAGGTTTATTAAATTTATAATGTTGCGCAGCCCACATTTGATGCTGTCCTACCTCAGTTGTTATAAAAGTATCTTTATTCTTTGATAATTCATAAAGTCTCTGTACCGCATATTGTGGTTTGATAACCTCTTTACTATTTTTAAAGTTTAAAGATTTTTTTTGTCTCCACTTATCAATGTCATTCCACCATTTTGAAATATTTTGTTTATTAGAGTTTAAAAAATCTTTATGTTTTTCTTTTATTCTTTTATTTAAAGCTTTTAAAAAACTGCCAACATCACTCACAATTGCTAAATCTACTTTAATATTTTTACCAATAGATGATGGATCAATATCCACATGAATTTTTTTTGACTTAGGTGAAAATTCATCTACTTTTCCGGTTATTCTATCATCAAACCTTGCTCCGATATTTATCATAAGGTCACAACTGTACATAGAATTGTTTGCCTCATATGTTCCGTGCATTCCCAGCATTCCTAAAAATAAAGGATCGTCTCCAGGGTAAGCGCCGAGACCTTGTAAAGTAGATGTTATTGGGAAACCAGTTAATGAAACAAGTTCTCGTAATGATTTACTTGCCTCAGGACCAGAATTAATTACGCCTCCTCCAGTATAAAAAATTGGTTTTGATGACTTCTTCATCAAATTTATAACTTTGTCTAAATCACTAGGGCTTATTTTTCCATTTGGTCTAGATTTTCCATTTAGTTTTTTCTTATTTGAACTTTTTAAAACAAAATTTGTTTTTTTGAATTGAATATCTTTTGGTATATCAACTAAAACTGGTCCAGGTCTACCAGTTGTTGCAACTTCAAATGCTAAATTCATAACTTTAGCTAAATCATTTACATCTTTAACTAACCAGTTATGTTTTGTGCAAGGTCGGGTGATTCCAGTTGTGTCACATTCTTGAAATGCATCTGTTCCGATTAAATGTGTTGGGACTTGACCGCTTATGCAGACTAACGGAACTGAATCCATATATGCATCTGTAAGAGCCGTCACAGCGTTTGTCGCTCCAGGTCCAGAAGTAACTAATAAAACTCCAGGCTTTCCAGATGAACGTGCGTATCCTTCAGCTGCATGTCCTGCTCCCTGTTCATGACGTGCTAGAATATGTTTTATTGTTTTATGGTTTTTAAGCTCATCATAAATTGGTAATACTGCTCCGCCTGGATATCCAAATATATGCTCGACTTTATGATGCTCTAAAACTTTAAAAACTATTTCAGCGCCAGATATTAATTTTCCCATAAATATAATCTATCTTAGGAAAATTTTGGGTCAAGTTTTAGATAAATAAGTTAGAATTTTTTTTCTTAAATCAAGATAATTCGTATCAGTAAATTGGTTCCAATCCTTCATCTGGCCTCTTTGCCAGGTATATTGCCTTTTAGCATATTGGCGAGTTCTGATTAGAACTCTATCTTTTAGATTTTTAAGAGTGATAGATTTTTGCAAATATAAACCAATTTCATAAATACCTATTATCGAGTTTGCAGAAATATGAGAGGCAGGCACGAAAAATTTTTTATTATATTTTCTTACTTCATCTAGGGCGCCTTTTTTTAACATTTGGATAAATCTACTATTTATTTTTTTTTCTAAATCGTCTTTTGGAGGTAACAGACATAACTTAATAAAGTCAGATGAATTAAAGTATTTTTTATTTTCTTTATTTTGCCATTCCTTTAAAGTTAAACCTGTTCCCTCGTAAACTGAAATAGCTCTTGAAACGCGTTGAATATCATTTCTATTTATACCTTCAAAAATTGTTGGGTTTTTTTTATGATAATGATTTCCCATCGTCCATCTTCCAATAGGATTTAAATAAGAATAATCTAATTTTTTTACTTTTGGTATTTTAACTAAACCTTCAATTAATGCTCTAAAGTAAAGTCCGGTACCACCAACTACAATGGGAGTTTTATTTTTTTTTTTTATCTCTTTTATTTTTTTTGCTACTAACTTACACCATTTGCCTACTGAAAAAGTATTCTTTGCTGATATGAAACCATAAAAATGATGTTTAATTTCACTTTTATCTGGCCGCGCAGAGAGTATTTTAATTTCTTTATAAACTTGCATGCTATCAGCATTAATAATTTCTCCATTATATTTTTTGGCAATATCAATAGCCAATTTTGACTTACCTGATGCAGTTGGTCCGAATAATAGTATTATTTTTTTTTTATATTTTTTTAACAAACTTTTACTTTTTAAATTCTTTAGCTGACTCCATTCTGCCCAGAGTAAATTTTAATGTTACCAGCTTTTTTTCTCTCCAAACTTTAATTGTAACTTTTTTGTTTGGTTTGGTATTTGCAACAACCTTGGGAAGATTTCTCATTGTTTTAATTTTTTGTCCATCAAATTCTAAAACTATATCTCCGCTTTTCATCCCACCTTTATCAGCTGGACTTCCCTCTGATACGCCTCCAATGAACGCGCCAGTTTTTTCTTTCAATCCTGCTACCATTGCCATCTCATCTGTAACTTCCTGAATTCTTACACCAAGCCAGCCTCTTTTTGTTTCTCCAAATTTAATTAATTGATCAATTATAGTTGATGCATAATTAGCAGGTATTGCAAAACCTATTCCACTACTTGCGCCTGAAGGACTTATGATTGCAGTATTTATGCCAATGACATCACCTGCGGTGTTAAATAATGGTCCTCCTGAATTTCCTTGATTAATTGATGCATCAGTTTGTATGAAGTCGTCATAACGTGTTAAATTTATATCTCGATTTCTTGCAGAAATTATACCTGATGTGACTGTCCCACCTAATCCAAAAGGATTTCCAATTGCAACCACCCAGTCGCCAACCCTAGATTTATCTGAGTTACCAAAATTAACAGTTTTAAAACTATTTGAAGAATTAATTTTTAATACTGCAATATCCGAATAAGGATCTGAACCCAAAACTTTTGCCTTAAATTCTTTATTATCTACTCTTACAATTATGTCATCAGCATTTGCTATTACATGATTATTGGTAACAACTATTCCATCTTTTTTAATTATAAAGCCAGATCCTAAAGATGTAGCTTTTCTTTCTGTTGGCCTATCAAATTCTTTGAACATCTCGCCAAATGGTGAACCCGGTGGAAACTGAAATGGAAATGGTGTGGCTTGAGTTTTAATTGTTTGAGTGGTTGAAATATTAACCACAGATGGCATAAGTTCCTCTGCGAGGTCTGCGAAAGAATTTGGAATTGTTTTAGCTAACGAGTTTGCGTTAATTATAAAAATTATAATTAAAGTTTTTAAAACTAATTTTTTAAAAAAATTCATTGTTTATAAATATACCAAATTATTATAAAACCAGTTATTGTAAAAACTGAACCCATAAATCTTAAATTATTTGAAGAAGTATTTACAATTAATTTAGACATATTCTTGATTTTTGACGGAAACAAGGCGCATAAAAGACCTTCAACAAACAAGACTAAACCAATGGCAAAAATAAACTCTTTCATGCCTTAGTTTTTATTGTTTTTTTTTAATTCCTGTTTTGCCGAAAAATTTAAAGAAATCACTATCAGGGGATAATATCATAGAAGTATCACCGCCTATGAGTGCTTTTTCATAGGATTGCATCGCTCTATAGAAACCAAAAAATTGAGGGTCTCTTCCGAAGGCATCTGCAAAAATTTTGTTTCTTTTTCCATCACCTTCTCCTCTCATAATTTCTGACTCTTTGTTTGCATTAGCCAATATAACTGTAACTTCTTTGTCAGCGGTAGAAGTTATTTTGGCTGCCATCTCAGCTCCTTGAGCTCTGAACTCTTTAGCTTCTCGCTCTCTTTCTGTTTGCATTCTTTTAAAGATTGCTTCGCTATTGGCTTGAGGTAAATCAGCTCGTTTAATTCTTACATCTACTATTGTAATACCAAAATTTTGAGCTTCAGTATTAACATCGTTTTGAATTGTTCCCATATGTACTGCTCTATCGGTTGATAATAATGTTGCAAGTTCTTGGGTTCCTAATACACTTCTAATTCTTGAATTAATTATCGTAGCCAATCTCGATCTCGCAACTCTTTCGTTTCCTACTGAAATATAAAATTTTAACGGATCAACTATTTTAAATCTTGCGAAAGCATCGACTATCAATCTTTTTTGGTCTGCTGCAATAACTTCTTCTGGTGGATTGTCTAAATTTAAAACTCTTCTATCTAAATAAACAACGTTCTGTATAAATGGAATCTTAACATTCAAACCTGGCTTAGTTATAATTTTTTTTGGATCACCAAACTGTAATACAATAGCTTGGTTTACTTCTTGCACAACAAAAAGAGCTTGATAAGCAGCAACTGCTATAACTACTATAATAGGAATTAATATTTTTTTCATTGTGTCTGCCCTTTTTTTAATTCTGGTAAAGGCAAGTATGGCACCACTCCTGAGCCTGAACTTTTATCAATTATAACTTTATCAATGTCTGCTAAGACTTTTTCCATAGTTTCTAAATACATTCTTTCTTGGGTAACTTGTTTGGCCTTTTCATATTCATTATAAATTGCAAGAAATCTACTAGCTTCACCTTCTGCCTTTGCTACAACTTCTTTTTTGTAGGCTTCGGCTTGTTGTAAAATCTTTTCGGCTTCCCCACGAGCTCTTGGGATTACATCATTCGCATATGCTTCGGCCTCGTTCTTTGATCTTTCCCTATCTGCTCTTGCAGCTTGAACATCCCTAAATGCATCAATGACTTGATTAGGTGGGTCAGCTTTCTGAGTTTGTACTTGGGTTATTTGTATTCCAGATCCATATTCGTCTAAAATCCCTTGTGTTATTTCTTGAACTTCATTTTCTATCTTTGATCTACCTTCGGTTAAAATCGATTGAATTTTACTTTTTGCTATTACTTCTCTCATCGCAGTTTCGGATGCAGCTTTAACTGTTTCTAGTGGGCTTTGAATATTAAAAAGAAACTTTCCTGCATCTTTTATTACCCAGAAAACCGAATAGTCAATATCAACTATATTCTCGTCACCTGTTAACATTAAACTTTCTTCGGATACATCACCGACGCCTGATGATCTTCCGCTATCACTTGCAGATCTAAAACCAACGTCAATACGATTAACTTTTGTAACTTTTGGTGTCAGAACTCTCTCTATCGGATAGGGTATATGGTAATTTAATCCAGGTTGGGTTGTCTTAACAAATTGTCCAAACCTTAAAACTACCCCCTGTTCATCAGGTAGAACTCGGTAAAGTCCGCTAAGTCCCCATAAAATAATTAATATTAAAATTCCAATGTAAATTGGTTTGTTTCCACCTTTTCCACCAGGAAAAATTTTTCCAACAGATCCTTGGGCTTTTCTTATAATATCATCAATGTTTGGGGGCTGTCTTCTTTGACCCGATCCATTACCATCGCCTCTTCCACCGCCTGAGGGAGATCCTCCCCAAGGAGAGTCATTTTTGAAAATTTGATCCTTAATAGACATGCACTTTATATAGTGACTTTTTAAATAAAAACAAGTTATGATAAAGCGATATAATGTCTAATAATGATGCAAAAATAAGTGAAAAATTAAACAAAGATACAGAACCTAAAAACTTCACTAAAAACCCCATTAATGGGACAAAATTTACTCTTATGGTATCAAGCGCAAAAGGAGGAGTTGGAAAATCAACTTTTGCTGTAAACTTAGCATTCGCAATTCAAAAGTTTGGCAAAAGAGTGGGTATATTAGACGCAGATATTCATGGTCCATCTTTGCCAAAAATTATAGGACTAAATGAAAAACCAAAGACCGATGGGAAATATTTATTCCCTTTAGAAAAGTACGGAGCCCAATTTATGTCATTAGGTTTTTTGGTTGATGATAAGACACCAATGATTTGGAGAGGGCCTATGGTTATAAGTGCTATAAAAACCCTTACAGAGAAAGTAAAGTGGAAAGATATAGATTTTTTGATAATCGATATGCCTCCTGGGACTGGAGATACTCAGCTTACTTTTGCTCAAAAAATAAAAATTGATGGAGCTATAATAATTTCAACACCACAAGAGCTTGCTTTAATGGATGTTCATAGAGGTATTCGAATGTTTGATAAAACAAATATAAAAATTTTAGGTCTTGTAGATAATATGAGCTTTTTCATAGGTAGCAATGGAGAAAAATATAATATTTTTGGTGAGGGTGGTGTTGAAAGAACTGCAAAAGAATTTAAAAAAAAATTTTTAGGAAAAGTTCCTATTAGTATAAAATTAAGAGAGTCAGCCGATTTAGGTTTGCCTCTTACTTATAGAGACCCGAATAATGATGTATCAAAAATATTTAATGAAATTGCTAATAAAGTTATACAAGATATTATTTGAAATCAAAGGAGTCCATTAGCTCATTCCACTCTCTTTTAGAAAGTCCAGAAGACTCCATATCGCATTTCTCACCTTTAATCATTTTTTGTATTACTATTTTTCCTTTTGCAGAAAGCTCCATACCTCCTACTCTATAATCGATAAATGCATCATAAGTTGTGGGAACCCATTTCTTCACAGTGTTCAGCATAACATTTGCATATTCTCTTATCTCATATTGTGCATGGCTATCAGCCCTTAAAGCTAGAAAATTTAAAAGATTTAATAAGTCTGTTTTCCAATACCATTGTGTATATGAATTAAGTGTAAGATTCATTCGAGCTAGCTCTCTTGCTAGACCCTGTTTTTTATCATCAATTATACTTCCATCATATTTTTCATTCAGCATTTCTTCATAATGTTTATAATTTCTTTCTGCATCTTCTTTTAAAATTTTAAGAATATTATCGGCTTGTTTTCCATTTATAAGATCACCTCTACCTTGTCTATTATTAGTAGATTGAGCTGCTAAATTTTCTCTTTGTGGAACATAGAACTCTTTATCCATGATTGAATACCTCGCCGAATACTCGTTTACGTTAGCGGTTCTATGTCTTATCCATTGTCTTGCAATAAAAATAGGTAGCTTTATATGATATTTAATTTCACACATCTCAAATGGTGTACTATGTCGATGTCTCATTAAATATTTAATCAATCCACTATCTGTTGAAACTTTTTTAGTTCCTTTGCCGTAAGAAACTCTAGCTGATTGAACAATAGAAGTGTCGTCACCCATATAATCAACAACTCTTACAAAACCATGATCTAGTACTGGCATTGCTTCATAAAGAATTTTTTCTAGCTCCGGTGAAGTTACTCTTTTAGTAATATTTTTTTGTGTTTGTAGGTCTAAAATTTCCTGTTTTTGTTCTTTTGTGAGCTTCATTTGAAATATTTATTGAATCTTTACAATTTAATTTTATATTATATCTGTTGGTTTTCCAACTATGACGATAAACGAGTTTCGTAATAAACATTGCGGACGTGGGGGCAGTACCCACCACCTCCACCATTTACAACTTATGGGGGTGAATCAGAATCGACGAGTGTCTAAAGGCTATTCTTTCGTTCGAGATGGTTCCGACGTAACGGGCTAATTATAAATGCAAATAATAAATTTGCACTTGCTGCTTAATTAACTTGTTAATTAAGTGAACGGGGTCCGGGGCACCTGGCAACAGAACGCCCCTTTAAATCTCTGATTCTTCTTTAATATCAACAATTAAAAATTTTGTGACGCACTATGGACGCAGTGAGAAAGAGTTTTAATTAAACTTTTCCTTTTCCTACCCTCATAATTAATGTCTCCAGCAGATCTCTTATTTCAAATGCTTTTGAAACTAAAATTGCTAAAAATATTAGCACTAATATTTGAAATGTAATTTCCCAAATTATTTCCATTTACCCTCCTTTCACTTAAAATTTTATAGTCCTTTTTTAAGGTTTGTAACTCCTAAATATTTAGAGTGCTGCTTGGCTTTTGTATTATCAACAATTCCATAATCCATAAAATATCCTTGAGGATCTTTAAAACAATAACCATACAAAGTCATTTCTTTTTCATTGCCAGAAATGTTGGCTGATTTAGAAAAATTATCATCTTTCAATGGATTGCCTTTTTTAATTTTTGAAATTTTATAATCTTCTTTAAGTCTTTTTAGTGTAACTTGCATTATTGGTTCAATGTTTTTTCTGCATTTAGATTTTTTCTTGAAGAAACCTTGCCCCCATACGCCAAAAACTTTGCACTTGTCTACCTCCGCTTTAAC
>CACGAV010000006.1 GCA_902571095.1 uncultured Pelagibacteraceae bacterium
TTAGCTTTCTGTTTAAGAAAAAACGATTTTAAAAAATTAATATCTTATTCGTGTATATTGTTTTGTTTATTCGTGACATTAAAATATCATCTTAGATTTAATGAAGATAGAAAGTTTCATGATCTAAGCAATTCAAATTTTGACTTAGCAATAAATGCGGAAGTTATTGATAAAAAATTAAAAGGAATTAAATGGATTACACCTGGACAATTTAATAATGAGCCAAATAAGGAAATTCAATTTATTAAATCAACAAAGGATTATCTTAAAAAAGAAGAGAGAAATTACATGGTAATTACAAATTATTCTTTTTTTTCATCGATATTAGAAAAAAAAACATATTCACCCACTAGATGGCATACCGGTGATGGTACAGATTTTCCTAGATTGAAAAATAAATATTTCCAAAATTATAAAAATATGATTAAAAATTCGATCAAAGATAACCAAATTGAAGTGATCTATATAATTTATCCAATAAAAACTTCGAGTATATTGGATTATATAAACAAAAATTGTTTTGATATAATAAACATTAATGAATTTTTAACTAGTCTTAAAATAAAAAAATGTAATGAGTTATTATGAATATTCACGAGCATCAAGCGAAACAAATACTTAAAGAATTTGGTGCACCAATTACAAATGGCGTAGTAGTTTTCTCTGTTGATGAAATAGAAGAAAAAATAAAGTCACTGACTTCAAATAAAATTGTTATAAAAGCCCAAATACATGCTGGTGGCAGAGGTAAGGCTGGAGGGGTAAAACTTATTGATAAGTCCCAAGCCTTAATCGAAGGTAAGAAAATGTTTGGAAAAGTATTAGTTACCCCACAAACTGGACCAGAAGGCAAAAAGGTAAAAAGAGTCTATTTTCAAGAGGCTTACGATATAGATAAAGAATTTTATTTATCATGTTTAATTGATCGTGAAAGTTCTAAAATCGCATTTATAAGTAGTACTGAAGGAGGAGTAGATATCGAGTCTGTTGCCAAAAATAATCCTGAGAAAGTTGTAACAACAAAAATTGATATAAAAAATTCCCTTTCGATTGATGATATAGAAAATATTACTAAAATATTTTCATTTGATCAAAAACAAAAAGAAGATGTAAAAAGTTTATTAAATGCACTAAATAATATTTTAATTAAAAAAGATGCATCACTTATTGAAATTAATCCCTTGATAATAACAAAACAAAAAAAACTTATTTGCTTAGATGCCAAAATGAATTTTGATGATAATGCGATGTATAGACAGGCTGAAATTTTAAAATTAAGAGATTTGAATGAAGAAGAAGAAGCTGAAATAGAAGCAAGTAAATTTGGTTTAGCTTACATTAAATTAAATGGTTCTATTGGATGTATGGTAAACGGCGCAGGTCTAGCTATGGCTACTATGGATATTATTAAATTATACGGTGAGGAACCAGCAAATTTTCTTGATGTTGGAGGCGGCGCTACAAAGGATCAAGTAACTGCTGCGTTTAAATTAATTTTATCAGATAAAAAGGTAAAAGGAATTTTAATTAACATTTTTGGGGGGATTATGCGTTGCGATGTACTCGCAGAAGGAGTAGTAGAGGCAGCAAGAAAAAATAAAATAAAAGTTCCATTAGTAGTAAGACTTGCGGGAACAAACTATGAGAAAGGTATAGAAATATTAGATAAGTCTGGACTAAAAATTTTGTCAGCATCAGATTTAAATGATGCTGCAAAAAAAATTGTTGATCAAATTAAATAATGTCAGTTTTAATAAATAAAAATACAAAAGTAATATGTCAGGGTTTCACCGGAACTCATGGAACTTTCCATTCGGAACAAGCAATAAAGTATGGCACCAAATTAGTGGGTGGAGTCACCCCAAAAAAAGGAGGACAGAAACATCTGGGGCTACCTGTTTTTAATACAGTTATTGAGGCAAAAGAGAAAACTAGAGCAAACGCTACAATGATTTACGTGCCCCCGAAGTTTGCTGCAAACGCAATAATAGAATCAGTTGATGCAGAAATTGAATTAATTGTTTGTATTACTGAGGGAATACCAGTTTTCGATATGATTAAAGTAAAAAAATCCTTAAAAGGAAAAAGTAGCAGATTAATTGGACCAAACTGTCCCGGAATAATAACTCCCGAAGAATGTAAAATCGGAATAATGCCTGGAAATATTCACAAAAAAGGATCGGTAGGTATTGTTTCAAGGTCAGGTACCCTTACATATGAGGCTGTAGCTCAAACTTCTAAAAATGGATTAGGACAATCAACATGTATCGGGATAGGCGGTGATCCAGTGAATGGGACAAATTTCATAGATTGTCTTGAACTTTTTCTAAAAGATGAAGAGACCAAGTCTATTGTAATGATCGGTGAAATAGGAGGTTCTGCAGAGGAAGAGGCAGCAGATTTTCTAAAACAATCGAAAATAAAAAAACCTACAGTGGGTTTTGTTGCTGGTTTAACTGCTCCAAAAGGAAGAAGGATGGGTCATGCTGGCGCAATCATATCTGGAGGAAAAGGTGGAGCCCAGGATAAAATTGAGGTTATGAAATCTGCTGGAATTACTATATCAAAGTCCCCAGCAGATATAGGCAAAACACTTTATGACAAACTTAAAAGCTGAAAATTCAAAACAAAAAATTTGAATATTTAATTTTTATGTTATTATAGTTACAAAATGTCGTCTAATAAAAATAATAATATTTTTGAAAAAACATCTTTTCTTGGAAATAATAGTTCTGAATTTGTAGAAGCTTTGTATAGTGATTATTTAAGCGATCCTAGCAAAATACCTGATGAATGGAGAAAATTTTTCCAAGGTTTAAATGAAAATCCTGAAAAAATAATTAAAAATGCCAATGGTCCAAGCTGGTCACGTAAAAAAAAGATTAAAAATAAATTAAAAAGTTTATATTCTGAATCAGAAATAGCACCTGAAGTTTCAAATGAGTCCATAAACGGTACAGGAGTTTTAGAGGCAGCAAAAAACTCCGTTAGAGCTAATATGTTGATTAGAGCCTATAGGATAAGAGGTCACCTGATATCAAATTTGGACCCACTTGGTTTACAAAAACCTGAAGAACATCCTGAATTGAAACCAGAAACTTATGGTTTTTCTAAAAAAGATTTTAAAAAAAAAATATTTTTAGATGGAGTGCTTGGTCTACAGTCAGCAACATTAAATGAAATTCTTGAAATTTCAAAGAAAACTTATTGTCAAAAAATTGGTTATGAGTTTATGCATATGGGTGACCCAAATGAAAAACAGTGGATTAGGGATAGAATTGAGGGAAAGGAAAAAGGAATCTATTTTACAGAAAATGGAAAAAAAGCAATTTTAAATAAACTTGTAGAAGCTGAGGGTTTTGAAAAATTTTTACATGTTAAATTTGTTGGAACAAAAAGATTTGGTTTAGATGGCGGAGAGTCTTTGATACCTGCTTTAGAGCAAATAATTAAAAGAGGTGGCAATCTCGGCGTAAAAGAAGTTAAAATCGGCATGCCACATAGAGGAAGATTAAATGTACTGGCCAATATGATGCAAAAACCTTTTAAGGCTATATTTAAGGAATTCTTTGGACAAAGCATAACATCTAAAAAAGATTTTGAAGGGGATGTAAAATATCATTTGGGAGCATCAGCAAATCGGGAATTTGATGGAAACCTGGTTCACATTAGTTTGACCGATAACCCTTCTCATTTAGAAGCTGTAAATCCAGTTGTTTTAGGTCAAGTAAGAGCTAAACAATATTTTCATAAAGATAAAGACAGAAAAAAAGTTGTGCCAGTTTTAATTCACGGAGACGCAGCTTTTGCAGGTCAAGGTGTTGTTGCAGAATGTTTTGCAATGTCAGGCTTGCCAGGACATAATATTGGTGGAACCATACACATTATAGTTAATAATCAAATTGGTTTTACAACAGCCCCAAGGTTTGCGCGATCTTCTCCTTATCCATCAGATCTTGCAAAAATGGTTCAAGCTCCAATTTTTCATGTGAATGGAGATGATCCCGAGGCGGTTGTACACTGTGCAAAAATTGCAACGGAATTTAGACAGAAATTTAATAGAGATGTTGTAATTGATATGGTTTGTTATAGAAGGTTCGGTCACAATGAGGGAGATGAACCATCTTTTACTCAACCTTTAATGTATAAAAAAATTAAATCACACCCTACTACATTACAAATATATGGAAAAAAACTTTTAGATGATGGATTAATTTCAAATAACTACCTTGAAGCAAAAAAGAAAGAATTCAGAAATTTTCTTGATGGGGAATTTTTTGGTGCCAAGGACTATAAAATAAAAATGAAATGGTTTGATGGAGTTTGGTCTAGATTCAAACCATCAAAAGGCCAAGATAGAAGAGGAGTTACTGGTGTAGATAGAAAAAAATTAATATCAATTGGAAAAAAAATTACGGAAATACCAATAAATTTTAATATTCACAAAACATTGGCAAAAATATTTGAATTTAAAAGAAAAATGTTTACAGAAAATAAACCAATCGATTGGTCTACTGCAGAAACTTTAGCTTTTGCTACACTTCTAGACGACGGTTTCTCAGTAAGATTATCAGGGCAAGATTCAGGAAGAGGAACTTTTAGCCAAAGACATTCCGTACTAAGAAATCAGGATAACCACGAAAGATATATTCCGTTACATAATATATCAAAGGATCAAAAAAAATTTGAAGTTATAGATAGTCTTTTATCTGAACTAGGGGTGCTGGGTTTCGAATTTGGATATTCACTTTCAGAACCAGAAACTCTAGTTTTATGGGAAGCCCAGTTTGGTGATTTTGCTAATGGTGCACAGGTTGTAATTGACCAATTTATTTCTTCTGGTGAGTCTAAGTGGTCAAGAGCTAGTGGACTTGTAATGCTTTTACCTCACGGTTATGAGGGCCAAGGACCAGAACACTCTTCTGCAAGACTTGAGAGATTTTTGCAATTATGCTCTCAGGATAATTTACAAGTGGTAAATTGCACAACACCTGCAAACTATTTCCATGCTCTAAGACGACAGATGCACAGAAATTTTAGAAAACCTTTGATAGTTATGACACCAAAATCTCTATTAAGACACAAAAGATGTACCTCAAGCATTGATGATTTCACAAAGCAAAATTCTTTTCACAGGATTTTAGAGGATCATGCATATCTTAAAGACAGCAAATTAGTTGAATTAAAAAAAGATAAAAAAATTAAAAAAGTAGTTATTTGTTCTGGTAAAATTTATTTCGATTTAGTCGAGGCACGAGAAAAAGCTAAAGATGATAATGTAGTTTTGATAAGGGTAGAGCAATTATATCCATTTCCGGTTAAACAATTAGGGAAACAATTAAAAAGATATGAGAACGCAAAATTTTACTGGTGCCAAGAAGAACCTATGAATATGGGAGCATGGAACACTGCTAGACATTATATAGATAGAACTTTGGATATCATTCAAGCAAAAGGCGAAAAAGTGAAATATGTAGGTAGAAATGCTGCGGCATCACCAGCTACTGGAAATCTAAATAAACATCTTGCAGAACAAAAAGAAATATTAGAAAAGGTTATAAACAAATAAATGTCAGAAAAAATAGTTGTTCCAGCCTTGGGGGAGTCAGTAACTGAAGCTACCGTATCTAAGTGGCTAAAATCAGTTGGAGAAGCTGTCGACTCAGATGAACCACTAGTAGAATTAGAAACGGACAAAGTTAATGTAGAGGTTCCATCACCCTCTAACGGTATATTAGAAAAAATAGCTGTCAAAGAAGGCGATACAGTTCAGGTAGGTGCTCTTTTAGGAAGTGTGGGTGAAAGTGTATCAAAATCAGAAATAAAAATACCTGAAAAAAAATATACACCCCCAAAACAAGAAAAACAATTTACTGAGTCTAACTTACAAAAAGAGGAAACCCCAAAAATTTTTGATAAACCAAAAGAAACTAAAAAACCAAAAAGCATAAACGGTAAAGATAAATTAATTTTAGGAAAAAAAGAGGCACAATCACCTTTAATTTTAAATGAGGAATACAAAGAGGTTAAAACAGAAAAAAACAAAAATGAAAATTACGCTTCACCATCTGCCAAGAGAATTGCGAAAGAGAGTAATATTGATTTAAAAAAAATACAAGGAAGTGGAAGACGTGGGATGGTAATGAAGGGGGATTTAATAGATCTCATGGGCACAAAACCTAGTCCGAATTTGAAAAGATTAAATGAAGGACCCGAAGAAAGAATTCAAATGACAAGGTTGCGGTTAACTATAGCAAAAAGATTAAAAGAGGCTCAAAATAATGCAGCAATGCTCACAACCTTCAATGAGGTTGATATGTTTAATATTATTGAAATAAGAAAACAGTATCAGGAGGAATTTATAAGAAAATATTCTGTAAAATTGGGTTTCATGTCATTTTTTGTTAAAGCATGCATTGTTGGATTAAAAAACTATCCTGCAATTAATGCAGAAATACAAAACGAGGAAATTGTTTATAAAAATTACTATAATATTAGTTTTGCAGTTGGAACGGACAAAGGTCTTGTAGTTCCAGTATTAAGAAATCCAGACGAAATGTCTTTTGCTGAAATTGAAAAAAATATTATTGAACTTGGAGAAAAAGCAAGAAATGGTAAAATTACAATCAACGACCTACAGGGTGGAACTTTCACTATTACAAATGGAGGTATTTATGGTTCAATGCTCTCTACGCCAATATTAAACCCGCCACAGTCAGGAGTTTTAGGTATGCATAATATTATAGAAAGGCCAGTGGTAGTTAATGGGGAAATTTCAATACGACCCATGATGTATTTGGCTTTATCTTATGATCATAGAATAATAGATGGTAAAGAGGCAGTTTCGTTTCTAAAATTAATAAAAGATACATTAGAAGAACCTAGAAGACTCTTTTTAAACTTATAAAAAATGGAAGATAAATTTGATTTAATAGTTATTGGTGGCGGACCCGGAGGATACGTTTGTGCTATTAGAGGGGCCCAACTTGGATTGAAAACTGCTTGTGTTGAATCAAGAGGAACTTTGGGAGGAACATGTTTAAATGTAGGTTGTATACCATCTAAGAGTCTTCTTAATTCATCCGATCTATACCACAAAGCTACTAACCAATTTAATAATATTGGTATAGAGACAAATAACGTTAAATTAAATTTAAGTAAAATGATGTCAAATAAAAGCAAGTCAGTTCAAGTTTTGACTAAAGGTGTTGAGTTTTTATTCAAAAAAAATAAAGTTACTTACATAAAAGGCAAGGCTGTAATTTTTTCAAAAAATAACATTGTAGTTCACAATAATGATGTAAGAAAAACTTTTGAAGCTAAAAATATTGTTGTAGCAACTGGCTCAACACCAACTTCTTTACCAGGTGTCAACATTGATGAAAAAAATATAATTTCATCAACAGGCGCTTTATCTTTAGAAAAAGTACCAAAAGATATAGTAATAATCGGAGGAGGTTATATAGGATTAGAAATGGGATCAGTATGGAAAAGACTAGGATCCGAAGTAACCGTAGTTGAATTTTTAGACCACATAACCCCAGGAATGGATAAAGAAATTTCAAGGGAGTTTCAAAAAATTTTATCAAAACAAGGTATTAAGTTTAAACTTAATAACAAAGTTACTTCTGTTAAATCATTAAATGGTAAATCAATAGTTGAATTTATTAGCAACAAAGACAAAAAAAAAGAGAAAATAGAATGTGAAAAAGTTTTAGTTTCTGTTGGTAGAAAACCTTACACTGAAGGCTTAAACTTATCTAAAATTGGTGTTAAAAAAGATCCAAAAGGGAGAGTAGAGGTAAATAGTAATTTTCAAACTTCTGTTTCAAATATTTATGCAATTGGTGATGTTATCAAAGGTCCAATGTTAGCACACAAGGCCGAAGAAGAGGGGATCGCTGTCGCAGAGATACTTGCTGGTAAATCAGGACATGTTAATTACGATGTAATTCCTGGGGTGATTTATACCTCTCCAGAGGTAGCTACTGTTGGTAAAACTGAAGAACAACTTAGAGAACTTAAAATAGATTATAAAGTAGGAAAATTTCCTTTTATAGCAAACTCTAGAGCTAAAGTTAATAATGAAACAGAAGGATTTGTAAAAATATTAGCAGACTCAAACACAGATAAAGTTTTGGGTGTGCATATAATAGGTCCGCATAGTGGTGATATGATAGCCGAAATGGCAATCGCGATGGAATTCGGCGCTAGTTCAGAGGATATTGCCAGAACGTGCCATGCTCATCCAACTCACACAGAGGCTATAAAAGAGGCTGCCTTAGCAGTTGAAAAGAGACCTATTCATTTTTAAGTAATTTTTTTTATAAAATAATGAAAGTACCGGTTCTTATACCAAGAATTTTTGATCATCCACACACTTACTTATCTAAAAAGTTTGGAAAATTAAAAACAGGCTCTATTGTTTCAGTACCATTCGGAAAAGAAGAAGCAATTGGAGTTGTTTGGGATAAAGAGGAAAATACAAACAAGAATTTTAAACTAAAAAATATCAAAGAAAAAAAGTCTGTTTCACTTAGTAATAATTTGGTAAAATTTATAAATTGGTTCTCTTTATACAACTTAGCACCTAAAGGCATGGTATTAAAAATGTGCTTAGGCGATGACTCTTATTATTCAAAAAAAAAAGAAAACTTTGACTCAAACAATCTTCAAAAAAAAAACAAGTTTAATTTAAATGAAGAACAAAAAAAATGTTTAAAAGAAATTAATAGTTTAGGTAATAAATTTAGTGTTACATTATTACAAGGAATTACTGGCTCAGGTAAAACAATCGTATATTTTGAAAAAATAAAAGAAAATATTTCAAAAGGAAAACAGTCTTTGGTTTTGTTACCTGAAATTTTTTTGACTAATCAATTTAGCCAAAGATTTGAAGATTTTTTTGGTTTTAAACCTGCAATTTGGCATTCAAAAATAACAAAAAAGAATAAAAGGATAATTTGGAAAAATATTATAAATGGAAAAATTAAATTAGTAGTTGGAGCAAGATCATCACTTTTTTTACCATTTAAGGATTTAGGTTTAATTGTAGTTGACGAAGAACACGACTCTTCATACAAACAAGAGGAAGGTATTAGATATAACGCCAGAGATATGGCAATATCAAGGGCCTCTATAGAGAATATACAAGTTCTTCTTTCAACCTCTATACCATCTTTAGAAACATTTAATAATGTTAAGAATAAAAAATATAATCTTACAAGATTAAAAAAAAGATATAAAAATTTTTCCTTGCCAACAGCTGAAGTAATAGATCTTAAATTAGACAGAAAGAAAAAAAATATTTGGTTAGATTCAAAAACAATTAATTTAGTAAAAAAATATCTTGAAAAAAAAGATCAAGTTCTTTTTTTTCTCAATAGAAGAGGTTACGCACCATTTATGATTTGCAAGGCATGTGGGTCAAAACTTAATTGCCCAAATTGTTCAATTTTTTTAACTTTTCATAAACATATAAATAAGGCCATGTGTCATCACTGTGGATATAAATCTAGTCCTAATTCGAAGTGTAAAAAAACAAATTTAAATTGTGATTATCAAATGTACGGACCAGGTGTTGAAAAAATATATGCTGAGCTAAAACAAATTTTTCCTGAAAAGAAAATTAAAATATTATCTAGTGATTTTCTTAATAAAAAAAAGGAAACTAAAAACATACTTTCAGATATAGAAAATAATAGGGTTGATATTCTTGTTGGAACTCAATTAATTTCAAAAGGATTTAATTTTCCTAACCTTAATTGTATTGTAGTCGTAGATGCTGACTTTTCTGGAATGGGTTTTGATCTTAGATCAACAGAAAAAAATATTCAGTTATATAATCAATTAAGTGGGAGGGCAGGCAGATTTAGCAAGGACTCACTTGTTATATATCAAACTTTTAATCCATCAGATGAGACTTTAAAGAATATTCTTGAAAATGATCCTGCTAAGTTTTTAGAAGATGAAATAAGTTTGAGAAAAGAAAAGAACCTACCACCATTTACAAGACTTATAGCTCTAATAATATCATCAAAAAATGAAAAAGATGGAATTTCAGAAGCGCAAAAAATAAAAAAAAATCTTTCTATTCTAAAATATACAGAGATAATGGGTCCAGTTAGTTCCCCAATATTTAAAATTAAAAATAATTATAGAACAAGATTACTTTTGAGATTTAAAAACAATCTTTTTATTCAAAAAGATATAGCTAAAATACTCAAAAAAATTAATTTATCGAAAAAAATTAAACTTACAGTTGATGTTGACCCTCTAAATTTTAGCTAATACGCGTTTCAATCATACTTGAACAGATCATTTTCCTATGGTACGAAATCTCAATAAATCAAACACAATTCATTAAGAGGGAACTACATTGAGTAAAAACAGATCATTTTCAGGCAGTATATCACAAAGATACGCTTTAGCTTTGTTTGAACTTTCTAATGAAGTTAATAAAACTGATGAGTATGCCTCTAGTTTGAGATCCTTTATGAAACTATATTATTCGAATGATAACTTAAAAAACTACATTAAAAATCCCACTAATACGACTCAAAATCAAAAAGAAGTATTTGAGAAAATACTAAATGTAATGAACGCTGATAAAATGATTAAAAACTTTTTCTTTATATTAATAATGAAAAAAAGAATATTTTTTGTGGGTGAAATTATAGAGGAATTTATTAGATTAGTTTCGTCTAAAAAAGGGGAAATAAGTGCAAATTTATTTTCATCAAGAAAGATAGATGATAAAACAATTTCTGATATAGAGAACGAGATTTCTGAAAATGTAAAAGGAACTATCAAATTAAAATCTAAAATAGACGAAACTTTAATAGGAGGAATTGTATTACAAATTGGTAGCTTAATGATTGATACTTCTATTAAAAATAAATTAGCAAATTACAAAAAAGTATTGATGGAGAACTAAATGGATATAAATCCCTCAGAAATAACAAAAATTTTAAAAGAACAAATAAAGAATTTAGGAGATAAAGCTCAGGTCTCAGAAATTGGTAAAGTACTTTCTGTTGGGGATGGAATCGCAAGGGTTTTCGGACTAGATAATGTACAAGCAGGTGAAATGGTAGAGTTCCAGGACAACACAAAAGGTATGGCTCTTAATTTGGAAAGTGACAATGTTGGTATTGTAATTTTTGGAGATGACAAATCTATAAAAGAGGGCGATACAGTAAAAAGAACAGGTGCAATTGTAGATGTACCCGTTGGGAAAGAGTTGCTTGGGAGAGTCGTTGATGCATTAGGAAATCCAATTGATGGTAAAGAAAATTTGGATAAAAATATTAAAAGAAAAAGGGTTGAAGTTAAAGCCCCTGGAATCATACCAAGAAAATCAGTGGGTGAGCCCATGCAAACAGGCTTGAAAGCAATAGACAGCTTAATTCCGGTAGGAAGAGGACAAAGAGAACTGATAATTGGAGACAGGCAAACAGGAAAAACTGCAGTCGCAGTTGATACAATTATAAACCAAAAAAAAATAAATGAGTCAGAAAATGAAAAAAAGAAACTTTATTGTATTTATGTTGCAATAGGGCAAAAAAGATCAACAGTTGCCCAAATCGTAAAAACTTTACAAGATGCAGGGGCGATGGATTATACAATTGTTGTTTCTGCTACGGCTTCCGATCCCGCTCCACTACAATTTTTAGCACCATATACAGGATGTACTTTTGGAGAGTTTTTCAGAGACAATGGAATGCATGCTTTAATAATTTACGACGATTTATCAAAACAAGCAGTTGCGTACAGACAAATGTCTCTTTTACTAAGACGTCCTCCAGGTAGAGAAGCATATCCAGGTGATGTATTTTATTTACATAGCAGGTTGCTTGAAAGGGCAGCAAAATTAAATGATGATAATGGCGGTGGTTCACTAACAGCATTACCTATTATTGAAACACAGGCAGGCGATGTATCTGCTTACATCCCAACAAATGTAATTTCAATTACTGATGGTCAGATTTTTCTAGAAACTGAACTTTTCAACCAAGGAATAAGACCGGCAGTTAATGTTGGTTTATCTGTTTCTAGAGTTGGTTCAGCAGCGCAAACCAAAGCTATGAAAAAAGTAGCAGGCTCAATCAAATTAGAATTAGCACAATATCGTGAAATGGCAGCTTTTGCCCAGTTTGGATCTGATTTAGATGCTTCAACTCAAAAATTATTAAATAGAGGTTCTAAACTTACAGAACTATTAAAACAAGACCAATATAGCCCAATGACTGTAGCAGAACAGGTAGTATCGGTTTATTCTGGCGTGAAAGGTTATTTAGATTCAATTGAAAATAATCAAATTCGGTCTTTTGAAAAAGGTTTATTAGATTTAATTAAAAATGAAAAACCAGAGATATTGGATTCAATTCAAAAAAGCGGAAAAATTGAAGATGATACTGAAAAGCTCTTAACTGAAGCAATAACAAATTACAAAAAGTCAAATTTTGAAAAAAAATAATGCCAAGCTTAGATGATTTAAGAAAAAGAATTTCTAGTGTTAAGTCCACCCAAAAAATAACAAAAGCGATGAAAATGGTGGCTGCGGCCAAACTTCGAAAAGCACAGGAAATGGCTGAAAAAGGAAGACCTTATAGTGATAAAATGGATGTAATAATTCAAAACTTAAGTAAAGCAATAAACGATCCTTCTAATGCACCAAAACTTTTAGTTGGAACAGGAGAGGACAAAACACACCTTTGCGTGGTTATGACTGCCGACAGAGGCCTTTGCGGAGGATTTAATACAAACATATGTAAGTTAGCCAAAAAATATTTTGATGAAGCTATTAAAACATCTAAAAATTTAAAAATAATTACTGTTGGTACTAAAGGCCTTGACCAATTAAAAAGAGATTATGGCAAATATATCATTAAAAAAATAAATATAAAAGACAAAAAGAAATTAACATTTTCGGATGCAGAAGAAATTGGTAAGCAAATCGTTGAATTATTTAGAAATAAAGAGTTTGATAAATGTTTCATATTTTATAATAAATTTAAAAATGTGATCTCACAAATTCCACAACAACAACAAGTAATTCCAGCAAAATCAGAAGATAAAAATAAAAAAGAAGAAGAAATATCATCATATGAATTTGAACCTGAAGAAGACGAAATTTTAGAGGATCTTCTGCCAAAAAATATTTCTACACAAATATTTAAAGCCTTTTTAGAAAATTCAGCTAGTGAGCAAGGTTCAAGAATGACTGCTATGGATAATGCGACAAGAAATGCAGGGGATTTAGTTGATAAGTTGACAATTAACTATAATCGAAGCAGACAAGCTGCTATCACAAAAGAATTAATTGAAATAATATCAGGTGCTGAAAGTTTATAAAATGAGCAAAAATGGAAAAATTATTCAAGTAATTGGAGCAGTGGTTGATGTTCAGTTTGATGGTGCTTTGCCTGAAATTTTAACAGCACTAGAAGTAGATAATTCTGGAAACAAATTAGTACTAGAAGTGGCACAACACCTTGGAGAAAATAGTGTAAGAACGATCGCAATGGATAGCACTGAGGGTTTAAAAAGAGGCGATGTTGTAGACAATACTGGATCACCGATAAGTGTACCTGTTGGACCTGAAACTCTTGGAAGAATTATAAATGTTATTGGTCAGCCAATCGATCAAAAAGGTGAAGTTAAAACTAAAGAAAAATGGCCAATCCACAGAGAGGCACCAAAGTTTACAGATCAGTCTACTGAAACAGAAATTTTAGAAACCGGAATTAAAGTTATCGATCTTTTAGCACCTTACTCAAAAGGCGGAAAGATCGGATTATTTGGTGGAGCAGGAGTTGGTAAAACAGTAATCATTATGGAATTAATAAATAATATAGCGAAAGCTCATGGAGGATTTTCTGTTTTTGCAGGTGTTGGTGAAAGAACAAGAGAGGGAAATGATTTGTATCATGAAATGATTGAGTCTGGAGTAATTAAACCCGAAGGTAAGGGCTCAAAAGCCGCTTTAGTATACGGCCAAATGAATGAGCCTCCTGGAGCTAGAGCAAGAGTAGGTCTAACAGGATTAACAGTAGCTGAATATTTTAGAGATAAAGAAGGGCAAGATGTTTTATTTTTTGTAGATAATATTTTTAGATTTACTCAAGCAGGTTCCGAGGTTTCTGCTTTGTTAGGAAGAATACCTTCTGCTGTTGGATATCAACCAACACTAGCTACAGACATGGGAAATTTACAAGAGAGAATTACAACAACAGGAAAAGGATCTATTACATCGGTTCAAGCAATATATGTTCCAGCTGATGATTTGACAGATCCAGCTCCAGCAACATCTTTTTCACATTTAGATGCCACAACCGTTTTATCTAGGCAAATTGCTGAGCTTGGTATTTATCCAGCAGTAGATCCATTAGACTCTACTTCTAGAATTTTGGATCCAAGAATTGTGGGTGAAGAACATTATAGAGTAGCCAGAGAAGTTCAAAAGATTTTACAAACTTATAAATCCTTACAAGATATCATAGCTATACTTGGAATGGACGAACTTTCCGAGGAAGATAAATTAACAGTAGCAAGAGCAAGAAAAATTCAAAGATTTTTATCACAACCATTCTTTGTAGCTGAGGTTTTTACTGGCACTCCTGGAAAATTAGTAAATTTAGACTCAACAATAAAAAGCTTCGATGCAATTTGTAAAGGTGAGTACGATCATTTGCCAGAATCAGCATTTTACATGGTTGGATCTATCGAAGAAGCTATAGAAAAAGCTGAAAAAATGGCAAAAGAAGCTGCTGCTTAAATGGAAAAAAATTTTAATCTTGAAATAATTTCTCCAGAAAAAATTCTACTTTCTGATAAAGTAAATTCGGTGACAATACCATCTTTTGAAGGTGAAATGACAATTTTATCAGATCATATTCCATTAATTACTTTTTTAAGACCTGGAATTATAGAAATTCATGAATCTAAAAAAAAGAAGTTTTTTACTGAAGAAGGAACTGTGGAATTTTCAAATAACAATTTAATTATTTTAGCATCAACAATTATTGACTTAGAAAATTTAACAAAGGATAAAATATCTGGAATGCTTAAGGAGAGCAAAGATTTGCTCAGTAAAGGTAATTTAAATGATAAAGCAGTTTATGTAAACTCCCATAAAATAGATTGCTTATCCAAAATCAATTTATAGAAGATTTAATTTTGGGCAATAGTTCTTCATAAACTTTCTTTTTAAAATTAACAATTACACTAGGAAGACTATCAATATCAAGCCATTTCCAGTCAATAAATTCTTGGTGGTCACTTTTAATGTTTATGTCATTATCTCTTCCTAAAAATCTTACAACAAACCATTTTTGTTTTTGTCCTCTATATTTTCCCCTCCAAATTTTTCCAAGAAGATAATTCGGCAATTCGTATATTGACCATCCTTCAATTTCTTTTATTATTTTTATATTTTTAATCCCCGTTTCTTCTTCTAGTTCTCTTTTCATAGCATCTAAAAGATTTTCTCCGTGGTTAACCCCACCTTGTGGCATTTGCCATTTATCAATAGGATTATCTTTTCTTTTTCCAACAAAAACCTTATCTTCGTCATTTAAAACAATTACTCCTACACCTAACCTAAGAGGAAGATTTTTTTTTAAATTCATGTTTTTAGTAACTTAACTGCATATTCTAATTGATTATCATATGGACTGTTTACTTTAAAATTTTCGTTATCATCTTCTTCAACGAAAATGTCTGGTTTTACACCTACCTTAGAAATTGATTTACCCGAGGGCAAATAATATTTTGAAACTGTTAATCTTATACCTCCACCGTCACTCAAAGGTATTATTGATTGTACTGATCCTTTGCCATAGGTTCTCTCACCTAAAATTATAGCTCTTTTATGATCCTTCAGAGCCCCAGCCACTATTTCAGATGCTGAAGCAGATCCGTTATTTATTATTACTATTAAAGGTTTGCCTTTTACTTTATCATCTTTCTTTGCAAAAAATCTTCTATTTTCAAAAATTCTTCTGCCTTTAGTTGAAACAATCTCACCATCATCTAAAAACAAATCAGTAACATTTATCGCTTGTGTTAAAAGTCCTCCAGGATTATTTCTTAAATCAAGTATATAACCAACAGGTTTGTCCTTATTTTCAAATTTTTTTATCTTCTCAAATAATTGTTTACTGCTGTTACTATTAAATGCCTTTAATCTGATGTAAGCAATATCGCTGCTTATTATTTTAGCTTCCACAGATTTTATTTCTATTATTTCCCTCTTTATACTTTTTTCTATAGCTTTTTTCTCTCCCTTCCTTCTAATGGTAAGTTTAATTTCTGAGCCAACAGGACCTCTCATCATTTTAACTGCCTCCATCAATGATTTACCCTGAACCTGTTCATCATTAATTTTAACTATATAATCTCCAGATTTAATTCCTGCCTCTGATGCAGGGGTATCATCTATGGGGGAAATAACCTTCACCACACCTGCTTCCATTGCAACTTCAATTCCCAATCCTCCAAACTCCCCCCTAGTATCTGTCTCTACACTTTCAAATACCTCTGGATTCATGTAAGCCGAATAAGGATCTAAAGATTGCAAGGCCCCATTTATTGCTGAGTCAATCATTTCAGATTGATCTATTTCATCGACGTATTCTTTCTTAATCTTTTCTAAAACTTCACCAAATAAATCAATTTTTTTAAAAAGTTCTTCATTGGTACTGCTGTGTACTTTGGTTGTTAGTAGAATTATTAGTATTAAAATAAATTTATTAAATTTCATAATAGAAGCTCTTTTTCGTTTATTGGATCACACCACATTTTCTCTAAATCGTAAAATTTTCTTTTTTCAGGGTGAAATATATGTACAATTATATCAATAGCATCAATTAATTTCCAATCTTTACTTTCTCTACCCTCAATTTTACATTTTGAAATACCCTCGTCAGCAAGTTTTTTTATTAATATTTCTGATAGGGACTGAATATGCCTAGATGAATTACCAGATGCAATAATCATATAATCAGCTATAGAGGACTTACCTTTTAGATTGATGGCTATTATGTTTTTAGCTTTATTTTGATTTAACGTTCCTTCTATTATTTTTTTTACTTTTAAAATTTTCATTACTAATACTACTTTACGTAATTTTTTCTCAATTTTGAAGAAGAAATATCGACTTTTTTTGATTTCATAAATAATATTTTTTCTTTACCAAGAACTTTGAATGCTTTGCATCTTGGTAACCTTTTAATAAAACCTCTTCTTGGAAAAACGACAATTTTAACGAGTTCAGAAATTTTCTTCCACTCATGCCACTTATGAAAGCTGATTAAATTATCTGAGCCCATGAGGAAAAAAATTTGTAATTTTTTATTTTTATTAATATATTTGATTAGATCAATAGTTTTTGAAGACCTAATTGTTTTGTCAAATGATTTTACTTTTACTTTTTTAATTTTATTAACTTTATTCTTTGAAAGCAAAATTCTTTTTTTTAGAGTTAAAAAAGGATTTTTTTTCATTGGGTTTTTCTTAGTTATTGCCCAAATAAGTGAAGATAAATTCAGTTTTTTAATTGCGTATTTTGAAATCTCGACATGACCTTTATGTGGTGGGTCAAAAGTTCCGCCTAGTAGCCCAAGTCTTCTATTTTTACTTTTGTTGGCACTCATCAATTATGATCTGATGCTTCCTTTGCCCTCAAGTATATACTTATATGAAGTAAGCTGATTAATTCCAACAGGGCCTCTTGGAGGTAATTTATTAGTTGATATTCCAATTTCACCACCAAAACCAAATTCTCCACCATCAGCAAATTGAGTTGATGCATTATGTACTGCAATAGCGCTATTTATTCTATTTAAAAATAGACTTGCAGTTTTTTTGTTATTTGTAACTATGGAGTCTGTATGCATAGTTCCATAACGTAATATGTGCTCTATAGCTTCGTTAACACCATCAACAACTTTAACTGCTATTTTCGGGTTAAGATATTCTGTTTTCCAATCTGATTCTTTAGCTAATTTAAGTTTTCCACCAAATAATTTATTTATTTTGTTATCTGCAATAATTTCACAACCCAAAAAAATCAATTCTTCTATGATAGGAATAGCATGTGACTTTAAACATTTTTTATCTATTAACAATGTTTCTGCAGCACCACAAATTGAAGTTCTTCTCATTTTAGAATTAACTACAATTTTTTTTGCCATATTAAGGTTTGCATCTTTATCAACATAAACATGGCAATTACCTTCTAAATGTCCAATCACATTAACTTTTGAAAACTTTTTTACCTTACCGACTAAACCCTTCCCACCTCTAGGAACAATTACATCTATATAATCTGACATTTCAGATAATAAATAATCAACAACTTTTCTGCTTCTTAAATTTATAAATTGAATACAATTAGGATCAGTATTATTTTTTTTTAGAGACACTTTAAAAAGATTGGACAATATTTTATTAGAAAAATATGCTTCAGATCCTCCTTTTAAAATAGCAACATTTCCAGATTTAATACATAAAGCAGAAACATTACAAGTTACATCTGGTCTACTTTCATAAATAACTCCCATTACACCTATTGGTACTGATATTTGTTTAATTCTAAGACCATTAGGTCTTTTCCAATTAGAGATTACTTTACCCAAAGGATCTTTAAACTTATTTATTTCGTTTAAAGAATGTCTAATATTTTCAATTTTATTTTTATCAAGAATTAGCCGGTCGACTAAGTCGTTTCTTTTACATATTTTTAAATCTTTATTATTCTCGTTTAAAATTTTTTTAAGATTTTTACCTAATTCTTTATTATAAGTATTTATAATTTTATTTCTTTTTTTTAAATTATAGTTATTAAGACTCTTGAAGGCTGTTCTTGCATTAATTCCAATTTTTTTTAAATATTTTATCATTTTAAGTTTACCATATCATCTTTATGAACAATTTCTGATTTGCTAGAATATCCTAATATTTTCTCGATCTGATCACTCTTAAGTCCTTTTACTTTATTAATCTCATCAGATGAAAAAGAGGTCAAACCTTTTGCACAATCTCTTCCTTTACTATCCACAATTAATATATTATCACCTTTTAAAAATTTTCCCTCTATTTTAACAATTCCTGCCGGCAAAAGACTTTTTCCATTTCTTAAAGCTTGAGCAGCTCCATCATCAATGTAAATTCTTCCATTACTACCTATGGAACTCACGATCCATTTTTCTCTTGCATGAAGTCTAGAAACTTTTGGTAAAAACCAAGTACATTTATTATCTTTCATCAATTTACTTATAGGATGCTGATGATTTCCATTGGCTATAGCCATAAAACAACCAGCGTTCATGCAAATTTTTGCAGCTTCAAGTTTCGTTTCCATTCCGCCAGATCCATAAATACTCTTTTTCTTATCCACAAAAGACAAAATTTCATTATTAATTTCCTTAACTTCTTTAATAATTTTTTTTTCTTTTTGTGATTTATATAGGCCATCAACATCAGATAGATTTATTAAAATATTAGCACTTATAATTTGTGCTACCCTTGCCGCTAAACGATCATTATCACCATATTTTATTTCAGATGTAGCCGTAGTATCATTTTCATTAACAATTGGTATGGCATTTAATTTGAACAAATTTTCAAAGGTTCGTTTAGCATTTATAGCTCTTCTTCTTTGTTCGGTATCATCTAAAGATATTAGAATTTGCCCTACTTTTATTTTATTTTTTTCAAAAAATTTCCTATAAACATTTGTCAAATGAATCTGTCCAATAGATGCTAGAGCTTGACTCATTTCCAGTTTCATTTTTTTTTGTTTAATTTTTAAATAACTTTGACCTAGTGCAATTGCCCCAGAGGATACCACAACTATGCTTTTTCCACTTTTTACTAATTTTTTAATATCCTCAACAAGACTTTTTAACCATTTTTCTTTAAGCTTTCCTCTTTTATCAACTAAATTTGAAGATCCGATTTTTAAAACAATTATTTTAGCTTTATTTATATACATTTTTTATAAATCATCCTTTTAACTTTTTCAAAATTATAATTTGATATCAAAGAAATTATTTCATAACTTTTTTTTGTTCTTTTTTTGAACTCTTTTAACTTTTCACTAACAGAGTTTAAATCAACAAGATCTGATTTGTTCAAGATTATAATCTCCTTTTTTCTCAGTATCTTTTTATCATATTTTGATAATTCATTTCTTATTTTTAAATAGTTATTTAAAATATCTTTATCAGATATATCAATTAGGTGTATAAGGGTTTTGCACCTTTCAATATGTCTTAAAAATTTATCTCCCAAGCCTATTCCTTTATGAGACCCTTCAATCAAACCAGGTATATCTGCCAAAACTATCTCTTTATAATTATAATTTAAAACACCTAAATTTGGATTTATTGTTGTAAATGGATAATTGGCAATTTTTGGTCTAGCCCTAGTGCATTTTGATAGAAAACTAGATTTACCAGCATTTGGTAATCCAATAATACCAACATCTGCTATTACTTTTAATTGTAACCAAATCCAGAATTCTTCCCCCATTTTACCAGCAGTTTTTTTTCTTGGTGACCTATTAGTTGAACTTTTAAATCTTGTATTACCCAATCCACCTTTTCCTCCAGTTGCAACAACAAACTTTTCATTATTCTTAGTTAGGTCATAGATCAATGTATTATTATCTTCTTCATATATTTGTGTTCCGATAGGAACTTTTAGAGTTAAATTTTTTCCACTTCCTCCCGTTTTATTTTTTTTACTCCCTGGTTTTCCTGATTCTGCTTTAAAGTGTTGTCTGTATCTAAAGTCAATTAAAGTATTTAAGTTTCTTTCAGCCTCTAATACTATCGATCCACCATCTCCACCATCCCCACCATCAGGTCCACCAAATTCAATATATTTTTCTCTTCTGAAACTAGCGGAGCCAGATCCACCATTACCTGCCTTTATATAAATTTTTGCTTGATCGAGAAATTTCATTTTGGGAAGTAGATATAGTTTCTACTAAAAATTATTTGGGTACTACAGATACTAAAGTTCTGTTAGATCTTGATTTTTTAAATTTAACTTTGCCACTTACAAGTGAAAAGATCGAATGATCTTTGCCCATACCAACGTTATTACCAGGATGAATTTTCGTACCACGTTGACGAACTATTATATTACCAGGTTTAACAAATTGATCCCCGTACCTCTTTACGCCAAGGCGACGTCCAGCACTATCTCGGCCGTTTTTGGTTGTTCCACCTGCTTTTTTTGTTGCCATAGTTTTTACTTTTTAATTTCTTTTTTAATATTCTTATCAGCTGTTTTTTTTGTAATTAATTTTTTATCAGATTTTTTATCTTTTAATAATTTTAATTTTTCCGGTTTTACCTCAGAAACTATCTTACCACCTTTTGATAAGATTTTTGTAATTTGAATTTTCGATAAAGGCTGCCTATGTCCATATCTTTTTCTTGAATTTTGTCTTCTTCTTTTTTTAAATACTATTATTTTTTTGTCCTTAATATTGTCTAATAACAAACCTTCAACAATAGCTCCATCAATGGTAGGGCTACCAACCTCTACGTTTTTATCGTCTTTAATAAGCAAAACTTTTTTAAATTCAACTTTTTTACCTTTGGAAATGTTAAGTTTTTCAACTTTCAAAATTTCACTTGGTGAAACTTTGTATTGCTTTCCTCCAGTTTCAATTATTGCAAAAGACATAAAATAACCATTTTTATTTTAAGGCAATATAACCTGGTGCTTTATCAAGTCAAGTTCAATGATACTAAAATTCATCCTTTAGTTTCCTCAGTTTAGAAAAAACTTCGAATTCTGAGTTTTTCTCCATTTTAAGGTTGATCTTTATTTTTTTATTATCACATCTAAGGAATATATTAGTTTCTAATTCTTCCGCTAAAGTAATAGGAAGAGTTGGAAGATTCTTTTTTAATAATTCTTTGACTGTATCAAATCTTTTTTTAAGCTTAGTATTTTGACTATCATTTTTTAAACAAAATTTTGCATTATTTTTTGTGTACTCATGTCCGCAATAAATTAAAGTATTTTTTGATAACTTTTTAATTTTACCAAGAGAGTTATACATTTGTTCTAAAGTCCCCTCGAAAACTCTTCCACATCCCATAGAAAATAGAGTATCACCAGTAAATACCAGATTATCCTTTTCCGTATAAAAAATAATATGGCCAGCTGTATGCCCGGGAACATGCATTATTTTAAAAGTAGTCTCTCCAAATATGAATTCTTCTTTGTCAGACATAGAAATTTCAGAACCGGGTATTTTATTTTTTTCATAAGAGGAACAGACAATTTTTGAATTATATTTCTTTTTTAAATCTAAATTTCCCCCAACATGATCGCTGTGATGATGCGTGTTTAATATAAAATCTAATTTTTTATATTTCTTAGAAATTTCCAAATCTACAGGATTAAACTCTGATGGGTCGACTACACCGACCAAGTTCGTTTTTGTATCTCTAATCAAATATGAGAAATTATCTGACAGACATTTTATAATAGAAACTTCAAGCATTTTAACCTAACCAGAAAATTCCAATTTTAGAAAATAGATTTTTTCTTTCAAGATTACTTTTTTTTATTTCTGATGTTCTATTCTCGTTAAGTCCAATAATTTTATTAATTTTAATATTCTTGTCAGAACAAAAATTAAATAGATCTTTTATAGTACACATGTGAAGATTGGGCGTATCATACCAATTATTTGGAAGTGTTTTTGTTACAGGCATTTTTCCAAAAAATAATAAACTGGTCCTAACCTTCCAATATCCAAAATTAGGTATAGATACAATTGCAGACTTTCCTACTCTCAACAAATCTTTTAAAACTTTCTCAGGATTGTAAAAAGCCTGAAGTGTTTGGCTTAAAATTACAAAATCAAAAGATTGATCCGGAAATTGATGTAGTTCAGTCTCAGCGTCACCTTCTATAACTGAAAGTCCTCTGCTAATACATTTTTTAACATATTCCTCTTTGATCTCTAAACCTCTAGCTTTTATATTTTTTTCTTTAATTAATAAATTCATTAGAGATCCATCCCCACAGCCTACGTCTAGCACGCTTATATTCTTGGGTATAATATCAGCAATAGCTTTAAATTCTTTTTTCATTTTTAAATTTTGTGTGCATAGAGTCTATAAAACCCTTTATAGTTTTTAAAAACTCAGGTTCATTTACTAAAAAAGAGTCATGACCTTTATCAGTTTTAATTTCAGCAAATGATACATCTGCACCGGCCGCGTTTAAAGCTATCACAGTATCTTTATTCTCTCTTGTTGTGTATAGCCAATCAGACGAAAAGGAAATTACTAAGAATTTAGTTTGTTGATTTTTAAAAGCTTCAACAAGTCCACCCTTAAATTGTCTAGATAAGTCAAAGTAATCCATGGCTCTAGTAATATATAAAATCGAATTTGCATCAAACCTCTCAACAAATGTATAACCTTGGTGTCTCAAGTAACTTTCTACTTGAAAATCAGCATCAAAACTAAACTCGTAATCTGCTTTTTCTTGAAGTTTTCTTCCAAATTTTTCCTGCATACCTTTTTCTGACAAATAGCTAATATGACCAACCATTCTAGCAACAGCCAGACCATTTTTAGGTTGAACTTTTTTTTTTAAATATTTTCCCTTGTCCCAAACAGGATCAGCCATTACAGCTTGTCGCGCTAATTCATTTAGTGCAATGTTTTGTGCACTATGACTCGTGCTGCAAGCAATAGGTATCGCTGAGAACGTTCTATCAGGAAAAGTTGCACAGAATTGTAATGCCTGCATCCCACCCATAGACCCCCCAGTTGCACAAAGTAGTTTTTTTATTCCTAAATAATCAAGAAGAGTTTCTTGAGCTTTAACGATATCTCTTATTGTTATAACAGGAAAGTTTAATCCATAGGGTTCACTTGTTTTTTTATTTATTTCTTTAGGTCCCCAAGATCCCATACATCCTCCTATGACATTTGCACAAATTACAAAATATTTATTTGTATCAATAGCTTTTCCTGGTCCAACAGCTGTATTCCACCATCCCTCTTTTTTTGTTACCGGATTTATCCCACTTACGAATTGATCACCTGTAAGAGCATGAAAAACTAAAATAGCGTTATCTTTATCTTTGTTTAATTCACCGTAAGTTTCATATGCCAAAGGAAAGTTACTCACATTCTGTTTGCAGTCTAGCAAAAGAGGTTTAGTAATATTTAATTTTTTAATATTTTCTAGTTTTTCATTCATATAAAAAAAAAGCCCAGCTAGACTGGGCAAAAAATCCCTGTTTAGCTGCATTTACTTAGCGCTCGCAATTTTGGTTAAATCAGCGCTAGGCGAATGTATACTAAATCGCCACAAACATGTCAATTTATTCAAATAAATTCATTTCCATTATACAAAAGGAGACACTTCTAATATAAGAAATTTGAAATATTATGAAATTACCAAAACCTAGAAAAATAATAGCAGAAAAATATGTAGCAGGACTTAGTCTTTTTAAAAGCAGACGAAGTCCGATCAAATTATCAGCTAATGAATCTGCCTTAGGTCCAAGCCCAAAGGCTGTGAAATCTTATTCTTCAATTGGAAAAAGTTTCGTGAGATATCCAGATTCAGATGGAACTTTTTTTAGAAAGGTCCTTGCAAAAAAATTTAGATTAAAAAAGGACAGAATTATTTTAGGATCAGGATCTGATCAAATTTTTGAATTAGTATGTAAACTATTTATAAATAAAGGTGATGAAGTTGTCGTATCTGAATATAGTTTTATAATTTATAGAATTTACAGCCGAATGTTTGGCGCCAAAGTGAGATATGCCAAAGAGGAAAATTTTACACCATCTGTTAAATCGATTATGAACTGCGTTAATAAAAAAACAAAAATTGTTTTTTTAGCTAATCCTAATAATCCTACAGGAACATATCTAAATAAAACTGAAGTTTTAAAATTAAGAAAAAAACTTAGAAATGATATTTTACTTGTAATAGACGATGCATATTTTGAATATATCAAAGACCCAGAATATGCGTCTGGAATTGATTTATTCTCAAAATCAGAAAATGTAATTGTAACAAGAACATTTTCAAAAATTTATGGTTTAGCTGGTTTAAGAATAGGTTGGGGTTATGGTCCAAAAAAAATTATAAAAAAAATGTATCAAATTAAGCCACCTTTTAATGTGAGTAGGCCAGCTCTATTTGCCGCCACACAAGCTGTGCTAGATACAAAATGGCTCAATAAAGCTATTCAGCATAATAATTTTTGGGCTAAAAAAATATTTGATGTAATTGATGAAATTGGAATTGCTACAAATAGAACAAATGTAAACTTCTTTCTTATTAATTTTGATTTAGTAAATCAATCTGCCTCTAAAGTATTCAACAAGTTGGCAAATTCAGGAATATTAGTAAGGCAAATGGATGTTTATGGTATAAAAAATTCACTAAGGGTCACAATAGGAAATACCAAAGAAAATAAAAAATTTATTTCAGTTTTAAGGAAGATCTTTAATGTTTGATCAAATTTCAATAATAGGATGTGGGTTAATTGGATCTTCAATTTTTAAAGGATTAAAAAAAGTTGGATCAACTAAAAAAATAATTACTTATGACAATGATAAGTCAGTAAATGAAATAATTAAGAAAGACAAACTCTCTGATGAAATATTTAACAGTGCAGGTGAAGCAGTTAAAAATTCTGATTTAGTTATTATTGCAACACCTATAAGTAGTTTTGAGAACGTATTAAATTCTATTAAAGACAATTTAAAGACTGGCTCAATTTTAACAGACACTTGTTCAGTTAAAACAGGAGTGGGCAAAATATTTGAAAAAATGAATTTAAAAAATTCTATTTGTATTCCTGGTCATCCAGTTGCTGGAATAGAAAATAACGGACCAAAAGCTGGTTTTGCTGAACTATTTGAAAATAGATGGACTATACTAACTCCTAATAAAAAAATAGATGAAAAGGCAGTTAAAAAAGTTTCTAATTTTTGGGAGTCCATGGGAAGTAAAGTTAAAATAATGTCTGATGAAGATCATGATAAAATATTAACTTTTACAAGTCATTTACCTCACGTAGTAGCATACAATATTGTAAAAACATCTATGTCTAATAACGAGAAAGTTAAAGATGATATTATAAAATATAGTGCTGGAGGATTACGAGACTTTACCAGAATTGCTGCCTCCGACCCCATTATGTGGAGAGATATTTTTATCGATAACAGCGCTTTAATTATTCAAGCTATCGATAAGTTTATTAAAAACTTAGATGAGTTTAAAAAAGCAATTTCAGAGAAAGATAGCAAAAAACTAATAGAAATTTTTGAGAAATCGAAAGATTTCAGAAAATCAGTTATAAAAGCTGGCCAAGATACAGACAAACCCAACTTTGGAAGAAAATAATCAGTCTAAAAAGTCAATTTCTTTATAAATAATATTTTGTAACTTTTTTAAAAACTCCTCTTTGCTTAAACCAGGCTCAATAGGACTAAGAAATGATATTGTTATGGTTCCAGGATATTTATTAAAACTATTTTTAGGCCATACCTTTCCAGTGTTAAGGGCTACGGGCACACAAGGTAATTTTAAGGCCTCATAAATTCTTGCAACTCCTTTTTTAAAATCAGGCCTTTCTTTATAAGGCACCCTTGTTCCTTGAGGAAAAATTAACAAAGGTCTTTTGCTTTTGTTTGTTTGTTCAAGAACTCGGTCAAAAAAATTTAAGTTTTCTTTTGTGGCTGTATCTCTAACAATCGCAATTGCTCCAATTTTTTTTAAACACCAACCAAAAAAAGGTATTTTCATTAATCCTTTTTTTAAAACAAAAACTGGACCTGATATGACTGTTTGAAGCGCAAAAGTTTCGAACATAGATTGGTGAGCTGAGGCAACAAAATATTTGTCAAATTTTTTAAGGTTTTCTTTGCCTTTGAAATTAATTTTAACATCAATAAACACTTTCAATAAAAACTCAATGTATTTTGAAAGAATTTTTCCAGCGCAAATCATGTGCTTGTCTTTAATAAATAGAAGGGGAAATACAATTACACACGCAACTGCTATACCTCCAAATAAAAAAATATTAAAAAATAATGATCTTAAGAATATCATTTACTAAATGATCTCAGAAATTTTTTGTCTTTTTCTGATTACTTTTATTTTACCTTTTTTTATAATGATCTCGGAAGCCAATGGTCTCGTATTGTAATTTGATGAAAGAGTTGAGCCATATGCACCAACATTAGTTATAGCTACATATTCCCCTTCCTTTAAAAAAGAAAAATTTTTATATTTTAGAAAAGTATCAGTGCTTTCACAAATTGGCCCAACAAATTCAATATTCCCAGCAATTCTTTTTTTAGATTTTGATACAGAAACAATCTCATGTTTTGCATTGTACAAAGCTGGTCTCATAAAGTCATTCATTCCAGCATCCAAAATTATGAAATATTTTTTACCATTTTTTTTTATAAATACAATTCTTGAAACTAATGAGCCCGTGTTACCAACAATATATCTTCCTGGTTCAAAAATAATTTTACAATTAGTCTCTTTTTGAAATTTTTGAACTAAATTAGAATAATTTTTTATATCGATTTTTTTATCTTTATTTTTATATTGAATACCAAATCCACCACCAAGATCGACATAATCAAAATTTGTTTTACTTAATTTAATAATTTTTCTTATAGCGTTCAAAGTTCTTTTGTATGGTGCTATAGATGTAATCTGACTTCCAATGTGAACGCTAATTGCATTAATTTTTATATTTTTTAAGTTTTTAGAACTTTTGCAAAATCTTAAAAAATTTTTACTTAATAGACCAAACTTACTATCAAGTTTACCAGTTGAAATTTTAGAAAGAGTATTTGCATCAACATTTGGATTTAATCTAATCCCAATGGAAGTCACTCTATTCATTTTTTTGGATATTTTATTTATTAACAATGCCTCACTTTCAGACTCAACATTAATAAGTAAAACCCTTTTTTTAATTGCTAGACGTAATTCACTGTCTGTTTTTCCAACACCAGAAAAAACAATTTTTTTAGGATTAATCTTTGCCCTCAACGCTTTTAGCAATTCGCCCTCAGATACTACATCGGCACCAGATCCCAATTTTCTTAACTCTGTCAAAATAGAAACATTCGAGTTAGATTTAACAGAAAAGCACACTAGGGGGCTTACTTTTTTAAAGTAATTATAAAAATTTTCAAAATTATCTTTTATTTTTTTGTAAGAATATAAATAAAAGGGAGTATTATTTTTTCTTACAATACTTTTAATAGATGTATTTTCAATAAATAGGTTTTGACCTTTATAATTCAAACTCATTTTATAAATAAATAACTATATTTGACTCTATTTTTTTTGACTCATATTCAGGATTATTTTTTCTTCCACACCCAAATAGAAATACAAAAACTATTGAAAACAATATAATTTTCCTCATCTTAAAGCTTTTTTATACATCTTAATCATTCTTTTTATATTTTTAGCCGCTGTTCCTCCATAAGATGTTTTAGAGTTCATGGAACTTAATACATCAAATATTTTAACATTATCAATTTTAATTTTTTTTAAAAATTTGTTTATTTCCTCAAGAGAAAGTTCATCTAGTCTTACTTTTTTTTTCTCAGCATAGTTAACAAGTTTAGATGAAGTTGCATATGCTTGTCTAAAAGGAAAATTATTTTTCTTTACCAAATAATCTGCAAAATCGGTTGCTGTTGTATAACCTCTTTGAGCCATTTGCTTCATATTTATTTTATTTGTATTAAGGTTTAAAATAAGCTCGTTCGCCATAAGTAATGTATCTTTTAAAGTATCATAACTGTCAAACACAAGAGCTTTATCATCTTGTAAATCTTTATAATAAGAAATTGGCAACCCTTTCATAATTGTAAGCATCGAATTTAATTTTCCATAATTAATCGCAGTTTTACCTCTAATTAATTCAGCCGGGTCAGGATTTTTCTTTTGAGGCATAATTGATGAACCTGTGAGTACCCTGTCGCTGAATTTTAAAAAATTAAAAGCTTCAGAATTAAATATAATAAAATCCTCAGCTAATCTTGACATATGCATTGCACATGTAGCTGCTGCTGATAAAAAATCTATTGTAAAATCTCTATCACAAACTGCATCAATAGAATTACCAGTAGGTTTTTTAAAACCAAGTTTCTTTGCAGTAAATTGTCTATCTATTTTGTAAGATGTACCAGCTAATGCCGCAGATCCTAAAGGACATTCGTCAATTAATTCAATATTATTTAAAAATCTTTTCTTATCTCTATTAAGCATTTCTACATAGGCTAATAAGTAATGTGCAAAAGAAATAGGTTGTGCATTTTTTAAATGGGTAAAACCGGGCATAACAGTATCAATATTTTTCTCTGCTTTTTTCAAAATAGATTTAATTAATAAATTTAAAGTATCATTTACATCTAGTGATGCTTTTTTTACCCAAATTTTAAAATCTGTCACAACTTGGTCATTTCTTGATCTTGCTGTATGAAGATATCCTGCAGATTGACCAATAATTTCAAACAGTCTTTTTTCAATATTAAGATGAATATCTTCAAATTTTTCTTTAAATTTAAATTTATTTTTTTCAATTTCTTTCTCTATTTTTTTAAGACCTTTAATTATTTTGGCCCCATCTTTTTTTGGAATAATTCTCTGCTTAACAAGCATTTGAGCGTGAATAATTGAAGCAAAAATATCCTCTTTATAAAGTCTTTTATCTATATTTATTGATGATCCAATTCTTTGAAAATTTCTAGAATTCCCTTTACTAAATCTATCAGACCAAACCGTCTTATTTTTATTTTTCATTTTATATGTTAAACCTTTTTATATATGAATATTTCAAGGTTTTTTTTATTCCAATTATTTTTTTTTACTTTTATAAAGTTCAATTTTTTAACTGCGACTGAACCTTTACCATTCAATAATATAGTTCTTCACAAAAATCCATTACAAGTTTCTCAAGTAAAATTTAAGGATTTTGACTCAAAAGATATTGTACTGAATAAAAATGATGGCAAGATTAAGATACTAAACTTTTGGGCAACATGGTGCGCTCCTTGCAAAAAAGAAATGCCATCACTTGATAAATTCAGTTTAAATAATCTAGATTTTTTGGTTTTTCCAATAAATTTAGAAAAAATCAACAAAGAGAAAACTTTGAAATTTTATGAGAATTTAAATATTAAAAATTTAAAGATTTTTTTTGATCCAGAATTTAAATTGACAAAACAGTTTAAGTTAAGAGGAGTACCGACCACAGTTTTTATAAATCAAAAAGGACAAGAGTTTGCTAGGGTGTTGGGTGACATAGATTTTAATGACAAAAATTTTATTAAATGGTTAAATAGTTATAAGTAATATTTATGAGCTATAGTTTAAATTCTATAATAATAAATCCAATTTCAAAATCTTCTCCAAAAAATGCTGTAATACTTTGTCATGGATATGGAGGTGATGGCAAAGATATTTCAATTATCGCAAACTATTGGAAGAACTTTTTATCTGATACATTATTTCTTTGTCCTGATGCTCCGGAAGTTTGTAATATTAATCCATCAGGTTATCAGTGGTTTGATTTGACGGCACAAACTGAAGACGAAATTTTATCAAAATCTTTAATTGCTGAAAAAAAATTAAATCAATATATTGATGATATAAAAAAAAAACACAATCTCAAAACTGAACAAATAGCCCTGGTTGGATTTAGTCAAGGATGTATGATTTCTATTCAAACTGCTTTAAAAAGAAAAGATGAATTAAAATGCTTGATAGGCTATTCAGGAAAAATTATAAACTCTAATCATCTAAGTAAAAATATATTATCCAAGCCTAAAATTTATCTTATGCATGGAGAGGATGATCAAGTAGTTCCAATAAACCATATTCTTGAATCTAAGGATTTTTTATTAACAAATGGTTTTAATATTACCACAAAAATTTTCAAGAATTGCGAACATAGAATTCCTACTGAGGGATTAAGCATAGGATTAGAATTTTTAAAAAAAAATTTATAAATAAGATATCAAGTGTAACAAAATTATAACTTGATAATTTTTTTTTAATACGCTAGCATTTAATTATGATTATATCTTCTTCCGAAAGAGTACCACTTGAGAAATGTCCTGCATTAGTTCTTAATGCGGATTTTAGACCTTTGAGCTATTATCCTTTATCTTTGTGGTGTTGGCAAGATGCAGTTAAATCTGTTTTCTTAAATAGAGTAAGTATTGTTTCTAGCTACCAAAGAAAAGTTAGAAGCCCTTCTTTTGAAATGAAACTTCCAAGCGTTATAGCTTTAAAAAGTTTTGTCAAACCATCAGAGCATCCAAATTTTACAAGGTTTAATGTTTTTCTTAGAGACAAGTTTACCTGTCAGTACTGTGGAGACAAAAGCGACCTAACATTTGACCATCTACTACCTAAATCAAAAGGTGGTTTAACTGACTGGGAAAACGTTGTTACCGCTTGTTCTACATGCAATGTTAAAAAAGGGGGAAAACTTTATAACAAATGTGATCTCAAATTAAAAAGAAAACCATTTATCCCAACCGTGGATGACCTCCATAAAAATGGAAGAAATTTTCCTCCAAATTTTTTACATGAAAGCTGGATGGATTATCTATACTGGGATATTGAATTAGAACCCTAGTCAGATTTTTTCTGACACTTTTATCGCAACTTTAGAGGTATTTTGGATAATTTTATCCAAAATGAAATATAAGCCGCCTTTAGTAGCCCCCTCGTCATAAGCTATATTTTTATGATCATCCTCATCATCTCTAAATTTTTTAATGGATTTTTTCAAATCTTTTTCATCTTCACCCAACTTATCCAATTGATCTTTGTAATGATCACAAATGACTTCCTCAACTGAAGCAGTACAAAGCATAGCTGCTTTTTGACCCAGCATAGTAGTACCAAAACCTAGTGTAACTCCTAAAAGATCCCACAAAGGTAAAAAAATTGTTGGTTTAATATTTCTTTTATGTATTTCTTTCTCAAAATATTCAAAATGCTCTTTCTCATGCTCCTTCATTTCCTCAATTAATTTTTTCATTTTTTCATCTTTTTTAAAAGTATTTAAAGCTAGTAATTGTCCCTCATAGATTTTGATTGCACCCCTTTCACCAGCGTGGTCTACTCTAATGATTTCTTCAACAGTTTTTTTATTTGTAGTTTTCATAATTTTTAAATAACCTAAAAAATATACCAAATAAAAACAAAGAAAAAATAGTATTTATTGTAGCAAGCGACAAACCAAAAACTCTGAAAGTTACAGTTTTACAACTTATTGTATTTTCTCCCAAAGCTTTAAATAGCTCATCTTTAGTTAAGTTTTGATCGAAATTTTTAACATTACAAACAACAGACTCATCAAAAAAACCTTGTTCAATACCAACATGGTAAAAAGCAATGACAGAGCCCAATAAAGATACTAGCATTAATCCTAACAAAGATAATTTGATATATTTTTTAAATATTAAAATATTTAAAATTAAAAAAATTGATATAAAATATGGATAGCGCTGATAAATACATAACTTGCACGGTTTATGTCCCAAAACATATTCTATAAAGAAAGCAGAAAATATAGATATAGATAATATTAATAAAATTAAAAATAATATTTTATTTAAATTTTTGTCCATTTCACTTAATCAAAAAATAAACTCCAGCAATAATTATTAAAACAATTACTGTTAAAATCACCGACCATTTAGCACCTTCTTTTTCTAAAAAAGGACCTAATTTTTGCCCAAATTTATATGTTAAAAATGATACAATTAAAAATCTTGATCCTCTAGTGAGGATACAAATGATAATAAAAAATAGTAAGTTAAAATGAATAAAGCCACTTGAAATAGTTAAAAGTTTAAAGGGTAATGGAGTAAAACCTGCTGTCACAAGTATTCCTAACCAAGAAAAAAAACCTCCAGTTGTTGAAAACTTTTCTTTTAAAAAATTTGGATCCTCATAACCATAAATTTCAAATATTTTTATTCCTATTTCGTTGAAAAAAACATAACCAATTAAATATCCAAACAATGCTCCTAAAACAGAAAAAATAGTAGCAATTAGAGCTACTCTTAAGAACTCTTTTCTTTTTGCTACAACCATTGGGATTATCATTACATCAGGAGGGATAGGGAAGAAGGAACTTTCAATAAAAGCCTCAAATGCCAATAAAGGTTTAGCATATTTATGCCCAGCCCATTGAACACATTTATCGTATATTTTTTTTATCATTTTTTATGTTGCGTCTTAAATTAATTCAAAACATAATGTTTGTACAAACATAAATTAATGGAGATAATGGGCGAATGGTGGAACTGGTAGACGCGTTGGACTCAAAATCCAATGGTAGCAATACCTTGAGAGTTCGAGTCTCTCTTCGCCCACCAAAGTTATGGAATTATCAAAAATAAATAGTTTAGTTGAGTTATATTTTAAAAAATCCATGGAGGTTGATGGAAAAAAACCTTTTTTAAAATGGTTAAAACCTAATAAACCAACTTATAATTGGAATGAAACTACTGATAGCATATATAAAATTTCCAATAAAATAAAAAATTTAATCAAACCTGGAGATAGATGTTTAATACTATCAGAGAATAGACCTTATTGGTTGATGTCAGATATAGCCGTAATGAATGCCGGAGGTATATCAGTTCCAATATTTACTACTTACTCATCAAATGATTATGAATATATATTAAAAGATTGTAAACCTGCTCTAATAATAGTCTCAGACGACAATCAATTTAAAAAAATAAAAGATTTTATTAATCCCGAAACCAAACATATAATTTCTTTTGAAAAAATCGAAAAAAAAAGTTTATTAATTTCAGATATTTTAAATGAAGAAAACTATGAGAGAATAGTAAATAAAAATATAAAACGAAGTATGCCTGCTTGTATAATTTATACATCAGGAACATCAGGTAATCCAAAAGGGGTTGTACTAAGCCATGGAGGAATTTTGGCAAATTGCGAAGGAGCTTATGATATACTTCATCCGCTTACAAAAAAACGTGATCCTATATTTTTGACCTGGTTACCTCTTTCTCATTCATATGAACATGCAGTTCAATTCATACAAATTTTATTGGGGGCTAGGGTTTTCTACGCGGAAAGTCTTGAAAAACTTTTATCCAACATGTCTTTAGCTAAGCCAACAATTATGACAGCTGTTCCAAGATTTTATCAAAATTTATACAATAAAATTTATATTAACTTTAATAAACAGAAAGGTTTAAAAAAAATTCTGATTAACAAAACAATTGAATTAGGAATTAAAAATTTAAAAAAATTGAAACTAACTTTTACACAGAAAATAGTAAATTTTATATGTAATATTCTGGTTAGAAAAAAAATTCAAAAGCAATTTGGTGGTAATTTACAAGCATTTGTATCTGGTGGCGGTGCTCTTGATAAAAATGTAGGTGAATTTCTAAATGCCATAGGTTTACCTACCTTACAGGGCTATGGACTTACAGAAACATCACCTGTAGTTAGTTGTAATTTGCCAGGAAATATTAAAGTAGAAACTGTAGGCCCTCCTTTCAAAACCAATCAGGTTAAAATAGCTGATGATGGTGAAATTTTAGTGAAGGGAGAAAATGTGATGCTTGGTTATTGGAATAAGCCAAAAGAAACAGACGAAATTATAAAAGATGGATGGCTACACACAGGTGATATTGGAGAATTAGATTCAAGTGGCTATTTAAAAATTACAGATAGAAAAAAAGATATAATAGTAAATCATGGTGGCGATAATATTTCTCCAAGCAAAATCGAAAATTTAATTTGCAATAATGAAAAAATTAAACAGAGTTTAGTTTATGGAGATAAAAAAAATTATCTTGTTGCTTTATTAGTTGTAGATGCACAAAATAAAAATGATTCAACTATAAGAAGTATTATTGAAAACTTAAATAAAAATTTAAGTATTATTGAAAAAATAAAAAAATTTTATTTAATTGAAGAAGAATTTACAATTGAAAATGGTTTAATGACTCCTACTTTAAAGTTAAAAAGAAAAAAAATAATCGAAAGATATAAACAGGATTTAGAAAATCTTTATAACAAAAATTAATTTCTTTATTAAAAAAAATTATAAAAAACGTTGGTATTGCTTGCTTTTTTAAATTAAAATTATTTTAATTTTTTTAATTAATTTTTATAAATTTTTCAAAAATTGTTGCACTCTTTTATATTTGACATCTATTGAAAAAAACTTAAAAATGAATTTATTAACGAATCACTTTGATTTGTTTAAACAAAAGGGAGATAGCAATGGCTAAAAGACGTAAAAAAAAGAAAAAGAAAGCTAAGAAAGCTAAAAAAAGAAGAAGAAGAAGAAGATAAGTAGTTTTCTAAAACGCCCTTTCTAAATCTCACGGAAAGGGCGTTTTTTTATGGACTATCTAAAAGCTTTTCCTCTCTTCCAAGTGCTTTGTTCATTTTTTTCTTAGCATCCTCAGAAGATACTTTTAAAACTACTTCAAGTTCACTCTCTAACCTATCATAAGCTTTTTCGAATAATTGTCTCTCACTGTAGGACTGATCAGCAATGGTATTAGTATTTTTATTTAAATCTCTCACCACTTCAGCCAAATCATAAATTTTTCCTGAATTTATTTTTTGCTCGTACTCTTGTGCTCTTCTACTCCACATTGTCCTTTTTATTTTTGGTTTACTTTTCAAAATTGAAATACATTTGCTTATTTGATGTGTTGAAGAAATAGATCTTAAATTTGACTGCTGATTAATCGGAATTGTCAAGGTCAGCTTATCTTTTTCAATAAACACTTTATAAAACTGTATATCAATATCACCTATCACAGCCTTTTCTACTGATAAAATTTTTCCTATCCCATGCTTTGGATAAACTACATGATCATTAATGTTGTAAATTTTTTTTTCTGTAGGCTGTTTTTTGATTTTTTTAATTTCAATTTTTTCATCGCCTAAATTACCTTTTTGACTCTGAGCTGTCTTTTTATCAAACTTTTTAACTTTAACTTTATTTTTTTTAAGTTTTTTAGTTTTACCTTTTTTTCTTGGCATTTTTATTCTCCTGGTTTTTCAGAAAAATATTTTTGAAATTTATCTTTTTCATTTTTATATTTTTCAGCATCTTTTGGTGGTTCCTTTTTCTTTGAAATGTTTGGCCATAATTTTGAATACTTTTTATTTATTTCTAACCATCTATCTTTATCTTTTTCTTTATAACTTACATCTGGAACTATTGCATCAACAGGGCATTCAGGCTCACATACACCACAGTCAATACATTCATCAGGATGAATTACTAACATATTTTCACCTTCATAGAAACAGTCAACAGGACATACTTCTACACAATCCATTAATTTACATTTTATACATTCATCTTTAACAAAATAAGTCATTAATCTTTTTTATTTAAAATTTTTGATTTTATTTCACCACTTAATCTATCTGGTACATACAATAGGCCACAAATTCTTCTCATCAAATTGCTTTCATAAGCTACTGATTTCTTATCAGATAAAATAATTTCCCATAGTGTCTCTATTACCGCAGTTTTAAAATTCAAGTCCATTTTTTTAACCTCTTTTGTGTATTCTAAAATTTGATTAGAATTTTTTTCTTTTTCCTCAGATTCTCTTATCAGTTTTAAAATAGAATTCTCATCCCTTTTATTTGTAAGAAATTTCTTTATAAAATTAATTATAATTTTTTTTTCCTTTTCAGTGTAATCCTCGTCAATTTTAGCTGCATGGATAAATAATGAAATAATTTTTATTAAATCTTGATCATTATTTTTTTCGTCAATTTTTTTGTCAAAAATTTTAAGAATCATTTTAAATTTAAAGACATTAATTTATTAAAAGGAGAATTTTTTTTACTTAAATTTCTCAATTTCTCAATTTTTTTTCTTTTCTCGCCTTTATAAAAGAATACATCTGTTTCATTATCTAGTTTTTTATAATTCATTATATTCATCAATAGAAAAAAATTTTCTTTTGAGCAACCTAGCAAATTCATCATCTCAGAATTAATTTTAAATTTATTATCTTTCGTATTATCAATTATTTTTAAGAAAAATTTTTCCAAAATATCCACTCTTATATAAAAATTTTTAAACTTTTCAAATCCACATAAAAGTAGGAATTTACTATTAAATGTCCCTTTTGTATCAATTAAAAAATTTAAACCAGATTTTGGTATAACATTATTATTTTGTTCACTATTATGAAAAGACCATAACAATATCCTCAGAGATACAGCTTTAGGTTTGAGCATTTTTGGTAAAAAAATATGATAACGCCCAATTTTGATACCAAGATTTCTAAACTGCTTTCTCTCTTCTTTGGAAATTAGTTTAACAACATCATTAACAACATCCCTTTTAAGTATTCCATTATTTTCATACAATTGAAAAGCCAAAGCTCTTAAATACTTATTTTTATTTTCTAGTTTTGTTAGATTAATCAAATCACTTAACTGTTCAGATATATAACTTTTCATCCAGCTATTCAAAAATTCAATCAAATCTTCTCTTGATTGATAAGGAAGAGAGTCGTCTGCGATTATATCTATTTCAGGATATAGATAATTTTTACCCTTCTTAATTTTTGCAATAGGATTTTCTTTCCATATAATTTTAAAGTTATTTCCAAGTACAACCTCCTTTTTATCTTTAATTTCTTTTACTCTTTTTGACAATTCATCTTCAAGGCCATGTCTTGCAGCTTTTTTTAATGATTTAATATCTGTATCTAAAGTACTTGATGTAAACTCAAGATTTAGTTTTAACCCTTTTAATTTTCCTATCAATTGACCATCTATTATAATTTCATCATTATTATTAATGTCTGTTTTTAATTTAACATCTTGTTTAAGTCCTCTAGACAAAACACTAATTCTTTTATCTATGAAACTTTTAGTTAATTCATCATGTAATTTTTCAGATAACCCATCCTCAATATCTTTGCTCATTTGTTTCCAATAGTCAGCGTTTTCTACCCAATTTTTTTTATTTGTAACATAAGACCACGTTCTTACATTCGATATTTTATTTGATATCATATCAATATTTCCAATATATTTATCAAGCCCACTTAATTGACTTTTCATATAATCATTAGGGATTTTATTTTTTTTTGAATTTAAAAAATTAAAAACTTTTGTTACCACATCTATGTGAGTAAATGCTTTTTTTTGAAAGTCAGGAATTTGACAACATTCCCATAGCAAACTAAGCTTGTCATTTGAAAATTTTAGTTTTTTATCTCTAACAAGATACTTTAATACATTTTCATCAAGCGAGTCAGATATTTTTTGAAAATTTTTACTCGAGGTTTTTTTCTCCAGAGACCGAATTAATTCTTCTGGGCTATTAAAATTTAAGTTTGTATTTCTCCAAAATAAAAATTTAATATCATCAAGATTGTGATTTTCTATTCTTTCAATTTCATCAGGTAGAATGTTTTCACAGCCCCCTGTCACACCAAACATTCCATCAGTTTTATACCTACCAGCTCTTCCAGCTATTTGTGAAATTTCCGTAGTTCTTAAACGTCGTGTTTTTTTTCCATCGAATTTCTTAAGGCTAGAAAAACTTATTTGTTCAATATCCATATTTAATCCCATTCCAATTGCATCTGTGGCAACTAAATAATCTACGTCACCAGATTGGTACACCTCTACTTGAGAATTTCTTGTTTTAGGACTAAGAGATCCCATTATAACAGCAGCACCACCCTTTTGCCTCCTCACAAGTTCAGCTATTGCATAAACTTCCTCAATAGAAAAAGCAATTAGGGCACTTTTTCTGTCCAATCTTGAAATTTTTTTATGTCCATTATAATAAAGTTTAGAAAATCTTTGTTGTTCAATAAATTGTGTTTCTGGAAGAATATCTTTTATTATATTTTTCATTACTTGCGAACCAAGAAACATGGTTAAAACTTCACCACGAAAATTTAATAATCTGTCAGTAAAAATATGACCTCTCTCTCTATCCCCGCACATTTGTATTTCATCAACAGCTATAAAATCGACTTCTTTATTTTTGGGCATTGCCTCAACAGTACAAATAAAGTACTGAGATGAATTTGGAATTATTTTTTCTTCTCCGGTTATCAATGCTACTTTTTCTTGTCCAACTTTAGAAACACATTTATCGTAAACCTCTCTGGCCAAAAGTCTTAAAGGAAGGCCAAAAATTCCAGAGTTAAATTCTAACATTTTTTCGATTGCTAAAAATGTTTTACCTGTATTTGTTGGACCTAGAACAGCTATAATTTTATTAGACATGTGAGTATCAATTTGTATTATAATTTTTTTCAGACACTATATATAGATCTGGTTTGAGAACAAAAGATGATTAAAGCATGACCGAATCACTTTGTCAAACGTTCTATTTAATTAATTATTTCTGTAGTACTATTTATTTGAAGTGGAAAATTATATAAAGAAAAATATTGCTAGCTTAAAACCATCATCTACTTTAGCAATTAATGAAAAGGTCAAAAAACTTTTAAATACAGGAAAAAAAGTTTTTAACTTTGGCTTTGGCCAATCGCCATTCCCTATTCCAGAAAAAATTGTATCAGTACTAAAAGATAATGCTCATAAAAAAGATTATCTACCAATGCAGGGACTTCCTCAATTAAGAGAAGCTATATCAAAATATTTACTCAAAAGAACAGGAATTACTTATGAAAAAGAAAATATAATTATCACACCTGGTTCAAAGGAAGCAATGTTGTTAATGCATATAGCATTTGATGGAGATATAATTTTACCAGCACCAAGCTGGGTTTCATATCAACCTCAAGCCCAAATAGCTCTTAACAAAGTTCATTGGATAGAGACATCGATAGATAATAATTGGTTTCCGACCTCAAAACAACTAGAAGAAAAAATAAAAAAAATAAATAAAAAAAATATTATTTTGATAATTAATTCTCCAAATAATCCTTCTGGATCAATTTGTAATAATTTTGGACAAATTGCTGAAATAGCAAAAAAGAATAATATCAATATTTTATCTGATGAGATCTATGCAGATATAAATTTTAAAAAAAATTATGAGTCAATTTCAAAATTTTATCCTGAAGGAACTTTTATAAGTGGGGGTTTAAGCAAATGGTGTGGAGCGGGTGGATGGAGATTAGGTTTTTTTGCAGTACCTAAAAACCAAAGTAATTTTCTGAAAGCTTTAAAAACTTTAGCAAGCGAATCATATTCTACAGTAAATACTCCATTACAGTTTGCTGCAGTAGAAGCATACAGAGGTGATTACAGTGACTATTTGAATAAAAGTAAAAACATTTTAAAATCAGTTGGAAATTATGTTTATAATAATTTAAAATCCAACAAAGTTTTAATAAATCCTCCCCAAGGAGCCTTTTATTTAATGCCTGAATTTTTAAACTCAAAGTTTAAAACCTCTAACGATATGTGTGAGGATATTTTGTATAAAACAGGTGTAGCACTTTTACCTGGTTCTGATTTTGGTTTTAAACCAAACAAAATGTTAGCAAGATTAAGCTATACAGACTTTAATGGAGAAATTTTCTTAAAAAATATCAGCACAACTAAAAGTCTAGATGATGAAGTTATAAAGAAATATGCCCCAAATGTTGTAGAGGGAACAAACAAATTAGTAGAGTGGTCTAAAACTCTTTAAATTCACATTAAAAATTGACGTCCAATTTAAGCTATTTAGTTTTACATTAGTGTCAATGAATTGATACATTTTAAGTATTAATTGTACAATTAACGAAAGGGGAAAAATGAGAAAAATAATCTCTTCAATCTCAGCTCTGGCTATGCTGCTTGCATTATCTTTACCGATAATGTCAGTTGCTAAATCAGCTGAGTTTTTTACAATAGGAACTGGAGGACCAACTGGAGTATATTTTCAAGTTGGAAACTCTGTTTGTAAAATGTTACACAAGCAAGCTATAAGTGCTGAACACGGACGAAAAAAAGGAACAGCCAAAGCATATAGATGTACAGCTCCATCTACTGGTGGATCAAATTATAATATTGGTCAAATAAAAGCGGGAGAATTCCAATTTGGCGTTGCGCAATCTGACTGGCAGTTTCATGCTTATAATGGTTCAAGCAAATGGGAAGGAAAACAATTTGGTGATCTAAGAGCTGTATTTTCAGTTCATAACGAACCTTTTCAAATTTGGGCAAGAAAAAAAGCTAAAGTTAAAGACTTTGATGGCTTAAAAGGAAAGGTAGTTAATATTGGTAACCCAGGTTCTGGTCAAAGGGGAACAATGGAAGAGCTAATGAAAGCTATGGGCGCTGATATGAATATGTTTAAAGGAACTACTGAATTAACATCTTCTCAACAAGTAAAAGCATTATGTGATGGCAAGATAGACGCATTTGGTTACTCTGTAGGATTTCCTAATGGAGCAATGGAAGAAGCAGCAACTTGTGCAGCTAAAGCAATGCCAATTAATCTAACAGGTGGACCTGTTCAAGGTTTAATTGATGGCGCTGATTACTATGCTAAAGCAGTAATACCAAAGGGTACTTACACAGGTCAGAAAAAAGATGTAACGACTTTTGGTGTTAAAGCTACATTTGTGACTGGTGCTAACGTATCCGAAGAACTTGTTTATCTAGTAACTAAAGCTGTTATGGAAAATTTTGAAGATTTTAAAAAACAACATCCAGCTTTTGCTTTTCTTGAAAAGAAAAATATGATTAAGGATGGGTTATCAGCTCCGTTGCATCCTGGTGCAATGAAGTATTATAAAGAAGCAGGATTAATGTAATAATTTTTACATTTTAAATTAAAAGGCCCAATATTTTATTGGGCCTTTTTTTTATAATGGAGTATTCTAGAGTTTCATGAAAAACGATAAAGAAAGTTTTCTAAATAAAAAAATTCAAGAAGATTTATCACCGACTCGTAATCTTACGGGTTTGCATTTAAAGATAGTCGCAAGTATTGCAATTATTTGGTCATTATTTCAACTTTGGTATGCCTCTCCATTCCCATTTATGTTTGGAGTTGGTCTTTTTAAGGGGCTGCCCGCAAGAGCCATTCATTTAGGATTTGCTCTACTGTTAGCTTTTCTAATTTTTCCAATGACAAAAAAAGGTAAGACCGGTTTTATAGATATCATTCTAGCATGTTCAGCTTTTCTAGCATGTATATATATTTATTTCTTTTATGATCAAATCGTTGATAGGGGGGGAATCCTATTAGACCTTGATCTAAACTTTCTTGGTAGCCAATTTGTTTTACCAATTGAATTATTAATCGGAACTTTTGGAATTTTTGCACTTCTTGAATCTACAAGGCGAGTTATAGGAATCCCACTTGTAATTGTTGCAATTGCTTTTTTACTTTTTTCATTTTTTGGTAAATATTTTCCCGAAATAATTTCTCATGGAGGACTTTCAGTAAGAAGACTTGTAGGATATCATTGGTTTGACCAGGAAGCTATATTTGGAATTCCAATCAGTGTTTCTTTAGACTTTATTTTTCTTTTCGTACTATTTGGCGCTCTTCTAGATACAGCTGGTGGTGGGAAGTATTTTCTAGATTTAGCTTTTGCGATGGTTGGAAAAATGAGAGGTGGCCCAGCCAAAGCTGCAATCCTTGGATCTGGCATGACAGGTTTAATATCTGGATCTTCAATTGCAAATACAGTTACCACTGGAACCTTCACAATTCCTATAATGAAAAAAACTGGTTTCTCAAAAGAGAAGGCGGGAGCTATTGAAGTTTCTGCATCAGTAAATGGACAAATAATGCCACCCGTAATGGGTGCAGCAGCTTTTATTATAGCTAGTTTTATTGGAATTACTTATTTTGAGGTAGTTAAACACGCTTTTTTACCAGCAATTATTTCTTATATCGCTCTTTTTTATATTTCTCATCTTGAGGCACTAAAACTGAACTTAAAAGGCATGGAAGAAAGCGAGATACCTAATTTAAAGAAAACTTTTATATCTGGTTTGCACTTTTTAATCCCAATCTTTGTTTTGATTTACTTGTTGGTTTATTTAAGACTAACTGCATCTTTTTCTATTTTTTATACAATAGTTACTTTGCTTTCAGTTAATTTAATTAAAAAACTAATCGAGGGTTCAAAAGATAAAGATTTTATTAATCCTTTAAAGGAATGGTATAATCAGACTATAACTGGTTTCCAAAAAGGTGCTTATAATATGGTAGGAGTGGGTGTTGCTATTGCAACAGCAGGTGTAATCGTTGGTGCTGTTGGATCAACTGGTTTGAGTACAAATTTAATTATTGTCGTTGAGTCTTTAGCAAAAGATAACGTAGTGATATTAATTCTTCTCACTATTGTTTTATGTTTGCTTTTAGGAATGGGTCTCCCAACAACTGCAAACTACGTAGTTGTTGCATCATTGATGTCAGCTGTACTAGTAGATGTGGGAAATGCATCCGGTTATATATTTCCACTTATTGCAGTCCACTTATTTGTCTTCTATTACGGACTGATGGCAGATATAACACCTCCAGTTGGTTTAGCGTCTTATGCTGCAGCAGCAATATCAGGAGGTGATCCCCTTAGAACAGGAGTTCAATCTTTTTGGTACAGTTTACGGACAGGAATTCTTCCTATTGTATTTTTGTTTAATCACGAATTACTATTGATCGGTATTGAAAATGTCTGGCATGCATTAATGGTAGTCTTCACATCATTAGCAGGAATTCTTATATTTACTTCTGCAACTCAGGGATGGTTTTTTAATAAGCTAAAAATTTATGAAATATTAGTTTTTTTAATTATCGCGCTAGCTTTATTAAGACCGGATTTCATATTAAATAAATTTATACCAAAATATAATTTTAAAGATTTAAGCAAAAATCAAGAATTAGTTCTTCAATCAAATAATGAACTTAGAATAAAAGTAACCAGATTAACCGAATATGGAGAAAGATATAAATTGTTTGTGATACCGAAAAATTCATTTGATGAAGATTATAATCTTGAAAAACTTGGTATATCCGTAGAGACTGTTAACGAAAAAATAATAGTAAATAATTTGAAATGGAACGGTTTAGCAAAAAGGAAAGGACTTTCCATTGATGATCAAATAACAGAATTTAAAGTTGAAAATCAAAATAGACCAAGCAAAAGTATTGTTTATCCTTTCGCATTAATAATATTTTTAATTTTTGCTTACCTGAATTATAGAAGAAAAAAAGTTTAGGTTTTTAAAATTTTCCAAACACCTGACGTAACTGCAACTATTCCACGAGAATTTACTATTTCACATGTTAAAAATACCAGCGATCTAGTTGTTTTTTGTATTTTTACTTTTGCAATGAGTTTATCCCCTAATTTTGCGGCAGAAATAAATTTCATTTCAAGGGAAATCGTCACACACTGTTTACCCGCAGCTCTATGTGCTCCATTTCCCATACCTGTATCTGCAATAAAAGTTAAGAAGCCACCGTGTGCCATGCCTGCAGTATTAAGGTGCATTTCTTTAACTTCAGCATGGTACTCAAAATTTTTATCATCAATCTTTTTAATTTTAAGTCCGCCAACGTGCTTTGAATAACCAGAATCAGTTTCGTCCATGTCTTCTTTTATCATACAAAGGAGCCAGTTGTGAGAAAATAACAGCTGATAAAATAATTATAATTCCCAAGATTTTATATTCATTAAGAAATTGGTCTAATATTATCCATGCAGCTATTGATCCAAATACACCTTCTAAAGAAAAAATAATTGCAGCTGGAGCAGGAGAAATATTTTGTAAAGCTAGAATTTGAAGCATAAAAGCAATTCCACTAGATAAAACTCCTGCATAAAGTAATTCAGCCGCTTCTAATGATAAAACTTTTAATGAGACATATTCGTAAGCAAACATCGGAACAGAAGAAAATATTGCAGCAGCAAGACATTGAAAAGAAGCAATAGTAATCGGAAAATTGAAAACTTTTAAAAATTTAGAAATATAAACAATATGAAAGGCCCAGAAAAAAGCCCCAATTACTACAAGAGTGTCACCAAACCTTACTCTAAGATTACCTAATTCACTAAGAAGAAAACCACCAATTAAACACATCATTACTGATGGCCAAACAGATTTATGAATTTTTTTTGAAAAAAGAAAAAAAGCAATTATTGGAACTATAACTACATACAAAACTGTAAAGACCGCTGAGTTTGCTACATCGGTATAAATTAGTGAAATCTGCTGTAAAATATTTCCTCCAGCTAATAAAAAACCTAAAAAAAATATATAACCTACAACAAATTTATAATTTAATTTTGTCTCTTTGATTTTTTTAAACTCAAAAATAAAAAAAAATGGTAGTAGTGCTAAGAAGCCTAAAATTAAACGAGCCGCAGAGAATGTCCAAGGGCCAATATAATCCATTCCCATATCTTGGGCCACAAAAGCTGTACCCCAAAGAAAAGAACATCCGACCGCACAAATTAATGAAAATATTTTTTTATCCATTTAAACTGCAAGCTTGAATGCAAAATCTTTACCTAAACTTTTAGATAAGTGCACACAAAATCTTGCGCCTTCAGCACCATCAATTACTCTGTGATCATAAGATAGAGATATTGGAAGCATCTTTCTCACAATAAATTGACCGTTAACTTTTTTAATTTTATCAAAAGTTTTACCAACACCTAAAATAGCTACTTCTGGAGGATTAATAATTGGTGTGAAAAAATTTCCTCCAATACCTCCTAAGCTTGAAATTGTCATTGAACCCCCAAAAAATTCCTTCTTATCTATTTTAAGCTCTTTACATTGTTTACTTACTTTTCTTAATTCTTCATAAATTTCCTTTAATCCTAATTGATCAACATTTCTAATTTTTGGAACCATCAAACCGTGCGGAGTATCAACCGCAAAACCAACATGGTAATACTTTTTAAAAATTAATTTATTGTTCTCGGGATCTATAGAAGAATTAAAATTTGGATACTCTTTAAGTGCATTTACCACTGCTCTAGTTATAAATGCTAATGGACTTATTCTTATTCTATCACCAGAATAATTATCGATTAATGTTGTTCTAAACTGTTCCATTTCAGTTATATCTATCTCATCATGTTGAGTAACGTGAGGAATCTCAGTCCAAGATCTAACAAGTTGAGGACCAGATAACTTTTTCACTCTGGGAAGATCTTTTTTTTCTATTTCTCCGAATGCTTCATGAGGATATTCATCCTTGTAAACTTTCTTTTCAACCTTTCCTTCATTAACTGATACCTGGGATCTTACAAATTTTTTCACATCATCTTCAGTTACTCTACCAGCTCTTTGTGATCCAGGTATCTGAACGACATCAGCACCTAATTCTCTTGCAAATTTTCTTACTTTTGGACTTGCAGATGATACGCCGTCTTTACTCAATTTTTTTACTACAGGAGCTATTTCTTTTGGAGTTTCAGTTACTATTTTCTTTTCAGGGATATTTTCTTTTACCTCAACTGCTTTTTTACTTTCTTCCTTTTTACTTACAGAATCTAATGATAATATTTCACTTCCTTCTGAAACTTTGTCACCAACTTTAACAATAATCTTATTGATTTTTCCTTCATCAGTTGCAGGAACTTCTACACTTGATTTATCACTTTCCAAAGTAATTAAGGGATCATTTTTTTTGATCTGTTGTCCTGACTTAACTAATACCTCAATCACTTCAACATTTTTAAAATCTCCGATATTTGGAACTAATAATTTTTTTTCAGCCATTAAACTCTATAATTTTGTTGGAAAAACTTTTGTTTGATCAATATCGTATTTTTTAATCGCTTTTTCTGCATGTTCTGAAGCCATCAATTGTTCTTTTGCTAATGCGCTTAAAGTGTATGTAACAATATGCTTTTTATCAACTTCAAAAAATTTTCTTAATTCTTTTCTTGTATCACTTCTTCCAAAACCATCAGTTCCTAATGTATAGAATGGTTTATTAAGATATGGTCTTATTTGGTCTGTATGTGATCTTATATAATCTGATGCTGCAAATATAATTCCCTCTTGAGAGTCTAAACATTTTTGTACATAACTTTTCTTAGGCTTCTCTTTTGGATTTAATAAATTTCTTCTTTCAACTTCCATACCATCTTTCTTTAATTCATTGAAACTAGTAGCACTCCAAACATTACAATCTACTCCGTAATCTTTTGATAAAGTTTCAGCAGCTTTAATAACTTCTCTTAAAATTGATCCTGAACCAAGCATTTGAACTTTAGCTTTACCTTTTCCTTTATAGTTTTTAAATAAATACATTCCTTTTAAAATTCCCTGATCCGAACCAGCGGGTTTTTCTGGATGAGTATAATTTTCGTTCATTGCAGTTATGTAGTAGTAAATATTTTCTTTTTTCTCATGCATCCTTTTTAATCCATCTCTAAAAATAACTGCCATCTCATATGAAAATGTAGGATCATAACTCACACAGTTGGGTATTGCAGATGCTAGGAGAAGACTATGTCCGTCCTGGTGTTGTAATCCCTCACCAGCTAAAGTTGTTTTTCCAGATGTTGCTCCAATTAAAAAACCTCTAGTCTGAGAATCTGCTGCAGCCCAAGCTAAATCTCCAATTCTTTGAAAACCAAACATAGAGTAAAACAAATAAATAGGAACCATTTCTAAATCATGATTAGTGTAAGAAGTTCCAGCTGCAATCCATGATGACATTGCCCCCGCCTCAGTAATACCTTCTTGTAAAACTTGCCCACTTTTGTCTTCTCTGTAGGAACTTAATTGTTCAGAGTCGACTGGTTCATATTTTTGACCTTCATGTGCATAAATACCAATCTTTTGAAAAAAACCTTCCATACCAAAAGTTCTTGCCTCATCAGCAATTATAGGTACCAACCTTGGCGCAACATTTTTGTCTCTTAGTAAATTTGCAAGCATTCTTACAAGAGCCATTGTAGTAGACATTTCTTTATCACCAGTAGATTTCATAAAACTTTCAAATATATCTTGAGGAGGCGTTTTAACTGGTTTTGCAAAAGTAGTTCTCTCAGGAATGTGTCCACCAAGCTTAATTCTGCAATTTTTTAAATACTTTATTTCTGGTGAATTTTCTGCTGGTTTGTAATATTCAATATTTTTAACCTGCTTATCAGTAAGTGGCACATTAAATCTATCTCTGTAAAATAATAAATCTTCCTCGTCTAATTTCTTTTGTTGGTGAGTTGTATTTATACTCTCACCAGATTTACCCATTCCATAACCCTTAATTGTCTTAGCTATTATTACAGTTGGCTTACCTTTGCATTGAACAGCTGCATTATAAGCTGAGTAAACTTTATGAGGATCGTGTCCGCCTCTATTTAATTTCCAAATATCAGCATCAGTCATATTTGCTACCAAGTCTTTTAATTCAGGATATTTACCAAAAAATTTCTCTCTTACATAAGCCCCACCTTTTGCTTTGAATGCCTGATATTCACCGTCAACTGCTTCAGTCATTCTTTTAACTAGTAAACCAGTTTTATCTTTAGACAAAAGTTGATCCCAGTAAGAGCCCCAAATTACTTTAATTACATTCCAACCCGAGCCTCTAAATCTTCCTTCAAGTTCTTGAATAATTTTTCCATTTCCTCTTACAGGTCCATCTAGTCTTTGAAGATTACAATTAATAACAAAAATCAAATTATCTAATTTTTCTCTTGCTGCTAGTCCTACAGCTCCAAAGCTTTCGGGTTCATCCATTTCACCATCACCTAGATGACACCAAATTTTCCTATCTTGATCTTTTAAAAGACCTCTATTTATTAAATACTTAGTAAACCTAGCTTGATAGATTGCCATCATAGGACCAAGTCCCATGGACACAGTTGGGAACTGCCAAAACTTAGGCATCAACCAAGGATGTGGGTAAGAAGACAATCCGCCTTTCTCAACTTCTTGTCTAAATTTATCTAATTGTTTTTCTGTAATTCTTCCTTCTAAAAAAGCTCTTGCATACATACCCGGTGCGCTATGACCTTGGAAATAAACTAAATCACCACCAAATTTATTATTTTTTGCTCTCCAAAAATGATTCATACCGACGTCATATAATGTTGCTGCAGAAGCAAAAGTACCTATGTGGCCTCCTAGTTCTGGATTTTTTTTATTAGCCTTTACAACCATGGCAGCTGCATTCCATCTTATGTAAGCTCTAATTTTTCTCTCTAAATTTTGATCTCCTGGCGATTGGATATCTGCGGTGGCAGGTATTGTATTTATATAAGGAGTAGTTCTAGTGTCTGGTAAAATTAATCCTTGTGTGTAAGCTTCATCAATTACTTTTTTAAGTAAGTAACCAGCTCTAGATGAGCCATCTGCTTTTACAACTGCTCGTAAGGAATCCAACCACTCTTGTGTTTCCGCAGGATCTATATCATCCTTAGAAATGGGTTGAGCATAAATCGTCTCCTTTCCATTTCTTAGACCATTTGTTTTTTCCATTTTTGGAATTGTTTGTTCCTCAACTTCGATTATTTCTTTTGTTGGTTTGGCAACATCTTCCCTTTTTTCATTTGTGCCATCTAAGGTAGCTAGAATACTACCTTCTGAAACTTTATCTCCAATTTTTACTTTTAATTGAGATATTTTTCCATCGTAAGGTGATGGCACCTCAACACTTGATTTGTCACTTTCTAAAGTGACGATTGGATCATTTTTTTTTATTTGGTCTCCGGGTTTTACTAAAACCTCTATAATCTCAACATCCTTAAAATCACCAATATCTGGTACAGAAATGTTCTTTGGCATTTAATTATTATACACAATTTTTGACACAATTTGTCCGCTTTTTTAACACTTAGATTTTGTAATATAAATCATGCAACTTTTAAGACTTATATTTAAAAAAAAGAGAACTGCCGTTAACTCTCAGGTATTAATTCAAAAAATTTTATTAAGAAAATACCTGGCTAAGACCAATTAACAGTACAACGGCAATTATTATTCCGTAATATATCTGGTAACCTCTTACAGAAAAAGGCAATTTCTTTTTTGATTTTTTTGAGTCTTTTCTTATTTGTTTTGATATTTTCATTTTCTTTCAACACACATAGCAACACCCATTCCTCCGCCTATACACAATGTTGCCAAACCTTTTTTAACATCCCTTTTTATCATTTCATGAATCAAAGTTACAAAAA
>CACGAV010000007.1 GCA_902571095.1 uncultured Pelagibacteraceae bacterium
ATGCATGAGAGGAGAAGGCGCACCTAGCCCAATATATGAGGGAGAAGATAGTGTCATTGCTTACGTTCTTTCAGGACCCAAAGCTCAATACACAGTTACTCTTCCTAATATAGATGAGAAAAAGAAAGCAATATTAGAGACATATACAAAAGAACATTCAGCCGAATATCAGTCACAGGCATTAATAGATCTAGCAAGAAGTATGAAAGAAAAGATTGACAATATTTCAAAAATTAAATCAATAGATATTCATACCAGTCATCATACTCATAATGTAATTGGAACTGGCGCAAAAGATCCAGAAAAAATGGATCCAAAAGCTAGCAGAGAAACTTTAGATCATTCGATAATGTACATATTTGCGGTAGCACTTGAAGATGGTAAATGGCACCATGTTAATTCATATACTCCAAGAAGAGCAAACAAAAAAAGCACTGTGAAATTATGGAAAAAAATTAAAACTTTTGAAGATAAAAAATGGACAAAGAAATACCATGATCCAGATCCAAACAAAAAAAGTTTTGGGGGTAGAGTAGTTATTAAAATGAAAGACGGTAGAAAAATCCAAGATGAAATATCAGTTGCTGATGCCCATCCCGCTGGTAGCAGACCTTTTGCAAGATTTAACTATATAGAAAAATTTATTACTCTTACCAAGGGCATAGTTGAAATGAAAGAAGCAGAGAGATTTCTCAGGGATGTTCAAAATCTGAGAACTCTTAAATCTGGAAGTCTTTCTAAACTAAACATAAAAGTAAAAAATAGACTACTTTCAAAAAAAAAGGGAAGAATTGCAATTTTCTAAAATTATCAAAATAATCAAGATTATTTTAGCAAACTTTTTAATTTTGTATATTTTACTGTATGCTTTAGAGATATATCTTCAGTTTAACTCGGGTTCATTATACAAAAAAACTAAATTTTATTATCAAAATAAAATGGAAGCTGAAAATAAGGAAGACACAGTATTATCCTTTGCCCCATATAAATTTTTAAATAAAAACAAGAACATCATTCCTCTTTCAGGTATTTCCAAAAAAAAAACTATAATGTGTTTAGATGAAAATGATAAACCAATTACTTATGAATCTGATAAACTTGGATTTAACAATACTAAGTATGAGAAAAATATAAATATATTAGTTTTGGGTGATTCATATGTACATGGTCAATGCGTAAAAAATAAATCTAATTTAATTGGACAAATGAATGAATTAGGAAAAAAAACAATAGGGCTGGGTATTTACGGAAACGGTCCATTAATCGAATATGCTACTTTATTAGAATACGACCGGTATTTTAATTATGATACTTTAGTTTGGGTTTTTACACCTGACAATGATTTCTATGATCTTTCAATAGAAAGAAATGATAAAATTTTATTAAATTATTTTATTAATAACAAAACCCAAAACTTATTTGAAAAAAACAATATTAGAGAAAAAGAAATTTATAATTACTTAAATAAAAGGAAAAAAAGAAAGCTAAGGGAACTAGCAAGATTATACCATTTAGATTTAGCTATTATAAGGGGATATATAAAAAATATTGATAACAAGGTTATAAGTTTCGATGATAAATTTTATTATCTATTAAGTTCAGACAATTTGGATGAAACGATAAATATTTTTAATAAAGCAAACAAATACTTAGAAAAAAGAGAAAAAAAACTTTTTGTAGTTATTAATTCAATTAATCCAGATATTATGTTTCCAACAAATAAAGAAACACAAAATTTAAAAAATCTTTTAAAAAATGACATTAATATCTTAAAGAATTTTTTTAACGAAAAGAATATTAGGTTTTATGATTTCAACAAAAAAATTGAAAATGAATATAATGAAAAAAATATTGATGAAATTTTTAATGAAATTCGTTTAAAATGGGATCACTACACACCCAAAGGGTATAACGTACTTGCTCAAGAGATACTTAAATTAATTAATTAAATAATTTTTAAAATAAATTCTGGTATTGTACCTGGGTAAATTTCATTTGTACCACCCAGAATTAATTGAACAGCTACAAAAAGTATTACTACCAATCCAAGGACACCTACCCATTTATGGTTTTTAATATAATTTGCAAAAAAAGTTGCTACAGTTCCAACTAGAAGAACTGATAATAATAAGCCAAAGATTAATAATCCCGTTTCATTTTTAGCGGCAGCAGCAACTCCCAAGACATTGTCAAAACTTAATGTAACATCAGCAACTACTATTGCATAAACTGCCGAAGCAAATGAAGGTGGTTTTTTTGGCTTGGGGGTTTGTTGTTTAGATGTTTTTAAAGCATCAAAAATTTCTAAATCTTTAATTAACTTCACAATAATCCAAATTAGTAATGCCCCACCCACAACTTTTAGTATTGGATACTGTAATAGTTGTACTGTTATTGCAGCAAAAATTACTCTAAAAAGAAAAGCCCCAAAAACACCAAGTAGTATTATTCTCTTTCTATCCTTGGAAGCAAAAGAAGAAGCGATTAAACCAATAATGATTGCATTATCTGCAGCCATAACAATATCGATAAAAACTATTTGAAAAAAAATTATTACTTTTGGTAGGAGTATTATGTCAGCCATTTAAAATAGTACTTATATTAGTTTATTAGGGAACTTTAAAGAAATATTTAATCAAAATGGGTCTGTTATTCAAAAAAAAGGTCTTGCAATTTACAAAGCATGAATGTGAAATACTATTTTATTAATTATAGGGGGACATATGAAAATAATTAAAAAAATAAGTGTAATACTTACCTCTTTACTTATCAGTATGGGTGCTGCTCAAGCAGAGACATGGAACATGGCTCTAGCATATGGAGCAAGCAATTTCCATTCAGCAAACGCAACAGAATTTGCAAATGCTGTTACTGAAAAAACAGGCGGTAAACTTACAATTAAGACTCACCCAGGTGGTTCTTTATTTAAAGGTGGAGCTATTTTAAGAGCTGTACAAACAGGACAAACACAAATCGGTGAAAGATTTATGTCTGCTCATGGAAGTTTTGATCCATTATTAGAAGTAGATTCTATTCCTTTTGTTGCTCAAACTTACGCAGATGCTCAAAAACTTTATAAAGCTTCGAAGCCAGAATTGGTTAAAGGACTTGATAAAAAAGGACTAGTTTTCCTTTACGCAGTTCCGTGGCCAGCTCAAGGTCTGTACAGTAAAAAAGCAATTAACTCTGTAAGCGATCTTAAAGGTCTTAAATTTAGAGCATATAACTCTGCAACAATTAGAATTGCAGAACTAACTGGTATGAAACCAACTAAGTTAGAAGCTGTTGCGATCAGTCAAGCATTCTCTACTGGAATGGTTGAAAGTATGATCACGTCACCAACAACAGGTAAAAATAGTAAAATTTGGGAAAACGGTGTTAAATATTTTTATGATATTGCAGCATGGTTTCCGAAAAACATGGTTGTTGTAAATAAGAAAGCTTGGAATAAGCTAGACGATGCAACTAAAAAAATAGTTATGAACCAAGCAGCAGTTGCTGAGAGAAAAGGCTGGAACTTATCTAAGCAGGGTAATGTTGCAGATAAAAAAGCTTTAGCAGATGCTGGAATGGTAGTTGGAAAAGTTAATGCAGCTTTACAAAGTCATTTTGAAAAAACTGGTGCTACTATGGCCAAAGAATGGGCAGGTAGAGCTGGTTCAAGAGGACAAGCTGTTTTATCGGCTTATAAATAAATTTAATTTAGGCAAAAAGGCCGTATAATAGGGTACGGCCTTTATGCTTCAAAAATTAGATAAATTTTTAAATTCATTTTATAAATTCTCGGGATACCTAGCAGCTATTTTTTTAATCTTAATTTTAGGGACTATTGTTTTAGGAATAACCTCAAGAATTTTTGGTTTTTATATTCGTGGTTTAACTGAATATTCTGGTTATAGCTTAGCATCAGCATCATTTTTAGCTCTTGCATACACATTCAATGAAAATGCTCACATACGAATTACTTTATTTTTAGAAAAAGCTAAAGGTAAATTATTAAAATTTTTAACTTTCTGGTGTTTGGGAGTATCTACATTTTTTTCAGGTTTTTTAGCTTTTTATTTTATTAAGATGTGGATCGTTTCAATACAGCTTGCTGAGAGGAGTCAGGGTGCAGACGAAATTTTACTTTGGATACCACAAACTGGTGTAGCACTAGGCTCGATTATCTTCTTTATTTGCATAACACATAACTTTGTAAAAATATTTATTGAAAAATCCAATGACTGAACTTTATTTAACAATTTTTTTTATAAGTGTTCTTTTATTCTTTCTTGGATCTGGAATTTGGGTTGGAATAAGTATGATTGGGGTTTCTACAATCGGAATGATAATGTTTACAACAAGACCAGTAGGAGATGCAATGGCAACAACTATGTGGAGCATGGCATCTTCTTGGTCTTTAACAGCTCTACCACTTTTTGTTTGGATGGGAGAAATTTTATTTAGAACTAGACTTTCAGAAAATTTATTTAAAGGATTATCTCCCTGGCTATCAAAATTACCTGGTGGTTTAATACATGTTAACATTTTAGGTTGTGCAATATTTGCAGCTATTTCTGGATCCTCAGCAGCGACCGTTGCAACAGTTGGGAAAATGTCTATCCCAGAATTAAGAAAAAGAAATTACCCTGAAAGATTTCTTCTTGGAACCTTAGCAGGTTCAGGAACATTAGGCCTTTTGATCCCACCTTCAATAATATTGATTATTTATGGTGTTACAGTTGAAGAATCTATAGCTAAACTTTTTATAGCTGGAATAATCCCGGGTATTGGGCTTGCTCTTTTGTTTATGATTTATGTAGTTGGCTGGTCTCTAAAAAATAAAAAAATAATGCCAATAATAAGTGAAGATTTTTCATTTATTGATAAAATAAAACAATCTGGCCAGTTATTGCCTGTAATACTTTTAATTTTTGCAGTTATTGGATCTATTTATGCAGGGGTTGCAACAGCAACCGAAGCAGCCTCACTTGGTGTTTTAGGGGCTTTAGTATTATCTTTTTTTCAGAAAAGTTTAACAAAAGAATCTTTTAGTAAATCATTGTTAGGAGCAACCAAAACATCTTGCATGATTGCTTTTATATTAGCTGGATCATCCTTTTTAACGTTAGCAATGGCATTTACAGGATTACCAAAAAATTTAGCAGTCTTTATAGATACACTACAGCTATCTCCTTATATGTTACTTTTAGTTTTAACAATTTTTTACATAATTCTAGGAATGTTTTTGGATGGAATATCCGCAGTGGTTCTTACCATGGCAATTATTGAACCCATGATACGACAAGCAGGTTTTGATATGATTTGGTTTGGAATTTATTTAGTTATAGTTGTTGAGATGGCTCAAATTACTCCACCTGTTGGTTTTAATTTATTTGTCCTTCAAGGAATGGCAAAAAGAGATATGGGTTTCATAGCTAGAAGTGCTTTTCCATTATTTCTTTTAATGATTTTGGCAGTAATTATTATAATTTCTTTTCCGCAGTTGGCGTTATGGCTTCCTGAACAAATGATACAACCTCTCAAATGAACGGATCGTAAGCCCATTGAAGTATTGCTTGTCTTTGTCTTCTTCTACACGATAGATCATTCTTTTCGCAATTTTTTGCTATTGCCTTTACGTGTCTTGTAAAGTTTAGCCATCTTTGAATTTGAACTTCATCCATTCCTTTAACTCTTCTTCCATTTGAGTATCTGCAATACCATTGAAACCATCCAAGCGGATCTGGTTCAAAAATCCATCCCTTTTTAATCCATTCCTCTCTAGGCAATCCTGACTTTATTTTGAATCTATTTAATTCAACATCAAAACTCTTACTTAATTTAGCTTTCTTAAACCATGATTTAGGAAATTCTCTCATCTCTTTATCTTTAAAGTAGGATCCACCAAAAACGCCAAGCTCTAGCATTTCTTTGGGGGTTAATTGAGGTTTGAATAATTTATAAATATCTTTATCTTTTGGCAAAATTAATTACCTTTTTTTGATTCTAAATAATAATCAATACTACACATTTGTGGTTTGTTTGAAATGATTATTAATAGTCCTCCCATAATAGCGGTATTTTTCAAAAAAGATATTAATTGCATACTATTACTGAAATCGGTGTGAAAAATAAGTGTAACTGTTAAAACAAATAAAAATAAAATGGAAGCCACAATTCTAGTTTTAAACCCTGCTATTAAAACTAATGGAACTATAAATTCAAAGACTAACGATGGATAAAAAAGAACTTCGGGAACACCGTATTGAGACATATACATCATGCCTTCATCAGGAGAAAAAAATTTTCTTACAGCTTCAATAACGAACAATGAAGATATAAATATTCTTCCAAAGACTTCAACTACATGCATTTAATTTTTTTCTATTACTTCTTTAAGTTCAGCGTACTCTTCGCAGTTACAATTTTTTAATACTGCTAATCTTTCTTTAGCAAGTTCAACTCTACCTGTTTTGACGTATAATTCACCCAGGTACTCGTTAATACCATTATGATTTGGTTTTATTTTGAGACCAGCCAAGTAGTGTTTTTCAGCTTCTTCAAATTTTCCGGTTTTTCTTAATGTAAAACCTAAGTAATTTAGAATATCCGGATTATTCCTATCTTTCTTATATGCTTCTTGTAATTTTACTAAAGCTTTAGCATAAAGCTTGGTCGCTCTATCAACTTTATCTTTTTTTTCAAGCTTTTCAGCTCTAGAAATAAACTGTTTTGCAGCCTTGTATTGATCAAGATAATTATCTGAGTCACTACTACTTTCGGTTCCAGCTCCATGAGAAACCCCCAAATATTGAGCAAAAATAAATGTAGCTAATAAAATTATAAAAATTTTTTTAAACATTTTTTTAAAACGGTAATTAACCTTATTTAATTTCTATATTTTATCCAATATCATTTAGGTCGCAGTAATAATCTGATTGGATTTATAGTTATTTTATATATAGTAAAATATGGGTAGCATAAAAGATTCGCTCACATTTGATGACGTAAGCCTTGTTCCTCAAGAGTCTTCAGTCGTACCCAACGAAACAATCACAAAAATCACTTTGCATAAAAGATTGAATTTACAGATCCCATTAATTTCATCTGCAATGGATACTGTAACCGAGTCTAAAATGGCAATAGCTATTGCTAAGATGGGAGGAATTGGAGTTATTCATAGAAACTTATCAGTAGATGCGCAAGTTAGTGAAATTGAGAAAGTTAAAAAGGCAAAATTTTTAGTAGGTGCTGCTATAGGCGTAAATAATAATGACTTAGATAGAGTAAAAAAACTTATAGAAGCAAAAGTTGATATGATTGTAATAGATACAGCTCATGGGCATACACAAAAAGTTTCAAAAATGATTTATAAGGTTAAAAAAATTGCAAAAAAAATACCACTTTGCGCAGGTAATATTGCTACTGGGAAGGCTGCTAAATTTTTGGTGAGTTGCGGGGTTGATATAGTAAAAGTTGGAATTGGACCAGGATCAATTTGTACTACAAGACTGGTTGCTGGAGTTGGTGTACCACAGTTGAGTGCAATATTAGATGTAAAAAAAGCTTTAGGAAAAAGTAAAACTAAAATTATTTCAGATGGAGGAATTAAATTTTCAGGTGATTTAGCAAAAGCTATAGCTGCTGGAGCTGACGCTGTAATGATTGGATCACTCTTTTCAGGAACAACAGAAAGTCCTGGAAAAATTTTAAAACGTAAAGGTAAATTATATAAAACTTTTAGAGGTATGGGATCTGCTGGTGCTATGTCGGTCGGCTCAGCAGACAGATACTATCAAAAAAAATTCAAAGATATTTCTAAATTTGTTCCCGAAGGTGTAGAGGGAATTGTAAAATTCAAAGGCCCAGTTAATAAAATTATTTATAATTTAACTGGTGGATTGAGATCTTCGATGGGATATTTAGGAGCCAAGACAATTAATGATTTACAAAAAAGAGGAGAGTTCGTGAAAATTAGTAAAGCTGGTTTTTATGAAAGTATGGTTCACAATGTGGACCAAGTCATAAAATAAAAAATGGATCAAGACAATTTAGAAAAAATAATTATTATAGATTATGGATCCCAAGTTACACAGTTAATTGCAAGAAAAGTTAGAGAGATTGGAGTTTACTCCGAAATAATTAATTTTAATAAAGCAAAAAAAATCAAACAAAATAAATTTATTAAAGGCATAATTCTATCCGGAGGGCCTTTAACTATAACTAAATCAAATTCTTTAAATCTTACTGAGAATATTTTAAATTTAAAAAAACCTATTCTTGGAATTTGTTATGGACATCAAATATTAGCAAAGAAATTTGGAGGCAAGGTAAAAATATCAAAAACAAGAGAATTTGGATTTGCACAAATTAAAAGTGACAAAAGATGTCCTTTAACTCAAAATTTTTTTAAAAATAAAAATAACTCTGTCTGGATGAGCCATCAAGATATTGTAACAAAAATACCCAATGGATTTAAAAGAATAGCTTCAACGCAAAACTCAAAATTTGCAATTATATCAAATGAAAAGAGAAAGCTTTACGGAGTACAGTTTCATCCTGAAGTTACTCATACTGAAAATGGAAAAATTCTTTTAAGTAATTTTGTATTGAACATATGCCACACAAAAAAAATGTGGAGTCTTAGAAAACAAAAAGATTTAATAATTAATGATATCAAAAACAAAGTAAAAAATGAAAAAGTCATATGTGCTTTATCAGGAGGTGTTGATAGTAGTGTGGTTGCATTTTTATTAAACAAAGCAATCGGTAAAAAATTAAAATGTGTCTTTATAAATACTGGTCTTCTAAGAAAAAATGAGGAAAAAGAAGTTGTAAAAACTTTTAAAAGAAAACTGAAATCTAATTTAGTTTATGTCGATGCTTCTAAACTTTTTTTAAATAAATTAAAAAATGTTACTGATCCTGAATTGAAAAGAAAAATTATTGGTAAACTTTTTATAAAGCTTTTTGAAAGTAAAGCTAAAAAAATTAAGTTTTTAGCCCAAGGTACTTTATATCCGGATTTGATAGAAAGCAGGTCAGTTACTGGAAGTCCTACCTCAAAAATTAAGTCACACCATAATGTAGGAGGCCTTCCAAAAAATTTGAAATTTTCATTAGTAGAACCTTTGCAAACATTATTTAAAGATGAAGTAAGAAAATTAGGTAAAGAATTATCAGTTCCAAAAGCTATACTTCAAAGGCATCCTTTTCCAGGGCCTGGTCTTGCTATAAGAATACCAGGAAAAATTTCAAAATATAAAATTAAAGTGTTACAGGAAGCAGATTTCATATTTATTGATGAATTAAAAAAATCAAATCTTTATCATAAGATCTGGCAGGCTTATGCAGCTCTTCTTCCTTTAAAAACCGTTGGTGTCATGGGAGACAGCAGAACTTATGAATATACATGTATGTTAAGAGCAGTTACTTCACTCGATGGAATGACCGCAGACTTTTATAATTTTGATAAAACTTTTATACAGAAGGTATCTAATAGAATTATCAACTCTGTAAATGGAATAAACAGAGTTCTTTACGACGTGACCTCTAAACCTCCAAGCACGATTGAATTGGAATAAAATTATATAAATTTCTTTAATTGATCCAAAGACTTTAATGAAACTTTAGAGTTTATTAATCCATCCTTAATCTCTTGAGCAGTTTTTACAGCACTCTTTCCATCACCATGAACACAAATAGAATCAATTTCGCATGGTATTTGTTTACCTGAAAAACAATTTAAAGCTTGATTTTGAACCATTTTAATAACATGTTTTTTTGCTTCTTCCGGATCTGTTATAAGTGCATTTTTCTTAGACCTTGAAACTAAATTACCATCATCTTCATAATTTCTATCAGCAAAAATTTCTGCTGCAACTTTCATATTGAGTTTTTTTCCTGCCTTTTCCATTTGCGATCCTGTAGGAACTAAAAAAATTAAATCTTTATTTGCATTAATAATGGATTTTGAAATTACGCTTGCTAATTCAAAATCTTCACAAGCCATGTTATTTAATGCACCATGAGGTTTAACATGTGTAACTTTCATTGAATTTTTCTCAGCAATTTCAGATAAAATATTAATTTGGTCTATTATTAATTTATTTATTTCTTTAGAAGTTAGATTTAACCTTTTTCTACCAAAATTTTCTGGGTCATTAAATGATGGATGGGCGCCTATGCTAACACCATTTTTTTTTGAAATTTCTACTGTTTTTTTCATGGTAGGTTCGTCTCCAGCGTGGTACCCACAAGCAACATTAGCTGAATTAACTATACCCAATAATAAAGGGTCGTTTTCTGTGGAACAGAACTTTGAAGTTTCTCCAAGATCACAATTAATATTAATTTCCATATTTTAAACCTTTATATAATATCTATTATATCAATTTATGTTGAAAAAAATAAGTAATATCGGAGACTGTGGCATCACTTGTGATTTCGGTGATGAAGTCAATAAAAACACAAATAAAGAAGTAATAAAACTTTTTAATTTTATTCAAGACTCAGTAAATAGAAGAAAAATTAAAGGAATATTAAATTACACACCATCATATAATAAATTAATAATTAATTTTGAGTTAGGACAAATTAAATCAAACGAAATAATAGAATTTATTAAAAGTAGTGATTATTCAAAAATAAATTTACCTGAAAACACAAAAACTGTTGAAATCCCAATATGTTATGATGAAGAATTCGCTTTAGATATAAAAAGATTAGAACAAAAAACTAAATTAAATTTTAAAGAAATAGTATCTAAGCATCTTGAAACGAACTTTTTCGTTTATATGATAGGTTTTGTACCTGGCCAACCTTTCCTTGGTGATCTCAATAAAAATCTTTATCACGATAGGTTAGATACACCACGTATAAGAATTAACAAAGGTTCTGTAGGTATAGTCGAAAAATTCTGTACAATATACACTTTCGAAAGCCCAGGAGGATGGAATATAATTGGAAGAACCCCATTCGAGCTTTTTAATATAAATAAAACAAACACAAGCATTTTATCACCTGGGGATACTGTAAAATTTGAGTCTATATCAAAAAAAGAATTTACTTTATTTAAAAATGAATAATTATTTTAAAGTACTAAGACCTGGTATTAATTCAACTTTCCAAGATCTAGGTAGATTTGGATTACAGCATCTTGGCATTGTTGCAAGTGGCTGCATGGATCAATTATCATTTTGTAATTCAAATAAATTAGTCGGTAATAAAATATCAGAAGGAGCTTTAGAATTTGCATATCAAGGACCATTACTTGAGATGAATGGAGAAAATGCATTGGTAGCTATTTCAGGAAAAGTTAATTTTAATTTAATAAAAAAAAATGGCGAAACAATAAAAGGAAAGTCTAATGAAAGTTTTCAAATTTCTAATGGAGATAAGATTGATATTTTGTCAACAATTAATTCTGTCTATGGTTATTTTTCAATATTGGGTGGCTTTAAAATTGAAGAGGTCAAAGGAAGTGTATCCACATTAGTTAAAGCGAAAATTGGTCCGAATAATGGAAATAAACTAAAAATTGATGATAAAATTTATTTTAAAAAATCCAATCAAACAAATAAATTAAAGAAAATTGAATTTGATTTTGATCAAGATAATGTCATTAGAGTAATGAAGGGTTTGCAAGTTCATTACTTTTCAAAAAATAGCCAAGATCATTTTTTTTCAAAAGAATATAAAGTTACAAAACTAACTGATCGAATGGGAATGAGATTAGAAGGTGTTAAACTTGAAAACATAGTTAATAAAAATATAAAATCTGAAGGGATCACAAAAGGATCAATCCAAGTACCTGGTGATGGCCAACCTATAATTCTTCTTTCAGATCACCCAACGATTGGCGGATATCCAAAAATAGCCAATGTGATAACCGCTGACTATGATAAATTAGTTCAAAAAACTCCTGGTACAATTATTAAATTTAAATTGGTCAATTTGTCTATTGCGGAAAATGCTTTTCAAGATTATGTAAGAAAATTCTAAATGAACTTTGTTTACAAAATACCTGGTCCACTACTTATCCTTACAGGTGGATTTTGCCTAAGCTGGGGCGGCCTTATTTTAAGAACTTTTGAAAGCGCTAGTATTTGGCAAATTCTTTTTTATAGATCAATATTCTTTCTCTGGGTGTTAATAGCTTTTATTTTGTTAACTTATGGAAAAAAGACATTTAAAAAAATTAAAGAAGCAGGTGTACCAGGCCTTATTGGTGGAATATTTCTATCAACTAACTTTGTTGCTTATATGTATTCTATGATGGAAACGACTGTTGCTAATGTAGTTTTTATTATAAGTACTCAAACAGTTTTTTTACCGATAGTCGCTTATATTTTTTTAAAAGAAAAAATTTCACCGCGGGGATATGTTGCAATTATGTTAGCAATGATTGGCGTTACTTTGATGATTGGTGACTCACTTGGAACTGGATCTTTAAAAGGAAATTTAGCCGCTTTGACTATTCCAATTAACTTTTCTGTTTTAGTTTTAATAATTAGAAAATATCCAAAAGTGGATATGATACCTGCAATATTTTACGCGGGTATATTGAGCTGCCTATATGGTTTACTTTTACTTGAAAATTTTGCTATATCCACAAAAGATATTTGGTTAGCATTTTTGCTAGGTGTCCCTCAATTAGCTTTTGGTTTTATTTTTATAACAATAGGTTCCAGAACTACACCAGCAGTAATGGTGGGTTTATTAATGCTTATGGAATCTATATTTGCCCCAATATGGGTTTGGTTATTTTATAATGAAATACCACCAGTAAGTGTACTTATTGGTGGAATAATTATTCTTTCCGCCGTAGTTATGAAAAGCTTGGATTATAAAAAAGTATAATTTATCTAAATTTTGTGTTATAAAAAAAGAATAACGGGAGAGACTATTTAAATATAGCGCCGAAGGAGCAACCTCCCTGGAAACTCTCAGGCAAAAGGACCGTTATTGTAATAACTCTGGAAAGCAGGCATAGCCTCACCGAAGGAGTAAATCTCTCAGGTTCTTAGACAGATGGGGAAAAAAAGGGTTATTACAAAATGGAAAAAACAGCTTTATATAATTTTCATAAAAACTCAGGGGCTAAGTTCGTTCCTTTCGCTGGTTATGAGATGCCTATCCAATATAAAGATGGCATAGTTAAAGAACATATAAATACAAGACAGTCCGCAGGTTTTTTTGATGTATCACATATGGGGCAGTTTTTTGTCTCTGGCGGTCGATCAACAGAACTTAATTTAGAAAAAATTATACCATTAGATTTTAAAGAAATTAAGATGAACCAGTCTAAATATTCATTTTTAATTAATGATGAAGGAGGAGTTATAGACGATCTTATTATAACAAGAGTTGAAAATGGTTTTAATATTATATTGAATGCGGCTTGCAAGGATAATGATATTAAAGAAATTGCAAAGTGTCTAAACTCCGAAAGTAAATACGAATTAAGAAAAGATTTATCTCTTATAGCTTTACAAGGTCCTAAAGCGGAAACAATTCTAGAAACAATTATAAAAGGTGTAAAAGAACTAAAATTTATGAATGGTAATTATTTTAAATTTCTTGAAAAGAAAATTTACATAACTCGTTCTGGTTACACTGGCGAAGATGGTTTTGAGATTTCAGTTCCAAATATAATTGTTGAAAATCTTATCAAACTACTTACAGATAAAGATGCTAAACCTATAGGTTTGGGAGCAAGAGATACACTTAGATTAGAAGCGGGTTTATGTTTGTATGGTCATGAATTAAATCAAGAGATTAATCCGATTCAAGCGAATTTAAAATGGGCAATTTCAAAAAAAAGAAGAGAAACAGGAGGTTTCAAAGGCTGGGAAAATATTAAAAAAGATTTACAAAACGGAGTTTCTAAAATTAGAGTTGGCGTTAAACCAGCAGGCAAAATTATCGCAAGGGAGGGTACAAAAATTTATTCTAATACCGGTGAGGAAATAGGAATTATCACAAGCGGCACATATGGACCAAGCGTAAATAGTCCAGTTGCCATGGGATATGTAAAAAGTAAATTTTCAGAAATTGATAATAAAATTTTAATAGAGGTAAGAGGAAAAAAGCATGAGGCTAAAGTATCCAAATTACCGTTTTATAAAAAGAGTTATGTCAAATAGGAGGATATATGAGTGAAAAAAAATATTCAAAAAAACATGAATGGATCATGTTAGACGGTGAGTCTGCAACTGTAGGCATTAGCAAGCATGCAACAGAAATGCTCGGTGATATCGTTTTTGTTGAATTGCCTGAGAAAGGTAAGAGCTTAAACAAAGAAGAAAAAGCTGCTGTAGTAGAGTCCACAAAGGCTGCAAGCGATGTTTATACACCAGTATCTGGAGAAATTATGGAAACAAATCAACCAATTGTTGATGACCCATCAAATGTAAATAAAGATCCAGAAAATAATGGTTGGTTTTTTAAAATAAAAGTTAAAGATAAATCAGAGTTAGATTCTTTAATGAGCCAGCCAGATTATGAAAAATTTGTAAAGGACAATCCAAATTAACATGATAGACGATACTTCAAAAGAATTTATCAGTAGGCACATTGGTCCGAGCACTGAAGACCAAAAAGAGATGTTAAAAGCAATATCTTCAAAATCAATTGATAATTTAATTGAGAATACTGTTCCAATGAATATTTTAATAAAAGACGAACTTAAAATTGATGAACCTATGTCAGAGAATGATGCTCTAAAAAAATTGAAACTTTTGTCAAAAAAAAATGAAGTTTTCCGTAATTTTATAGGAATGGGTTACTATAATACTGTTACCCCAAATGTTATTTTAAGAAATATACTCGAGAATCCCGGTTGGTATACTTCTTACACTCCATACCAACCTGAAGTAGCCCAGGGAAGATTAGAAATGTTAATTAATTTCCAACAAATGATAATGGATTTAACTGGTATGGATATAGCAAATGCTTCGTTATTAGACGAAGGAACTGCTGCTGCTGAAGCAGTGGGTTTATGTCAAAGATTAGATAAAAATAATTCAAAAAAGATATTTGTATCAAGTTCATGTAACCCTCAAACAATAGATATAATTAAGACAAGGGTTGAGCCATTCAATATAGAGCTAATTATTGGTGATGAGGAAAAAATTTTAAAAGGTATTAAAGATAAAATTATTTGTGGTGTTTTAGCTTACCCTGGAACTTTAGGTGAAATTAAAGACCCTAGTGAGTCTATAAGCTTAATTCATAAAAAAGAAGGCAAAGTAATTGTTGTTAGTGATCTGTTATCTTTAACAAGACTTAAAACCCCAGCAGAACTTGGGGCAGATATTGCTGTTGGAAGTGCACAAAGATTTGGAATACCTATGGGTTATGGAGGTCCACATGCAGCGTTTTTTGCAACCAAAGAAGAATTTAAAAGATCTATGCCAGGTAGAATTATTGGAGTATCAGTTGATAGACATGGGAAAAAAGCGTTTAGATTATCTCTTCAAACAAGAGAACAGCACATAAGAAGAGACAAGGCTACAAGCAATATTTGTACTGCTCAAGCACTACTTGCAATTCTTTCAGCTGCTTATGCAATTTATCATGGACCTGAAGGAATTTTAAAAATAGCTAATAGGACATCAAAGTTAGCAAAAATTTTTGCTGACGGACTGAAATCAGGTGGTTACCAACTACATTCTGAAAATTTTTTTGATACAGTTACTGTCAAAACAAATGAGAAAACAGACACTATAAATAACAAGGCCTTATCAGAAAAAATTAATTTGAGGGTAGTAGATAAAAATACATTATCTGTAGCTTTTGATGAGGTTAAGAGAGTTGATCATGTAAATACTCTACTAAAAATATTTGGAATAAAAAAAACATTTAGTAATACTGATAAAGTTGATTTAACTAATTTACCAAAAAATCTTTTAAGAACATCTAAATACCTTACTCATCCTATTTTTCATAAATATCATTCAGAAACTGAGATGCTTCGTTATTTAAAAAGATTAGAGGATTGTGATATTGCTTTAAATAGATCTATGATTGCACTTGGTTCATGTACGATGAAGCTAAATGCTACAGCGGAACTTATCCCTGTGACTTGGAAAGAATTCTCATTACCACATCCTTTTGTGCCCCAAGATCAAATGAAAGGGTATAAGGTTTTATTTAATGATTTAGTCAATGATTTGAAGGAAATTACTGGTTTTGATGCAGTTTCTCTTCAACCAAATTCAGGCGCTCAAGGAGAATATTCAGGATTAATGACAATACGTAAATTTCATTTGAATAATAATCAAAAAAATAGAAATGTATGTTTGATACCAGAGTCAGCACACGGCACAAATCCTGCAAGCGCACAAATGTGCGGTATGAAAGTAGTAGTTGTTAATTGCGATGAAGAAGGCAATGTTGATTTAATAGATTTAAAAGATAAGGTAAATAAGTATTCAAAAGATTTAGCTGCTCTGATGGTAACCTACCCATCAACACATGGAGTATTCGAAGAAAAAATTAGTGAAATTTGTGATTACGTCCATAAAGCTGGCGGTCAAGTTTATATGGATGGTGCAAACCTTAATGCACTAGTTGGTATTGCAAAACCTGGAAAATTTGGACCAGATGTTTGTCATATTAATTTACACAAAACTTTTTGTATTCCACACGGAGGAGGAGGGCCAGGCATGGGTCCAATCGCATGCGCAAAACACTTAAAAGATTTTTTACCAAATCATAACATTACTAAAAATAATAGATCCGAGAAAAGTTTAGGCTCTGTATCTGCTGCGCCATGGGGAAGTGCGAGTATATTACCAATTTCTTGGATGTATATAAAGATGATGGGAGCCGAAGGTTTAAGAAAAGCATCTGAGGTAGCAATTTTAAACGCAAATTACATATCAAAAAAATTATCTAATTATTACAAAGTTCTCTACAAAGGAAAAAATGGAAATGTTGCACACGAATGTATTATAGATCTTAGACCAATAAAATCTAAATCCGGAATTTCAGAGGAAGATATCGCCAAAAGATTAATAGATTACGGTTATCACGCCCCAACAATGTCCTGGCCTGTTGCTGGAACATTAATGATTGAACCAACGGAGAGTGAAAATCTTGCAGAGATAAATCGTTTTTGTAATGCATTAATATCTATTAAAAAAGAAATTGACAAAGTTGATAATGGTAGTTTTGACAAAAAAGACAATCCTTTGAAAAATGCCCCGCACACACATCTTGAGCTAAGCGCAGATGAATGGAAACACTTATATAAAAGAGAAGAAGCCGCATTTCCAAATGAATATTTGAAAGATAATAAGTTTTGGCCACCAGTTGGAAGAGTTGATAATGTTTTTGGTGATAGAAATTTAGTTTGCTCTTGTCCAACTCTTCAAGAGTATAAAGAAGATGCAGCTTAAATATTAAATGAAAATTGCAGTTATTGGTTCAGGTATATCAGGTCTGTCAGCTGCTTATTACTTATCAAAAAAATATAAAGTAGATCTTTTTGAAAGGGAGGATCATTTTGGTGGACACTCATATACATACGACATAAATGAGAATGATAAAAAAGTTCCTGTAGATCTTGGATTTATAGTTTTTAATAAATTAACTTATCCAAATTTAATAAATTTTTTTAATGAACTAAAAGTTCCATATGAAAAAAGTGATATGTCTTTTTCAGTTTCTGTAAAGGACTCATCAATTGAATATGGTGGTACAGGTTTTAACGCGTTATTTGCAAGAAAAAACAATTTATTTAATTTTAATTTTATTAAAATGATTTATGAAATTATATCTTTTTATAAAACAGCACCAATTTTACTAAAAAAAGATTTGAAAAATTTGACCTTAGGAAATTATTTAGATAATTCAAAACTTTCAAAATATTTTATAAATTACCATATTGTTCCAATGGTAGCAGCAATTTGGTCAATGCCAATTTCAAAAGCAAGAGATATACCTTTTGAATTGTTTTTAAATTTTTTTAACAACCATGGGCTTTTTAAATTAAAAAATAGACCCCAGTGGTATACTGTTACAAATAGAAGTAGAGCTTATGTAACAAGAGTTTTAGAAAAAATTAGTGGAGATTATTTAAAAAACTATAATATAAAAAAAATAGTAAGAAGTGAGGATAATGTGAGAATTTTCACACAAAATGATGGCGACCAAAGGGATTACGATCATGTTGTTTTATCTTGTCATGCAGATGAAAGTTTAAATATTATTGACAAACCAACAATAGATGAAAAAAAAATTCTTAGAGAATTTTCTTATATTCCAAATACTGCATATCTTCACACAGATATAAATTTGATGCCAAATAAAAAAAATGCTTGGTCGAGCTGGAACTCAATTTCTACAAAAGATTTATCTCACACATGCATTACATACTGGCTAAATAAACTGCAAAATTTAAAAACAAAAGAGAATTATTTTCTGACTTTAAATCCAATATTTGAAATTAAAGAAAATAAATTAATAAAAAAAATCAATTTTACACATCCTTATTTAAATATTAAAAGTTTTAAGACACAAACTAACTTAAATACTCTTCAAGGTAAAAATAGGACCTGGTTTTCTGGTAGTTATTTTGGTTACGGTTTTCATGAGGATGGGTTAAAATCAACTTTAGAAATGATAAATCAATTTGAAAGAAGAGATGGAGACTTGTATATACAAAGGCATAGTTACGCATCGAAGATTTAAACCGAAAAGACATTTTTTTAATTACAAAACCTTTTCTGTCCTTTTTGATTTAGATGAATTAAAAGATTTAGAAAAAAGGATTTCGATATTTTCCCTTAATAAGTTTAATCTTTTTAGTTTCTACAACAAGGATCATGGAAATAGAGATGGTGGTGATATTAAAAACTGGGTTAAGAATAATCTTAATAAATTTAACATTAACTTTGAGGTATCAAAGATCAAACTTTTATGTTTTCCACGTATTTTTGGTTATGTATTCAATCCACTAAGTATTTTTTATTGTTACAACGAAAAATCTGAATTAAGAGCAATTCTTTATGAGGTAAAAAATACTTTTAATGAACAACACACTTATATTTTTCAGGTAAAAAATAATTCTAAAATTATCACACAGAGTTGTAACAAAAAGTTTTATGTATCACCATTTATGGAAATGAAAACTTCTTATAATTTTAGATTATCAGAACCTAAAGAGACTTTAAGTGTTTTTATAAAACAGAAAGATATTGATGGAATGTTGCTTTCAGCATGTCAAATTGGAAAGAAAGAGCAGATATCCACAAAACGATTACTGGTAAACTTCTTAAAACACCCAATGATGACAATTAAAATTATAATGGCGATACATTTTGAAGCATTAAGACTTTGGAGGAAAGGGATTAAGTTAGTAAAGAAAAATACCAAAATGAAAAATAATCTTTCTTTAGAAAAATGATACTTAATCCATATAAAATCTCTGAGAATTTTGTTCTAAAGAAATTGAACTATATTAAAGATGGAAGGCTTACACTAGAAAACTATGATGGAAAAGTACATCAATTTGGAAATCAAGAAAGTTCTTTAAGTGCGAAAATTAAAATCCACAATCCAAATTTTTATTTTAATATAATAAGGGGAGGTAGTACCGCTTTAGCAGAGAGTTATATTAGAAACGAATTTGAGACTTCAAATTTACCTTCTTTAATTGAGCTAACTGCAAAAAATATAAACATAACCCACGAATTTTCAGGAATATTAAATATTTCAGGTATAAACAGTATTTTTAAAAAACTTTTTATATCAAACACAAAGAAAAAAAGTGTTGAAGATATTTCAAAACATTATGACTTAGGCAATGAATTTTTTTCTACCTGGCTAGATAAAACATTAACCTATTCATGTGGTATTTTTGATAAACCTGATCAAGAATTAGAAAAAGCTCAAATTAATAAATACAATAAACTTATAAATTTAATACAACCAAAACCAGGAGATAAAATTTTAGAAATAGGATGTGGATGGGGTGGTTTTGCAGAACATCTTGCAAAAAATTATGATGTTCAACTTGATTGTATCACTATCTCACAAAAACAATTTGAGTTTACAAAAAAAAGAATAAACCTTTTAGGTTTACAAAATAAAGTTAAAGTGATGTTTTTGGATTATAGAGATTTAAAAGACAAATATGATGCAATAGCTTCTATAGAAATGATCGAAGCAGTTGGAGAGAAGAATTTGAATAAATATTTTGAAACAATTAAAAACAATCTTAAACCAAATGGAGTTGGGGCTATTCAAGCTATTATTATTAAAGATGAACTTTTTGATAGATACAAAAAAAATCAGGATTTTATACAAAAATATATTTTTCCAGGAGGCTTTTTACCTTCCTTAAAATCAATAAAAAATTACACAAAGAAAACAGGACTAACTTTGAGAGGATATAATTCTTACGGAATACATTACTCACATACGTTGAGCAAATGGAGAGAAAACTTTATAGGTTCTTGGAATAATATTTCACAGCAAGGTTTTGATAGTTCATTTAAAAAAATCTGGGATTTTTATTTTTCTTATTGTGAAGCTGGTTTTAGAGCTAAAAATATTGATTTAATACAATTTTCATTTAGGAATGAATAAAAAATGAGATATATTTTAACTTTATTTTTAACATTATTTTTAACGAATTGTGTAGCAGGAATGAAACCAGAAGACTTTAAAGATCAAAAACCAAGATTAATTATTGAAGAATTTTTAAATGGAAATGTTAAAGCGTATGGTGTGCTCCAAAATAGAGGTGGTAAAGTCACAAGACAATTTTCAGCTGATCTAGACGGAAAATGGGACGGTAAACAATTAATTCTTGACGAAAAATTTAATTGGTCAGATGGAGAAGTTCAAACTAGACAATGGAAAATTATAAAAAAAGACGAACATAATTATGAAGGCACAGCCGCAGATGTTGTTGGAACGGCCAAAGGTTTTTCTTATGGATCAGCTTTCAAATTAGAGTACGTTTTACTTGTCCCTGTAAAAGGAAAAGAAATCAAAATAACATTTGATGATTGGATTTTTAAACAAAGTGATACCATTGCAATCAACAGAGCTAAAATGACAAAGTTTGGTTTTAGAGTGGCTGATTTGACTGTGGTTTTTGTAAAAAATTAAATTAACGGTTAACAAATTTATTTATCAAAAAATTATAAACTTTATTTGGTAAAATCTGAAAGATTTTATAAATAAAAGCTATTTGAGGAGGGAATATAATTTCGAATGATTTTTTATTAATTAAACCATCATATATCTTATCTGCAGCATATTTAGTGTCTTTTAAAAATGGCATCTTAAATTCGTTTTTATCTGTCAAAGCAGTCTTGATAAATCCTGGGGAAATCAAAGTAACTCTCACATTAAACTTTTTAAAATCGAAATATATTCCCTGTGTAAAATTGTTTAGCGAGGCTTTTGATGCAGTATAACCAGATGATTTAGGCAAACCCCTGTAACCAACAGGCGATGAAACAATTGAAATATGACCAGCTCTTTTATTTTGAAAATAATCTTGAACTGCTTTTACACAACTAACCACTCCAAGAAAGTTAACTTCCATTACCGTTTTTACGTTATTTACATTTAATCCTTTTTCTGACTTTCTCTCATAAGTACCAGAACTGAATATGCATAAATCTAAATTACCAAACTCCTTTAAAATTTTATTAAAGGTTTCCTCTGTTTTATTTTGATCAGTCACATCCATTGGGAAAGCAAAAATATTTTGATCTTTTGCCATTTCTTTTAAAATCTCTTCTCTTCTAGCAGAAATTGCAACTTTCCAGTTTTCCCTTGAAAATTTTTCAGCTACAGCTTTTCCTATGCCACTACTTGCACCTGTAATCCAAACTTTTTTCTGGTTTTCAGTCATAATTAATTATATCTCATAATAGTGTTTAATAATAAATACCTATCTTTACTATTTATAGTTTTAATTACTTTTTTAGCTTCTGCAATAGGAGGAGTTGTTACATCAGTATATAAAGATCCCTGGTACTCTCAAATTATTCAGCCAGTTTTTAGTCCCCCCTCTTGGGTATTTGGACCTGTATGGACTACGTTATATATCTTTATGTCTATAGCTATCTGGTTTAATTGGGTCAAAATTAAAAACACTAAGACCATAAAAGTTTATTTTATACATATATTTTTTAATTCAATTTGGAGTGTAATTTTTTTTGGTTTTCACCAAATATTTTTGGCACTACTAAATTTGATTGTAATATTATTTTTTATTCTCTGGTTAATGAAAATTTATTACAAAACTACTAAATTAAGTTTTTTACTAATGATACCTTATTTGCTATGGTCTACTTATGCTTTATTGCTAAATGTAAGTATTTTTTATTTGAATTAATTATGGATGACATTGTTATTATCGGTGGTGGTATAATCGGAACAGCAACAGCTTACTTTTTAACAAAAGAGGGAAGAAAAGTTAAAATTATTGAGCAAGATCCAACTTATAAAAAAGCTTCTTTCCCACTATCATTAGGTGGTTTTAGAAGACAATTTTTTCAAAAAGAAAATATATTGTTAGGAAAATATGCTAGAGAGTTTATTTTTCAAGTTCCAGAATTATTAAAGACTAAAAAGAATCCAAAGCCCACAGCAAGTGTAGTTGCAAATGGTTATTTGTTTCTTTTTGGATCTGATCATGCCTCAGAACAATATGAGGCACTTAAAAATCACAAACAGTGTGAAGCAGGCACTAAAAATATTAAAGGATCTGAACTAAAAGAAAAATTTCCATATGTAAATGATCAAGGCATCGAAACTGTTACATATACCGATGATAAAAAAGAGGGATGGATAGATCCTTACTTGTTTCATAGCGCTATAAAAAGTAAAGCTATAGAGCAAGGTGCTCAATTTATTAAAGGTGAAATTAAAAATATCTCTGAAATTAATTCAAATATAATAATTTGTGCAGTAGGTTATAATACAAACAATTTACTCAAGGATGTACCTGTAGTACCACAAAAACATACTGTGTTTAGAGTCAATTGTCCAAAACATATACCTGAAATGCCATTAACCTCAGATTTTACAACGGGTGTTTATTGGAGACCAGAAGGAAAAGAATATTTAGCCGGTTCACCTATATCTACATTTGATGCAAATGACCTTGAACCAGATTGGGAACATTTCGAAGAATTTGTTTGGCCAGCATTAGCAAAAAGAGTACCTATTTTTGAAAAACTTAAATTAACAGGTGGATGGGCTGGCTATTACGATTGTAATAAATTGGATAATAATGCAGTTATTGGAAAACATCCAAAGTATAAAAACTTATATTTGGCGTCAGGTTTTACTGGTAGAGGATTAATGCAGGCACCAGGGGTAGGTAGAGCTTTGACAGAGTTAATTATTACTGGATCTTATCAATCAATTGATTTAAGCGCCCTTAGTGTTAATAGAGTGCTAGAAAATAAAAAAACACCTGAACCTTATGTCTTATAAAAAGGAAAACAATTTTATCAAAAGAATATTTAGAGCTATTAAGATAGATCCTGAGTTATACGAGGAGGTTGAACATGATAAATCTGCAACATTACAAGCTGCAGCAGTTGTTATTTTATCCAGTCTTGCCGCAGGAGTTGGAGCAATTCATTTAGGGGTTTCAAATTTTATTTTAGGACCACTTATATCACTTGCAAGTTGGTATTTTTGGGCATTTTTAATATTTATTGTGGGTACAAAATTATTTCCTGATAAACAAACAAAAAGCGATCATGGAGAATTATTAAGAACTATCGGTTTTTCTAGTGCTCCAGGGTTAATTAGAATTTTAGGTATTACACCTGAATTAATGACAGTCACATTCATAGGTTCGTCGTTTTGGATGCTAGCATGCATGGTTGTGGCGGTAAGACAAGCCCTTGATTATAAAAGCCTTTGGAAAGCGTTTGGTGTTGTCGTATTTTGTTGGTTTATTCAGGCAATTCTTTTATTTATTATTTTGTTGGCTTTTAAATAGGAAATATAGTTTTTGAAACTCTGCAACTTTCACAAACTTTATAACCATGTTTTATCAAGTTATGTGTTACGCTTTCTTCTTCTTTTTTACATTCCTCACAAATATTGTTGAGATCTTCTTCCATCATTAAATTTTAGTAGGGTTTGGTTTCCCTTTGTATACTACTTCGGGATCAAATTTTTTCTTTTTTTCTTTGAATTCCATTTTTATTTTTTCGCTATTTTTAATATCCCCAAGAGGTACAGATCTATAAAAACATGATTTATATCCAACATGACAACTAGAACCTTTGCCAATATTTACTGACATCCAAATAGAATCTTGATCGTCATCAATTCTAAGCTCAACAACCTTTTGAACGAACCCACTAGTCTCACCTTTGTGCCAAATCTCTTTTCTTGATCTACTCCAATAATGAGCTTCCTTGGTCTCAATAGTTTTTTTTAGAGACTCATCATTCATGAAGCCTTGCATTAAAACTTCACCAGTTTTATAGTCAGTAGCAATAACAGTTATTAATCCATTTTGATCAAACTTTGGGGAAAATAAATTTCCCTCTTCTATATCCGCGACATTTTCTCTCTTTTTAAACATTTTTATTACTCAAATTATCCCAATCTGACGTTTGCATTAATGATTTATATTATATATTAATTTCTATAATTATGAAAATAGTTAAAAACCTAGATAGAACTATTATAAAAGGCAAACCTAAAGTATCGGATAAAGAGGCCGAACAAGCTTTTAGAACCATTCTTAGATGGATAGGCGAAGACCCAGATAGAGAGGGTTTGATTGAAACACCAAGACGAGTGACTAAAGCATTTAAAGAATATTTTAAAGGATATACTCAAGAAATTAATTCAGAAGTACTGAAGACTTTTGGCGATGTTAATGGCTATGACGATATGGTACTTCAAAAAAATATTTCAGTTCAAAGCCATTGCGAGCACCATATGGCACCAATCATTGGTGTTGCTCACGTCGCGTACTTACCTAATAAAAGAGTTGTAGGTCTAAGTAAGTTAGCAAGAGTGGTAGAAGTTTTTTCTAAAAGATTACAAACGCAAGAAAGATTAACTATGCAAATTGCTGATGCATTAATGAAAGGTTTGGATGCACACGGCGTTGCTGTAACCATTGACTCAACTCATCAATGTATGACGATGAGGGGCATCAAAAAAGAAAGAGCTACTACAATTACAAATTATTTTTTGGGTAAATTTAAAAATGATTTAAGTATTCAAAACAGGTTTTTAAAATTTATATCAGGTAAAGACTAATCATCCTCATCATCTCTCCAGTTATCTATATAAAATTTGTAACAAGCATAAGTTACTGCAACAATCCCATAACAAAAAGCCAACAAGAGCCCATCTTCTTTTCCCAGGTAATTCCAGCTAATTTGAAAAACTAATATAGGAGAAATTAAAATAACGAGTATTATACTTAATCTTATATAATAAGGAAATTTTTGCTTCATAATTAATCTTATATTCTCAAAAAATAATTTGTCATATTAATTTGTCACATGTAAGATAAAAAATGCCAAAAAATTTCAAAGCCATTGTAATTAATAACAAAGATGAAAAATTCACTCGTGAGGTAAAAGACTTAAATAGCGATCATTTAAAAGATGGAAATGTTTTGGTCAAAATAGATTATTCTAGTTTAAATTTTAAAGATGCATTGATATTAAATAATGGAGGGAGAATTGTAAAAAAATATCCTTTTGTTCCAGGTATCGACTTTTCTGGAACAGTAGAGGAGTCGGAGGATGAAAAATTTAAAAAAGACGATCAAGTAATATTAACTGGATTTAGAGTTGGAGAAATTTATTTTGGAGGATTTTCTCAATATGCGAAAGTAAATTCAGACTTTCTTGTAAAATTACCCAAAAATTTATCAAATAAAAAAGTAATGATGATGGGTACCGCAGGTCTTACAGCTTTGCTTTGTGCTTTTGCCGTGAAAGCTAAGGAAGAACTTTTAATGGGATCAAAAGTAAAAGATGTATTGGTAACTGGTGCGACGGGTGGAGTGGGTAGTTTTGCTATTATGGCTTTATCAAAAATGGGTTACGATGTTCATGCTGTGACCGGGAAGAAAGATAAACATGATTATCTAAAAAAATTAGGTGCAAAAAATATTTTAGATAGAAAAGAATTTCTTGGTGAAAGTAAACTTTTAGAAAAAGGTATGTGGGATTGTGTTGTTGATAACGTTGGTGGAGAAGGACTTACTAAAATTTTAGCACAGACAAAACCAGGTGGAATTGTCGCTTTACCAGGCAACGCTGGAGGTGTAAAAATTTCAACTAACACAATGCCTTTTGTTATTAGAGGAGTTAAATTGTGGGGTATAGATTCCTCAGGTACATCGGCAAGAAGAAAAGATTTTGTATGGAACGAAGTGAGTAAATTAATTGATTTTTCAATGATTGAGAAATCAATAAAAGAAGTATCTTTAAATGAACTGCTAGATGAATTTCCAAAAATTCTAAAAGGTGAATTAACTGGTAGAATTCTAGTAAATCCTAATAAATAATTTTATGGATTGGGACAAGCTCAAAATTTTCCATGCAGTAGCTGAGTCAGGCAGTTTTACAAAAGCCTCTACAGTTCTTAATTTAAGCCAATCTGCTATAAGTAGACAGATTCAATCATTAGAAAAAGATCTTAAAATTCATCTTTTTGAAAGACATGCAAGAGGCTTGGTGTTAACAGACAATGGTGAATATTTGTTTAAAACCGCTCACGAAGTAATATCAAAACTAAAAGATGTGGAAGCAACACTTAATGATGAAAAAGACAAAATCCATGGAAAGTTAACAGTAACAACGGTTGTGAGTTTTGGAACAACATGGCTAACTCCAAGGATCAAAGAATTTATGTCGTTGCACCCAGAAATAGAAGTTGAATTAATATTTGATGATAAAGAATTAGATTTAAGTACAAGGCAAGCAGATATCGGAATTTTTATGAGAAGACCAAAACAATTAAATTATATACAGAAAAAACTCATTGATCTTCATTATCACATATATGGATCAACACAATATTTAGAGAAATTTGGACATCCAAAAAACATAAAAGATCTTAGTAAACATAAATTTATAACTTATGGTAGAGGAGCACCTTCACCTGTTTTCAATCCAGATTGGGCTTTAAAATTAGGACCAAAAGATAGCAGAAAAAGAAAACCTGCAATGAAAGTAAATAGTGTTTATGGTTTGTTATTAGCAGTTCAAAGCGGTGTTGGTTTAGCAGCTTTACCAGATTATATAACTGTTAATGTTCCAAATATAACCAAGGTTCTTCCAGAGGTAGAGGGACCTTTAACCGAAACTCACTTTGTTTACCCTCAATCTCTTAAAAATGTTGCTAAAGTTAAAGCATTCAGAAATTTTCTGTTTAGCAAAGTAAGTGAATGGAAATTTTAGTTAATAAGTTTCTGCTTTAATTTTGAGCTTTGCGCCTTCTTCAACAGAAAGATTTTTTTGTTTTAAGATACCATCAACATCTGCTGTTGATTTTATTTTTACCTGATCAGAATTTATGTTTCCTTTTACAGCCCCACCCAGCGTCACTTCTGATGAATTAATATTTCCTTTAATATTCGATCCAGAATGCGTGTTGAGTTTTCCTGCGGTTACGTCACCTTCTATTTTACAATCTAAAATTAACTGCTCTTTTTCAACAATATCCCCTTTAAGGTTTACATCTGATAAAAGAACTGAAGTTTTTTCGCTCATGACGATAATTCTACAATTATAAGTTGATAAAATCAAATATTTAAAATATTGAAAATGTGAGGAAAGTTAATAGAAAACGAGTATATAAAAAATTATGATACCTTTAAAGGATGATAATCCTACTAATACAAGACCAATTGTCAGCTACGGAATAATTGGATTTTGTATCCTTATATTTTTAGCACAGCTAGGTCTAAGCGAACAAGAGCTTAGAGATTTTACTTATTCATACGGTCTAATACCATCAGTTTTAATCGGTATAGATCAGTTGCCAGACGAACTTAATAAAATTTCTCCGATCGGAACAATTTTTACCTCAATGTTTATGCACGGAGGTTGGATGCACTTAATTGGAAACATGTTATACCTCTGGATTTTTGCAGATAATATTGAGGATGATTTAGGTACTTTAAATTTTATAATTTTCTATTTTTTCTCAGGCATAGGAGCAGCTATGTCACAAGTTTTAGTAGACGTAAATTCACAAATTCCAATGATTGGTGCTAGTGGTGCTATTGGTGGTGTACTAGGAGCCTACTTAATAAATTACCCCAATGCAAGAGTCTTGGTTTTAATTCCATTTGGTTTTTTTAGCCAACTTATAAAAATAAGATCCCTTTATGTTTTGGGTTTTTGGTTTGTATTACAATTTATTAATTCTTTTTTATCATCTTCTTCTGGAGGGGGAGGAGTGGCATATGCCGCACACATTGGAGGTTTTGTTACAGGTGTTATTCTGATACTCTTTTTTAACAAAAGTATTCGTAAAAAAAAATATAAACCTAAAGAATATAAAAAAAATAAGGGACCATGGGAGCAATAAATTATATAATTCCTTTTATTCTTTTGATTACTATTGTTGTATTCATTCATGAATATGGACACTATTATTTTGCAAAAAGATATGGTGTTGCTATTACCGACTTTTCAATAGGTTTTGGAAAAGAGATATTTGGTTTTAATGATAAAAATGGAACAAGGTGGAAATTTTGTTTTATACCACTTGGTGGATATGTAAAATTTTCTGGTGATAGAAATGTTTTTAGTCAGTCTGAACAAGAAAAGATTTTAAAAAAATATAATCAAAACGATCGAAAAAAACTTTTTCTGACCAAACCTCTTTACCAAAGGGCACTTATTGTTGCAGGAGGGCCATTAGCTAATTTTCTACTAGCTATTTTCATATTCACTTGTGTTTATATGTTTGTTGGTAAGGATTTTACTCCTGCTAAAATTGAGGAAGTATCAATTAATAGCCCAGCAGAAAAAGCAGGTCTACAAAAAAATGATATTATTATTGGCGTAAATAATAATAAAATTGAGAGTATTTTAGAAGTATCTATGTTTATAAATTCTGACAATAATGAAAAAATAAATATCAAAGTACTTAGAAATCAGAATGAGCTTAATTTTGAAACTACACCATCTATAATAAATTCAAAAGATGCTTTTGGAAATGATATTAAAAAAAAAATTATTGGTATTAAAATTGGTCCGGTAAATGATCAATTTAAAAAACAAAAACTTGGTCCAACTAAGGCTTTTTTTTACTCTTTAAAAGAAACTTGGTTTGTATCAAAAACAACCATTAAATTTATTGGATCTTTAATTCAGGGAAAAGGTGATACTTCTCAACTAGGTGGCCCAATCAAAATAGCTAAGATTTCTGGTCAGGTTGCAGAATTCGGTTTTTTGGCTTTTATAAGCACTGTTGCATATATTTCTATAAGTTTAGGGTTAGTTAATTTGTTCCCTATACCCCTTTTAGATGGTGGCCATCTAATGTTCTATTTGTTTGAAAAAATTTTAGGAAGACCATTGAAACAAAAAACCCAAGAAGGGTTTTTTCGAATCGGTCTCTTTTTGCTTATGTTTCTCATGGTTTTTACCACTTTTAATGATTTAAAAGATTGGGGTTTATTCTAGATCAGATTTTTGAACTTGCAAAAACCCTGTAAAAATAGGGCTTTTTTCGCTATTTACCGCATATAGTGTTAATATTTTCTTTAGCTACTATATTTTCGTTGATTTTACTTAGTTTTTGTAGAGATTAAAACTATCATAAAAAAGGGGCTAAAATGAACAAAAAACAATTAGTAAATAAAATCGCTTCCAGCATGAACCAAAGTAAAGCTGATGCTGAGAGAATGTTTGATACCATCACAGGTATTATCCTAGATTGCCTTAAAAACGATGAGGCTGTTAAAATAGCAGGTTTTGGTACTTATAAAGTAGCCAAAAGAAAAGCTAGAATCGGCCGAAATCCAAGGACAGGTGAGCAAATTCAGATCGCTGCATCTCAGAAGGTCAAATTTCTTCCTGCTAAAGGCTTAAAAGATATGTTTAATAGATAACCGGTTTAAACAATCCCTGGAAAACTTAAATTTTAGGGATTGTTTAAAAATGCCACACCCCTTGCAAAAACTGCATAACTAGTTTCATCACATAACGTAACTATCTTTCCCACAATCATCTAAGCTACTTCCTAAAGGAGGAAGTATGAAAAAAATACTTGGTTATTTTTTTGCAGGTACAGCACTTTATTTCAGCTTTGCTGGTTTAGGGTATGCAAACACGACTGTATCAGCAGAAGTACAATACATATTTAATACAATATTATTTTTAATGTCAGGTTTTCTGGTCATGTGGATGGCAGCAGGTTTTGCCATGCTTGAATCAGGGTTGGTTACATCTAAAAGTGTATCAGCAATCTGTGCAAAAAATATAGGTTTATATTCAATTGCCGGAGTAATGTTCTGGTTAGTTGGATACAATTTAGCATACGGTATACCAGAAGGTGGATGGATAGGTTCGTTCTCTTCTTGGAGTGACTCATCGTCATTAGAAACTGGTTATTCTGATGGATCAGATTGGTTTTTCCAAATGGTATTCTGTGCAACAACAATGTCAATCGTATCAGGAACATTGGCTGAAAGAATTAAAATTTGGCCATTCTTCTTATTTGCAGCTATTTTAACTGGATTTATTTATCCAATTGAAATGGGATGGCAGTGGGGCGGTGGTTGGTTATCAGCTGCTGGTTTTTCTGATTTTGCAGGTTCAACATTAGTACATGCTGCTGGAGGAGCTGCCGCTCTTGCCGGTGCAATAGTACTTGGTGCGAGATCTGGAAGATTTACTTCAGGAGGTGGTGTAAAAGCTATGGCGCCTTTTGCGGCTTCTTCAATTCCATTAGCAACACTCGGAGTATTTATACTTTGGTTAGGTTGGTTTGGTTTCAACGGTGGCTCACAATTAGCTGCTGGAACTCTAGAAGACGTTAGTTCTGTTGCAACAATATATATTAATACAAACTTAGCTGCAGGTGGTGGTGTATTAGCCGCTGCTACAGTATCTAGACTTGCTGGTGGTAAAACCGATGTAGTCATGATGCTTAATGGTGCAATAGCTGGTTTAGTTGGTATAACAGCGGAACCTTTAGCACCAAGCCCTTTTGCTGCGATAGTGATTGGAGCAATAGCTGGTGTATTAATGTACTACTCAACAAAATTATTATACAAAATGAAAATAGATGATGTTGTTGGCGCAATTCCTGCACACTTAGTTGCTGGAATATGGGGTACGTTAGCAGTACCGTTTACAAACACAGAAGTAGGTTTTGGTTCACAATTCCTAGGAACGATTTCAGTGGTAGTTTTTGTTTTCGTAGTGTCATACATCGTATGGTCAATTATGAAAATGACAATTGGAATAAGAATCAGTAAAGAAGCTGAAAGGCTTGGAACTGATAAGTCCGAGGTTGGTGTAATCGCTTACGGTATAAGAGATTAAAGATATTCTTCTGCTTCCCTTTCGTTAGAAGAAGAAACTAGGCCCAGAAGCAATTCTGGGCCTTTTTTTATTTTGATAATTTAATAAAATTAAGAACTTCTTTAGCGTGATCTTTTACTCTTACATTAGACCATATTTTTATGATCTTGCCCTTGTTAATTAAAATAGTTGATCTAATTGTTCCCATAAATTTTTTACCCATAAACGATTTAAGACCCCATACCCCATATTTTTTTTGAACTATAAGCTTATCATCAGATAACAATTGAAACGGGACTTTATTTTTTTTTTTAAAACTTAAGTGGCTTTTAATATTATCTTTTGAAATACCAATGACCTCAAATTTTAAACTCTTAAATTTTTTGTATAATTTAGAAAAATCTCTTGTTTCCAGTGTGCATCCTGGCGTATTGTCTTTTGGATAAAAATAGATAACCAAACCGTTTTTTATTTTTGATGTGTCAAAAGCTTTTAAATTTGTTGAATTAAGTTTAAAATTTAACAATTTACTACCAGTTTTAACCTTCATTTGAGTCCCATAACTTTTCCCAGTCCACATTTGGTGATAATCCATATGCTGAGTTTATATTTGTAAAATGAACTGACAACGAGGGAATTGGTGAAATACATAATTCTTTTTTGTAAATATTATGCAAAGGTTTTTCAAAAGGGTAGTGCTCATATTCGCACATACTTACTAATTCCTTAAAATATTTATTTATTACTTCTTTACTCATTATGAATGAGCATAATGTTTGATCTATTTGACGCCAGTGTCTTCTTTCTCCTAGAAAAATTTTTGTATCGTAAATATTTTTATAAAGATATGGATAGTCTGTTGTACAAATAATTAACTCATTTTTTATTAAGGAAGATATTTTTTCATAAGTAAATAAAGTTTCAGAAATACTTTCTAAATCATGAAGATAATCATCTTCAACAAAATAAGTTAAATCTTCACATCTTTCTTTTGATAAAACTAGTGACTGATGAATATTTGACATATTAGATTTTTGATTAGCAGAAACTTCTTTATTTTCCTCATTAATTTTTTTAATATTTTTTGAAAATTTATCAATTTTTAATTCTTGAATTTCAAAATCGATATTTGATTTTCTCAAAATATTTTCCAACAAAATTAGTTGTTCTTTATCTGAATTGTGATCAATAATATATATTTTAAATTTTGTTTCTTTAAATTTTTCTTTTGCATAGTTGATACTCTTAGTCAATGATCTCAAAGTTTTTTCTGTATAAACTTCTTTTTTCTTTTCAAAAATCCTTTTTTTTGACTGAGTCAACATATTTATATTCATGCATGTTCTCAATATTATATCTAAAGATTTAACTTTTCTTGTTATTTGAACTTCACCAAGAGGTATTGTCAGAGATTTTTTACCAGGAATACTTAAACTCTCATTAAGTTTTTTATTTAAAGTTGAAACCTCAAAATCACTTTGATCTATAATTTCAAAACCTAAAGTTCTACAAAATTTTATAAGGATTTTTGTAAAAAAATTTTTATTTTTTACTTTAATTTCTTTCATTTTAATTTCTCATATAATAGTTTATATTACTAAAAATGAACATTAAATCTTCAAAAGAATTAGTAAAAAAAGCTTTAACTGAAATTAGCACTCTAAAACCTGCCGAGGTCAAAGAATTGAATGATAAAAACGAATGTACTTTAATAGATATAAGAGATATCAGAGAATTGTGGAGAGATGGTACCCTCAAAGGAGCAGTACATATTCCTAGAGGTATGCTTGAATTTTGGCTAGACCCTAATAGTCAATACTATAATGATGATATGTTTCCAAAAGACAAAAAATTAGTTTTATTTTGTGCAGCTGGAATGAGATCTGCCCTTGCAACCAAAACATTAAAAGATATGGGATATAAAAATATCGCTCATGCAGATGGTGGTTTTGGTTCCTTATCGAATTTTGGTTTTGAGATAGTGTCTAAAGATAAGAAATAAGCTAGCTATTTAATTCATCCAACGCGTATGAAAGTCTATCTTGTCCCCAGAAAATTTTTCTATTTACCCTAAAAGTCGGAGCACCAAATATTCCTTTTTTAAACGCATCATCAGTGAGCTTTCTTAATTTTTCTTTAATTTTCTGATCTGAAGCTTTAGTTAAAAATTTTTCAGGATTGAGATCAATATTTTTTAAAACTTTATTTATTACTATTTGATCATTCATGTTAAGACCATCTTTCCATATAGCGTTAAAGATTTTTTCTATATAAATTAATTCTAAATCATCCTCTTTTACAATAATAACTCCTCGCATAAAATTAACGGTTTTGATTGGAAAATATGAATTAAAATTAAATAAAATATTTTTTTTTTTACAAATTAATTTTGTGTCTCGGTTCATATAATCAGACTTAAGAATGTTAAAAGCAGCAGGTGTTATACCAGCTAAATTATGAAGCCCACCTAAAAAAACTGGCATAAAATTGATTTTAAAAGAGTTTTTTTTTTGTATTTTTTTTAGCTCTTTATACCCGATATATGCGTATGGACTACTAAAATCAAAATAAAATTCAATACTTTTAGTCATGATAATTAATTTTTTTGGAGTATAAAACTCTAACTATCCAATAGATTACTAATCCGATAGGTCCAGTTAAATAAGTTAATATTAATGAAATGATAACAAGAATCCTGGATATACCAAATATTTTCGAGTCACTTGCAATCCAACTTCCAACAAATAAATTTATTGATAAAAAATGTAGCCAAAAAACTAAAAGAAAAGCCTCATTTGAAAAAATGGCATATAGGTCATTTAAACCGAGATAAAGATTAAAGATTTCAAAAATATTTTCCGTAAAAAAAATTTGATAGCTCACGAATATATATGCTGTTGATAATAAAATTGGAATAATTATAGATTTAACGAAAAACTTTGTAACTATATGATTTGGGGAGACAATAAGTAACAACCAACAGGGTATAACTCCAATATTTGCTATATAGTAAATATTTTCATAAGTTAAATAAGTTAATAAATTGTCGATCATAAAAACTTGTATAATATAGATTCAATGGACTCAATATCAAATAAAAAAGATTTTGATGATTTAACTAGAAATCTAAGGGATTTAGCTTATACGTATATTGAAAAATATAATCCATCTAAACAACAAATTAAAACTTACCTTTTAAAAAAATACTTACGAAAATTTCAAGGAACCAAGGTAAAAAAAGAAATAACCCAAATAATAGAAAATATAGTCGTTAACTTGGAAAAAAATAATTTTTTAAACGACAGCCTATATTCAGACTCCAAGGCAAGATCGCTTTTACGCAGAGGATACTCTTTAAATAAAATTAGCAATTCTTTAAGAAGCAAAGGAATAGATAACAATAATATAAAATTAAGCTTAGAAAAAATTAAAAATGATAAACCTGATCCGGATTTTAATTCAGCAATGAAAATTTGCAAAAAAAGGAGAATTGGACCGATGAGGACTGAAAGTAATAGACCCTTGTTTTATAAAAAAGATATGGGGATTTTGGCTAGATCTGGATTTAGTTATGATATTTCAAAAAAGATACTTTCAATGAAAAAAGAAGAGTTTAATCAACTAATCAAAATTATTTAGTCTTCTTTTTTTTTTCGTTAATTTTTAAATAGTATTCGATTCTTCTTTTCATTGCATTTTTTACAAGAATAAATAGAGTAACCCCAAACAATGTAACTGATGTTATTATTATTAATATTGTTTTAATCATTTAGATTTATACTTCTTTTAATTAGTATAGTGGGATTTCTGTAATCCTCTTTTCCGTATTTAAAAAATTTACCTTCTAATGATGTAACAATGGCACCAGCATGTTCAGCAATTGCTTGGCCAGCAGCATCGTCCCATTCTCTAGCTCTTACTTTATCTACGTAAAGATCAAATTCTCCAGCGGCAATAACACAATATTTGTATGAGCAACTTAATTTCTGAAATGATGTTACTCCTAGATCTTTTAACTTTTTTAAAATATCTTTAGGTGGATTTTTGGTATTTGTTAAAGCTAAAATTTCTTTTTTTGGCGTTTTCTTTTTGCAATTAAGTTTTATTTTTTTTTTATTTTCAAGTAGATACGAATGATTTTTTCCAAAAGAATAAAATAATCGGTTTTTCTTAGGAACACCTATAATACCTAGAGCTGGATTTTTATTTATTATTAGCCCAGCATTCAAAGTATATTCATCTCTCCCCGCAATGTATTCTTTAGTTCCATCAATTGGGTCAATAAGCCAATAAGTTTTTAAAAAATTTTTCTTTTTCATATCTACTGTCTCTTCAGATATAATTGGGATGTTTGGTGTAAGATCTTTTATTTTTTCTGTAAGGATTTTATTCACCTCTAAGTCACCATTTGTTACAGGTGTATTGTCAGGTTTAATAGAGATTTCCAAACCCTTGCTTTGTAGTTCAATGGAATTATTTCCAGCTAATACAGTTGGATCAATTAGTGCCTCTGCAATTTTTTTTAATTCATTTATGGTCATCGTTAATTTTCTCTAAGGATATACTTTCTAAATTAATTACTTGTTTTCCCACATTTTGGAAATTAACAGTAACTTTATTCTTGATTATGGATTGTACTTGACCGATTCCCCACCCTTTTTGCGAGGGATTAATGACAAAATTACCTGGTTCTAAATCATATTGCATAATGGAAAATTTTAATTTTTTATATTATATAACAGTTTATGATTAATTCTCTAGGTATAAAAAAAACACCCAAAGATACAAAAATAGTAGTAGCCATGTCCGGAGGGGTCGACTCCTCTGTTGTTGCAGGATTAATGAAACAAGAAGGATATAATGTTACTGGTATAACTTTAAAACTTTATGACGATATTAAACAAAGTGTAAAGGGCAGACAATGTTGCGCAGGCCAAGATATTATTGATGCCAAAAGAGTTTCAGAAAGCTTAGATATTGAACATAAAATCCTTTACTATCAAAAAAAATTTAAAAAAGAAGTAATAGACTCTTTTATTAATAGTTACACTTCAGGGGAAACCCCAATACCCTGTGTTCAGTGTAACCAAACTGTAAAATTTAGAGATCTATTTAAATTTTCGCAAGAGCTTAAAGCTGATGCCCTGGTTACAGGACACTATGTCTTAAGACGTGGTGATAATGGTGTTGGTAAAATGTATCGAGCTGAAGATAAGGGTAGGGACCAAAGTTACTTTTTATTTAGTACCACTCAGAAACAATTGGATTTTTTAAGATTCCCTTTAGGAACGATTAATAAAATTGAGACAAGAAAAATTGCGGATGACTTAAAACTTAATGTGGCTAAGAAACCTGATAGTCAGGATATTTGTTTTGTTCCGAACGGAGATTATGCATCTGTTATAGCTAAATATAAGCCAGAGTCTTTTAAAAAAGGTAATATTTATGATTTAAAAGGTAATATATTAGGTTCTCACGATGGAATAATAAATTATACAATAGGTCAAAGAAAAGGAATTAAAGTTTCAAGCAAAGACCCATTTTATGTAGTTGACATCAGAGCAAAAGATAATTCAATTGTTGTAGGACCTCAAGATAGTCTAAATATAAAGAAACTTTATTTAAGAAATATAAATCTGTTATCTGACGAAAAAGTTTTTGAGAAAAATATTTTTATCAAAGTCAGGTCTACTGGAAAACTTCTTAAGGCTAAAACTCAAATTAATAAAGACACCGCTATAGTAAATATTTTACAAGACGAGAAAGGAATTTCCCCAGGTCAAGCATGTGTTTTTTACTTAAAAGATGAAATAGGAGAAAGAGTCTTAGGGGGCGGTTGGATTGATAAAACGGAAAATAAAAATTTATCCACATAATTAACACACCATCAAATAAAACAACTACAAAGTGATGTTATTTTTTTTTTAATATGTTTTAATGGAATTAATTGAGGGGCAACTCTCAACTGGCCAGTTAAGGAAAAACCGAGAGGTCCAAGCTTAACGGGCAGAAAGTTCTGCTGAGTAGCGCTAAAATAGCAGAGCGGGAGGTTCGGCGGTAGCGCCTAAAACGACGAACCAAAACTTAAGTCTGCGCACCGAAAGGTGTGTAGACATGGGTTTTTCAATTTTTCCAAAATAAATAAGTTAAATAGTAAAATAAGATTACACCTATAAAATAATTCCATTCTAAAGCATGTTTAAAATGTACATTTCCACTTGTGACCACAATTGGTAAACTTGCTAATGCTACTACGACTAATATTGTAACTAATATTATTTTTAAAATTAAAACGTAATTATTAATATAGTTTATTATAACGGATTTTAATTTAAAAAATCTGTATACCAATAAAGATTGAGCAACTACCTCAAAAATAATAAAACCTAAAAGGACAAATCTTCTAAAAAATTTATATAAATCATATTCAAATTTAACCCCTAAAAATATAGAATGAATTATTAAAAAAATAGCAGATAAAATACCAAAAGTTTTAAAAAGATTATTCTTATTTTCTGAATTTTGGTACGAATTAATAATTTGATTTGTTTTTACCCAATATATTATTAACAACATCGATGAAAAAATCATTGAGGGTTTAAATATTAGATATGTCGGATAAGTTCTAGCTGTACGGCTTATTGATACTCCACCATCTAAATATGGAAAAGTAGGCTGGGACCGTCCAATTTGATCTACAACAAATATTGTATTTTCTAAAAGGTGGTAATTTACAGAGATAAATAAGCACAGATTTATAGCTATAAATGGAATTAAAAAAATCCATAAACTCAACTTTTTAATTTGAGTTCTTAGTTCCATTTTAGGACAGACTATCTTTTCTTATTTCTTTTTCTAGCCCTTCTTTTCTTTGAGCCAATTTTACGTCTTCCTCTATGTTTTTTTGGGTAACCCATATTTGTTTTTAATATCACTTAAGCAATTAATTGGCAAATTAAATTATATTTTAATAAAATTTTTCTTTAGCTAGCCAATTAGTATCAAACTCTGAGGTAATAAATTTTTCATGACTTAATATTCTTTTATGTAAATCAATTGTTGTTACTATTCCGTCAATTACAAACTCATTTAAAGATCTCATAGTTCTTTGTATTGCCTCAGTTCTATTTCTACCTTTACAAATTAATTTACAAATTAGACTGTCATAATAAGGTGTAATTTTACAACCTTGAAAAATTGAACCATCCACTCTAGTTCTAAAACCAGATGGCTGATGACAGACAGATATTATTCCAGGGCTTGGCTGAAAGTTTTTTGAAGGGTCTTCAGCATTTATTCTGCATTCAATAGAATGACCTCTTGCACTTATATCCTCTTGTTTTAAAGCTGTATTACCAGAATGAGCAATCCAAATTTGTTCTTTTACAATATCAATTCCAGTTTGAACCTCGGTTACAGGATGTTCAACTTGGACTCTTGTGTTCATCTCTAAAAAATAAAATTTTCCATTTTCATAAATATATTCAACTGTTCCTGCTCCCTCATAATTTAAAGCCTCAACCATTTTCACTGTTTTTAATAATAAATCTGATCGTGTTTTTTCATCTAAAACAGGACTTGGAGTTTCTTCAATTAACTTTTGATGTTTTCTTTGAACACTACAATCTCTCTCGTTTAAATGAACTGTTCTATTTTTTCCAGATAAAATTTGTACTTCGATATGTCTTGGGTTTTTAAAATATTTCTCAATATAAACCTCGTCATTTCCAAAATATTTTTTTGCTTCTAATCGCGCCATAGAAAATTGATCTGGTAATTGATTTTCGCTCTCTACAATTTTCATTCCTTTCCCACCGCCACCTCCAGAAGCTTTTATTAGAATTGGGTAACCAATTTTCTTACAAATTAATTTTGCCTCACTTATATCTTTTACCCCACCGTCTGAACCTTCTATAATTGGAACGCCATTTTTTTTAGCAATTTTTTTTGCTTCTATTTTATCTCCCATTTTTTTAATTAAATCAGCACTAGGACCAATAAACTTTATCCCATGTTTTTGAACAACATCTGCAAATTTAAAATTTTCTGATAAAAAACCATATCCTGGATGAATGGCCTCTGCTCCAGTTAGGTCAACAGCTGACATTATAGCTGCGATATTTAAATAACTATTTTGTGGTTGATGTGATCCTATGCAAACACTCTCGTCTGCTAAACGAACATGCATAGAGTCAGAGTCCACATCAGAGTGAACTGCAACTGTTCCAATTCCCCATTCTTTACATGCCCTTATTATTCTAACTGCAATTTCCCCTCTATTCGCAATTAAAACTTTTTTAAACATACGTTATTTCAAAAGAACTAAAGTTTGACCAAATTCAACAGCCTGTCCATCCTCTACGAGAATTTTTTTGACCTCGCCGTCTGAGGTTGAAGGAACATGGTTCATTGTTTTCATTGCTTCTACAATCATAACCGTCTGACCCTTTTTAATTTTTTGACCGACTTCTATAAATTTTTTACCACCAGGCTCTGGCGCTAGATACGCTGTTCCAATTATCGGTGAAATTACTTTTGTTCCAGTTTCTTGTTCCTTTTTTGGCTGTGACAAGCCTGGCTTATGTGCGGTAACCTGAGTGTTTGAAATAAGGGATTTAGCAACTTTAATTTTTTTCCCTCCATCTTGATATTCTATTTCTGATAAACCAAACTCATCTAGATAATCCTTTAACTCTTTAATCAGTTTTTTATCAATTTTCATTTTTTATAATTTTTTTAATACCATCAAGTGCCATAATGTAACCTTCGATACCCAAACCACAAATGATTCCATCAGCGGCTTTGCTAATCAAAGATTTATGTCTAAAATCTTCTCTTTTGTATATATTTGTGATGTGCAATTCAATAGTTGGTTTTTTTACAGCTAATAAAGCATCAAGTATAGCGACAGATGTATGAGTATATCCGCCAGCATTTATAATAATACCATGATAATTTTTTTTTGCGTTTTGAATGAAATTTACTATTTCGCCTTCAACATTTGATTGTTCAAAATCAACATCAAGATCAATTTTATTGCAATGTTCTTTACATTTTTTTTCCACATCTTGTAAGGAGGTATTCCCGTACTTTTCCTTCTCCCTAGTTCCAAGTAAGTTCAAATTTGGACCATTTATAACAAGAATTTTACTAGTCATTTTGATATAATAATTTTTAAAAATATCTCAATTATGGCAAAAATACAATTAAATGGAAAAAAAACAATTATCAAAGCTAATTTGAGCGTTGGAGATCTTATAAAAAAGTACAAACTTAAAGAAAGCAATATAGCAATAGAGATTAATGGCGTTATTTTACCTAAAAATAAATATAATAAAAAACGTCTTCGAACTAATGATAAAATTGAAATTGTTCAGTTTATAGGAGGCGGTTAAATGAAAAAAGATAAATTTATAATATCAGGAAGGACTTTAAAGTCTCGTTTAATAGTTGGGACTGGAAAATATAAAAATTTTAAACAAACTGCTGAGGCTGTAAAAGCTTCAGGCGCAGATATGGTCACTGTTGCAGTTAGAAGAGTAAATATTTTAGATAAAAAAAAACCAATTTTAATGGATTACTTGAACCCAAAGAAAATAATTTATTTACCAAATACTGCAGGATGTTTTAATTCAGAAGATGCTCTAAGAACACTTAGACTGGCTAGAGAAATGGGTGGATGGAAACTAGTAAAACTAGAGGTTCTAGGAGACAAAAAAACTTTATATCCAAATATGATAGAGACATTAAAATCTACCTCGGTTCTTGTTAAGGAGGGTTTTAAAGTTATGGTATATTGTTCTGATGATCCAATTATTGCAAAAAAATTAGAAGATCTTGGAGCATCAGCAATTATGCCTTTAGCTTCGCCAATTGGTTCTGGAAGAGGAATAAAAAATAAATTAAATTTATCTATCATTATAAAAAATTCAAAAGTTCCTGTTATTGTAGATGCAGGGATTGGTACAGCATCAGACGCTACGGTTGCTATGGAATTAGGTTGCGATGGTGTTTTAATTAATACTGCCATAGCAAAAGCAAAAAACCCTATTGTTATGGCTCAATCGATGAAACATGCTGTAATAGCTGGAAGAAAAGCTTTTATTGCAGGAAGAATTAAATTCTTAGATTACGGATCAGCTAGCAGTCCAAAAAAAGGAATAATTTAACTTTTTTTCCTTCTTACCCACACTGTTTTTCCTAAAGACTTAACCGTTTTTTTACTCGGTTTTACTAATATCTTTGAACTTTTTTTGGTATTTAAATTCGCTTTTTTTTCGTCAAATCCATTTGAAATTTTTTTATAACTTTCAAATTGGTTTATTAATTTTTTATTTTTATTAAACAGATGTATTTTATATTCTGGTATTATTAAGTTGCTGTCTGAACTTATTTGTATTTTAAATTTATATTTTTTTTCAAAAAAGTTGACTTCATTTTTAAAAAATAATTTTAAAAAAAGATTTACTTTGTCGGGAACATAAGCTTCAATTGTCTTAGTTTTATTTGAAAAAGCTAACATTTCAATTTTTTTTATAATTTTTTGCGCGAAAGAGTCTATTGATAGATTTGTTTCCCATTTAATTGAGCTTTCTCTGAGTCTTTGCCTAGTCATTTCTAGTAACCCGAAATTGCTAATTCTTCCAACTTGAATTCTCGCTCTATCTAATTTAAGTTTGTCTTTTATCTTTCTCTCAACTATTCTTTTATTATGAAAATTCATCATATCTATAAAATCAACCACAATTAGACCTGAGAGATCTCTTATTTTAATTTGTCTAGCAATTTCTTCTGCCGCCTCTACATTTGTATTTAATGCAGTTTTTTCAATGTTAACTTGTTTTGTTGATTGACCAGAATTGACATCTATCGCTACTAGAGCTTCTGTAGGATTTATAACCAGGTAACCACCTGATTTTAATTTTACAACAGGTTCAAATATCTTACTTAAGTCTTTTTCAATGCCTGCGCTATGAAACAAGGGAATTTTTCCTCTATACTTTTTTACATATTTTGAATTTCTTGGCATAAATTCTTTCATGAAAGTTTTTGCTTTTTGATAACCTTCATTTCCCTCAATATGAATATAGCGTGTCTCGTTATCATACATATCTCTTATGGCTCTTTTAATCACATCTCCTTCCTCGTGAATTAGATACGGGGCAGTTGAGTTAATTGCATTATTTTTAATATTTTCCCAAAGAGAAATTGTATTTTGTAAATCATTATTTATATCATTTCTCGTTTTCCTTGCTCCTGCTGTCCTAACTATCAGGCCCATATTTTCTGGTATCTCAATATTTCTCAGAATTTCTCGAATTCTTCTTCTATCTTCAAAATTAAAAATTTTTCTAGAAATACCCCCGCCTTTTGAAGTGTTTGGCATGAGAACAATATATTTTCCCGCTAGAGACAAAAAAGTAGTTAGGGCAGCTCCTTTTTGTCCTCTTTCTTCTTTAATTACTTGTATCAAAATTACTTGTCCAGGTCTTACAACTTCTTGAATTTTATATTTTCTGACTCCATATCTATTTTTTAATTTTTCTCTTATATTGTCATTTTGATTTTCACCTGTAGATTTTAATCCATTATCTGAGTTTTCAGCACTAGAACTTATGTTTTGATTTTCTTCTTGATTATCTTTATTAGGTTCATCTTTATCTTCATTTTTTTCTTTTAAATCTTCTCTAATTTTTTCTTCTGCTTTTTTTAACTCTTCTTTATCCTCTTTGGGTATTTGATAATAATCTGATTGAATATCATTAAATGCTAGAAAACCGTGGCGCTCCCTACCGTAATCTATGAAAGCCGCTTGAAGAGATGGCTCAACCCTACTGACTTTGCCAAGATAAATATTGCTCTTTAAATTTAAACTATTTTTGTTTTCAGATTCGTATTCTTCAATATTTGCGTCTGATTTAAGTACAACTCTAGTTTCTTCTGGATGCGAAGCATCGATATATAAATTTTTGTCCATGTTAAATAAAACCTATTCATAAATTTTTGTTTAAATTGTTCAATAGTTTGTTGAAAATTAGTTAATCTCATTAAAAACATTATACATTTTTTTTGAAATTATTAAATGAGAATTTTAAGTAAGCTTTTGCCTTAAGATAGCCAAAATATATGATTTTACTTAAATTAAGGACATAAATGAAAAATATTTATTCAGGAATAATTAGAATAATCTTTATAGGTTTTTTATTAGCTATTTTTTTAATTTTTTCAGCTTTTTGGTATTTTTCCCATGGGTTGCCAAGTTTAAAAAAACTATCTGTTTACGAACCATCTGTTCTAAGCAGAGTATATGATGACTCAGGTAAATTAGTTGCCGAGTACTCTTTAGAAAAAAGACTTTTTATTCCAATCAATTCTATACCAGAAAAGGTTATAAATTCTTTTTTATCTGCTGAGGACAAAAACTTTTTTAACCACCCTGGTGTAGATGCTCGTGGTGTTACAAGAGCTGTTCTAAATAATATTGAAAATATTATTTTGAATAAAAGACTTGAAGGTGCATCTACAATAACACAACAGGTTGCAAAAAATTTTTTATTAACAAATGAAGTTTCTTTAAGAAGAAAAATTAGAGAAGCAATTCTGGCATTTAGAATAGAGAAAGCTTATACCAAAAAAAGAATTTTAGAACTTTATTTAAATGAAATTTATTTGGGCCAAGGGACTTATGGTGTAGCATCTGCGAGTTTAGAGTATTTTAATAAGTCTGTAAAAGAGCTGAATTATAATGAGGCTGCATTACTAGCAGCATTACCCAAGGCTCCTAGCAAGTATAATCCATATAAGTCAATTTCATTAGCAAAAATTAGAAGAGATTTAGTTCTTAAAAACTTAAATGAAAATGGCTATATATCTAACTCTGAATACAAAAAGTTTGTAAATGAAAAAATTAAACTAAATAAAAGACAAATTTTTCTAATAGAGGAAGCCAAATCTTATACTGAAGAAATAAGGAGAATTGTAAAAAATGATTATGGATTTGAAAAATTATACTCCGAAGGCTTGTCAATAAGCACACCCCTCAATGGAAGGTATCAAATTTCCGCGCTTAATGCTTTAAGGGAAGGCATAGAAGCCTATGATAGACGTAGAGGGTGGAGAGGACCAATAACTAATAAATTTAAAAATATAAATTGGGAAAAAAAAATAGATAATCTTGAGATCGATGAGACATTAAAATGGGATATAGCAGAAGTAATTGAAGTAAATAAAAACATTTCAAAAATAAAATTAATTAAACAAGAAAAAATTCACAATATTTTCTTCAAAGGATTATCATGGACAAGAAAAGAAAATTTTAATCAATTATTTAATGTGGGTGATTTAATATTCGTCAAAAGAAAAAAGGATAATTTTCAGTTAAAGCAGTTACCATTGGTCAATGGAAGTATAGTTGTGATGAACCCTCATTCTGGAAAAGTAAAAGCTTTAGTTGGTGGATACAGTTTTGTATCAAGTGAATTTAATCGGGCAACCCAAGCAAAAAGACAACCTGGGTCTGCTTTTAAACCGATAGTTTATGCATCTGCATTAGAAAATGGGTATTTGCCAAATTCTATAATTTTAGATGCTCCTTTTGTAAGTGAACAAGGGGTTGGGTTAAAAAATTGGAAGCCAGAAAATTATGGTAAAAAATTTTATGGTCCCTCTACATTAAGAATAGGCATTGAAAAGTCTCGTAACTTAATGACTGTAAGAGTAGCTCAAAATTTAGGATTTAAAAAAATTTCTGATATTTCAAAAAATTTAGGTGTTTATAAAAAAGTCCCAGAGCTTTTGTCAGTTTCATTAGGGTCAAATGAAACTACATTGTTAAAATTAACTAATGCTTACTGTTCATTTGTCAATGGAGGAAAAAAGGTTAGCCCCATATTAATAAACAGAATTCAAGACAGGAGAGGAAAGACTATATTTAATTCTGAGAAAAGAAATTGTGATGGTTGCCAAATAGTAAGCTTATCTTCTGAGGACACAAGTCCACCAAAAATTATTGATAACAAAAGTCAAGTTTTAAGTGAAGAGACAGCGTACCAAATTACCTCAATGCTGCAAGGAGTTGTAAAAAGAGGAACAGGTAAAAAATTAAATAAACTTAATGTTCCTATTGTAGGAAAAACTGGAACTACAAATGACAATTTTGATGCTTGGTTTATTGGTTCTACTTCAGATTTGACCATAGGTGTTTACATTGGCTATGATGAACCTAAAACATTAGGCAAGTATGAGACCGGGGCAAAAGCTGCTTTACCAATATTTAAAAAATTTATAGAGAATGCTCTTTACAAAGAAGAAATTAAACCTTTTAAAGTACCAAAAACTATAAACTTTTTTTCTATAGATTATACAAGCGGAAAAAACACCGAGTTTAATGCCCCGAACTCTATTATTGAAGCTTTCAAGGAAGATAACTTGGAACAAATTAAATCAAATAATTTAAATTTTGGAAAAAAACGTGATAAATTGATAAAGTTTATGAGATTCTATTAATGGACGATTTTGAAAAAAATATTCAATTATCAATAAAATCCCTATCTAATATCCGGGGGTATCTTTGATGGAAATAAAATAAAAGAAAAAATTTCTTCATTAGATCAAGAAATACTAAAAAAAAATTTCTGGAAAGACCAAAATAATTCAAAAAAAGTTTTAAAAGAAAAAAAATTTTTAGAAAATATCTTTAATTTTTATAACTCAACAACAAATGAGATCGATAATTTAAAAGATCTTTACGAACTTGCTCTTGAAGAAAATGACAATCAAACAATAAATGATTGTTTAAAAAAAATATTAAAATTATTAGCAGCAATTAAACAATTTGAAATAAAGTGTTTTTTATCGGGAGAAAACGACAATTTAGATATTTATCTGGAAATTCATGCTGGTGCCGGCGGTACCGAAAGTCAAGATTGGGCTGAAATGTTAAGAAGAATGTACCTCAAATGGTTTGATAAAAGAAATTTTAGATATGAGATGATAAGCGAACACAAAGGAGATGAGGCTGGAATAAAATCCAGTATTTTGAGAATAGTTGGTGAAAATTTATATGGATTAATGAAAAAAGAGTCAGGAGTACATAGATTGGTGAGAATTTCTCCTTTCGACTCTGGTGCTAGAAGGCATACAAGTTTTGCAAGTGTTTGGGTTTATCCTTGTGTAGATGAAAATATTGATATTACTTTTGAAGAAAAAGATATTCGTATAGATACTTACAGGTCGAGTGGGGCGGGAGGACAGCATGTAAATACTACAGACAGCGCAGTAAGGATTACGCACTTACCTACTAAAATAGTAGTCCAATGCCAAAATGAAAGATCACAACATAAAAACAAAGAAACTTGTTATAAAATGTTAAAAGCACGACTTTATGAGCACGAAATTCAAAAAAGAGAAGATAAAAATAAAAAGGAGCTAGATTCAAAGACGGATATAGGATGGGGATATCAAATTAGATCGTATGTTTTGCAACCATATAGACTAGTTAAAGATTTAAGATATAGCATTGAAGACACAAACCCAGACTCGGTATTAAATGGCAATATTGATAAATTTATAGAAGGATCAATATTTAGAACAAAGAATTAATGAAAAAGACACTATTTTCGATAATATTTTTTTTAGGATTTATAATTTTATTGTCAGTATCATACCTCACTTTTTTCGGGCATGAGACAGATAAATTTAATAAAATTGTAAAATCTGAAATAAACAAATCAAATTCAAATATAAGTTTAGATTTTGAAAAAATATCAATTAAACTAGACCCAATAAATCTTAAATTATTTAT
>CACGAV010000008.1 GCA_902571095.1 uncultured Pelagibacteraceae bacterium
CATCTAACAACAAAGTTCGGGATTGAATAACCTCAAGAGTAGTTCTTTCATTTCCTGATTCATATTCTAAAGAAATACCTTCATTAGCTATTTCAGCTGCTTTTAATTGAACTCGTGTTGCTTCCAAAACACTTTCTGATGCATTGTATGTTGACCATGCATTAGCTGTATCTATCTGTACTTGTTCTGTTACGTCATCAAAAATTAGTTGTTTTTCTTCTTTCTTAAACTTAGCTTTTTTAACTGAAGACAAATTTTTTCCACCCTTGAAAATAGGCCAAGTAATAGTTGCTTTTACTTCTTCTTGTTCCCTCTCATCTACGGCTGAGCTTAAGTCTTTGTTTGTTTTTTTTGAATAAGAAACTTTTGCTGAAGGTGCTAGGTCTCCTCTAGCAACAAATAATTCTCTTTCGGCTATTTCCAAATCAAGTTTAGCTAAATTTAATTTAGGATTTAATTGCTCTGCTTTAGCTGTTGCTGCATTTAGGCTATTTGGAATCACTAAATTTGTAGAAAGTTCTAAATCAATATCTTCTGGCGCCATTGAACCAATAATTTTTTGAAAACTCTTTTTACCAGAAACAAGCTCATTTTCTGCAGTTATTAACTGAGCTTTAGCACCTGCTAATGATGATTCAGATTGAGCAAAATCTGTTAGGCTTATTTCACCTCTATCTAGTCTAGCTCTATCACTTTCAACCTGTCTTTCGAAAAGATCGACGTTTAACTCATTATACTCAGAGTTTTTAAAACTATAACCTAAACTGTAATAAGCTTTTGCAGCATTTAATAACACTTCTTGCTCAAGTTTATTAAGCTGAAATTTTGCTTGTTCAAATTGTAACTTAGATTTTTTAAGATTGTTGTAATTTCCAAATCCATCAAAAACTTTCTGTTCAACTATCACAGAATTTGTTTCAGGTGTTGACTCAACATCTCTCAACGGAACTCCGGATTGGTTTACTCTTTCAGTATCTTTCTGTGTTGCCATATCTCCTGAGAGTGTGATTGATGGTAAAAATTCTCCTCTCGAAATATTTATATCTTGTTTCGATGCTTCAAGACTAGCTCTTTGAGCATTTAGTTTTGAATTATTTTTGAAAGCATCTGACAAGGTTTTTATTATATCTTCAGAAAAAACCTTACTTGGTAATAAAAATATTAAAATAAGTAATAAAAAAATTTTCATCTAATTAATAAAATTTCATTTTTTTTGAACGATGATTTTTATCCAAACTTATAGTTAAGTCTGATATTTTTGAAGACTCTTTAATCATATGTTTAGTTATTCTTTCATAAAACATTATAAACTCTTTAATCTGAGATTTTGACATAGTCTTTTTACTTTTTGATGTCAATTTCATTTTTTGCTCCTGGTGCCACCTCCAAGTTAATATATGATTAAAATTGGGAACTTTTAGATATACCAATTTGTCAATTTTATTAAAAAGTTTCTTGTAACTATATTTTAATGATTTATTTACGCTTTGCCTCCATTGTAAGTTCTGGTCATATTTTTTTTCAATAATGTTTAGTGGTTTTCTAAGATCTTTTGCTCTCTGATGCCTTGCGCCGACACACCATCCCTCAAAGATTATAATATGCGGTTGCTTTTTTATTTTTTGCCATTTTTTTTTATTAGCCCTGTCATCTTTTGACTTATCAAATTTCGGTATTAATACTGTTCTAAAATTTTTCTTTTTTAGTTTTTTTAATATTTTATTTATAAAAACAATATCATGTGTTCCTGGTACACCCCTTGTTAAAAATAAAGGATGTTTTTTTTTTGACATTTCAATTCTCTGAGCTTTGGTTTTATAAAAATCATCTATTGAAAAAATACATAAATTCAAACCATATTTTCTTTTTAAAATAAATTTTAATATTGCTGTAATCGTGCTTTTACCTGCTCCCTGACCTCCTGATAAACCAATAATTTTAATTTTGTGATCTTTTTTATAAATTGAGTAAAGCCAGTCTGATACTGGTAAATAGAAAGATTTTAATTTTCCAGCTTTATCGACAATAGCTTTGCTTCCGGCTATTTCCTTTTTTTTTAAATATTGTAGATATTCATTTTTTATCATGAGGATGGTTTTCGCCATCGTTAACAGGAATATTTTTTATATCAAATGGTTTTATACCTTCAATGCATGCAATATTAACTCCATAAATTTTTGGATCTATTCTTGGCCTGTTATGAGTATGAATGCCGCAAACTTTACAGAAGTAATGCTTGGCAGTTTTTGAATGAAATTGATATAGATTTAAAAGATCCGCGCCTTTAGTAATTGTAAAATCATTAGGTCCAGCAATACCAATTATGTAACCCTTTCTCTTGCATATTGAACAATTACAACGCATAATTTTCTTAAAACCTGTATCAGGTACTTCTACTTGTGCTTCTACCCCACCACAGTGACATGTTAATTTTTTTTTTGGCATTTATAATTCCTACGTATTGTTCTAAAAAAGATATCCACACAAAATATCATCAATTTTCAAATGTTCACGTTTTGATTCACTTATGATTCTAATTCAGACTCATTTTACAACTATTTAGTGTATACGTTAAGTATATTCTCAATTCTTTCATTAGATTTACTTAATTCACTTAAGTTTTCTCTTTTCGAGACAATAAAAATCAATAAGCAAAAAATGCCTATTAGCAGATTGATTAAGATAAAAAAAAGATTGGGTTTAAAGAAAAAAATTATCGAAAAAATAGAAATAAAAAAAATAGATCTTATTAATACTTGGTACTTAAATGTAGAAATAATTGAAAAAGAATGAAGCACTAAACCAAATAGTGGCATTTTTGATGGACCAAAATATCTTGTGCCTCTTACAGATGGAATGCTACCAAGATTATTAATAAATTTTTTAGCTGTACCTGCAAAATTACTCCATAAACTTTTTTGATTTGATAAAAATATGACATCCTGTTTGGTTAGACAACTGTAATGCCCAAAATTAATATTTTTACCAGTAAAAAGCAAAGTTATCAGTTTATGTATATTGTACAGAAGGGTGAATGTTGGACCTTCGGATCTTTTTACACGCCTTGCTACAAATGAGGAATTTTTATTTTTAAGAGCTGCTTTAATTAATTTGTCAATATCTTCTGGATTATCTTCACCATCTCCATCCATAAGTATTAAGTAATCAAATTGAAGATTTTTTGATATATATTTAATACCAGTTGCATAACATCTTGTGTGTCCCTGGTTATTTTTAATATTAATTATATCAATAGAGTTTATTTTTTTATAAGTTTTATTAATTTTGTCTAATTTCTCACTCGAACAATCGTTAACGATTATTACAGAAAAATCACCATCTATATTTATCAATTCTAAATCAATTTTTTCTAGGAGCTTCAGTACAGATTTCCAATCATTGTAGCATGGTATTAGTATTTTAAAATTTTTCATTTGAGATCAATCCCTTTGAATTCAATCATTGAATTACCAGATATTATTTGTACATTATTCATAGAAATTATTTCGCATCCAAACTTAGGTCTTGGTTTTAAATGGTAACATAAATTACCTGCTAACCACTCATTTCCGATTATCTTCGATATCTCATTAAAACCTCTCTCGTTTAAGTATCCTTTCACTTTTATAGCAACTTTTTTACCAGGATAATCTGTTCTTTTATCTGTTTGAGAAATTGAAACATAAGCATAAGTAAATGGCGATAAGAAAAATAAAATTAAAAAGAATGATACAAAACCTTTGAGCCTAATAAAATTAATTTTAGATTTAATAATATAAATTACCAGAGTTCCTAAAAATAAGTAAAAAGGAGTCATCCACATTGTTCTTATTTTTACTCCCATAATCATTGAGGTCAATAAAATAAATATTATTGGAACAATAGTTATTAAAAGAATAAAAACTAATTTTTCATCTTTAAAATTAATTTTAAAATTTATCTTTTTTGTAAGAAAAAAAGTTAGTATAAAAAATGGTATTAATATTCCAATTTGTTTACTTAGAAATATCAATGGGTAAATAAGATGGTCAAGAAAATCTCCAACACCTCCAGTCCTGAGAAATGCATAGGTAATAGTTATATAATTATTTTCATTTAACCATATTAAATGAGGCAACAAAATTAATAGCGTTATTGGTCCTGCAATAAAATAATGTGAAAATCTAATTTTTTTTCTTTTTTTAATATAGTAAATAAAAATAAGCTTTATTCCTAAGATTAAATAAACAAAAAGATATTTCGACAAAATTCCTAAACCAGCAAATATGCCAAGAAAGACATAATCTGAGGCTTTGTCATATTTCAGGCATCTCCAAGTGTAATAAATGCTTAGAGCCCAAAATGGAAGTTGAGCAACATTTACATTAAATTCTGGAGTAGTAAAATTATAAAAGTAAATAGCTTCAAGCAAAAGTACAGATAAAAAAGCAAGTTTTTTATTTTTCAAAAATTCTTGAGAAAATTTATAAACTACTAGGAAAGCAATAATAACAAAAATTTGACTTAAAAAATAATAAGCCCAATCCCGGCTTCCAAAAATTTGATAAAAGATTTCAACTACAAAGGCGCTCAAGGGAGGATGTTTATTATAACCCCACTCCAAATTACTTCCCCATGCTAAAGCTTCTATAGTATCTAAAGGCAGGTTTTGGTTGGTCAAAGATGGAACTAATGTCCAGATTAACAAATGAGAAAATAGTAACAAAAAAAGTAGGCGATTAGAATTAAGGTATTTATTCATAGTATTTCACAAAAGTATAATTTAAATTATATTGACACGAATATAAACGTTTATATACTGCCCAACTTCTAAAGATGGTAAAAAAGTCAATAAAAAAATACATTCCAAATACTAAAGAGAAGTATATGTGTGCAAAACACAAAAAATATTTCACTAATAAGTTAATCACATGGAGAAAAGAGATAATCAAATCAAATAATGAAAGTGTCATATTAAATAACCTAGATGATAATGTTTCATCTGCAGATATAGTCGATCAAGCATCTTCTCATACTGAAAAGTCAGTAGAACTAAGAGCTTCTAACAGGCGAAGAAAACTGGTTAACAAAATAGATCATGCACTAAAAAAAATTAAGGACGGAACATATGGTTATTGTGAGGAAACTGGAGAACCAATTGGTTTGAAGAGGTTGATTGCAAGGCCAATAGCTACTTTGAGTATTGAAGCTCAAGAAAGACATGAAAAAGAGGAAAAAATTTACGTTGAAAATTAAGGTAAAGGTATTCTTTCGTCTCTTTTTAAAAGATCAAATCCCCTAATCACCTCTTCTCGTTTTGAAATTTCTAAATACCACCTCGTCAAATTCTTATAATTTTTTAAACCAATATCATGCCATTCATGTCTTGCCATCCAGGGAAATGTTGCGATATCTGCGATTGAGTATTCCCCTGCAAGAAATCTGTTTTGCGCTAATCTATCATCTAAGTCCTTATAAATAATCTTTGATATTTTAAAATATCTTTCTTCTCCCCAATTACTTTTGCCAGGATTATAGTGATGAAATTGATGATGCTGTCCTAACATCGGTCCTACATAAGCCATTTGACCCATCAACCATTGATTTATTAAATGCCTATTTTTTTCCGGGTAAAACTTCCCGCTTCTTTCTCCGAGATACATTAATATTGCTCCGGACTCAAATAGACTTATATTATTTTCGTGATCTATAATTACTGGAATTTTACTAAATGGACTAATTTTCCTAAATTTTGGATTAAACTGTTCCCCTTTGTTAATATTAATTTTCGTGATTTTAAATTTAAATTTAATTTCCTCAAGCATTATTGAAATTTTTTTTCCGTTTGGGGTATTTGAGGTAAGTAGCTCAATCACTTTAATTTTCGACCCAAACGTTCTTGTATTTCTTTTGAGGAGGTAGTGAATTGAAATCTATATTTTTCATTAGGCCTAGCTCTTTTAAAACATTCAACTGATGCTAAAGCTGCCTCATGAAAACCAGATAAAATAAGTCTTTCCTTTCCTGGGTAAGAGCAAATGTCACCAATTGCAAATATCCCTTTTTTATTTGTTTGGAAATTTTCAGTATTAACTTTAATAGTCTTTCTATCCATATTTAATCCCCATTGTGCTATAGGTCCTAGCTGCATTATTAATCCAAAAAAACCTAAAATATAGTTAGTTTCAATTTTTTCTATTTTTCCGTCGTCATTTTTGATCGTTATAGATTTAATGCTTGAGTTGCCTTCGATTGAGTTAATTTGGTACTTTGTTTTAACTGCCAATTTTCCTTTTTTTTCTAATTTCTTTATTTCACTAAGAGTGTGCGGTGCACCTCTAAATTCATCTCTCCTGTGAACAAGTGTTATATTGGCAATTTTTGATAACTCTAGTGTCCAATCCAAAGCGGAGTCTCCGCCGCCAAAAATAACTACATTTTTACCCTTAAATTTATTTTTATCATTTACAGAATAAAAGATATTTTTATTTTCATATTTTTCTGCATCATTCAAAGAAATTTTTCTTGGCTCAAATGAACCTACCCCACCTGCAATGATTATATTTGGGGATAAGAATACTTTATTTTTACTTGTTTTTACTTTCCATTGTCCGTTCTCATTTGAAACCTCATTTACTCTCTCATTTAAATGAAATGTTGTCTTAAAAGGCTCAATTTGTTTTAATAAATTATTAGTAAGTTCTTTTCCAGTACAGGCTGGTATTGCTGGAATATCGTAAATTGGTTTATCTGGGTAAAGCTCTATACATTGTCCGCCAATTCTATCTAAATTATCAACTACCTGACAATTTAATCCTTTTATACCTAATTGATGGACTGCAAAAATTCCGACTGGTCCTGCACCAACTATCAGTGTATCTGTTTTAATCATATTTTTAAACTTGCTTTAGTGGAGTAGTAACTATTAAACCATCAAGTTCATCCGAAACAATTATTTGACAGCTTAACCTACTGTTTTTTTTTGGTTCAAATGCCATGTCAATCATATCTTGTTCCGCATCTTCAGCTTTGTTTAATTTATTTAACCATTCTTCTTTGACATAAACATGGCAAGTTGCGCATGCCATACCTCCACCGCAGTCTGCATCTATACCAGGTATATTATTTTGGACAGCTCCCTCCATAACAGAAAGACCGTTCTCAACATCAATTTCGTTCTTATTTCCATTTGAATTTACGTAGATAATTTTTGGCATTTATTTAATATAGGTACAAAAAAAAATAGGGCAAGTTATAAAACTCGCCCTATTTTAAATAATTAGCTATTTACTATCTTTTTGCTAAAGAAGTGCTTTGCATAGCAGCAGCCCAGATTACTAGACCAAATGCTAATTTGTTCACAAAGTCAGCTAAGTTGTAGATAACGTTCAATGTGTTTGAGTCAATTCCGCCTGCTAGGTAACCAAATACATAACCTAGTGGGTAGATCGCCCAACCAATTGTAACTATCATCCTCATAGCACCGAAAGCAGTTGCAACGGCTTTATTACCACCTTTTGCAGCAGCTCTTCCAGCTTCTCCAGAAAAGATTTCAAATAGAATGTATATCCAACCTGCCATTCCAATTATGAAACCGACAAATTCTTGGATGTAACCGGCTTCTCCTAAATATCCACCGACTAACATTACTATTGAAGCTATTAGCAATCTCCAAAACATTGAAGTTGGAACTTTTCTAACAGCAGCTAAGATTAGATAGAATTCAACTATTTGAAGAGGAACAGTTATTAACCAATCAATATATCTGTATACTGTTGGAGTTTCTCCTGTACTCACCCAAATGTCTCTCATGTATATGTAGTGAACAAATGCGATAAACTGAATTAATCCAGCAACCGTAACAGATGTTCTCCACGATGCAGCAACTGTGTTTCTTTCTAAAAAGAAGAATACAGCACCTGCTAACATACCCATTGATACTAACCAAAACGATATTCCTACGAAATCGTTAGTAGCAAGAAAGGCAGTAGCAGCATTAGCAGAACTAGTGATTCCGAAGAATGCAAAAGCAGCTAGTGCAATCATACTTAGTTTTTTCATGAAAACCTCCCTTTCGTTTAGTTTTCTTTATTAGTTTAAATTTAAACCGTCCAAATTGAGAGCTTATCTCCCTCCCTATTCGAACATGTTGGGACGGTACCCAAAAAAAAAGTATATTTGAAGCTTTTTCTTTAATAAAAAGTGTTGATTTTACTGACTTTTTGGTTTTTTTTTGGGGATAATAGTGATTAAATTGGGCTAAAAGGGAGTATCTAATTTGTCAGAAAAATACAAAAAAGTCTATGATTCGTCTATCGAAAATAGAGAGAATTTTTGGAAAGAAATATCTAACGAAATTTTTTGGTATAAAAAACCAACTAAAATACTTAATTCATCTAATCCACCATTCTATAAATGGTTTGAGGATGGAATTACAAATACTTGCTACAATGCACTGGATATCCACATCGACAACGGACGTGGTGACAAGACAGCTATAATTTATGACAGTCCAATCACGGGCTCAAAATATAAGTTGTCCTACAATGAACTAAGAAAAAAAGTTTCTATTTTTGCAGGTGCACTTAAAAATCAAGGAATTTCAAAAGGAGATAGAGTAATAATTTATATGCCAATGATACCTCAGGCTGTTGTTGCAATGTTAGCTTGTGGAAGAATTGGCGCAATTCACTCGGTCGTATTTGGTGGGTTTGCGGCAAATGAGTTAGCTAGTCGAATAGATGACTCAAAAGCAAAAATTATCATTTCTGCATCTTGCGGGTATGAACCTGGAAGAACTGTTCATTATAAACCACTTTTAAATAAAGCAATTGAGATTGCAAAACACAAACCTGAGAAATGTATAATTTGGCAAAGAGAAAAAGATAAAGCAGAACTTGATCCTAAAAAAGACATTGATTGGGTTGAAGCATTGAAAGGTGCTAAGCATACTGAATGTGAAAAAATGAATTCAAATGATTATGCTTATATTCTTTATACATCTGGAACCACAGGAACTCCAAAAGGAATAGTGAGAGATATAGGTGGACATATAGTAGCTTTAAAATGGACGATGAAAAATATTTACGACATAAACCAAGATGATGTTTGGTGGTCTGCAAGTGATATAGGTTGGATTGTTGGTCATTCTTATATTGTTTATGCTCCTCTATTTTGTGGGTGCACAACAGTTTTGTTTGAAGGTAAACCAGTGGGTACTCCTGACGCAGGTGTCTTTTGGAGAATAATTTCAGAATATAAGGTAAAATCATTATTTACAGCACCAACAGCTATTAGAGCAATCAAAAAAGAGGATCCTGATGGGAAATTTTTTAAAGAATACGACTTATCAAAATTTGATACTTTGTTTTTAGCTGGTGAACGTGCTGACCCAGATACAATTAAATGGTTTGAAAAACTTTCAAATGCTCCTGTAATAGATCATTGGTGGCAAACTGAAACAAGCTGGGCAATTAGCGCTAATTGTGCTGGAATAGAAAAGTTTCCAATTAAATATGGTTCTGCATTTAAACCAGTTCCTGGTTATGATTTAAAAGTTCTTAATAGTGAGGGAAAAGAAAATAAAGCAGGTCAGATGGGTGATATAGTTGTTAAATTGCCTTTACCTCCCGGTACTTTTCCGACTTTATGGAATGCAGATGAAAGATATAAAAAAGTTTATATGTCAACTTATGAAGGTTATTACCAAACTTATGATGCGGGTCATATTGATGAGGACGGTTACGTTTGGATTATGTCAAGAACAGATGATATTATAAATGTAGCCGGTCATAGATTATCTACAGGAGCAATTGAAGAGGTTTTGGCTGAGCACAAAAATGTAGCCGAATGTGCTGTAATAGGAATTGCAGACAAGTTAAAAGGGCAACTACCAATAGGACTGATTGCATTAAAGGCGGGGGTAAATAGAGATAAAAAAGAAATTACAAAAGAGTGTGTGGCTTTAGTTAGAGAAAAAGTTGGTCCTGTTGCTGCATTCAAGTTAGCAATTGTTGTAAAGAGATTACCAAAAACAAGGTCAGGTAAAGTTTTAAGAGGTACAGTCAGAAAAATTGCTGATGGAGAAACATATAAAGTACCACCAACAATAGATGATCCAGTAATTTTAGATGAAATTAAAAAAGATCTTAAAGATAATAATATTTTGAAAAGTTAAAACTTTCATATAAATGGAATTACCAGTAGTAAATCATCCAGAATATGTTGCTGAAATTAACGAAAACAGCATTTTTCCTATAAAAAAATTTAGTGCATTAGCAAAATACCTTTTGCAAAATAATATTGTTAAAAAATTTCACATACCTAAAGAATGTTCGCTTGAAACTTTAAGCAAGTCACACTCTATAGAATATATAAATAATATCAAAAATAAGACACTAAATAGAAAGGCTCAAGTCAGAATTGGTTTTCCGATTAATGATAGTGTTGTCAAAAGATCTTTTCTAGCTACAGGTGGAACAGTTCTGTCAAGTAAACTTGCTCTTGATTTTAAATTATCCTGTAATACAGCTGGTGGAAGTCATCATGCAGGTTATGACTATGGATCAGGTTACTGTGTTTTTAACGATGTTGCTGTAGCAGCAAATTATATTAAATTAAAAAAAAAAGTTAAAAAGATTCTGATTTTAGACCTAGATGTACATCAAGGGAATGGAAATTCTGAAATTTTCAAAAATGATAAGAATATATTTACATTTAGTATGCATTGTAAATCCAATTTTCCTGCAAAAAAATCTATTAGCGATTTAGATATAGAGCTTGAAGATAACTTAGAGGATAATGTTTATATTAATATTTTAAAAGAGAATTTGATAAAATTAAATAAATTTGGTTTTGATTTTGTTTTTTATATAGCTGGAGTAGATGTTCATTATCAAGATAAATTAGGAAAGCTTAAATTAACAGATGAAGGAATATTCAAAAGAGATCAAATGGTAATTGAGAATTTCTTTTCAAAAAAAATACCTTTATGTGGTGTTTTAGGAGGCGGGTATAATAAAGATTTTGATAAATTGGTTGAATTGCACGCAATGCTTCACAGAAACTGCAAAAGTTTTTTGTGAAAATTAAGAAGCTATAAATTTAATTAGGTAGTAAAGGACTCCAGTAATTATTGTAGCGTAAACAAAGCCTGAACTAAATAATTTTATTCTAATTTTATCGTTTTTGAATTGTGACTTTAGATGTACGTAGATCATCGTATATATACCAACTATTGCTATACTTAATAAAATATCTGTTGGGTTCATTAATAAATAGATTAGATATCGCTAATTTTAGCAATCATACCATCTTGGTAATGACCTGGTACATTGCAGGCTGCTTCTAATTTAGCCTTATTGTTAAATTTCCAAACTAGTTCTCCTTTTTCACCTGGTGAAAGTAAAACACTGTTTGAATGAGAGTGCGCCATTGCAGGGTTTTTTTTAGCCATCTGTTTCATTTTTTCTTTATCAACCTTATCAGACAATATGATTTCATTTTCTACCATCATCATCATCTCGGGTTGATGTTTTATATGCATTTCTTTTGTTGCAATGTTAAATTCATGAACAAGTTCTCCAACATTTAAAACAATAAATTTAATTGTTTCATTTTTTTTTATATTAATTTGAGCCGGTTCGTAATAATTATCATACATTTTAACAGTTATAGTTCTTGTTACTTCCGAAATATTACCCTTTTCACCTATCGTCATCATTGGTCCTGCAAAGACAATGTTAGGTATTAAAAATACTATTAATAAAAATAATCTCATAAATAATTAGTTATAATACATTTAAAGATTTATTAAATATCAACTTGTCGCACTGGTCTAATCATTAACTTGTCGCAGAGATTCAAGGGACTTTATAATTTTTTTTAATTAAAATTTAATGGTTTGCCTTTGGCAGGTGATGCAATCTTATTATTTTCCATCACAATTTCTCCATTAACTATTGTCGCTACAGGAAAACCTTTTACTTTGTAATTATTAAATGGTGTCCATCCACATTTGCTTTCAATCCAATCGTCCTTAATCACAACCTCTTTATTCATATCAATAACTGTCAGATCAGCATCAAAGTTTTCTTTGATATATCCTTTATTTTTAATACCAAATAAATCACAAGGATTCTCACAAACCAATTTTATTAATTTTTCTATTTTTAGTTTTCCTTTATTTACATGATCAAGCATAACAGGAAGTAAAGTTTGCACTCCTGGCATTCCAGATGGTGATAAAGGATATTTTCTATTTTTTTCTTCTTTTGTATGAGGTGCATGATCAGATCCAATTGTGCTTACTAAAGACTTATCGACAGCATCCCACAACTTATCATAATGATCTTTGGACCTTATAGGTGGATTCATTTGGCTGAAAGTTTTTAATTTATCATAACAATCAGGTGCATATATAGTCAGGTGTTGGGGTGTTATTTCAAAAGTTACATTATCTCTTTTTTCTGAAAAAAAATCTATCTCCTGTTTGGTTGTTACATGAAGTATATGAATTTTCTTTTTATATTTTTGCGCAATTCTTACCACTCTTTTTGTTGACTCAAGTGCACATTCCTCATTTCTCCAAATAGGATGAGAGTGAACATCTCCATCTTTTATATATTTTTTTCTTGATAATAAAATGTTTTCATCTTCAGAATGCACAGAAATAATTTTGCTACTATTTGAGATAACTTTTTCAATATCCTTTTCCTGGCTTACTAATAGGTTCCCTGTTGATGATCCTGCAAAAAGTTTAACACCGCAGCATCCCTTTAAAGCATCTACTGCAGCAAGCTCTTTCATATTATTTGGTGTTGCACCAAAATAAAATGCATGATTACAAAACATTCTATTTTTAGCAGCATCTAATTTTTTATTGAATTCTTCAAAAGTAGATGTTGGTGGGTTTGTGTTCGGCATTTCAAAAACTGATGTAACACCTCCTGCAACCGCAGCTCTACTCCCGCTTTCTAAATTTTCTGCATCATTCCCTCCGGGCTCTCTAAAGTGAACCTGGGTATCAATTACTCCTGGTAAAATAATTTTGTCCGATGCATCAAAAATTTTAGCATTTTTTTCATCAAATTTACCAATTTTTACAATTTTACTTTGCCGAATAGCTAAGTCTATCTTTTGAAATTGACCATTAATGTAGCAAGAACCGTTTTTGATAATGAGGCTAAAGTTATCAGACATAATTTATAAAGTATATTATAATATATAAACTTTAAATATGGAAAAAGATCAAATATTTATTTTGAAAGACAGGGGTGTTATTTTTGTAAATGGCGAAGATGCAAGAGATTTTTTACAAAATATTGTTACAAATGATGTTTATAAAGTTAATGATAATTACAGTTGTTTTGCATCACTACTAACACCACAAGGTAAATATCTTTATGATTTTATGATTATAAAACATAAAAATGGTTACATCATAGATTGTGAGTCAAATCAAATCGAAGAATTAATAAAAAGATTAAATATATATAAGCTTAATTCAAAAATTGAAATTTTAAATTTATCTAATGAGTTTCAAGTTGCAGTAGTGAGCATTGACAAATTTCTCTCTCTTGAAAATTCTAAAAATATTGAGGGACACACTTTAAAATACAGAGATGATCCTTTTTTTATTGATCCTAGAAGCAGAAGTCTGGGGGCTAGAGTAATTATAAATTTAGAGAAACTTTATATGTCTATCAAAAAATTAGGGCTTAAGATTGGAGATCAAAAAATTTATTACGAAAAAAGTCATATGCTAGGTATTGCGCAAATTAATACAAAAAATCTTCAAGAAAAAGTTTTTGGTTTAGAATGTAATTTTGAAGAACTTAATGGAATTGATTTTAAAAAAGGATGTTATATAGGGCAAGAGAATACAGCAAGAATGAAGTTAAAACATAAATTGAGAAAAAAGTTAGTAGCTTTAAAATCTGATAAAAAAATAAATATAGGAAGCGACGTTAACTATAAAGATAAAAAAATAGGGACGGTTTTAATTAGTGATCCTTACCCATTTGCCATAATTAAATTAGTAGACCCTGATTTTACAGAGTTTAAAGACAAAGAATTATTGGTAGATAATAATATATCAAAAATAATTCAGTAGTGGTGCGGTCGGAGAGACTCGAACTCTCACGGGAAACCCACACGCCCCTCAAGCGTGCCTGTCTACCAATTTCAGCACGACCGCTTTAATTTATATGCGACAATAAATGAATGACTTTTTATGTTCAAGTTGATAAATTATTATTATGTCTACAGAGAGTTTAAATGAAATTTATAAAAAGATTTCATCAGTCGTGCCTGATATAGAATGGAAATTTCATGCACCAATCATCGAAAAAATTAATAAATTAAAGAAAGAAAAAGATGCGGTAATATTAGCTCACAATTATCAAACGCCAGAAATATATCATGGAGTTGCAGATATATCTGCTGACTCTCTTGCGCTTGCTTTAGAAGCCGCAAAAACTGAGTCAAGAATCATAGTTTTATGTGGAGTTCACTTTATGGCTGAAACTGCAAAATTAATGAACCCAAGCAAAAAAGTTTTAATACCAGATATGCAAGCAGGTTGTTCTCTGGCAGAGTCTATAACTGGTGAAGATGTGAGAATGCTCAAGGAAAAGTATCCGGGCGTTCCTGTTGTATCTTATGTAAATACATCTGCAGAAGTAAAAGCTGAAACAGATATATGTTGTACATCTGCTAATGCAGTTAAAGTAGTTGAATCTTTAGGAACTGATAAAGTTATTTTTCTTCCTGATCACTACTTAGCTAATTATGTTCAAAAGAACACAAAAGTGAAAATAATTTCATGGCAAGGAACTTGTATGGTACACGAGAAATTTACTGGCAAAGAAGTTGAAGATATTAAAAAAGAAAATCCTGGTATTGAAGTGATTGCACATCCTGAGTGCCCGCCAGATGTTATTAGTGCCTCTGATTTTGCCGGTTCTACTTCTAGCATGGTAAAGTATGTCAAAGATAACCAACCTAAAAAAGTTTTGTTAGTTACTGAATGTACAATGAGTGACAACGTTCAAGTTGAAAATCCAAATGTACAATTTATTAAGCCGTGCAATTTATGTCCTCATATGAAAAAAATTACTTTAAATAAAATCTATGATTGTTTAAAAAATGAGACGAATGAAATTAAAATAGGACATAATATTGCTGAAATGGCAAGAAAATCTGTTTTGAGAATGGCAGAAATCGGTAGATAATTTTGAGTGCAAAAAATAAATCCTAAATACATTAGATCAATTGTTAGACAAAGTCTTAGGGAAGATTTAATGCCCTCTGGCGATATCACAACTAAAAATATAAAAAATAGAATAATAATTGCAAAAATAATTGCTGGCCAAAATTGTGTTGTTGGAGGTTTGAGTTTCGCTAAGGAAGCTTTTAAAATTACAGACAAAAAAATCTTTTTTAAAACAAAAATAAAAGATGGAATAACGGTTAATAAAGGTAAAGTGATAGCTATATTGAAGGGAAGGTCTTCGGGAATTCTTAAAAGTGAAAGAGTTGCGTTAAATTTCTTGGGATTAATTTCAGGTGTTGCAACCATTACGAATAAATTCGTTAAAAAATTGAAAGATAAAGACTGCGAAGTATGCTGTACTAGAAAAACTTTGCCAAATTTAAGATTAATACAAAAATATGGGGTAAGATTAGGTGGGGGGACTAACCACAGATTTAATTTAAGTGACGAAATTCTAATTAAAGATAATCATATAGCTGTAAAAAATAATATAAATGCGTTGGTTAAGAAGGCTATTAAAAATAAAAAAGGTAAAATAGTAACTGTAGAAGTTGATAATTTATCCCAATTAAAAAAAATTGTAGGTCTTAAATTTAATAGAGTTTTATTTGATAATATGAGTAATAAGAATCTCAAAAAGGCAGTGAAAATTTCAAAAAAATTATATGAAACTGAAGCATCTGGTGGAATAACTTTCAAAAACGTAAGACAAATAGCTGGAACTGGTGTTGATAGAGTTTCTGTTGGTCAAATAACTCATAGCGCACCAAATGTAGATTTTAAAATTAATTTTAAATAGAATACTTTCTTAGCTCTGCTTGTGCTGCAGCAAGTCTCGCTATAGGGACTCTATATGGAGAACAAGAAACATAATTCAATCCTACTTTTGAGCAGAAATCTATACTTCTAGGGTCTCCGCCATGCTCTCCGCAAATACCCAATTTTAATTTTTTATTATGTTTTTTTCCCCTTTGGGATGCAATTTTAACTAGTTCACCCACGCCATCTTTATCTATACTAACGAAAGGATCCTCGTCGAAAATTTTGTGATCAATGTAATCATTTAAAAACTTGCCTGAGTCATCCCTGCTAATTCCGAATGTTGTTTGAGTTAAATCATTAGTTCCAAAACTAAAAAAATCAGCGTATTTTGATATTGGAGCTGCTCTTAAAGCCGCTCTTGGTAATTCAATCATTGTACCTACAAAATAATTAATTTTGATATTATATTGTTGTTGAAGTTCATTTGCTACCTTGTCAACTAATTTTCTCATTATTCCAAGTTCATCTTCGGTGGAAACTAAAGGGATCATGATTTCAGGAATTATTGATTTTATTTTTTCTTTTTTGCACTCTATTAAAGCAGTAAAAATAGCTTTACACTGCATCTCATATATTTCTGGGAACGATATACCCAATCTACATCCTCTATGTCCCAACATTGGGTTGAGCTCGTGTAATTCAACAACTCTATTTTTTATTTCTTTAATTCCTAAATTTAGAGACCTAGCTACTTCCTCCATATCCTTATCTGTTTTAGGCAAAAATTCATGTAGAGGCGGATCTAACAATCTTACTGTAACAGGTAAACCCTGCATAATTTTAAAAATTTCCTTAAAATCATTTTTTTGGTGAGGGAGAAGTTTGTTTAAAGCTATTTTTCTATCATCCAAATGTTTTGATAAAATCATTTGTCTTACCGATAATATTCTTTCATCGTCGAAGAACATGTGTTCTGTTCTACATAAACCAATACCTTCTGCTCCAAAATTTTTAGCAATTTTTGTATCCTTGGGTGTTTCAGCGTTAGTTCTTATTTTGAGTTTTCTAAAATTATCTGCCCAATTCATAATTGTTGAAAAGTATCCGGAGATATCAGGTTTAACTGTGGGTACTAATCCTTTCATTACAGTACCGGCTGCGCCATCTATTGTAATAATATCCCCCTCTTTAACAACTAAGTCGCCTACTTTAAATTCTTTGGACTCATAATCGATATTTATTTCACCGGATCCAGAAACACATGGCCTTCCCATTCCCCTTGCTACTACTGCAGCGTGGCTGGTCATACCTCCTCTGGCTGTTAAAATTCCTTTAGCAGCATGCATACCGTGTATATCCTCTGGAGATGTTTCGACTCTTACTAATATTGTATCTTCTTTTTGGTGGCCCATACTTTCGGCTTGATCTGCGCTAAAAACTACTTTTCCACTAGCGGCACCTGGTGAGGCTGGCAGTCCTTTCGCTATAATCTCCTTTTTGACTTTTTCATCTAGAGTTGGATGTAAAAGTGTATCCAGGGTGTTTGGGTCTATTCTTAAAACAGCCTCTTTTTTTGAAATCAAATTTTCTTTTACCATATCAACTGCAATTTTAATTGCTGCTTTTGCTGTACGCTTTCCGTTTCTAGTTTGCAACATCCAAAGTTTATTGTTCTCAACTGTAAATTCAATATCTTGCATATCTTTATAGTGTTTCTCCAACTTTATAAAAATATTTTTTAATTCTTTAAAAACTTTTGGCATAGTTTCTTCCATAGACTGTTCTTTGGCTCCAGCGTCTTGTCTTGCTTTCTTAGTTATGTATCTTGGAGTTCTGCTTCCCGCTACTACATCTTCTCCTTGAGCATTAATTAAATATTCGCCAAAGAATTTATTTTCTCCAGTTGATGGGTTTCTTGTAAAAGCAACTCCAGTTGCGCAATTATTGCCCATATTACCAAATACCATTGATTGAACATTTACAGCTGTACCCCAATCACTTGGTATATGATTAAACTTTCTATAGGTTTTAGCTCTTTTACTCTCCCAAGATAAAAATACTGCTCTAATAGCTCCAAATAATTGTTCATAGACATCTTGAGGAAAATTTTTTTTAGTTTTTTCAAATATAATTTTTTTGAAATTTTCTATTAAACCATCCCAATCTTCAGCATTTAGTTCTGTATCTGATAAGACACCCTTTGTTAATTTATAATTATCAATCATTTCTTCAAATAAGTGACTTTCAATACCAAGAACTACATTCCCATACATTTGAATAAATCTTCTATAACTATCTTTGGCAAATCTCTCATTAGATGTTTTTTTTGATAATGCTTTGACTGTTTTGTCATTCAGACCTAAATTGAGAATTGTATCCATCATTCCTGGCATAGATACTCTTGAGCCAGATCTTACAGATACTAATAAAGGATTATAATTGTCACCAAAAGTTTTTTTAGTTCTCAATTCAATTTTTTTAAGTTGATTTTTAATTTCTGTAAGAATTTTAGGTCCTAATTTTTTTTTATTTTTATAAAAGATTTTGCACATTTCAGTAGAAATTGTAAAACCTGGTGGAACTGGTAGCCCCAGTCTTGCCATCTCTGCTAGGTTAGATCCTTTGCCGCCTAGAGTATTTCTTGAATTCTTTATTTGTTTAGTTTTTTTATCGCCAAAACTATATATATATTTTAACATCAAATTCCCTCTAGTTTTGAAAAGTCTACAAAACTATTAAATGTAGTGCATAAAATTTGCAAGAGTTCCAAACGATTATTTTTTAAATCTTTATTTTCATCATTAACTTTAACGTTTTCAAAGAATTTATCTGTTGATAATTTTGTTTCTGATAATAGTTTAAGGTGGGTTTCATAATTTTTCTTATCATCTTTTAAAGTAAAAATTTTTCTTATATTATTAATTTTTTCAAAAAGTTCTTTTTCTTCTTGATATTTAAATAGAACCGCGTCTGGTCCATTCTTAAATACTGATTTTTCCTGTTCAAGGATATTATATGCCCTTTTAAATGTAGAAACAGCATTTTTTCCTAAATCTTTTGATATAAATTTATTCATAATTAAAGTTTTTTTATACAATTCTAAAAAGTTATCGTTTAAATGTGAGCTAATTGAGGCCTCAATAATATCTGATCTGACTTTTTTTTCTTTTAGAATATTTTTCATTCTATCTCTTAAAAATATTGTTAAATCATCAATTACTTTAACATTTTTTTGCTTTACGCCTTGGTCTGAATAAATTTTTAATGAATAATAAATTAAATCAGATATTTTGATAGATAAATTATTTTCAATTATTGTTCTCAAAAAACCTATTGCAGCTCTTCTTAGTGCAAATGGATCTTTTGAACTTGTCGGCTTCTCATCAATTAGATAAAATCCAACTAAAGTGTCTAATTTGTCTATTATTGAAAGAGCATTGCTTATTGGTTTTTTTGAAACAGGCGAGGAAATGCTGTTGGGCAAATAATGATCACTAATTGCTCTTGCAACATCCTCTTCGAAACCTTGGTTTATTGCAAAATATTTACCCATTACACCTTGTAACTCTGGAAACTCCCCTACCAATCCGGATACTAAATCGGATTTAGAAATCGATGCAGCTATTTCTACTTTCTCCTTATTGATACTCATTTGATCTGAGATAAAATAAGCCATCTTTCTTAGTCTTTGAGTTTTTTCATAAACAGATCCCAAATTTTCATAAAAGGTAACTTCTTTTAATTTATTTATCTGCTTTATTAAGTTTAAGGACTTGTCTTTTTCCCAAAAAAAACTAGCGTCAGATAGTCTTGCATCTACTACTCTTTCATTTCCAATTTTAATTAATTTTTTTTCATCTTTTTTGTTTGCTACTACAACGAATTCATTGCTTATTCTGTCTTTATGATCAACTAAAGTAAAATATCTTTGATGAGTTTGAAGCGTAGACCTAATAACTTCCTGGGGCAATTTTAAATAATTTTTATCAAATTGAGCTATTAATATGTTTGGTCTATCAACCAAATTACTTACCTCGGTAAGTAATGTTTGATTAATAAAAACTTTAAAAGATTTTTTTTTACATATTGATAAAATTTTATCGTTTATTATTTTTTCACGTTCATTATGATCAAGTATTATTGAATAACTTTTTAAAATTTTCTTATACTCAGAAAAATTGCTGATTTTTTTTGTGATTATTGTGGAATTTTCCTCTATTTGCGTAAAATTTGAAGCCTCAAGGTGTTGGTAATTAAATTTAAGCAATTTATTTCCAAAAATAGCTAAAATTGATCTTAATGGTCTACCCCAGCTCATTAAGTGATCAGACCACTTCATAGATTTTTTCCAAGATATTTCGTCAAGAGATTTTAAAATACATTTAACTAATTCTTCTTCGCTATTAATTTCTTTCCCTTTAATTTTAACAAAAAAGAAATTTCCTTTTTCTGTTTTTTTTTCATAAAGTTCACTTAAATCAACTGATCTTGATTTTGCAAAATTTTCTAAAACTTTTTCTGGCACACCAACTTTGGGGCCTTTTATCTCAGCCGGTAAAATTTTGATTTTATAGGGTAATCCAGAAATACAAGCGGCTATTCTTGTAGGTGTCGAATATATCTCAAAATTATCATATTTTAAGTTTGCATCAGATAATTTGTCTACTAAAAGTTTTTGTAGTTGGTTCCTTGCGCTTATTTGTAAATTTGGTGGTATCTCTTCACTAAAAAATTCAATAAAAAGTTCAGACATTATTTATCTTGATTTTCTAACCAACCTGATCCTGCTCCCTTAGCTAAATCTCTAATTCTATTTATATAACCAGTTCTCTCTGCAACTGCAATTACTCCTCTGGAGTCTAGTAAATTAAAAATATGACTAGCTTTTAAACATTGATCGTAAGCTGGTAAAGGAAGTTTTTGCTCTAAAAGGTTCTTACATTCCTGTTCTGCAATTTCAAAATTTTTTAGCAGTGAGTCAGTGTTTGCATAATCAAAATTATAAGCAGAAAATTCTTTTTCGGATTGAAAATAAACATCCCTATATTTTACACCATTATCATTCCAATCGATATCAAATACGTTTTTCTTCTCTTGAACAAACATACAAATTCTTTCTAAACCATAGGTTAACTCCACTGATATTGGTTTGCATTCTATGCCTGTCATTTTTTGAAAATAAGTAAATTGAGTTATTTCCATTCCATCACACCATACTTCCCAACCTAAACCTGCTGCCCCTAAAGTTGGACTCTCCCAGTCATCTTCAACAAATCTTATATCATGATCTTTGGAGTCTATTCCTATGGCCTTTAAACTTTTTAAATATAGTTGTTTAATATCTTTTGGGGATGGTTTAATTATAACTTGATATTGATAATAGTGTTGTAATCTATTTGGATTTTTTCCATATCTTCCATCAGTTGGTCTTCTTGAAGGTTGAACGTATGCTGCTTTCCAAGGCTTTGGTCCTAGGGATCTCAAAGTTGTTGCTGGATGAAAAGTGCCTGCTCCAACTTCTAAGTCATAAGGTTGCAGAATAATGCATCCTTGTTTATCCCAAAATTTTTGTAAATTAAAAATTAAATTTTGAAATGATAAGACTTCATTTTTTTTTTTAGTTTTTTTTGGCATCTATAAACCAAATTTTTGCCACAGTGCTCTTTCTTCTATAACGCTCACCATATTATCAACTTGATTATCTAATGATGATGATAATCTTTTTGCTAAAAAACCTTTTTGTTTTTCAAACCTTTTAATCTCAATATTTTCTCCAAATTTTTCTCTCAAAATTTGCTCTGCGTTTCCTAAGCCATCAATGAGTCCTAATTTTAATGAAGTTGAGCCTGACCAAAATTCGCCTGTAAAAGTATTATTTTTTTCTGGATCTTTTAATTTATGTCCACGACTTTTTTTAACTAAATTTATGAAGTCCGAATGTAATTCTAGTTGTAATTTTTTAATTCTTTCAATATCTTCAGGTTTTTCCTCTTTAAAAGGATCTAAAGTACTTTTGTTTTTTCCAGCAGTATAAACTCTTCTTTGAACCCCTATTCTTTTTATAGCATCTTGAAATCCAAAAGATGCTGATATAACTCCAATTGATCCAACTATTGAACTTGGGTTTGCATATATTTCATCACCTGCACAAGCAATAAGATACCCACCTGAAGCTGCAACATCCTCTGCAAAAACAATAACTTTTTTTTTATTTTTTTTTGCAAGTTGTCTAATGTAATCGTGAATTAAATGTGATTGAACCGGTGATCCACCAGGTGAGTTTATTGAAATTGCAATATTTTTAGCTTTTTTAAATGAAAATGCTTTTTTTATAATCTCTTGTTGACCTGAAAAATCTATACCTTGCCTAAATCTTCCAGCTGATCCAATAACTCCAGCTAGTCTGATATGTGGAATAATAACTTTCTTTTTAAAAAACGAAAACATATGAATAAAGGTTAATCATAATTCTTATATCAGCACATAAATTAAATTGAAATATAAATTACGCTACTCTTGGTTGAAATTGACATGCGTCACAGAGGTCTAAAATAATAATTAATTAAATTTTGAAAAGTATATAATGAATCCATGGGATCAGTAATTCCTTTAAAAAAATCTGTTAATAATGCTTATTTGGATTTAAGAAACCATTTAGACGGTAAGCTTGATTCTGTTGAAAAACTCATAAAAAACAAACTCAAAAGCGATGTCGCTTTGATAAAAAAAATGAGTGATTATCACCTCAATTCAGGTGGTAAAAGAATAAGGGCTCTTTTAACAATGGGGTCCGCAAAATTAGGTGGTTATATAGAGGGCGATAGAGATGTAAATCTAGCTGCATGTGTTGAGTTAATTCACAGCGCAACTTTGCTTCATGATGATGTTATTGATCAAAGTAAAGTACGAAGAGGTAACAAAACTCCAAATCACATATGGGGAAATCAATCTTCTATATTGGTTGGAGACTATTTACTAAGTAGATGTTTTGAAATGATGGTTGAAGATGGTAATTTAGAGATATTGAAACTTCTTTCATCAACGTCGACTAAAATTGCTCAAGGAGAAGTTATGCAGCTCCAACACAAAGGTGAAGCTGATCTTTTAGAAGAAAATTATTTAAAAATAATAAGTTTAAAAACTGCAGCACTGTTTTCAGCAGCTACTAGAGTTGGGGCATGTTTGTCAGATTTGGATATTAAAAAGAAAGATGCTTTAGAGTCATATGGTAAAAATTTAGGTTTAGCTTTTCAAATTGCAGATGATGCTTTGGATTATTTCTCAAAAGAAAAAATATTTGGAAAAGAAATTGGTAAAGATTTTTTTGAGGGTAAAGTAACACTGCCAGTTATAATAGTTTATCAAAAATCTAACTCTATTGAGAGAGCATTTTTAATTAATATATTTAAAAAAGATATAAGGGAAAAAAATGATTTTGAAGAAATTTTAAAACTAATTAAAAGTACAATGCATTAGAGGCTACTTTTAAAAGGGCCGAATATTTTGTAAATGTTTCATATGATGCTCTCGGTATTTTTTGAAAATTCAGAAGAAAAAAATATTTTACAAAGCCTTACTAGTTTTAGCCTAAATAGATCTTTTTAAGGATAAAGTATTTCCTTTACCCAATTATTATTTTCTTTTCTATAGTTTAGTCTTTCGTGAATCCTATTTTTTATTTCCAGCCAAAACTCAATTCGTTCAGGCTTCAAATTCCAACCCGACCAGTGAGGAGGTCTAGGTACATTATTTTCATCAGGATATTTTTTTTTAAATTCCTCGAATCTTTGTATTAACTCTTCTCTTTTTTTTCATTACGCTAGACTGTGACGATGCCCAAGCACCTATTCTACTTCTATAAGCTCTTGAATTATGATATTTGTCAGCAATCTTGTCATCAACAATATTTACTTTTCCTGAAATTCTTATTTGTCTTCTTAGGCTTTTCCAATGAAAGCACATCGAAGCATTTGGGTTTTTTTTTAGATCAGCTCCTTTTTTGCTATTAAAGTTGGTATAGAAAATAAAACCATCCTCGCTATAATCTTTTAATAAAACCATCCTTACACTTGGAATTCCATCAGATGTTGAGGTTGCCAGAGATAAAGCATTTGGATCATTAATTTCACTTTTTTCGGCAACTGAAAACCAGTTTTTAAACAAAACAATAGGATTTGCCTCATCTCGAAAGCAATTATCCAGTCCTAACGAATTTTTGCCATTTTTTTGATTCATAATTTATATAAAATAATTTATACATTAAATATCGATGTCTTTTAATACTTTTGGAAAAATTTTTAGATTTACAACATGGGGTGAGTCACATGGTCCAGCTATAGGCTGTATTATTGATGGTTGCCCACCTAATATACCTATTTCGGACAAAATTATACAGGCAGATATGGACAGGAGAAGGCCAGGAAATACGAAGTTTGTTTCACAACGAAAAGAGTCAGACAAAATTGAAATCTTGTCAGGTATTTTTAATGGGAAATCAACTGGCACTCCAATTTCAATATTGATTAGAAATGAAGACAAAAGGTCCAGAGACTATGAGTCTATAAAAGATAAATTTAGACCAGGTCATGCCGATTTTACGTATTTTAAAAAATATGGAATAAGAGATTTTCGTGGAGGAGGAAGACAGTCGGCAAGAGAGACTGCTTCTAGGGTTGCAGCGGGTGCAATAGCTAAAATTGTATTAAAAAATTTAATAGGTAAACAATTTAGTATTTACGGAGCTGTAACACAATTAGGATTAATGGGTTGCGATAAAAAAAAATTGGGATAATAATGAAATAAGGAAAAATCCTTTTTTTTGTCCTGATAAAAAGTCTGTGAAGCTCTGGGAAGAATATCTTTTAGCTGTAAGAAAATCTGGTTCTTCATGCGGTGCAATTATTGAACTTAGGGCTAATGGTGTACCAGCAGGTTTGGGGGGCACCAATTTACTCCAAACTTGATACAGATATTGCTGGTGCCTTGATGAGCATAAATGCAGTTAAGGGTGTGAATATTGGAGCTGGTATGAGTGCTGCATATTTATCTGGGGAAGAAAATTCTGATGAAATGAAGTCTAGATCTGGAAAAATTAAATTTAAAACTAATAATGCGGGAGGTATTCTAGGAGGAATATCATCTGGTCAAGAAATTATTGCCTCGTTTGCGGTAAAACCAACCTCCTCAATAATTAACAGTCGAGAGACAATTAATAAGAAGGGAAAAAATACAAAAATATCAGTAAGAGGACGACACGATCCTTGTGTTGGTATAAGAGCTGTTCCAATAGGTGAAGCGATGCTTGCATGTGTTTTGTTGGATCACTTTTTGATGAATAGAGCACAATGTGGCTAAGATAAATTTTTATTTTTTGCTATAACCACATTTGAATTTAAAATACTTTGGATTTTTTCAACAATACTATTACAATCTAGTCCTGCAGTTTTATACATATTATCAGGGTTGTCTTGATCTAGAAATCTATCTGGTAAAATCATAGATCTGTACTTTATCCCACTATCAAAAAATCCTCTTTCAGCCAATAGATTTGAAACATGAGAGCCAAACCCACCTATTGAACCTTCTTCGATTGATAAAACTGCATCATGATTGGAAGCCAATTCTAAAATTAATTTTTCATCTAATGGTTTTGCAAATCTAGCATCAAAAATAGTTACTGAAATTCCTTTTTTCTTTAAAATATCAGAGGCCTTTTTACATTCATTTAATCTAGCTCCAAAATTTAAAATCGCTAAATGCTTCCCAGTAGAGATAATTCTTCCTTTACCAATCTGAAGAACTTCTTTGATATCAGGTAGTTCAATACCAACTCCATTACCTCTAGGATATCTAAATGCTGATGGCCTATCATTAATATCTACAGATGTATTAATCATTCTTACTAGCTCAGCTTCATCACTAGCAGCCATGACTACGAAATTAGGTAGAGTAGAAAGATATGTAATATCGAAGGATCCTGCATGTGTTGGGCCATCTGCCCCTACTAAACCAGCCCTGTCAATTGCAAATCTAACTGGTAGCGATTGTATTGCCACATCATGAACTACTTGGTCATAAGCTCTTTGTAAAAAGGTTGAGTAAATTGCTGCAAATGGTTTGTAACCCTCTGTCGCTAAACCGGCAGCAAATGTAACACCATGTTGTTCAGCTATTCCAACATCAAACATTCTTTCTGGAAATTTTTTCTGAAAAAGATCTAAACCTGTTCCGGATGGCATTGCGCCAGTGATAGCAACAATTTTTGTATCATTTTGTGCATGTTTTATTAGTGTGTTAGCAAAAACTTTTGTATAGGAGAGTCCTGAGGATTTTCCTTTGGACTGCTTACCTGTTGAGATATCGAATTTAGATACCCCATGATATTTATCGCCTGACTCTTCTGCGGGTTTATAACCTTTACCTTTTTTTGTTATAGCGTGAATTAGTATCGGCCCTTGATGACTTGAATTTTTTACGTTTTCTAAAATTGTTACTAAATTATTTACATCATGTCCGTCTATTGGCCCGATATAATAAAAACCTAGTTGACTAAATAGTGTACCGCCAGTTACTGCGCTTCTTAGTAAGTCCTCTGCTTTACCGGCACTTTTTGAAAATCTTCGTGAAAAAGCTGAAAGAACTAATTTTATTGTTTCACGAAAACTAAAATAAATTTTACCAGATAAAAGTCTAGCAAGATATTTGCTCATTGCTCCAACTGGGGGAGCTATTGACATGTCATTGTCATTTAGAATTACAATCAATTTTGATTTCATTGCACCAGCATTATTCATGGCTTCATATGCCATCCCTGCACTCATGGCGCCGTCTCCTATAACAGCAACAACATTATTTTTATCATTTGAAAGTTTTTTTGCTGTAGCCATACCTAAAGTTGATGATATTGAGGTTGAGCTATGCGCTGCTCCAAATGGATCATACTCACTTTCTGCTCTTTTAGTGAAACCTGATAATCCACCTCCTTTACGCAAAGTTCTTATTCTATCTTTTCTTCCTGTAATTATTTTGTGTGGATAACATTGGTGGCCAACATCCCAAACTAATTTATCTTTTGGTGTATTGAAAACATAGTGGAGAGCTACAGTTAGCTCAACCACACCTAAACCAGCTCCTAAATGGCCGCCAGTCTCTGATACAACATTAATCAGTTCAGATCTTAATTCTTGTGAAACCTGATCTAATTGATTTCTTTTTAATTGTCTTAGGTCTGCAGGGTAATTGATTCTATCTAATAATTTTTCATCCATTAATATGTCCTATTAAGTATAAAATTAATCATATCAATAAGTTTATTTGATTTATTTCCATATTTATTTAATTTTTGAATTATCAATTTTTTTCTTTTGAAAGCAAACTCTAAAGTTTCCTTGTATCCTAATAATTTAATTAATGTCGATTTACCCTTTTTTTTATCATTATTTACTGGCTTACCGACGTTTTTTTTATTCCCTTTTAGATCTAGAAGGTCATCGGCTATCTGGAATAATAACCCTATTTCCTCTCCTAAAATACTAAATTCCTTTTTAATTTTATTATTCGAATTAGACAAAATAGCAGGTGCTAAACAACAAAATTGAAAAAGTTTACCAGTTTTTTTCTTTTGCATGTTGATTATATTTGAAAAATTAACTTTTCTTTTTTCGTAACTCAAATCCAGAAACTGTCCGCCTGCAATCCCTAGGTGTCCTGCACATTCTGAAAGCTCTTTAAATAAAATCACTTTTGTTTTAGGATTAATATTAAACCTTTTATCTGCAATGATTTCAAAAGCTAGTGTTAAAAGTGAATTTCCGGCAAGTATAGCTGTCGACTCTCCAAACTTAATGTGTGTTGAAGGTTTGCCTCGTCTAAGTTTATCGTTATCCATACAAGGAAGGTCGTCATGAATTAGAGAATATGAATGAATGCATTCTACTGCAGCACAAATCTGAATAACTTTTTTTCTATCGAGTTTAAAAATTTTTGAAGTTTCTATAATTATACTTGATCTTATTTTTTTTCCGCCAAATAAAGTACTGTATTTCATTGGTGCTAGTAGATTCGATTTTTTTTGATTTTTAAAAAATTTTTTTAAAAAAATATCAACTTGTATTGCATTTTTTTTAATATTTTTTGTCATTTAGTTTAAATTAATTTTTTTTTCCAATAGATCGGATTTTCTCAAGCTTTTTTTTAAAGAGATTATCAACATGGTCGTTTAAATGAAGCAACCTTTTATAATCATTTGTTGATGCTTCTAAATCCATATTTTCTTTCTCAAGCCTTTCCAAAATATCTTTTATTTCTGATTTTGCCTCGTTTAATGATTTACTTTTTATATCAACTGGAATATTTTTTGTTTTCATAAAAATTATAATAATCTTAATATGAAAAATATCTATAAAAATACTAATGAAAATTTAAATAAAGCAAAAAGAATTTTGCAAAAAAACAATATAATTGCTGTCCCCACTGAAACTGTTTATGGATTAGCTGGAAACGCCTATTCTGATATATCTATAAAAAAAGTTTATAATCTTAAAAAAAGACCGAGGAAAAACCCTCTCATAATACATTATTATAATTTAAAGTTGCTAAAAAATGATGCTTATTTGAATAAAGATTTTTTTAAATTATACAAAAAATTTTCCCCGGGTCCTATAACTTATATTTTAAAGAAGAAAGCAGATTCTAAAATATCAACATTTGCGAATTCTAATCTTAGTACTATTGCAGTAAGGTTTCCAAAACATAAAGTTATTAGAGAATTGCTTAAAAGTTTAAAATTTCCTTTAGCTATTCCGAGTGCAAATAAATCGTCAGCCATTAGTCCAGTTAATAGTCATGATGTTTTAGATGAATTTTCAGATAAAATAAAATTTATTTTAAACGGAGGGCCTTCTAAAATTGGAATAGAATCAACAGTAATTAATTTACATGGAAAAATTCAATTATTACGTCCAGGTCTAATTGATAGAAATCAAATAAGTAAAATTTTACATAGAAAAATTAATTTTGTTAAAAATATTCGTAAAATAAGATCTCCAGGTCAACTTGGAAAACATTATTCCCCCGGTATACCAATCCAACTAAACAGTAAAAAGACGGATGATAAAGCCGCATTCATTGTATTTGGAAAAAAGTATAAGAATATCAAAAATTCTTTTAATTTAAGTGAAAGTGGTAATTTAAATGAGGCAGCAAAAAAATTATATAAAACTTTTAGAAAAATAAAAAATTTAGGATATAAGAAAATAAATATTGTGAAAATTCCAAATATTAAAATTGGTATTGCTATTAATGATAGATTAAAGAAAGCAGCGAAGTGAATGTTTATACAGATTAAAAATTTGACAAAAAATTATAATAATACAAAGGCAGTTAACAATATTAGCTTTGATATGGAAAAAAATAAAACTATTGGTCTTCTCGGTCCAAATGGTTGCGGAAAAACTACTTCTATTGGAATGCTTCTTGGTTTAATAAAACCAACAAGTGGAGAGATAATAATAGATAACAAAAACTTAGAAAACCTTAAAAGAAATGATATTTTAGCCAGAATTAATTTTGCTTCCCCATATATTGAGCTACCAAAAAAACTCACAGTAAGACAGAATTTAGAAGTTTATGGGAGACTTTATGGTGTCAAAAATTTAAAGAAACGAGTTGATGAAATATCTGAAGATTTAAATATTAAAAATTTTTATGATAGAAAAACTGGTGAATTATCATCTGGACAAAAGAATAGAGTTTCTCTAGCAAAATCTTTAATTAATAAGCCTGAGATTTTATTTCTTGATGAACCCACCGCTAGTCTTGATCCAGATATTGGTGATTTTGTAAGAACATATATTCAAAAATACAAAGATGAAAATCAGGTTACAATTTTACTTGCATCACACAATATGGTTGAGGTGGAAAGACTTTGTGACAGCATAATAATGATGAAAAATGGCAGAATTATTGACAGAGGTACTTGTGATCAAATTATAAAGAAGCATGGAAGAAATAATCTTGAAGAAACATTTCTTAAATTAGCAAGGAGTAAAAATGAATTTCAATAAAATATATGCTTTGGCGCTAAGACATCTTTATTTGATTGGCAACTCTTTACCAAGAATTATTGATTTAATTTATTGGCCAACAGTACAAATTTTTCTCTGGGGATTTATATCAAAGTTTTTCACATTAAATTCTGACTACTACAGTGATACGGTTGGAATTATACTTACAGCTGCAATTTTATATGATTTTTTGTTTAGGGTTAGTATAAGTTTTAATATGATGTTCTTAGAGGAAATTTGGAGTAGAAATTTTACAAATCTATTCATTGCACCGATTAAAATTAATGAGATAATAACATCATTAACATTAACGGCGATTTTAAGAGCACTAATTGGCATGATACCAGCAGCAATTTTGGCGATACCCCTTTTTGGAGTTTCCGTTTTTCAATTAGGCTTACCACTTTTATTCCTTCTATTCTCTTTATACCTTTTTGGCATCACTCTGGGCCTCTTAGTAACCTCTGGACTACTTAGATTTGGCCCATCTTTTGAAAATATTGCGTGGGCTAGTTTATTTTTTTTAGCTCCACTAGGCTGTATTTATTATCCTATAGATGTTCTGCCAATTTTTCTTCAGGTGGTTGCTAAGGGCCTTCCACTTGTCCATATTTTTGAGGAAATGAGAAGTATTTTATTGAATGGAGATGTAAATTATATCGACATAATTAAGTCTATTTCGATATCTATAGTTTATTTTGTTTTAGGTGTTATAATTTTTTATATTTCATTTTATGGAGCTAAAGTTAGAGGAACTTTAATTAATATGGGTGAATAAAATATTATGAATGAAAAAATTGAAGAAATAAAAAAACTAGAGTCTCCTCCAAAAGTTATAAAAGGGCTCTATACTCAAAAAGAGATAAATGAATTTATAGAACTATATAAATCTCTTCCAATAGCAACCCATAATAAAAAACAAAATGTTATAAAAAAAAGATGGCTTCAAGGATATAACAAAAATTTAGAAAAATTGTTTTGTGATAGACTTAAAAATGAAATTGGAGATTTTAAAATGGATAATCTTCAAGATGAAAAAGGAAACGATATATATGGGCTTATACAAGAAAGTTATGCCCCGATTGGTCTTCATGTAGATGCTGGTTTTGAACCAAATAATCAAATATACAAACAAAGTCTTATCCCTCTTACACCAGTTGGTAGTACAATAATTTTCAAAAATAGATTTTACGGTGGGTCAACAACATTTACACAAGATCCTGAGGAACTAAAGAAAAAAAATTTAAGTTACGGTCAAAATAAACGATCATCAGAACATTTGAATCTTTACGGAGATAAACCTTTTGACAAAGAAATATACAATAAGTATTTAAAGCATGAAAAAATTGATAATTTAAAAGGTTTAGAAGTTGAGTACATTTACCAATGGGAAGTTGGATCAATGTTGATTTTTGACAGAACCCATTTGCATTGTTCCTCCTCAGTAATTGAGGGAAAAAAAATAGGAATAGCTACTTTTACAAAAAAATAAACTTATGGCCATATTTGACTGCTTTCAGTTCTTTAATGAGGAGCACATTGCTGAAATTAGATTTAATATTCTAAATGAGTTTGTAGATACTTTTGTAATAGTTGAGTCTACGGTTGATCACCAAGGGAAAAAAAAACAATTAAGATTTGATAAAAATAAATATCAAAAGTTTAAGAATAAAATTAACTATATTGTTGTGGATGATACTCCAGAAAATATTAAAAAACCCCATAGAGGTGGTGAGTCTTTAGCAGAACAACATCAAAGAAACTCGATAATGAGAGGTCTTAAAAAAGCAAATGATGATGATTTAATTATTATATCAGATGTTGATGAAATACCTGACCTTAATAAACTTGGTGAGTTTAATAAAAATAATTATGCAGTTTTTTCCCAGAAAATGTTTATGTACAAGTTTAATCTTTTAAACCAAAAAGAGAGTAATTGGCATGGATCTAAAATTTGTTTGAAAAAAAACCTAAGATCACCACAGTGGTTAAGAGATCTAAAATTTAAAAAATATCCCTTTTGGAGACTAGATAAAATAAGAAATTTACAGATTATTAAAAATGGTGGCTGGCATTTTGCATACTTACAAACCCCAGAAAATATTTCCAAAAAAATTAAATCATTTGCGCATGGAGAATTCAACACAACTGAAGTTTCAGATGAAAAAAATATAAAGGCGAAAATTGAGAGTGGAAAAGATATTTTTAATAGAGGTTATTTAATTAAAAAGGTAGAGATTGATTCAACATTTCCAAAGTATATTGTTAATAATTTAGAAAAGTTAAAGAATTGGATAGCATGACATTTTGGTGCGCCCGGAAGGAGTTGAACCCTCAACCTTCTGATCCGAAGTCAGACGCTCTATCCAGTTGAGCTACGAGCGCATATAATAGGTTTAAAACTTTATAATGAATAAAACAATAACATTTTTAGTAGATAAAAATAACGATAATATGAGACTAGATAAGTATTTAGTTTCTAAATTAAAAAAAATTACAAGGTCACAAATTAAAAAAATTATAATTGATAAAAACGTTAGTATCAATGGAGAAAATGTTTCGTCACCATCACAAAAAATCAAAGTAGATTATTCCATAAAAATTTTGATTTCAAAAAAACAAAACGAAAATATTATTCCTGAAAAAATAAAACTAGATATTGTTTATGAAGATAAAGATATCATAATTATAAATAAACCAAGTGGTATGGTTGTACATCCTGGTGCTGGAAATAAAAATGGAACTTTGGTCAATGGGCTAATTCACTTATATAAAAAAAATTTATCAAACTTAAATGGATTTTCGAGACCTGGGATAGTTCATAGAATAGATAAAGAAACAAGTGGTCTTATAGTAGTCGCTAAAAATAATTATGCACATTCAAATTTGTCTGATCAATTTAGCAAACACAGTATTTATAGAAAATATTTGGCTTTAATATGGGGGGTAGTTAGACCGCTGAACGGAAAAATAAGTACACTTATATCGAGAAATAAAAAAAATAGGCAGCTTATGTCTGTTAGTGATATTTCTGGAAAAAAAGCAATAACAAATTATAAAACTTTAAAAGTTTTTAATCATAAAGAAATTCCAAAAATTAGTTTGATAGAATGTATTTTAGAAACAGGAAGAACACACCAGATAAGAGTTCATCTTGCCCATAAAGGCAATGGGCTGGTAGGAGATCAAAAATATGGAAAAAAAAAACTTGCTTTTAGGAAAATTAGTAAAAAATTTGAAAAGATTATTTTAAATTTTAATAGGCAGGCTTTGCATGCAAAAAGTTTAGGTTTTATTCATCCTGTAAAAAACAAGTTTGTCAATTTTGACTCTGAATTACCTAAAGATTTTAAAAAAATACTCGATTTTCTTGAAAAATTTACCGATTGAAAAAATTTAGTTAAGAAATATATATGTATCTGAAATGAGATCAAAAACTGAAATATCTAATCTTCCTGTTTTGTCAGGTGAAGGCGGTCTATCCGTATATCTAGCTCAAATTAAAAAATTTCCAATGTTAGATGCGGAAGAAGAATATATGCTTGCAAAAAATTGGAGGGAGAAAGGAAATTTAAAAGCTGCTCATAAACTTGTTACAAGTCACTTAAGACTGGTTGCTAAAATTGCAATGGGTTACAGAGGTTATGGTCTTCCGGTCAATGAATTAATCTCTGAGGGGAATATAGGATTGATGCAAGCAGTTAAAAAATTTGATCCTGATAAAGGCTTTAGATTAGCAACATATGCTATGTGGTGGATTAAAGCAGGAATACAAGAATATGTATTAAGATCTTGGAGTCTTGTAAAGATGGGCACAACAGCTGCCCAAAAAAAATTATTTTTTAATTTAAAAAAATTAAAGCAACAGATAGCCCCAAAGCAAGAAGGTGATTTAAAAAAGGAACATGTTAATGAAATATCAGAAAGACTTGGAGTAAAGTCTGAAGAGGTCATTTCAATGAACAGAAGGATGATGGGTCAGGAAAAATCTCTTAATGATCCAATTAAAAGTGATGAAAAAAATGAGTGGCAAGATTGGATTGTGGACGACACTTTGGATCAAGAACTTTATGTGTCTCAAAAACAAGAAATGGAAGAAAAAAAAGATTTATTAAAAAATGCTATACAAATTTTGAATGATAGGGAAAGAAAAATTATAGAAGAAAGAAAACTATCAGAAGACCCAAAAACTTTAGATGAATTAAGTAAAAAATATAAAATAAGCAGAGAAAGAATAAGACAAATTGAAACAAAAGCATTTGAAAAACTTCAAAAGGCAATGCTGAATTCTTCAAAATCAAAAAATCTTCTACCAGCAAAATAAAAGATTAAAATGGATTTTCTATAAGAATTGTATCAGATCTTTCAGGACTAGTTGATATACTAGATATTTTTGTTTCAATAAATTTTTCAAGCTCCTTGATATAAATCTTTGCATTTTCAGGTAATTTTTCAAATTTTTTAATTCCTTTTGTTGAGGACTTCCATCCTTTAAAAGTTTTATATATAGGTTTTACTTTAAGTTGGTCATCTACAGCTGCGGGCAAATAATCTATTTTTTTTCCGTTTAATTCATATGCTACAGACATTTTAATTTCTTCAAGTTCATCAAGGACATCTAATTTAGTAAGTGCTATACCGTCAATACCAGAAATTTTAATTGTTTGTCTTACAAGTACTCCATCAAACCAGCCACACCTTCTTTTTCTACTAGTAACGGTTCCAAACTCTTTACCTCTAGTTCCAAGTAGCTCTCCAATCTTATCTTTTAATTCTGTTGGAAAAGGACCTTCACCTACTCTTGTTGTATAAGCCTTTGTAATACCCAAAACATAATTTATTGTGTTAGGACCACACCCGGATCCTGTTGCAGCTGTTGAAGCAACTGTATTTGATGAGGTCACAAATGGATAAGTTCCGTGATCTACATCCAGAAGAATACCTTGTGCACCTTCAAACAATATTTTTTTACCATTAGCTTTGTACTCATCAATTTTTTTCCAAACTGGTTGGGAAAATTTAAGAATTTCTGGTGCAATTTTTAAAAGATCTTTTTTTAATTTATCTTTTTTGTAAATTTGCTTACCTAAACCTTTTCTAATTGCATTATGATGAATAAGAACTGTTTCTAGCCTGTGATCTAAATTGCTCTCGGAAATTAAATCCATTACCCTGATCGATCTTCTTCCAATTTTATCCTCATAAGCAGGACCAATTCCTCTTCTTGTTGTACCAATTTTAGCATGGCCTGCTGCATCTTCTCTAATTTCATCCATCTCTTTGTGGAAAGGAAGTATAAGATTTGCAGACTCGGATAAGATTAAGTTATTTTCATCAACAATTACTCCTTTTGATTTAATTTCTTTTATTTCATCAAGCAATGCCCAGGGATCAACAACAACACCATTGCCAATTATTGAAATTTTATTTTTTCTTACTATACCTGATGGCAACAATCTAAGTTTATAAGTAACTCCATCTATAACTAAAGTATGTCCAGCATTGTGGCCCCCTTGAAAACGGATTACAACGTCTGCTTCACTTGAAAGCCAATCTACAATTTTTCCTTTTCCTTCATCGCCCCACTGAGAACCTACAACAACAACATTTTTCATTAATTAAACTTTCTGTTTATTTTAATAGAGCTCAAATGATTAATTGGGCCATGGCCTTTTCCATAGTTAAGATTAGACCTTATAGATTGATTAACATATTTAATTCCAAGCTCACAGGATTTATTTAAACTTTTTCCACATGCAAAAAAAGTTGTAATAGCACTCGATAAAGTGCACCCTGTGCCGTGAGTATTTTTAGTTTTGATTTTTTTATTTTTGAATACTTTTAACTCTTTCTTATTTAAAAATACATCTTCCATATTTCTTGTATTTCTATGACCACCTTTAATTAAAATATTTTTAACTCCAGATTCAAGCAAAATATTGGCAGCATAAATCATATCTTCGAGGCTTTTAATTTTTATTTTTGATAAAACTTCAGCTTCAGGAATATTGGGGGTAATTAAATGAACTTTTTTTAAAAGTTTTTCTTTAAGAGTTTCAATAGCCTTATCATTTATTAATTTAAATCCTCCTTTAGCAACCATAACCGGGTCTAAAATTATCTTTTTAGTTCTAACTTTTCTCAATGCTTTTATAACTGTTAAAATTACTTCTGAAGAGTGCAACATGCCAATTTTTATTGCATCTGGTTTTATATCATCAGACGTAAATAAAATTTGCTTTTCAATTTCTTTTGGATTTAAAGGGACTACGGAACTTACTCCTGTAGTGTTTTGAGCAGTTATTGCAGTAATAGCTGTCATTGCATAACCACCTAATGCTGTTACTGTTTTGATATCTGCTTGAATACCTGCCCCACCAGAAGAATCTGATCCAGCAATTATTAAAATTTTTGATTTGGGTTTCAATTTATTTAATTGATTTTTTTATTATTTTAATACATTTTAAAATTAAACTTTTATCATATGACTCGGCCATTATCCTAATTTTTGGTTCGGTGCCAGATTTTCTAACTAGAATTCTACCCTTACGACCCATAAGCCTACCTGCTTTCTTTATTGCATTATTGCATTTCGTTTTGCTAATAATATTTTTATCTTTAACCACTATATTTTCTAAAATTTGAGGCAGGGGTTTAAAAACTTTTAAAAGTTGACTGGCCTTTTTACCCTTTCTTAAAGAAAACAAAACTTCTAAAGCTACAAGTAAACCATCACCAGTCGTTGCAAATTTTCCCAAAATAATGTGGCCAGATTGTTCACCTCCCAAATTATAATTTAGTTTTTTCATTTTTTCTTTAACATATCTGTCTCCAACTTTAGATCTAGAGAATCTTATTTTTTCTCTATTTAAAAATTTCTCAAGACCATAATTAGACATAAGTGTTCCGATCACACCGCCTTTTAAAATTTTTTTTGATTTCCAACGACGAGCTAGCATTGCAATAATTTGGTCGCCGTCTATTATTTTTCCTTTTTCATCACACATAATAACTCTATCAGCATCTCCGTCGAATGCTATGCCAACTTTAGCTTTATATTTTTTAACTGCAGTTTTTATTTTTGAGGGATATGTTGATCCGCATTTCTCATTAATGTTTAATCCGTTTGGCTTTACTCCGATTGAAATTACTTTTGCCCCAAGTTCTTTAAGTAATTTTGGCGCAGCTTTATAACAAGCGCCATTTGCACAATCTAAAACTATTTTTGTACCTTTGAGGTGAAAATTACTTGGGAAATTGTTTTTTAATATTTTAATATATTTGTCATTTCCATCTTCTAATCTTTTTACTCTTCCTAATAACTTTGGATTAGTTAACTGCTTGGTATTTTTTGCATCTATAAGTTTTTCAATCTTTTTTTCAATTTTATCGGATAACTTCATTCCATCTGGACCAAATAGTTTTAACCCATTGTCATAATAGGGATTATGAGAGGCTGTAATCATTATGCCCATATTAGCTTTCATAGATTTGGTTAACATTGCAAGACCATTTGTAGGCAAAGGACCTAAAGTAAATACATGCATACCCCCAGAGACAAGGCCAGAAACTAAGGCGGGCTCCAAAGTGTATCCTGATAATCTTGTATCTTTAGCTATAATTGCAATTTGTTTAGATTTTTTCTGATTTTTAAAATAAGTTCCAGACGCTAATCCAAATTTAAAAAATTTTTCGCCAGTAATATTTCCTTGATTTACAGTTCCTCTTATTCCATCAGTGCCAAAGTATTTATTTTTCATTAATTTTTTTAAAAACTAAAATTCCTTGTTTAATTTCTCTAACGTTATGTACTCTAAAAATTTGTACTCCTTGAGATAATAAATAGAGAATAGAAGCTAAAGTTCCGCCTATTCTATCTTCAGTATCATAATCTCCTGATATTTGATTTATAAACCTTTTCCTTGAGGTCCCAATCAAAATAGGTAGACCAAGACTATGAAACAAAGATATTTTAGAAATTAAAGTCAAATTATGTTTCAAAGTTTTACCAAAACCAATTCCAGGATCTAAAATAGTTTTTTTGTTATTTGATATATTTAAAATTTCCTTTTCGAAAAAATCATAAATATCTAACAATACATTTTGGTACCTAGGATTTTTTTGCATAGTATTTGGTGTACCCTGCATGTGGTGCAAAACTTTTGAAATATTTAAATTTTTTAGTTTCGGAATTGCATGTTGATCATAACTAAAACCTGACACATCATTAACAATATCTGCACCGTGTTTTATACTTTTAATCATTATGTCGGATTTCCTGGTATCAATTGATAGACAAATTTTTTTATATTTTTTTTTAAAATTTTTAATAATGTATTCTACTCTTTTCCATTCTACATTTGGGTCAATAGTTTTTGACCCTGGCCGTGTTGACTCACCCCCTACATCAATAATTTTTGCCCCAGAATCGATCATATAAGCAATTTGCTTACTTGCTTTCTTCTTGTTATTAAATTTTCCTCCATCAGAAAAACTATCAGGCGTAAGGTTTAAAATACCCATTACTGTAGTATCTTTAAAATTTATATTTTTAAGAAAATTTTTCCTATTTGATATAATTTTTTTCAGATCATATTTGACTATTTTTTTTATATTTTTACTAAGACCTTTGATCTCTTTAATATGAATTAATTTAGTTTTAACTCTGTTCTTTTCTCTTGAAAAAATTTCTAATTTATCAAAGGCAATATCTTTTTTACCATTAAGGGGAAAAGCTTGGCTCGTTTTAATGAGGTTTTTTGCTTCTCTTCCATGATAAAAATTACACGCCCTGGTGTAATATTTTCTCATTATTTGTATATTATAGTGCTGGTTTTGGTTTTAAACCAATAGAATCTATCGCTGAAGAAACATTATCTTCTTCCTGCTCTTCTTTTTTAGATAGCTTTTCAGGTTGAATATTTTTTAAAATTAAATCTCTTATTTCATCACCAGTTAAGGTCTCGTAAACTAATAATGCTTTAGCAATTTTGTGTAAATCATCAATTTTTTCAGTTAAAACTTTTCTTGCTCTTTCATAACCAGCGTCCACAATTTTCTTAACTTCCAGGTCCACTTTTTTTGCAGTCTCTTCGGACATATTTTGTTGTCTAGTTATCGATCTTCCCAAGAAGACCTCATCTTCATTATCTCCATAAGCAACGGTACCTAGATCTTTGCTCATTCCATATCTTGTAACCATATTTTTTGCCATTTTTGTTGCCATATCTATATCAGATGATGCCCCAGATGTTATTTTTTCGTATCCAAAAATTATTTCTTCGGCTATCCTTCCACCCATAGCAACTGCTATGTCAGAATACATTTTTTCTCTAGTTACAGATAGTTGGTCTCTTTCTGGCAATCTCATTACCATGCCTAAAGCTCTGCCTCTTGGTATAATGGTAGCCTTATGAATTGGGTCAGAAACCTTTTCGTTTAAAGCAACAATAGCATGTCCGCCTTCATGGTAGGCAGTTAATTTTTTCTCTTCCTCTGTCATTACCATTGATCTTCTTTCCGCACCCATCATCACTTTATCTTTAGCCTCTTCAACATCCGCCATAGTAACTACTCTTTTATTTTTTCTAGCGGCAAGTAATGCCGACTCATTAATTAAATTTGCTAAATCTGCACCAGAAAATCCTGGAGTACCTCTTGCTATTGTTCTTAATTTCACATCTGGGCCTGTGCTTATTTTTTTAACATGTACTTTAAGAATAGCTTCTCTTCCCAAAATATCTGGGTTTGGGACCACGACTTGTCTATCGAATCTTCCTGGTCTTAATAAAGCTGGATCAAGAACATCAGGTCTGTTAGTTGCCGCAATTAAAATTATACCTTCATTTGTATCGAAACCATCCATTTCTACTAATAGCTGATTTAATGTTTGTTCTCTCTCGTCATTACCTCCGCCTAAGCCTGCACCTCTGCTTCTTCCAACTGCATCAATTTCATCAATAAAAATTATGCAAGGAGCATGTTTTTTTCCTTGCTCAAACATGTCTCTAACTCTGGATGCACCTACGCCCACAAACATTTCAACAAAGTCAGAACCAGAAATTGTGAAAAATGGAACATTAGCTTCTCCTGCTATCGCTTTAGCTAATAAAGTTTTACCAGTTCCTGGAGGGCCAATTAATAGAGCACCTTTTGGAATTTTTCCTCCTAGACGTCTAAATTTTTTTGGATCCTTTAAAAAATCAACAATTTCTTCGACTTCTTCTTTTGCTTCTTCAATTCCAGCGACATCATTAAATGTTACTTTGCCTTGAGCCTCAGTAAGAAGTTTTGCTTTTGATCTTCCAAAACCCATGGCTCCACCTCTGCCGCCTTGCATTTGACGCATAAAAAATATCCACACACCTATTAAAAGAAGCATTGGAAACCAAGATAATAAAACTCCTAGCAACGAAGGCATTTTATCTTCAACTGGAGACGCTACAATACTTACATTTCTTTCTGAAAGTTTTTCGACTAATCCAGGATAGTTTGGTGAGTAGGTGCTAAATTTTTTTCCATCAGATAGAAGTCCATTTATATCGTTTCCTTGTATTTGTACCTCAACAACTCTACCATTATCAACTTCCTCTAAAAATTTTGAAAAAGCGATTTTATTCTGTTCAGAGTTTGCAGTATTGGGGTTTTTGAAAAGATTAAACAGTCCAACTGATAAAAGGACAATTAAGCCCCACATAAGTAAATTTCTAAAGTTCATATCTAATAAATAGGTATTTTAAAATTTTAAACAAGTGCTTTAAAGCAGCATTTTACAAAAATATCCCATATTTCTGGGATTTTTTGACTTTTTTTTAAAATTCTCTTGTCACATGCAATAGGTTTTTTCTTTTTTCAAAAATACATCCTCCTAAAGTGCACTTCTTGGAATTTTTTTCATTAAAACGGTTTATTAAGTTTAGAACTTTTCTTGACCTTGGGGGATAGTAGGATGAGGATATATTTTTTACTATTAAATTTATAATTTTGAATTTTGTCTCTTGTGGCTCTTTTTTAAACATTATTAAATCTAAAATAGTTTCATTTTTTTTAAATTTCACAAATTTCTTTAATGATTGTTTGACATAAAAATTGATAGCTTCCTTAGTAGAAGAAATATTATTTATAGAGCGGACAATTTGATCAAAGTTTAGACCTTTTTTTTCAAGAATATTTTTAAGATCTCTTATATTTGTTCTTAAAAATTTTTTATTAGTATTACTTGGATCATTAATTGTTTGTTTAAAAGCTTTGTTGGCAACTTTTTTTAAATCAATTTTTTTTATATCTAAAAATGGTCTAATCAATTTAATTTTTTTGTTTAAAATTGTTATTTCGCTCATAGATGAAAGGCCCTCTATCCCACTTCCTCTAGATAGTCTTATAAGAAAAGTTTCTACTTGGTCATCTATATGATGCGCTGTTAATAGAAATTTAATTCTGTTTTTTTTGCAAAAATTGGTCAAGATCTCATATCTTACGTCTCTCGCATTTTTTTGGATATTTTTTAATATTTTTGTTTTGTTTTTTAGAATTTTTAGATTTATTCCTTTTTGTTTCAACAGCTTTTTAACCTTTAGAGCTTCTTTTTGAGAATTTTTTCTTATACCGTGATCAACTAGTACGAAGAAAGCTTTTTGCTTTTTTTTAATAGCCAATAAATTTGCCAAATAAGCAAGTGCCATACTATCAGGTCCTCCAGATACAGCTACTACGAAAGATTTGACTCGATTTTTTCTTAATAATACCAGGTTTAGTTTGTTATATATTTTAAAAATTTGATTATCTTGTAATATTGTACTTTCAGGCTTTACTGCATTTGAATTTTTTCTTTTCATACTCAGCTTTTTGTAGCACAGACTTACTAGCTTTTGGATATTCTTTTTTCACACCATTAATCATAAGACAACCCTGATCTTTTTCCCCAAGCTGAACTAGAGTGGTTCCAAGCTTTAATAGATTGATTGGAGCTTTTTTGCTTTTAGGATAATTTTGATAACCATCTAAATAAGCGGCGGCTGCATCTTGATAAAGTTGTCTTATTCTAAATGTTTCCCCATACCAATATTGAGCGCTTCCGGCTAAATCATTATCTTTATTTTTGTCAATAAACTCTCTTAATGCAAACTCTGCGGTTTCATAATCACCAATTTTTATAAAACCTACTGCGAAATCGTACTGTTCCTTTGGGGGTTTGTTGGGTAACAACGATTTGTTTCTTGTAGCTTGTTCTGTTACAACTAATCCTGCTGTCTCGACTGATTGAGTTTTTTGAATTTCTTGAGTTTGTTTTAAATCACTATCTGATACTCTTCCAAGATCTTGTGGTAAATCTGTTCCGGGTAATCTTTTTTTATTTTTCTTTTCTGGTTTTTTAACTGAAGCGATACCAGTACTTTCTAAGTCATTAAATCGCATTTGATTATCTGATTGCATTTTTGTAATTCTGCTAGATAATTTATCCATTTTAAAATTAATTTCCTCATATCTGTTTGTAATTTCTCTAAATTGTTCTTCTATTTCGTTTAATTTAAGTAGGTGTCTGGTAAGAATATCTTCATTTAAATCACTTGATGATGACGGTTTTATTTCCGAGGTTTTATAAAATGCGGTTTCAAGAGTTTTTAGATCTTTATTAATAACTTCAATTTTTTTAATTATTTCTTCTAAATCTTTTTTATCGTCAGACTTTAAATTGTTTGAGAGAATTAACAAAAGAAAAGTCACAAAAATTATCTTTAATGCGTAATATGCTTTACATCGAACCATAAAATAATTCTTATTTGTACATCGTGGCAAAAAAAAGACCCCGTTATTTTATTAAGAATTACGGGGTCTTTAAATATTAAAAACTTAGTTAGTTTTGATTGTTACAGATCTTCTATTTTGAGACCAGGCTAATGGTGATGACGCCGGATTAACTGGTTTCTCTTTACCATAACTAATAACGGTAATTCTTTTTCCAGAAACCCCATATGTCATTAAATAATCTTTTGCAGCATTTGCTCTTCTTTCACCTAAAGCCAAGTTGTATTCTCTAGTTCCTCTTTCGTCGGCATGTCCTTCAACGGTAACAGTTACATCCTTATTTTTTCTTAAATAAGTAGCTTGCTTTCTTAAAGTATCACGCGACTTGGTAGTCAAACTTGATTTATTAGTCGCAAAAAATATTCTATCTGGAACACCTTTTGCTAAGAACTCAACAGTATCTGTACCTGTGTAAACGTCATCAACTGTATCTACGTTTGCTTTTTTTGCAGTAGAACACGCTGAAATTAACAACGTACTGAATAGAACTAAAACAAAATTTCTTAGTGCACTATTAAACTTCATTTTCATCTCCTAAATATATTTAAGGTTGCCGTAATATTCCAAATTTAAAGGAATCTTGCAAGTATAAATTGTACATAAAAATCACTTATTTTGAAAGTAAAGAGGACCAGGATGGGTCGGAGGCATCGGTTTTGGTTTTTATCAACCTTTCATTATACCCGGTGATGTCAATTGACCATAATTTAGCTGAGAAACCTTTACCTTTACTATCCGATTTAGTCTCTCTATAAAAAATCAGAACTCTTCCATTTGGTGACCATGACGGAGCTTCTTGATAATAGTTTTCTGTAAGAAGTCTCTCCCCAGTACCATCGGATCTCATTACACCAATATAAAATCTTCCTTTACGGACTTTTGTAAATGCAATTAAATCACCTCGTGGTGACCATACTGGTGTACCATAAAGACCGTCCCCAAAAGTAATTCTTTTTACTCCTGTACCATCACTTCTCATTACGTAAATTTGCTGTAAGCCACTTCTATCTGAATTAAAACAAATATATTTGCCATCTGGAGAGTAAGAAGGTGATGTGTCAATTGCTGAATGTTCGGTTATTTTCTCAACTACCCTGGTTTCTAAATCCATAGAATATATATCTGAGTTACCATCTTTAGCAAAACTCATAATAACTTTTTTTCCATCTGGAGAAAATCTTGGAGCAAAAGTCATTCCAGGAAAATTTCCAACTACTTCTTGGATTCCTGTTTCAATATCCAAAAGATATACTCTGGGCATATTTTTAAAATAAGACATGTATGTTACTAGTTGGTTAGTTGGGTTAAATCTTGGTGTTAAAACTAATTCATTTCCCAAAGTTAAATATTTTGTACCATGACCATCTTGGTCCATTATCGCTAATTTTTTAACACGTTGATCTTTTGGTCCAGTCTCAGAAACATAAATAATTCTTGTATCAAAATAACCTGTTTCACCAGTAAGTCTCTCATAAATTTTATCAGATATAATATGTGCTACTCTTCTCCAATTACTTGGTGTAGTAGTAAAAGATAAAGCGGTCATTTCTTTTGCGGCCGTTAAATCCCAAAGTCTAAACTCAACCTTTAATTTTTTATCCTTAACTAATATCTTGCCAGTAACAAGTGCTTGCGCCTTTATTAATCTCCAATCTTCAAATCGAGGTTTTAAATGTGCAATATCTGGTTTTTGAACAAACGCATTCTTTTTTAATGGATTGAACAAACCTGTAGATTTGAAGTTTTTTTCAATTATTATTGAAATGTTTTCACCCAATTTTTGATCTTTTAAAGATTTTAAGTTTTCAGAAGAATTATCAATATGTAAAGGTGATACTGCTATAGGCAAGGGATCCAGATTCCCTCTTGTAATATCTACCTTTATTAAACTGTTAGCATTTCCAAAGCTAATCAAAAAAATTAAAAAAGTAAGAATAGTTTTTTTCATATATTTTATCCTTTCAACATTTCTGTTGGATCAAAGTTTAATTGTAAATCTTTCCATCTTTCATAGCCTGTCGGAGGAACCTTTAAAGGTTGACAAATTCTAACTGCTCTAAGTGCACTTTCAGCTAAGATTTTATAAAAACTCTGTCCAGGAGTGTTCATTCGAGCATGATCTAAAATTTCAGCCTTAACTATTCTTCCGTCTGGCTTAAGTTTTAACTTA
>CACGAV010000009.1 GCA_902571095.1 uncultured Pelagibacteraceae bacterium
CAATCTTATCAGCTAAAGTCATTGCCTCGACTTGATCGTGTGTAACGTAAATCATATTCGTACTAAGTTTTTTATGGAGTTTTGAAATTTCTACACGCATTTCTGATCTTAAAGCTGCATCAAGATTTGAAAGCGGTTCATCAAATAAAAACAATTTAGGGTTTCTCGTTATTGCACGACCTATTGCCACTCTTTGTCGTTGTCCACCAGAAAGTTGTCTTGGTTTTCTCTCAAGAAGATCTTCAATTTGAAGAGTTTTAGCAGCATCTTTTACTTTTTTATCTATTTCATTTTTATCAAGTTTTTCATTTTTCAATCCGAATGACATATTTTCATAAACATTCATGTGTGGATATAAAGCGTATGATTGAAAAACCATTGCAATTCCTCTTTTTGATGGAATTAAATTATTAATTATTTTTTTATCTAAATGTATTTCACCTTCATCAACAGACTCTAAACCAGAAATCATTCTTAGGAGTGTGGACTTTCCACATCCTGATGGACCTACTAAAACAATAAATTCGCCGTGATTTATTTTGATATTAAATTTGTCAATTACCTTGTTTTCACCAAATGATTTTTCAATATTTTTTAATTCTATAGTAGCCATACAACTTCTGGTTTAACTTTAATTTATTTTTTTAAATTTTTTAACAAAATAAAGTAATGCAAAATCTATATGTCTTCTATGATTTTTTTATGGGGTTTTCATTCTCAACAGATTTGGTAGGTTTTCTCGTTTATATATAAAATTATTAGGGGGATAAATGAAAAAAGTAATAATTTATCTTTTTGCTTTTGTATTTTTGGCAAACTCGAGTTACGCCGGAATTACATTTTGGACGACTGAAGTACAGCCGGCTAGGATGGAAAAGCAGAAAGAAATGGCTAAAGCTTTTGAAGCCAAGTCAGGTATTAGCGTAGAAGTAATTCCTGTTGAAGAAAAAGATCTTGGAAAAAGAGCTACAGCTGCAGCAGCTGCAGGTGATCTACCTGATGTGATCTATCATACACTTCAGTACGTATTACCGTGGGCAGAAGCTGGAATATTAGATGTTAATGCTAACAACGCAGTTGTTAAATCTTTGGGCAAAGATACTTTTGCTCCAGGTGCACTTAACATGGCAAAAAAAGGTGGAAAAATCGCTGCTGTACCAGTTGATGGCTGGACACAGATGGTTGTTTACAGAAAAGATTTATTCAAAGAATTTAATCTTCAACCGCCAACAAATTATGAAAACATTTCTAAAGCTGTAAAAGCTTTATCTAATGCTGACAGATTTGGATTCGTAGCCGCTACTAAAACAGATGAAAACTTTATGAGCCAAGTACTAGAACATGTACTTTTAGCTAATGGAGTTAATTTTGTTAAAAAAGGTGGAACAAAAAAACAAGGTAAAGAACTTAAAAATGCTTTAATATTTTACAAAGAGCTTGCTAAAGCAAGCCCTCCAGGAGAATTATTCTGGAAACAATCTAGAGCACTTTACTTTGCTGGTAAAACACCAATGATTATTTGGTCACCATTTATTATGGATGAATTAGCTGGTCTTAGAGACTCTGCTCCTCCAACAATAAATAGCGATCCTACATCGCCAGAACTTGCATCAAAAACTGGATTCATTACAAACTTTAGTGGTCCAGATAATAAAAAAGGTGCTGCTTGGGCTGATGTTAGATACTTTGGTATTACTGCTGATGCTGATACTGATGAAGCTAAAAAATTCATAGAATACTCAATGGATGAAGGTTACACAGCTACATTATCTATCGCACCAGAAGGTAAATTTCCTGTAAGAAGAGGAAATGCTAGTGATCCAGCTGCGTTTACAAAAGCTTGGAGTAAACTTCCAGTTGGTGTTGATAGAAAGAAACCTTTAACAGAACTTTATTCTGGTGATGTTATTAATAACATTGTGGCAGGTTTAGATACTGCTAACAGATGGGGTGTTAAAGAAGGTGAGCTTTCTAGAGCATCAAAAATCATCAATGCACAATTCTTAAATAGAATCACAAGAGAATTTATTGATGATCAAATTTCAGCAGATGAGGCAGTTGATAAAATCAACGCTGAATTAGCTAAATTTTAGTAAAAATATTTTTAAAAAGCGGGTAATATATTATTATCCGCTTTTTATATGAACGATACATTATCAAAAATAGAAAAAAGAACAGCTTACACGCTTTTATTACCGGCGGTATTTTTAGTATTCGCTATAGTATTATTTCCAATTTTTGCAAATATTTGGATAAGTTTTAAAGAAGTACAATTAAAAGATATTAGAATTCCTGAGCCAAGAGCAAAAAAGATAGTAAAAAGTATTCCTGAAGATAAAACTAAATTAAAAATAGTTTATAGACTAAGAAATAGTTCACTAATTGAAGATATTAATAATATTAAATTTTCAGATAATTTACCAAGTAACATTGAACCTGTTGAGCTTGACTCAAGATGCGAATTTAAATCAAAAAAAATTAAATGTGATTTTGGAAACTGGGAAGCTAAATATAGGCAAAATTTTGAGATTATTATTCAAAATATTAATAATGATGTAATTGATAAAAATACTATTAAATCTCAAAAACCTAAGCTTTCTGGTGATGCTGACAATATTTTATTAACTACAAAATTTACTTTAAAAAACTTCAAGCAAGTTTTTAACGAAAATGAATTTTTAGATTTATTACTAACTACTTTTTATTTTACTTTTTTTGGAACAGTTGGTGCAATAATTTTTGGTATGTTTGCAGCACAATTAGTAAATCAAAAGTTTTATGGCAGGACTTTTATGAGGAGTATTCTGCTGTTTCCATATGTCGGACCTGTTGTTGCGTTAGCATATACGTGGACTTTATTGTTAGATCCTAATAGCGGGACTTTAAATGCTTTGTTAGTCAATTTTGGAATTATTGATAAACCGATAAATTTATTAGGTCAGAAGTATATGACACTAAATCTTTTGGGTTTTGATATAAAATTAAGGTTAGCACTAACAACAGTAATAATGTTTGAGATTTGGAGATATTTTCCCCTAGCCTTCTTGTTCATTCTAGCGAGATTGCAAGCGGTACCTAAAGATTTGTATGAAGCTGCTGAGGTTGATGGCGCTGGACCACTAAGAAAATTTATTAATATTACTCTGCCACAGATAACAGCAATTTTATCTATTTTATTTATGATTAGATTTATTTGGAATTTTAATAAATTTGAAGACATTTTTCTTTTGACCGGGGGAGCATCGGGAACAAGAACATTGCCAATAAATGTTTACCAACAAGGTTTTGCTGTTTCTAACATAGGAATGGGGTCAGCGGTTTCAATTGTTATAGTTATGCTATTAATAATTTTTATGATTATTTATTTCAAATTAATTGGGAAGCGTGCAAATGAGATATAAACCATTAGTAATTTATTTATTTATATCGTCTATTTTTTTTACATTAGTAGGTTCAATTTGGAAAATAATGGCAACCCTTCAAGGACTTAAGTTAACAGAAATAAATTTTAATATAAATTTTCTTTTAGCTTTATTATTAAGTTTATCACTTGTTTTTATTGGTAATAGAATTAATCATCTATTTAAAATACTAGTGCTACCATTAATATTTACTTTTATTTATATTGCTATAAATGAAAGTGCTCCAATTTGGTATAATGTTGGAATTCTTTTAATAAGTTTATTTTTTACAAATAGAGTTAAGAATTATAACTTAAATTATCTTAAAGAAGATTTTGTGTCCGAAAAAATCGTTTTTGACTTCTTGTCTTTATTTGCGATTGTATTTTTCGCTTTTATCATTTTGTTTCCATTTTATTTAATGTTCGTTACAAGTTTTAAATTACAAGCAGCATTACTATATAATCCTTTAGATTTAAGTATTGATTTTACCAAAAATATTTCTGACCAATTTAAATCTTATCTAGTAATTTTTAAAACTTATGACTTTGGAAGATATATTTTAACAAGCTCTATAGTTTCAATAGGAACTGTAATTATTACTTTGATCTTTGCAATACCAGCTGCTTATGCAGTTGCTAGATTAAACTTTTTTGGTAAAACTTTTTTATCAACCTCAATATTAATTATATACATGTTTCCTGCCATTGTTTTAGTAATACCTCTTTATACTGTCTTTAGTCAGTTAGGATTAAGAAATTCAATTGAGGGCCTTCTAATCGTCTATACAGCAACAACGTTGCCTGTCGCTATTTATATGCTTCAAGGATATTTCAAAAGTATACCAAAAGAAATTGAAGATGCTGGTCTTATGGATGGACAAAATTGGTTTGGAATAATAATTAAAATTATAATCCCTTTAAGTTTACCTGCAATTGCATCTGTTGCTTTATATGTTTTTATGATTGCATGGAATGAATTTCTATTTTCATTAATGTTCTTGGATAATCCTAAATCATTTACATTATCTAGAGCAATTAATCATTTAACTGGAGATGCAGAAACACCTAGACAATATTTAATGGCAGGATCTGTTGTTGTAACACTCCCAATTCTTATGATTTTTGTTTACTTCGAAAAATATCTTGTAAGCGGATTAACTGCAGGAAGTGTAAAAGGTTAATGAAAGAAACAATCAAAATTGCAAAAGAAGTTTTAATAAATAATAGAAGATCTGGTTATACACTACCTACAAATAATGAATTGTACCCCGCCCAGTGGAATTGGGATTCGGCTTTCATAGCTTTGGGATACTCATATTTTAATATGGAGTATGCAATTGAAGAATTAGAAAAACTTATATCAGGCCAGTGGGAAGACGGTATGATACCTCATATGTTATTTCACGATAATGACGAAAGTTATTTTCCAAATCACAAAACATGGGATTGTGGTAATAAGGTGCCCTCTTCTGGTATTACACAGCCACCAATAATTGCAACAATAATTAAAAAAATTGTCGACCAAAATAAATTAGATAAAAATCAAATGAAAAGAATGGAAATTATAATAAAAAAATTAAAAAAATATTTGGACTGGTTTTATAATTACAGAGATACAAATAAAATTGGTCTTGCTGCAATTATCCATCCTTGGGAAAGTGGGCTTGATAACTCCCCTATTTGGGATGGTCCATTAGATAAAGTGAAAATTGAGGAAAACTTAAAGTATGAAAGAAGAGATCTTAATGTTTCAAGGAGTTCAAATAGGCCTCTGAAAAAAGATTACGATGGTTATATAACCTTGTTAAATCAATTTAAAAAAAACAAATACAATCCAAGAAAAATTGTTAATGAGTCAATGTTTAATGTGATTGATATTGGTTTTAATTCAATACTTATTAGAGCTACAAAAGATCTTGTAGAGATATCAAAAAAATTTAATTTAGATTTTACTGATCTTAAAAATAAAATATCAAAGTCAGAAGAAAGTTTAATTAAATTTTATAAAGATGATGATCAAAGTTTTTTTTCTTATGACTTTAAAAACCACAATTTAATAAAAGTAGATGCAATTTCTAATTATTTTATATTATTTGCGAACCTTGAAAATCAAGAAATAAATAATAAAATTATTGATAAACTTAAAAAATATAACTCACAGAAAGATTATTTTTTTACTACTGTAAACCCTAAAGATAAAGCTTTTGAGGAAACAAGATATTGGAGAGGACCCGTTTGGATAAATTCAAATTGGATAGTTTATCAAGGCTTGATTAATAAAGATAAAATCTTCTCATCATTAATAAAAAATAAGACTTTAGAATTATTAGAAAATAAAAAATTTCATGAATACTATAATTATAAAACTGGCGAATGTTTGGGGGCCAATAATTTTTCTTGGTCAGCAGCTCTGTATTTAGATTTAAAATTTAATTAATTTTTCTAACAATAAAAACGTAAATTATAGAAGTTATAAACATCACTATAGCGTAAGTAGCTGTTGGTATTAAATATGCTATATCACTAAAGAGCTGACTTGCCACGAATACAGCTAAAGTTCCGTTTTGAAGTCCGCACTCAAGTGAAATAGATTTTCTTTGTGAAACTCCACTGGCAAGAAATTTTGCAACATAATAGCCGATAAACATCATGACAATATTTAAAACTAAAGTAATTAATCCTGCTTGTTTTATATAACCCATTATATTCTCCCACTCTTCAACCCATATAGCGGCAAAAACAATTACAAATAAAAGAACTGAGATTCTTTCGATCAATTGAGATTTAGACATAACAAAGTTTGTTACAAATTTTCTTATTAACATTCCAATAAGTACTGGAAGAGTTACAACCAAAAACATTTTCATTGATATTCCTATCATAGAAATTTCTTTTGAAATTTCCCCAACTTCTAACAATTCTGCAGATTTAAATACAATAAATGGAACCGAAATAATGCTGATTAAACTTATAATTGCTGTTAATGAAATTGAAAGAGCCACGTCTCCATTAGCAAATTTTGTAAGTACATTAGATGTTACACCACCAGGAGCAGCAGCAATAATCATTACACCAAGGGCAATCTCTAAAGGTAAATTAAAAATTTTAAGTAATAGAAAAGCAATAATTGGAAGTAGTATTAACTGACAAATTAATCCAACTAAAAAATCTTTTGGTTGTTTTACTACTCTTAAAAAATCTTGACCAGTTAAGCCTAATCCAAGGGCTAACATTATAAGTGCAAGGGCTATAGGCGCAATTTTTGTTACCACTTCCATTTATTAAATAAGTTTAGATATTTGTATTGATGTATCACACATACGATTTGAGAAACCCCATTCATTATCATACCAAGATAGTACTCTACTAAATTTATTTTTGACAACTTGTGTTTGGGTAACATCAAATATTGAACTGTGTGCATCGTGATTAAAATCTTTTGAAACTAGTGGCTGTTTATTAATTCCAAGAATACCTTTTAACTGACCATTAGCGGCTTTTGTCATGGCATCATTTATACTATCAGCAGTAACATCTTTTTTTGTGACTAATGTAAAATCAATTAAAGAGACATTTGGAGTTGGAACTCTTATGGCGGTGCCATCAAGTTTTCCTTTAAGACTAGGTAAAACTAAACTCATTGCTTTTGCAGCTCCTGTTGATGTAGGTATCATTGCTCCCTCAGTAGATCTTGCTCTTCTTAAATCTTTATGAAGAGTATCTAATAATTTTTGGTCTCCTGTGTAACTATGAATAGTAGTCATATATCCATACTCAATACCAAAACTATTCTCCAAAACCATTGCAACAGGTGCTAAACAATTTGTTGTGCAAGATCCGTTGGAAATAATATTGTGCTCTTTTTTTAAATCTTTACTATTTACTCCTTGAACAATTGTAAAATCTACATCTTTTCCGGGAGCTGATATAATAACTTTTTTTGCTCCAGCTTTTAAATGTTTACCTGCAGTTTCCTTATTCAAAAATAATCCTGTGCATTCTAAAACAATATCAGCACCAACTTTACCCCAGGGTAAATTTGCTGGATCTCTTTCAGCATAAACTTTTATATTTTGATTTAAAATTTTAAAACCGTCTTTTGATGTGCTCACATCATGTGGCAAAGTTCCGTGCGTACTATCATATTTTATTAAATGTGCGTTGGTATCAATAGAACCAAGATCGTTAATACCAACAACTTGAATTTTATCTTTATAATTTTCTAGTAAGGCTCTTAGAATAAGACGTCCAATTCTTCCAAAACCATTTATTCCAATTTTAACCATATAGTTAATATACCTATTTATTTACAACTTTAAATTAAATTTTTTATTGTTACAAAGTGCATCCAACAAAGAATGTAATAAAGGAAAATCTTTTTGTGGAAAATCTTTTAAAACTTTAGAACCTATTTGAAATGCTAATTCAGCACCTTCAATAGTTTCATTTGGCATAAATTTTTTTTTAGCTTCTGTATATATTTGACCTTGACCTAAATATTGGCCCATTTTACTATTTCTTCCTCCAGCGCTACTAACATATAAATCACCCAATCCTGCAAGACCATAAACAGAACTTTCAGATCCGCCTAGTAACTTAACAAAATTTCTCATTTCAAAAAGCGATCTTTGAAGTAGCAAAGCTGCAGTATTTAATTCATTTGCTGAACCAATGATCATAGAATAAAAGTTTTTAATAGCAGCACAAATCTCTATACCGCGCAGATCGTCTGAATGCTCAATAAAATAATAATTTGTTTTAATTAATTTGCTTATCTTTTTTGCTAGTTCAATATTTTTATTAGCGAATACTACACCAGTTTTATTTTTTTTAGCCAAATCTTTAGCTAAGCAAGGACCTGCCACAACAGATGTATCATCATTAGAAAATTTGTCAGTTAGAATAATAAATTTATTATTTTCAACATTTAGACCCTTTGTTAGAAGTAAAATTGGAATTTTATTTTTTTCATTATTTAATTCTTTGGAAATCCAATTGATACCTTTTGAATTTACGCCAACAACAATTAAATCAGGTTTGCCTTTTAATTGTTGTGGTAATTGATCAGATTTTAGAAAATTTATTTCTTTAGAAACATTACAATTTAATATTTTGTGAAAGAAAGTTTTGGTTAATTCATCAATTCTATCATTTTCAAGAGGTGAGCCTAAAACAGTAACTTTATGACCATTATCTATACATGGAAAAGTGAAGGCAGATCCCATTACACCAGCACCTATAATTAATATTTTGCTCATAATTAATTTTTAAAAAAAACCTTTCGAAATAATATAAAAACTGCAAGCATCTCAACTTTAGCTATGATCATGAAAATGATAAGTGAAATTTTTGAAAATGTGAATAAGTTTGAAAATTGCACGTCTTCAATACCATAAATACTTGAAGCGGCGGTATTAGTGAGTGTTAAAATAGATAATTTAAATGAATTTTCAAAGTCTAAATTATCTATAAGTAAAATACTGCTTAAAATAAATAAGCTAAAAAAGAATAATATAAAAATCAAAAAGGATATTTTAATATTATCTGAATTAATTTTTTTTTCAGAAAACATTATTTTTGTATTCATAATTACATTTGGTTTTACAAGTTTATAAATTTCTAAAAGAAAAGCTTTTGTTAAAATATAAATTCTTAAAAATTTTATACCTGATGTTGTTGATAAAACAGAACCTCCAATGAGAGTTAAAATAATAAAATATAAACCAAAGTTTTCAGGTACAGTACCGATAGAAATTCCAGATGTAGAAATACTACTAAGTATATTAATAAAAACTTCTAATATTTTTGCATCGTTAAAAAAATAAAATATTATTGAAAATATAATTATTAAAATTATTAAATAAATATCTTCTTTATGATGCTTTAAATTATTTCTGGCTAAGAAAATATTATAAAACAGATAAAAGTTTAAAATTGGTATTAAAAAAGTAATACAAAGTAAAAATGATTGAAAATTACTTCTTATAATATTCTCAAGTGAATCTACAGGTAGAAAACCGCCAGATGAAATTATAGTTAGACTTAAATTCATGCCATCGAAAAGACGAATTCCTGAGAATAAAAAAAGTAAAAATATTAAAACTGTTAAAGAAAGATAAATAAAAAAAATTCTATATGTAACCCCAATCAAATTTGATGAGAAATTTATTTTTTTTTCAATAATATAGGATAAATCAATCATTTTAAAATTTATTTGTTTATTTGAAAAAATTAATACCAAAAAAATTAAAAAGTAAAAACTGCCAACCCATTGAGATGATGATCGCCATAAAATTAAAGGATCATCTAAAATATTAATATTGTTTATGACCGTAAATCCAGTTGAAGTTAAACCTGAGATTGCCTCGAAATAAGAGTCAATAAATGAAATATTATAGATACCAAATAAATATGGAATCAAAATCAAAAAAGACATAAAAAAATAAATTAAAAAGATTAGGAATAATTGTCCATAAATACTTATTTTATCTTTATCTTTTTTTCCAATTTTAATTAAAGAAATAGATATTATTATTGATATAACTAATACAGCTAAATAAGAATTAAGATTTTTAAGATAATTAAAATAAAAAGAGTAAAAAATATTTAGTAATGACATTAATGCTATAGGTAAACAGCTTAGCCCTAAAAAATAAAAACTAGGTTTAAAGTTCATTGTTATGAAGTTATTCTAAAGATATCTTCAACTTCTTTTAATTGTTCTCTTTTTGATAGAACAATAACTATATCATCTTTCTCAAAAACAAAATTAGATTTTGGCATAATTACTTTGTCTTTTCTTACAATTGCGCCAATTCTGACTTCTTCGGGTAAGTTGGAATCTTTAATAGACTTATTTACAATATCTGATGTTTCTAAAATCTTTGCCTCTAAAAATTCATATTGACCATCTAATAAAGAATAAACAGTATCTATAGTGCCCATATGAACATGTTTCATTATAGTTGAAACTGTTGCCATACGTGGATCTACTAGGTCATCGATCTTTAAGGACTCCTGTAAAAGTTTATAATTATGTTTATTAATTATGGCTATTGTTCTTTTGGAAGGTTTATATTTTTCAGCCAACACGCAAGCCATGATGTTATCCTCGTCATCATCGGTTAATGAAAAAACAGTTTCAATTTCCTCAATGTTTGCCTCTTTAAGAATTTTTTCATCAAGAGGGTCTCCATTAATAACAATAGCAGAGGAAAGCTCACCTGCTAATTGTTCTGCTCTTTCTTTATTTTTTTCTATAATTTTAGTCCTTAATCCTTCGGTACTCTCTAAAAGTTTAGCTAAATGTAAACCTATATTTCCTCCACCTATAATAAGGATTTTTTGCGCTACTTTTTCATCATGGCCAAAAACAGAAAGGAGTTTGTTTATTTGCTCAGTGTTTACAACAAGGTAAACTTTATCACCAACTTTCATTTGATCATTTTTTTTGAAGAAAACAAAGTTTTCTTTTCTTACTGCACCAAAGATATAGGCCTTAAATTCTGGAAATTTTTTTGTTAAATCTTTTAAAGGAATATTAGCGATAGGACATTTGTTTTCTATAAGTATTTCAAGTAGTTTTACTTTGTCCTTAATAAAAGGAACATTGTCTAATGCACCAGGTGCCTCTAATTTTCTATACAAAGATTTAGCTACCTCCCTTTCAGGTGAAATTATTACATCTATTGGTATATTAGATTTGCTATAAAGCTTACTCCATTTACCGTCTAAAAATTCTTGAGATCTTATTCTTGCAATTTTTTTTGATATATTAAAAAGTGAACTTGCTATTTGACAAACAATCATGTTTGTTTCGTCGTTTCTGGTAACGGCAATGATCATGTCTGTATCTTTAGCGCCTGCATTTTCCAAAACAGAGGGATATGTTGCTCTGCCTACTATTCCTTTTACATCCTGAGTATCATTAATCTTTTTTATATCTTCTGAAGATTGATCTATAACAGTAACAGAATGACCTTGAGCCTGGAGCTGCTTGCTTATTGAAAAGCCAACCATACCAGCACCACAAATAATAATGTTCATGATTAATTAATACCTTTAATACCTAAAGACTTTAACTTTCGATGTAACGCTGATCTCTCCATGCCAATAAATTCAGCTGTTTTCGATATATTTCCCTTGTTTTTCTTCAATTGAGTAAGCAGGTAAGTTTTTTCAAAATTTTCCCTAGCTTGCTTCAAAGGATATGTTAATGATACATTTGCATTTTGGAAATCTTCGGATGCATTTTTACTCAAAATTTCATTTAGCAATCTTCCAATGTTAGATTTATTTTCATTTTGAGAAAGAATTGAAATTCTTTCTACTAAATTTCTTAATTCTCTTACATTTCCTGGCCAATTATAGCTATACAGTAAATCATTATTTACATCTATTTCGATTTCGGGGATGCCATTTATTTCAGAAATTTTTTTTTGGAAATACTTAATTAATAAAGGTATGTCGGTAGGTCTTAGACTTAAGCTTGGTATTTCAATCGGGACAACATTGAGCCTATGATAAAGGTCCTCTCTAAAATTGCCTATAGCAATTTCATTTTTTAAATCTTTTGATGTAGATGATACAATTCTGACATTTACAACTATATCTTCTTTTCCATTAATTCTTTTAAATTTTTGGTCCATTAATACTCTTAAAATTTTAGCCTGCGTATCTAATGGAATTTCTGAGACTTCATCAATTAAAAGAGTTCCGCGTTTAGCTTTCTCCAAAAATCCATATGAAATAGATCCATCTTTATTCTCAGACCCAAAAAATTCTTTTTCATAATTATCTGGTTGTAACAGCGCACCATTTAGAACAACGAAAGGCTCTTTTTTTCTTTGTGAATTTTTATGAATTTTTCTGGCTAATAATTCTTTTCCTGATCCTGTAGGACCAGAAATAAGTATTCTACTATCAGTAGATGACAGCTTTGAAATTAATTTTTTAATTTTTATTAATTGATGACTCTCTCCAATAAAATCAAAAGAATGAAAAGACTTGTTCTCAAGTTGAACATTTTCCTTTTTTAATTTAATATTTTCCAAACCTCTTCTAATGAAGTTGAGTAATTGTTCAGGAGCAAAGGGTTTTGTAATAAACTCATAAGCTCCAAGCTTTAAGGACTCTACAGCCATTTCAACATTTGCATGACCAGAAATCATTATAACTGGGACTAAATCTGAAATATTTTTTATCTTTTTCAAAAGGTCAATTCCATCCTTGTCTCCTTTATCTAGTTTCACGTCTATGACAGCTATATCTGGTAATTTACTGTTAATTTCAAAAACAGCTTGATCAAAATTTGCTGCTTCTCTTACACTATAATTTTTGTCTTTAAGTATCTCCGAAATAAGATTTCGAATATCAAAATTATCATCGATTACTAGTATTTCTTGTTTCATTAAAAAATAGGTAAAGAAATTAAAATTTCTGCTCCTTTAGGATTTTTTATAAAATTAATATCACCATTATGTTCGCTAATAATTTTTGTCACAATTGGCAAACCTAATCCAGTTCCCTCTTTCTTAGTGGTAAAATATGGTTTTGTAATGTTTTTAATATCATTAAACCCTGGGCCGTTATCTAGCATTTTGATGACTATATATTCATTATTCCTACTTATTTCTACATCAATTTTTCCTTGAAAATTGCTGTTTTTTTGTTTTTTTTCCCGAATAGACTCGAGCGAATTTTTTATCAAATTCAAAAAGACTCTATAAAGTTGTTCAGCGTCACCATTGATAAAAAAAACTTCGTTATTTGTATTCTTTGTACTAAAAATATTTTCTTTTTCTGACATTTTATAAAAATTCACAGCTCTTTTCATAACGCTACTTACATCGATTTTTTTTAATAAAGGTGACGGCATTCTTGCAAAACCAGAAAACTCATCGACTAACTTTTTTATATCAACAATCTGTCTATCGATTGTTTCAAGATATTTCTTAAACTCGTTTTTATCATCTTTTAGTTTTTCTGAATACTTTTCTTTTAATCTATCAATTGAAAGCTGTATCGGTGTAAGAGGATTTTTGATTTCGTGAGCTAACTTTCTTGCAACATTTTCCCATGCTGAATACCGTTCAGACAATAATAACTTATCCTGCTGTTTTTTTAATCTATCAATCATATTGTTAAAATTTTCATTAAGTGTTTTAATTTCTTCATCTGAATCGATTTCTGGAACTTTACTGTCTAATTTACCTGAGCTTATTTTTTTAGATGCTGAAATTAAATTAACTATTGGTTTGGTTAGTCTTCCTGCAAACGTAATAGCTAAAACAACAGTAAAAAATAGTAACATTGATACAACAATTACATAAATTATTGCAAAAGTTACTTTTATGCCGGTTCTATTATTTTCCACTGTGTAATAAAAATTTACAGCTTGTTCTGTATCAGCTAGATAGTTAAGTAATTGTGGTTGAACATTTCTTGAAACATAAAGATAAGTATCAACATAATTATTCAGTTTTATCATAAAAGCTGTTTTATTCTCCGCAGAACCTTGGATTGAAATGGGCTTGCCTTCTAATGCTGAGTCAAATTCATCGTCTGATGGAAATTTAAACGTATCTTCTGGATTGTTTGTGTCTCCTAATAAAATAGTACCTGAACTATCAATTAAATAAATTTCATCTAACCTCCTAAGTAATTTTTGAGCTCTAATATTTTTTTGTACTCTTTTGGGATTAGAAAATAAAATTTCAGAGTATCTATTCAAATCCAAGCTAACTAAATATACATCTGCTTCAACTGATCTTTTTGTTTCATCTATGTAATTTTTAGCTACTTCATATGAGTTATTTACAGCAGATGTAATTTTTTCATCGAAATATTTTTGTAGTCCAACATTAAATAATACCAATGAAAAAATTGCTACAACTAGGGACGGTATAAAAGCAAATAAAGAAAATTGTAAAACATATTGTAAACTAGTTTTAGAACCAGTCTTGTTAGATTTATACTGTAAAAACAACTTGGAAGTTTCTTGAACTAATAAAATTAAAAAAATAATAAGAACAGTAGCATCTAGTATTAAAAGGTACTGTAAATTATCCTCATTAAAAAAAAAGAAGCTTCGATTAATAAAGGTAATAAAAGTAAATATCCCTAAAATAATTGAAATAAATGATATTGCAAAAAACCATCTAAAGTTTTTAATAGTATTTAACATTTTAATTTCTTAACATTTTACATAAATATAAGGTAAATTAATATAATGAGTTTTTGCTTAATTTTGTTAGCTGCGGGTAATAGTAAAAGATTTGCTTCTAAAACCCCAAAACCTTTCGTGAAAGTTGGTGTAAAAACCATTTTGGAGCACTCATTATTTAAATTTGAGAAGATCAAACAAATAAAGAAGGTGATTGTCGTTATTAACAAAAATCATAGAAAATTCTTAAAACAAATTAAGTTTAATAGTTTTGTTAAAATAATAGGTGGTAGAACAAGACAAAATTCCACCGATAAGGCTCTAAAATATATTAAAAAAAATAATATTAAGTGCTCAAAAATACTTATACACGATTCTGCACGGCCAAATTTTTCACTGGGACTAATAAAAAAGATTATTAAAAATTCAAAAAAAAATAACGTTATTCCAATAATACCTATTCATGATGCTTTGAAAGAATCTTTTGGGAAAAATAGAATTTTAAGTTTGGCAAGGGAAAATTTCTTTACAACGCAAACACCGCAAAGTTTTAATTTTAAGGAGATAATAGATCTTCATTCAAAAAATAAATCTATTTATAAAGATGATGATTTATCTCTAGTTCAAAATTTCAGAAACGTTAAATTTATTGATGGTGAAAAAAATAATTTCAAAATTACTAATATAGATGATCTTGAGATGCTTAAGAATTTTATGAATTTAAAAAGTAGAATAGGAATAGGATTTGATGTTCATAGACTTGTGCCTAAAAGAAAACTTTATTTAGGAGGTTTAAAGATAAAATCGAAACTTGGAACATTAGGTCATTCAGATGGAGATCCAGTTCTTCATTCAATTACAGACGCAATCTTAGGCGCAAGCAGTATGGGTGATATTGGCCAAATGTTTTCAGATAAAAATAAAAAATTTAAGAATATAAGATCCACAATTTTATTAAAGAAAGTTGTAGAACAAATTAAATCAAAAGGTTATTACATAAAAAATTTAGATATTAATATTATTACACAAACACCTAAAATTAAAAAATACAAAAAAAAAATGATAGAAAATATTTCTAAACTTTGCAAAATATCAAAAAAAAATATTAATATAAAAGGCAAGACAACAGAAAAATTAGGTGTTATCGGTAAAGAAAAAGCTATCGCTGCTGAAGTAATTGTATCCATAATTAAATATGATTAATAAATTAAATTATTATTTTATAACTCTTTTTGTTTTTGGTGACTCAATTCAAAAATACCGAGGAACCTGGGCATCATTGTTTACTACGTTGTTTTTATTTTCTCTTATCTATTTTTTAAAAATTCCAGTTTTAATTTTGTTTATATTTATATTAGCAATTTTATTTTATTCTTTTTTTGCTATTAAATCTTGCCTAAAAAAATTTAAAGATGAAGATCCTCAAGAAATAGTAGTTGATGAATTTATTGGTCAATCTATACCCATTATCCTGTATGAACTTTTTCATTCAGATCGAGCTAATTCGAATGTAGAAACTCTACAAATTTATTTCTGGTTCTTTTTATTGTTTAGATTATTTGATGGACTGAAACCTTTTCCAATCGATTATATAGACAAAAAATATAAAAATACTTTCGGAATTATATTCGATGATATTTTAGCAGGATTTTATGTGGTTATTTGTCTTGTATTATACATGGTTGGAAAAAGTTTCTTTTTTTGATGAAAAAATTAAATAAAAAACTTGTAAGTTTGCTTAGAAAAAAAAATCTTAAATTAGCAACAGCTGAATCATGTACTGGCGGAATGCTTTCAAGCTCTATTACTTCTGTGAGTGGATCATCGAAGATATTTATAATGGGTTTGGTCACGTACTCGAATAAATCTAAAAATCTACTCTTAAAAGTACCTAAACAAATTTTAAAAAAGTATGGGGCCGTAAGTAGTAAATGTTGTTTGTATATGGTTAATAATTTAAATAAAATTAGTAAAAGTAATATTTCTGTTTCGATTACTGGGATTGCAGGACCAAGTGGTGGTAGTGAAAAAAAACCAGTTGGATTAGTGTATATAGGTGTAAAAAAAACTAACAAAGTTAAAATAAATAAATACCTTTTTAAACAAAAAGGTCGATTAAAAATTCAAAAAGCTGCAGTAAAAAAATCTATGGAATTAATTTTAAGTATTCTTAAATAAATGAATAGCCCTTTTTTCAAATGCATCTGCAATATTTTTTAGTCCTTTATCAAAAGATTTTTTCATTATCATACTATAAAAAATATTTTCTATCTCAAAATCTATTTTAAAATTGACTTCACTTTGATTATTAATTTCTCGTATTTGCCATTCATTTTTTAAATGTTTTAAAGGGCCATCAATATTACTTACCAAAATTTTATCTTTATCTTTATAATAAGTAACGTGACTTTTATAAGTTTGATTTAAAAATTTTTTACCAACCGTTAAGTCTGCTTCAATTTCAAGCATATCTTTCATATCTACTCTTCTATGTATTTTGCCACTCAAACACCAAGGAACAAATTCAGGATATTTCTCTATATCCAATATCATTTTAAAAAGATCGTTTTTTTTACAAGGAATAATTTTTATTATTGAAGCTTTAGGCATTTAATTTGTTCATCTCTAACTTTTTGCAATTTTTTAAAATCTTCGTCAGCATGATATGAAGATCTGGTTAAAGGAGATGAAGCAACTAATAAAAATCCTTTTGCTAAAGCAATATTTTTGAGTTCGACAAATTCGTGAGGTTTATAATATCTTTGCAAAGGATAGTGCTGTGGTGATGGCTGAAGGTACTGACCAATAGTTAAAAAATCAACGTTGGCTGTTCTTAAATCATCCATAACTTGTAAAATTTCATTTTTACTTTCACCCAAGCCAACCATTAAACCTGATTTAGTAAAAATTTCTGGTTTAATTTTTTTTACTGACTCTAGTAATTTGATTGATGCAAAATATCTTGATCCAGGTCTTACTGTTAGATAAAGACTTGGAACAGTTTCTATATTATGGTTAAAAACATCAGGAGAGGCTTCCACAAGTTTTTTAAATGCATTACCTTTTCTTAGAAAATCTGGAGTCAAAACTTCAATTGTTGTTTTGGGATTTTCTTTTTTAGTAGCCATCACCACATCTCTGAAATGATTGGCACCTCCATCCTTTAGATCATCTCTATCAACAGAAGTAATAACAACATGATTAAGTTTTAGTTCCTTTACTGCTTTCGAAATTTTTAAAGGTTCAAGAATATCAAGTTTTCCAGGTTTTCCTGTTTTTACATCACAAAAGGCACAGCCTCGAGTACAAGTATCTCCCATTATCATAAAAGTTGCGTGTTTTTTGCTCCAACACTCAGTTATGTTTGGGCAATTTGCTTCCTGACAAACAGTGTGTAATTTATTTCTATTTACAACTTCTTTAGTTTTAAAAAAAACCTGGGTATCCAATAATTTTGATCTTATCCAACTAGGTTTTTTTTTGATTGGATTAATTGGTTTATTTATTTTTTCAGGATGTCTTGGTTTAGTCATTTAGTTTAATTAATATTTCTCCTTCTTTACCGTATTTAAATTTATCTCTAATTAAAATATCAATAAAATCAAAGTTTAAATTTTGTGAAAGCAAATTATTCTTATTTTCCATGATTTTATTTTTTTGTATTAAATTAGTTTGTTTTTTTTCTAACTCACCTAATATACTTTTTTTCTCAAAATATGATACCAAGCCTCTATCTCCAGCAAAAAGATTGATTAAAATATAAAGTAATAAAAATATATTTATAAATAGTATTTTTCTTCTTTTTAAAGTTTTATAAAATCCCATAGTTAGATTTTAGCCATTTTTGAGGAATTTCCAAGTTCCTCTTCAATTCTCAATAAACGATTATACTTGGCAACCCTCTCCGATCTAGCCAATGATCCAGTTTTAATCTGGGAAGAATTTGTCGCAACAGCCAAATCAGCTATAAATGTATCCTCCGAGTCGCCAGATCTGTGTGAGATAATTGTTTTTAAACCTTTTTTATGTGCTAATTCGATTACATCCAATGTTTCACTCACTGTTCCAATTTGATTTAGCTTTACTAAAATTGCATTAGCAGATTTTTCTTCAATACCTTTTTTTAATCTTTTGATATTCGTTGCAAATAAATCATCGCCGACTATTTGTATGTTGGTGTTATTTGTTAATTTTTTCCAAGAGTCCCATTCGTCTTCTTTGAAAGGATCCTCAATTGATTTGATAGGATATTTTTTAAGTAGTTCTAAATAATTGTTATGTGTGATCGGTTTTTTAAGTTCATTTGCAGCAACATCTAGACAAATAGAAATATCCTCTCCTGGTATAAGGCCAGATTTTTCTATAGATTTAATTATTAATTTAATTGCCTCTTCCGTATTATTAACATTAGGTGCAAAACCACCCTCATCACCAACGTTAGTGTTATCAACAATTGTTCTCAAATTTTGTATTACTAAAAAACTTTTTCTCATAGCTTCGGTAAATGAGTTAGATTTTTCAGGTCGAATCATGAACTCCTGAATATCCAAGTTGTTACTAGCGTGCCTTCCGCCATTTATTATATTCAAAAGAGGTATTGGTAATTGATATGTTCGTGATTTTTTAATGCACTTAAATAAAGATAATTTTTTTTCTATTGAATTTAACTTACATATAGCCATTGAAACAGCCAAGATTGCGTTTGCGCCAAGTTTTTTCTTTTGCTCTGTCCCGTCCAATTCGATTAATGTATGGTCTATTTTTTTTTGTTCAGTACAATCAGAATTAACTATTACTTTTGAAATAGGATCATTAATATTTTCAACAGCTCTTAATACACTTTTTCCCAAATAATCTTTATTATTTTTGTCTCTTAGCTCATAGGCTTCGTGTGTTCCTGTTGATGCACCCGAAGGCACTATCGCAAAAGCAGATTCATTTTCTGAAAAAACTTCGGCTTCGACGGTTGGATTGCCTCTGCTGTCAAAAACCTGCCGACCCTTAACTTTTTTAATTTTTGCCATTCTTTATTAAATTGTCTATTTCAACTAATTGATTTAATAGGCTCGACATCTTAGATAAAGGAACCATATTAGGTCCATCAGATGGGGCGTTGTCTGGATCAGGATGTGTCTCGATAAAGACTGCGGCTACACCAACAGCAATTGCTGCACGAGAAAGATATTCTACAAATTCTCTTTGTCCTCCGCTTTTGTCTCCCATTCCACCAGGTTGTTGAACTGAATGCGTTGAGTCGAAAACTACTGGGTATCCATTCTTAGCCATAATGGGTAATGATCGCATATCTGAGACTAAAGTGTTGTAACCAAAACTAGCACCTCGTTCTGTAACTAAAATATTTTTATTACCGGAGTCTTCAATTTTTTTTGTAACATTGACCATGTCCCAGGGAGCTAAGAATTGACCCTTTTTGACATTAATTACTTTTCCTGTTTTCGCTGCAGCAATCAATAAATCAGTTTGTCTACAAAGGAATGCTGGTATCTGTAAAACATCGACGTGATTAGAAACGATTCCACATTGTTCAATTGTATGAACATCTGTTAATAATGGAACATCAATTTGTTTTCGAATTTTATCAAAAACCGGCAAAGATTTTTCAAGACCAGCTCCTCTCTTGCCATTTAGACTAGTTCTATTTGCCTTATCAAAAGATGTTTTATAAATAAAACCAATACCTAGTTTATCAGTAATTTTTTTTAATTGATTTGCAACATCTAGTGCGTGCTTTTCATTCTCTAATTGGCAAGGACCCGCAATTAAAGTAAATGGTCCTGTATTTGAAATATTCAATTTTCCACATTTTACAGATTTATTTGCCATTATTTTTTCCTTCCATTCGCTCCTGCTGCTTTGATAAAAGATGAAAATAATGGATGGGGTGTAAAAGGTCTAGATTTAAATTCAGGATGAAATTGTACGCCAATAAACCAAGGGTGATTATTTAATTCAATTATTTCAGGAAGAGTGCCATCTGGGGAGAGAGCAGAAAAAATTAGACCTTTTTTTTCAAAATCATTTTTATATTTAATATTCACTTCATACCTATGTCTATGTCTTTCTTTAATTTTATTTTCAGAGTAAATTTTAGATATTAAAGAATTGTTTTTTAATACAGCGTCATATAATCCTAACCTCATTGTTCCACCTAAATTCTTTCTTGTTCCTTTAATTTTTCTCTCCCCTTTTTGCCACTCGTCTAGCAAGCCAACTACAGGGGTGCAATTATTACCAAACTCACTTGTTGATGCATTTTTAATATTTAACAAGTTTCTAGCAGCTTCTATGACTGCCATTTGCATACCAAAGCAAATACCAAAGAAAGGTATATTATTCAATCTTGCGTATTTTATGGCAGCAATTTTACCTTCGGTGCCTCTTTTGCCAAAACCTCCTGGGATAAGAACTCCCGTTACTTCTTTTAACAATGGTTTTATATTTTCAGGTTTTAGATTTTCTGAGTCTATTCTCTTTAAATTAACCTTTACATTATTTGATATACCTCCATGTATTAAAGCTTCGTCTAGTGACTTATATGCATCCTTTAGGTCAACATATTTTCCTATTATCCCGATATTTACGTCTTTTTTTGGATTCAAAACTCTAGAGGTAATATTTTTCCATTTACTTAGGTCTGGTGATTTTTTGCTTTTAATATTGAAATACGAAAGCACCCTTTCATCTAATTTTTCTTTATGAAAACTTATTGGTGCCTCATATATTGTTTTTACATCAACCGTCTCTATAACATTATCTATAGGAACATTACAAAATAAAGATATTTTTTTTCTTTCTGTCTTTGGAATTTCCCTTTCAGATCTACAAATTATTATATCTGGTTGAATTCCTAAGCTTCTTAACTCTTTTACTGAATGCTGAGTTGGTTTTGTTTTTAATTCACCAGATGCTTTCAAATAAGGTACTAATGTTAAATGAATAAATAAACTATTTTTTTTTCCTACATCATTTGAAAATTGTCTAATAGCTTCGAGAAATGGCAAGCTTTCTATATCCCCAACTGTACCGCCAATCTCACATATTATGAAATCCTCTTTTTTTACATCTTGCGAAATAAATTTTTTAATTCTGTCAGTAACATGCGGAACTACCTGAACAGTTCCTCCTAAAAAATCTCCTCTTCTTTCTTTCTGAATGATATCACTATAAATTCCTCCAGTAGTTATATTGTCAGATTGAGTTGCTGATATTCCAGTAAATCTCTCGTAGTGTCCTATATCTAAATCTGTTTCTGCTCCATCGTCAGTAACAAAGACTTCACCATGCTGGAACGGATTCATAGTTCCAGGATCAACATTTAAGTATGGGTCAAGTTTTCTTACCCTAACTTTAAAACCTCTTAATTGTAATAATGATGCCAACGAAGCTGAAGAAAGACCTTTTCCAAGTGATGAAACCACGCCGCCAGTGACAAAAACATATCGCGCCATGGAAGAATAATATATCTAATTTTTAATAGAAAATAAAGTTTATTTTGTCGACTCAGGTATTTTGGGTTCTTTGCTATCTTCGTTCTCCTCAATTTTTTCAAGTACAGACTGTGTATCCTGCAATTCCCCTCTAGAAATAACAACTAAGCAAATACTTGATATTATAAACAAGGTAGCAATTATTGTAGTGGATTTTGTTAAAAAATTTCCAACGGTCCTTGTAGATGCGAAATTATCTTGGGACAAACCTAGTCCTAAAGCACCACCTTCTGACCTTTGTAATAAAATTAGTATGATAAGAACAAGCGCCAAAATTACATTTGCTACAATAAAGATTGTCTCCATAACAGTTATTTATAGAAATTTTTTATGATATCAATAAAATTCTTTGAGGATTTTGATGCACCACCAATTAAAAAGCCATCTAATTCATTAATTGCTTTGAAATTTAACACACTTTGTTTATCAACAGATCCGCCATATAAAATTCTAATATTTTTCCTTTTTAATCTAAACTTTTTATTAAGATATTTTTTGATATTTACTATAATTTTTTCCAATTCATTTTTTGATGGAACACGCCCACTTCCGATCGACCATAAAGGTTCATAGGCTATAATAATTTTTTTTAAATATTTTTTTGAAGTTATTGACTGGGATAATTGTTTTTTTAAAACTGAAAAAGTTTTTTTATTTCTTTTTTCAATTTTATTTTCACCTATACACAAAATTACACTTAGTTTATTTTTAAGTGCTAAAGAAATTTTTTCGCCAATTAATTTATTATTTTCTCCTGATGCTCTATTTTCGGAATGACCAATTAAAGTATAATTTATTCCAAGTTTTTTAATCATAAAGGGACTTATGTTACCAGTGTGAGCGCCATAAAAATCTTTATGATAACAATTTTGTGAAGATATAGAAATTTTACTACTTTTAAATCTTTTCGAAAAATCATGTAATAATGTGAAAGGTGGAGCAATTATAATTTTATATTTCTTTTTATTATTTTTATCTCTTTTAAAAAAAGCATTAATTTTGTATAAAATTTTATGAGAGCTTGGAATACCAAACATTTTCCAATTTCCAATAAAATATCTCATATCAGTCACCTATTTTAGGACTTTAATTATAGATTTTTTTGTCCAATTAATTTAAATTTCATAAATTAAAATTATGCTAGCTTCAATAAGAAAATTTTCTAAATCAATTTTTGCTAAGATTTTCATCGCAATAATAGCTTTGCCTTTTGTAATGTGGGGTATGGGTGATGTTTTCAGATCTGGAAAGCAGAATGTAATAGTTGAAATAAATAACGAAAAGATAAGCTCAAAAGAATTTGTTGAACATCTTCAAAAAATTAATATTTCAAAAGAAGAAATGGATAAAATTGGAAAAACAAAATTTTTAAATGATGCGCTTTCAAATTATATAAGTGAAAAAATTATTAGTATCGAAGCTAAAAAAAAAGGAATTCAATTAAGTGATGAAGCTCTAAAAGAAATACTTATAAACGATAAAAGTTTTCATAAAGATGAAAAATTTTCAAGAACAAAATATGAAAGATTTTTAATTGCAAGAGGATACACAGCATCAAGTTATGAAGGATATGTGAGAAGCATGGAGTTAAAGGCACAGTTATTAAATTACTATAGTGGAGGTATAAATTTACCAAACTTTATTATTGATGATTTATTTAAAAAAGAAAATATGGTTAAAGAGATTGAATATATAAATTTAAATGAAATTTATTCTAAAAAAATTATATCTTTAAATGAAATAGATGAATTTTACACCAAGAATAAAAAATTATTTGAGGAAAGATTTATTTCTTTTAGATATATTAAATTAACTCCAGAAATTTTGACTAAAAAAAAAGAGTTCGATGAAGATTTCTATAAAGAATTGGATCAATTAGAAAATGATATTCTTGATGGAAAAGATTTTAATTCAATAGTTACTAACAATACTAGTTCAGTAAAACAACATAATTTTATTAATGAAAGAAAAACCTATCAAAGTGGGATTGTTGAAAAAGAATTAAAAGATGATTTTATTTCAAAAATTTTTGAAATTGAAAATTTAAATTCTCCAGAGTTCATAATATTAGAAAATGATTATTATATTGCTGAGATTTTAGATGAAAAAAATACTGTCCTTACACTTAAAGATAAGGACCTTGAAAATACTATTAAAGCTCAGTTGTCAATTGCTCATAAGATTGAAGAAAATTCAAAGTTGATTGAAAGAATTGAGAATAAAAAATTTAATAAGTCCGATATATCTGAAATGTCTAAAAAATTTAATGTTACTATAAATTTATTAAAGATTAATGGTATAGAGGATAATAAAAAATTTAACTCAAATTTTGTAAAAGCAATATATGAACATAACAGTAATGAAATATTTGTTATGTCCGATACTATGTTTCAAAAAAATTACCTAGTAAGAATAGTAAAAGAAAATTTGAAAGAAATTAATAAAAATTCATCAAATTATAAAAATTACCGTAATAAAGCTAATGTAGAGTATGTTTCAAAAATTTATAAATATTATGATAAATTTATTAATTCAAATTATAAAATTAACGTAAATGAAAATGTCCTTGAAAGGTTGAAAAATTCATTTTAATGAAATTAAACACTAGTTTAGCAAATTTAAAAAGAAATCATAAAAAAAAAAATAATCAGACTATTTTTTATATTGAAAATTGCAAAAACTATGATTTTGTTGAAAACTTATACAAATTTATTTTGAGTAAGAAAAATAGTTTTATTTTTGAGTCAGTCGAAAAAGGCACTATTAGAGGAAGATATACTATAATGGGTTATAATCCTGATAGAACCTACAATATAACAAATAATAAAATTGTGGAGAATGATTTTAAAAAAAAGAAAATTATTAAAAAAAATGTTCTTAAATATTTAAATACTTTAATAGAAAAATTTAAAGTAAAGTCTTCATCAAAAATACCAGGGATGTCCTCGATGTTGGTTGGTTATTTTTCATATGATATTATAAGATTAATTGAAAAGATCCCTGACAAATGTAAAAAAGATATTAACATCCCTGATATAAGGTTAATGAGACCAAGGAATTTAATTATATATGATAATTTAAAAAAAAAGATTTTTTATATTCAAAATATTTATAAAGAGGAGTCTATAAAAAACTATGAATTTAAGTATCATACGATAAAGAAAACTTTCCAAGAACTACAACATTTTGGAAGAATAAAACTTCCACAAGGATTTCATGTTAATAAAAAGAAGGTTAAAATCAGTTCGAATATTTCTAAATCAGCTTTTAAAAAAAATGTGATTAAAGCAAAAAAATATATTAAAAGTGGAGATATTTTTCAGGTTGTTTTAAGTCAAAGATTTGAAGCAAAAATTGATAAACCGTCATTAGAAATTTATAATACATTAAGAGTATTAAATCCTTCACCATTTATGTTTTATTTTAATTTTGAAGATTTTCAAATTCTAGGTAGTAGTCCTGAAATTTTAGTGAGATTATTTAATAATGAGGTTACTATTAGACCTATTGCTGGAACTAGACCAAGGGGCGTAAATAAAAAACACGATAAAAAATTAACATCAGAACTTTTAAAAGATCCTAAAGAACTTGCTGAACATCTTATGCTTTTGGATCTAGGAAGAAATGATGTTGGAAAAGTTTCAAAAACTAATAGCGTTAAAGTAACAGAAAGATTTAAAGTAGAAAAGTATTCTCATGTCATGCATATTGTTTCAAATGTTAAGGGTAAACTTAGAAAAAACCTTTCTTTGTTTGAAACATTTTTATCGGGATTTCCTGCTGGAACTGTTAGTGGAGCACCTAAAATAAGAGCAATGGAGATCATTGATGAATTAGAAAGTTCAAAAAGAAAACTTTATGCTGGGGGTATTGGTTATTTCACCGCTAATCAAAGTTTTGATACCTGCATAGCTTTGAGGACCGCATTAATTAAAAATAAAAAAATTTACGTTCAAGCTGGTGCAGGAATTGTAGCAGATAGTAATTCTAATAATGAATATAATGAAACCGTCAATAAAGCCGGAGCATTACTTAAGGCTATTAATTAAATGAAAACTTTATTAATAGATAATTACGATAGTTTTACATACAATCTTTATCATTACCTTCTCTCATCAAAATGCAAAGTAGATGTTATAAGAAATGATAAAATAAATTCTAAAGAAATCTTAAAGAGAAAATATAAAAAAATTGTTATTTCGCCTGGTCCTGGTAACCCAAGCCAAGCAGGAAATTGCTTAAAAATTGTAAAAAATCTATCAAAAAAAATTCCTATACTTGGAGTGTGTTTGGGACATCAAATCATTGGGCAAGCATTTGGTGCTAAAATAATAAATGCAAAAAAACTTATGCATGGAAAAACAAGCAAAATTTCACATAAAAAAACTGGAATCTTTAAAGGGGTAAAGAATAATCTTATTGGAACTAGATATCACAGCTTAATAATCGACAGAAAAACATTAAATAAAGATTTCATTATTACGGCTAAAACAAAAGATGATGTGATAATGGGAATTATGCATAAGAAATACAATTTACATGGGGTTCAATTTCACCCTGAAAGTATAAGCACTAAAGAAGGCATGAAGTTAATAAGAAACTTTTTAAATTTTAAATAAAATGGAAGAAATTATTAAAAAGCTCAAAAATAAACAAAACTTAAATTTTGAAGAAAGTAAATCTATTTTTGAAAAAATGATGTCGGGTAAAGTTAATGAAGAACAAATTCAAGATTTTTTAATCTTTTCTTCAGCAAAAGGTGAAACTTCAGATGAAATTGCTGGTGGAGTTTATATTTTGCGAGATAAAGCAACTAAAGTAAATACGCCAGATGGAACAATAGATACTTGCGGTACAGGTGGAGATGGAAAAAATACCTTAAATATTTCTACTGCTGCAGCGCTATTGCTGTCTAGTTTTGGAGTAAAAGTAGCAAAACACGGTAATAAATCTGTTTCTTCAAAATGTGGGTCTGCTGATGTATTAGAAAAATTAAATATAAGTATTTCTCTAGGTCCTAAAGAAGTGGAGGCTAGTATTAACAATAACAACTTTGGATTTATGTTTGCTCCAAGTTATCATTCTGCAATGAAATATGTTGGGCCAGTTAGAAAAAAAATTGGGAAAAGAACAATATTTAATTTAATCGGGCCTTTAAGTAGTCCGGCAAAAGTGAAAAGACAAGTTGTTGGGGTTTTCGATAAAAAATTACTTAAAATTTTTGCTGAAGCACTTAAAAATTTAAATTTAAAAAAAGCATTAATTGTAAATAGTGAAGACGGACTTGATGAAATTTCTCCATACGCAAATACGAATATTGTCGAACTTAATGATGGAAAAATTAAAGAAACTTTTTTGAATCCAAAAGATTTAGGTATTGAAGCCGCTAGTTTTAATAATATTGTTGGAAAAGACCCTGAATATAATGCAGAAAAAATGAGAGAAATATTTCAAGGAAAAGACAATGATTTTTCGATTGCTGTATGTTTAAATGCTGCTGCAGGTTTGCTTATAGCAGAAAAATCAAATTCTTTTAAAGACGGGTACGAAGAATTGAGAAAGCATATTCTTTCTGGAAAAGTTATAAATCATATAACAAAATTAGAAAAATGAGCTTAGAAAAAATTCTTGCTAAACAATTATCTCGTGTAAACAAACTAAAGCTTGTTTACCCTGTAGATTCTCTAAAAGAAAGGATTAAATCATATAATAATTTTATTAATTTTAAAGAAAAACTAATTAAGGAAAAAAATAAAGTTTCTGTTATAGCAGAAATGAAAAAAGCAAGTCCTTCAGCTGGAACTATAATTAAAAATTACAAACCCATAGAAATTGCAGAAAATTATTATAATAATGGCGCATCTTGTTTATCAATACTTACAGAAGAAGAGTATTTTCAAGGAAAATTGGAACATATTGATGAGGTTAAAAAAAAGGTCAAACTTCCAGTTTTGATGAAAGATTTTTTTACTGACGATTACCAGGTATATTTATCAAAAGCTTGTGGTGCCGACTGTATCTTAATAATTTTATCTGCTGTTAATGATTCTCTTGCCGATAAAATATATCAAAAGGCAAATGAACTTAGTTTAACAACATTGGTTGAAGTACATAATGAAGATGAAGCCAAAAAGGCATTAAAATATAAAGAAGCAATTATAGGAATAAATAATAGAAATTTATCTACTTTGAAAACTGACATTGTAACAACATATAAACTCTACGAAATTTTAGCCGTTCATAAACAACCAATTGTGTGTGAAAGTGGGTTAAAATCTGAAAGAGAGGTAGAGGAAATAGTAAAAAAAACAAAGATAAATAATTTTCTTATAGGTGAATCACTTCTTAAAGACTTAGACAAAAACTCAACACTTTTAAAAAAAATCACTCAAATAAGTACATAAAATAAGGATAATTTAACATTGATATTAAAGTAGAACTTTTGTAGAACAGAAATGTACAGGATTTGTTCTATGCTTACAAAAAAACAAAAAAACTTATTGTTATTTATTAATAAAAAAATAAGATCTTCAGGTGTTTCCCCCTCGTACGAGGAAATGAAAAATTCACTCAACCTTAAGTCGAAATCTGGAATTCATCGCTTAATATCTGCATTAGAAGAAAGAGGTTTTATTAAAAGACTTGCTCATAAGGCAAGAGCACTTGAAGTGGTAAAGTTGCCAGAAAATGCTAGTGCACACGATTTATTTAACAGTTTTACACCAAGTGTTATAAAAGGTGGTTTAGATAAAAGCTCAAGTCAGTCTAGCAAAGTTTCAATTCTTGGATCTATAGCGGCAGGAACCCCTATAGAAGCAATTCAACAAGAAGTTGATAAAATCAACTTACCTGCTGATTTTAATAAAAACGACGATCATTTTGGATTAAGAGTAAAAGGTGACTCTATGATCGAAGCAGGCATTAATGATGGGGACACGGTTATAATTAAAAAAAGTTCTAATGCTGACAATGGACAAATAGCCGTAGTTTTGATCGATAATGAAGAGGCAACTCTAAAAAGAATTAGAAAAAAAGGAAATACCATTGCTCTAGAAAGTGCTAATAAGAAATACGATACTAAAATATACGCAGCGAAAAGAATTAAGATTCAAGGAAAATTAGTTTCTTTATATAGAAACTTCAATTAAAATAGTTTAATTTCAACTCATGGCTTTTATTTGTAGGTTTGCGCCCTCACCCACAGGACCATTACACATTGGCGGTGTTAGAACAGCTTTGTTTAATTGGTTATTGGCAAAAAAAAATAAAGGAAAATTTTATCTTAGAATAGAAGATACGGATAAAGAAAGATCTAAAGATGAGTTTAAAAAGCAAATAATTGAATCTCTATCATGGGTTGGGGTTAATCATGATGATAAAGAAATTATTCAGTCAAAAAATATTGATAAACATAAAGAGATCGCTGAAGAGCTTTTAAAAAAAGGATTTGCATATAAATGTTATTGCTCTGAGGAAGAAATTAAAGAACAAAAAGAAAAATGTAAGAAACAAGGTATCCCTTATGTTTACAATAGAAAATGGAGAGATTCAAAAAATCTTCAGGTTCCAAAAAATGTAAAGCCAGTCATAAGGTTTAAAAGTAAAATTTCAGGAAATACTGTTATTAAGGATTTGGTTCAGGGAGATATTAATATTTCTAATTCAATTATTGAAGATTTTGTTATATTAAGACAAGATGGTTCGCCAACCTATCAACTATCTGCAACTGTAGACGATCATTCAATGAAAGTTTCACATGTAATAAGGGGTGATGATCATAAAATTAATACATTCAAACAAAAGCAAATTTATGAGGCAATGAACTGGAATGTTCCTCAATTTGCACACATACCTTTAATACACAGTGAAAAAGGATCTAAGCTTTCTAAAAGAGATAAATCTTCGACAATTGATGATTACGTTAAAATCGGAATTTTACCAGATGCACTTCGAAATTATTTGCTACGATTAGGTTGGGCATATAAAGATAAGGAAATCTTTTCTTTAGATGAAAGTATTAATCTTTTTGATTTAAAAGGTGTGGGAAAATCTCCATCAAAACTTGACATGTCTAGAATACTCTCTCTGAATGAACATTATATTAAAAATATAGATGAAAAAATTCTTTTTGAATTTTTAAAAAATTATGCTCAAAATTACAAAAAATCTATTAACCCATCCAAAGAAAGCGCAATTATAAAATCTTTAAACTTCTTGAAAAATAAAGCAAAAACACTTGATGATATCTATCAAAATTCCCAATATATACTCAATGATGAGGTAAAAATTACTCCAGAAGATATTAAACTTTTAGATACAAATTCTAAGAAAATTATAAGTGAGTTTGTTGAAGAATTTAAAAATATGAAATCTCCAAATAAAGAAAGTCTTGAAAGATTAGTTAATGACCTAATTAATAAACACAAAACTAACTTCAAAGGAGTTGGACAACCATTAAGAATTGCTTTAGTAGGTTCTAGATTTGGTCCTGGAATTTATAACATTGTCCTCTCGCTCACAAAAGATGAGGTAGTAAAAAGAATTTCTAAAATTAACTAAGTTCTTTTACCAATTAAACTTGACGATCTTCTATCTTACCTTTATAAAAGAACAAATCAAGAACATTTATGAAGCTTAAGTTACCATTTTATATTCACAAAGTTGGCGCTGGCTTCCCTTCGCCTGCTACCGATTATATCGAGGACGATGTAGATTTAAACACGCATTTAATAAAAAATGCACCGGCAACATTTATAATAAGAGTACAAGGTAAATCTATGTCCAATGTTGGAATCTACGACGGAGATCTGTTAATCGTTGACAGAAGTATTAATCCAAAAAGTTCATCAACAGTAATAGCAAATGTAAATGAAGAATTAGTAGTAAAAACTTTCATAAAAGGAAAAAATAATAATTACCTGACCTCTGGTCCTAATAAAATTGAATTAAGTGAAAATCCTAACGTAATAATTTGGGGAGTAGTTACTTATGTCATCCATAAATTACAATAAAAAAAAAATTGCTCTTGTAGACTGCAATTCTTTCTATGTTTCTTGTGAAAGATTATTTAATCCAAAAATACAGCACAAGCCGGTTGTAGTTTTATCAAACAATGACGGATGTGTAATTTCCAGATCCAATGAAGCAAAAACATTAGGAATAAAAATGGGAGAACCATATTTTAAAGTGAAAGAATTAATAAAAAAAAATAATGTTCAAATTTTTTCATCAAATTATGCCCTGTACGGCGACTTATCTAGAAGAGTAATGAGAGTTTTAAAAACTTTTTCAATAAATGTCGAAATTTACTCTATTGATGAAGCGTTTATAGATTTATCTTTTTTAAAAGAAGAGGATGTTGAAAACTATGGGAAAGAGATAAGAAAAAAAGTTTTGAAATGGACAGGAATACCTACAAGTGTTGGGATTTCAACAACAAAAACCCTTAGTAAAGTGGCAAATCATATTGCTAAAAGAGAGAAAACAGGCGTTATGTACTTAAACAAAAACATTGATGAAAGGTTAAAAAAATTTCCTATTCAAGATGTTTGGGGTGTGGGTAGACAATTGTCTAAGCTATATATTAAAAATGGTATACAAAATGCCTATCAATTAAAATCTGTTTCTAATACGTGGGTAAAAAAAAGTACAAATGTTCTCGGTTCAAGAACAGCAATGGAATTACGCGGTATAACTTGTATTCGACTAGAACTTCATGAAGAGAAAAGAAAAAATTGTTGTGTATCAAGATCTTTTGGAAAAAGAATAACGGACTTACAAAAATTAGAAGAAGCTGTATCAACTTACTGTTTAAACGCTGCTGAAAAAATAAGGGGCGATGATCAAATATGTAGAGGGTTAACGGTATTTATTAGAACTAGCCCGTTTAATAAAAATAGAAAATATTACTCAAATTCACAAACTATTGAGCTGCCGATTGCTACAAATGATAGTATTGAACTTGTTAAATACGCAAGAAAGATTTTAAAAACCATGTATAAGCCCGGATATCAGTATCAAAAAGCTGGAATTATTTTATCTAAACTAAAAGATGCAGATAAAAATGAGACAAACCTATTAACACCACTTATGGATGATAGATCTAAAACGTTAATGAAGGCCATTGATTATACAAATAATAAATATGGCAGACATGCAATTACAGTAGCTAGTGCGGGAATACACAAAGGCTGGAAGATGAGAAGAGAACATTCTTCAAAAATAGATACTGCTTCTTTTAATTATTTACCTAAAGTAAGTGCGTCATAAATATAATAAATCTCGGTTGAAAAAAGGGTAAAGAATTGTTTATAAAAACCAATGGATAAAAATATTTATGTGATACATGAAAATGATGAGTGGCTTATTCCGTTAAGGGAAAGTTTTAAGAAGATTAAAGCTCCATTCAAAGAGTGGCATATGGATAAGGAGAGCTTCGATTTTAAAAAAACACCGCCTAATGGAATTTTTTACAACAGAATGAGTGCGAGTGCACATTCGCGGGGTCACAGATACGCTCCAGAAAATACAAAAGACGTACTTGGTTGGTTAGAAAAAGATAAAAAAAGAGTTGTAAACAATTCTAGAGCTTTAGAATTAGAGATAAGTAAACAAAAACAATATGAGGAATTAAAAAAATTCAATATAAATTTTCCAGAAACTTATTACGCTAAAAACAAAAATGAGATCCTAGAAAAATCAAAAAATTTTAAAAAACCATTTATTACAAAACATAATAGAGGCGGAAGAGGTCTAGGAGTAAAATATTTTAAAAATACAGGTGAACTTGAAAAATATATTAATGGAGATTTTGAAGACTCAATTGATGGAATTACTTTGTTACAAGAATATGTGGTGTCTGATCCGAAAATAATTACAAGAGTGGAGTTTGTAAATGGAAAGTTTTTATATGCTGTACAAGTTGATGCTAGTGATGGTTTTGAACTATGTCCTGCTGATGCCTGTAATGTTGAAGAAAAGTTTTGTCCAACAAATCCTGATGGAAATAAATTTATGATAGTAAAAGATTATAAAAATCTAGAACTTAAAAAATACCAAGATTTACTTAAATCAAATGGTATTGAAATAGCAGGTATTGAATATATTAAAGGTAATGATGGAAAACATTATACTTATGATATCAATACAAACACAAATTATAATTCAATTGCAGAGAGAAAAAGTAATTTAAAAGGAATGGATTCTATTGCATCATTTCTTTATAATGAATTAAGAAAATAATTTAAGGGGTGTCTATCAAGACTGAGATTATACCCTAGAACCTGACCGGTAATTCAGTAAGGGAATATGAAAATAAAATTAGCGCTTGAATGGTTTATAAATCCTGACCACCTACCCTTCATTGTAGGTTTAGATAAAGGATTGTATAAAAAAAATAATATCGAATTAGAAATTATTGAACCTGAAGGTCATTATGATGGTTTTAAAGAACTTGCGCAAAATAATATACAATTAGCAACAAACGAACCATTACACTTAATTGAAAAATACCAAAAAAATATTTGTTCTATTGGAAATTTTTTTGAAACAAATGGAGGTATTATATTCACAACTAAAGGTTATGAAAATTTGATCAATGGAAAAGAAATTAAAATTACTTCGCCAGTAAGTAACCCTGTTACAGATAAAATAGCTAACGATATTATTCAAAGACATTTAAAAAAAATTAATAAAACCAATAAAAATATAAAAATTGTAGCTAATGATTTTTATCATATCAAACATCTAAAAACCGGATTCGATGCTGCATGGTTATGTTTTGAAAATTTTGAAGGCGTTGAGTCTAAACTAGAAGGTTTAGAAGTTAAAAAATTATACTTAGAAGATGTTCAAATACCAAATTTTTGTGCGCTCGATGTATTTGTATCTAAAACCTTTGCTAATGGTAATAAGAATTTAATAGATGACTTTAAATCTATGGCACAAGAAAGTATCAAAATTTTAAGCAGAGACTTAGACTATTCAAAATCTTCTTATTATGCATATACAAAAACGAAACCCTCTCCTTTGATGGATAATATTATTAAAGATACAATACACAGATTTAAAAACCCTTTTGATAATTCAAAAAATAAGTGGAAAAATTTACACCAATACGTAGTAAATCAAAAAATTTCAGATATATCTGATTTACAATACGCAGATATGTTTGTTTAAAGACTATCGATTAAAACTGAACTAGCTATTTCAGAAGATTTTTCTGTTTTAAAATTTCTGATTATTTCTTGAGTTTTAATAACCTGTTTTTCTAATGTACTTTTGTTGCTTAAAAGCATATCAACTGTATTATAAATGTTAGCAGGATTACATTTAGACTGTAATAATTCAGGGATAATTTCTTCTTTCGCAGCTATATTGATAATATTTGCAAATTTAACTTTAACTAACATTTTAACTATAAAAAAGTTAATCATGCCCATCTTATAAATTATAATAGATGGAACTTTTGCATTGCAGATTTCTAATGAAATAGTTCCTGATTTTGACACTGCAAAAATAGAAGACTTAAGTATATGAGATTTTATTTTTTCATCTCCTATAGCTCCACAATTTTTAAAACCTTGTTTTAATAGAAGATTTTGAATTAACTGAACATTTTCTGATGTGGAATGAAAAACAAAAAATAAATCTTTGTACTTCTCGTTCATCTTTTTAACAAATTGAAACAAAATTGGTATTAAAACATTAATTTCAGACAATCTACTACCAGGATAGATGGAGAAGATTTTTTTGTTATCTTTTATAATCTGGCTTATATCTACTTTGCTTTTTTCTTGCTCCTCTAATAAGGGATGTCCTGTGAATGTTGATTGGATACCCTCTTTATCAAAATATTTTTTTTCAAATGGAAATAATAATAAAATATGGTCTAAAAAGGATTTTAGCTGTTTTACCCTTTTCTCTCTCCAAACCCAAACTTGTGGTGCTACAAAATGTATTGTTTTGATGCTTGGGTCAATTTTTTTCACTTCTTTTGCCACACGTAATGTGAAATCAGGGCTATCAACTGAAAAAAGAATATCTGGTTTAAACTTAAGAATTTCTTTTACAGTATCGTTTATTTTTCTCTTTATTTTAAAAATATTTAATATAACTCTTGTAAATCCAAGATAAGTGATCTCTTTTAAATCATAAAGAGACTTAATACCTAAAGCTTTTAGATGTTCACCACCAACAGATAAATATTCTATATCTGCTCTTGAGTTTTTAATTTTTGAAATAACTTTAGATGCTAATTTGTCTCCAGATGGCTCACCGGTTAGTATAAATATTTTTTTCATCCCCAAATTTTGCTTAATGTTTCATCTCTTTGACAGCCTTTTTTGTACATCAGATACCTTATAAAATTCTTTTCATAATAGTCTTGATGGTATGTCTCTGCCATATAAAATTCATTGAAATTTTTAACGTAAGTAACAACTTTTTTATTAAACTTATTTTCAATTTTCTTAATTGAAGTCTCTATAATTTTCTTTTGATCACTATTTTCATAAAAAACTACTGACTTATAACTTTCACCTTTATCACAAAATTGACCGTTAGCATCAAATGGATCAATATTAATCCAAAAAATTTCTAAAAGCTTTTCAAAATTCGTAATAGATGAATCGTATGTAATCTCTAAAGTTTCATAGTGACCTGTAGTATTCTTAACAACATCTTTGTATTTAGGATTTTTTACATGTCCGCCAGAATATCCTGCGATAGTTCCTATAACTCCTTTAACTTTATCAAAAGACTCTTCCATACACCAAAAACAACCTCCAGCAAAATAAACTTTGGATATGTTTTCTGCATTTAAATTTACTGGAAATAATAAAAAAAAAATAATTAATAAAGTTTTTTTCATTTATACATTCTCCAAAGCTCTCCATTGTCAGACAACATATATAGTTCTCCAGTCTCTTTTTGTATTTTTATATCTCTTATTCTCCCAATATTTCCTTGAAAAATTATTTGTTCACTTAGGAATTTATTATCTTTGAATTGTATTTTTCTTAATGACTGATCTTTAAGAGAAGTAATTAAAGCATCCCCATTCCATTCTTTAAACTCATCACCTTTATATATAGTCATTGCGCTAACAGCTATCGAGGGAACCCAATACTTAATTGCTTTTGTAAAACCTGGTTTCCATTTAGGTCCAATTTTTGTTCCTGAATAGTTTGTTCCACCCCACCCTAATATTTTCCATCCATAGTTCTCACCATAATTAGCTGTACCAAACCAATCTCCTCCTTTGGCACCATGATTGGTCATATAAATTTTATTATCAAAAGGTGATAAAGCCATGCCTTGTGGATTTCTTACGCCAATTTGAAATATTTCAGGTAGCCAATCTTTTTTGTTTTTAAATTTAGGATTATCTTTTGGGATAGATCCATCAAGGTTAACTCTTATTATACTGCCTGGATGTTGTGTTGCATCTTGAGCTATCATGCCTTTACCTCTTTCACCTGCACTTACATATAGATGCTTGTCTTTAATTACTAATCTAGATCCAAAATGATAACCAGAATCTATTGGGGGTTCAGCCTGAAAAATATTTTTAAATTGAATATTTAATTGGTTAAAACTGCCTTTGGCAACAGAAGTACTTGTTTTCCAATTACCTCTATTTTCTGAATAAGAAATATAAATATGTTGATTATCATATAAAACATCAAGCAGGCCACCTTGCCCACCCGCTAAAACCGAAAGATTGTGTTTAATTTCAGTTATTTTTTTATTTTTTAGATTTAAACTGTATAATTTACCTGCCTTCTCAGTAAATATAATATTGCTCTGATCGACAAAAGTAAGACTCCAAGGTTTATCTAAATTTTCAACTATTTTTTCTAATTTAATTTCTTCTGCATATAAATTAGAGATAATTAGAAAAAATATAAATATAAATATTTTTTTCATTTAACGGTAATAAACATCTTGTTTTTATTAGCAAAATTAATACATTCTTTTCTCTCTAAAAAAATGTTTCGTTTACTTTTCAATACAACACCTTTAAGTCCTGCAAATTTGCATTGCGTTAAAGTTTTTAATCCAACGGTTGGTAAATCAATTCTTAGATCTTGCTTTTTCTTTGGAAATTTAACCAGAACACCTTTGTTTCTAAATTTTCTGCTTTTACATTTTACAAGCATTTTTTGAGTTCCATCTCTGCCTTCTACAGCTACGATTTTTTTATTTCTGACTACTACCCCTTGGCTAAATGTATAATTTCCTAATTTATTAAGAGTATTAACTGCCTTGCTTATATCTGCTTTATCTTCTTTATTGGGTTTTGTTTTTGAGTAATTACCTTTTTTTAAAGTTAACTCAGGATTATAAGTTAATGAGCTTAGAGTTTTTATCTTTTCTTTACTTAATATTTTAATGATTTCTTTTAATAATGCAGCATCACCAAGCCTTGAGCTTTTTATTATCCTAGGCATATAATATACACCTTTTAAATCTAAACGTAATTTGTATAAATTAGGCTTTTTAACTCTCCCTGCAAACAAAACTTCATTACATGCGTTTTTTTTTAATATTTTAATAATTCTGCCAAATTGTCCAATTGATACAGAGTAAGAATGTGTATCTTTTTTAAATACCCTGCCTTTAGTTAAATCAATAATTAAATATCTAAGCTTTCTTTTTTTTACTTTTTTTAGGATTTCTTTTGGAAAAGATGTGTCTCCAAATATTAAACCAATCATTATTCAGATAATGGTGTACAAATAGGTCTTTTTTTATCCTTTTCTATAAATTTAGTGACCTCTTGTACTAATTCATTTCCTTTAAATTCACCATTTATACTATTTAGATTCTCTTGAAGATTGTTAGATGAAAAAATTTTTTTATATGCTTTATCCAATTCAATTATTTTTTTGTTATCATACTTTTTTCTTCTAAGTCCAATTAAATTTATTCCTTTTAAATAGTTCCTGTTTCCAAAAGAAAGGCCAAAAGGAATTACATCTTTAAGTACCCCCGTCATTCCACCGATCATTGCTAATCTTCCTATTCTAGTAAATTGCTGAACAGCTGAATTACCTCCAATAACAACTGAGTCTTCAATAGTAACATGTCCACCCAAAGGAACATTATTTGCAATAACAACATTATTTCCTATTTTACAATCATGAGCAATATGGGATGAGATCATTAATAAACAATTATTTCCAACAACTGTCCTGTTGCCACCTCCAGCTGTACCAGGATTAATTGTAACGTATTCCCTAATAACATTATTTTCTCCAATAACTAAACTATTTTCTTCGCCCTTAAACTTTAAATCCTGTGGATCAGTTCCAATACTTGCAAAAGGATAAATTTTTGTACCTTTTCCAATTTTTGTATTACCCTCTATATGCACATTAGAAATTAATTCAACGCCATCATCTATTTGAACCTTCGGTCCAACAAAACAAAAAGGTCCAATCTTAACATCTTTTCCTATTTTTGCTTTCGTATCAATTTGACTCAATTTATTTATCATTTATTTCTGTCTACTATTGTTGCTGACCATTCTGCATCAGCCATTTTTTTATCATTGACTTTTGCTACGCCTTTATATTTCCAAACTCTTCCATGTGATCGAACAGCCTCTATAAATAAATGCAACTCACAATCTGGCATTACCGGATTTCTAAAACGAGCTTTTTCAACACTCATTAAATAAACAAGTTTGTCTTTATATTCTTTTGGATCAATTCCATGGGCTGTAAGAGCTGCAGCTGCTTGACCAAATGCTTCAACTATTAAGACACCGGGCATAACTGGTTGCCCAGGAAAATGGCCGTCAAAAAAGAATTTACCTTTTTTTACATTTACTATAGCGGTAGCCGATTTTAATGGAACAATATTAATTAATTTTTCTATCAAAAGCATTGGCTCTCTGTGTGGAAGGAGTTTTTGTATCTCTTCTTTGGTTATTGTATTACTCATTTTTTTCCTTTTAAAAATTCTTTTAATGGTACGGCAGGATATCCCATGACAGTTGTATTATCTGGAATATCTTTTATAACTCCGCTTCCACCACCTATACGAACATTATTTCCAATCTTTAAGTGTCCAGATACTCCGGCCTGTCCGCCGATTGATACATTGTCGCCAATTGTTGAACTACCTGCAAAGCCTACTTGTCCTGCTATCATGCAATTTTTTCCTAGTCTAACATTATGGGCGACGTGGACTTGGTTATCCAAAAAAGTATTTTCACCTATAACTGTATCTCCTATGGATCCTCTATCTATAGTACAATTTGATCCTAATTCGACATTACTTTTTAAAATTACTCTTCCAATGTGAGGAAATCTAAAATTCTTATTTTTGGTAGGTATAAAACCAAAACCTTTAATACCAACTTTACATCCATCCTGTATCACAACATCATCGCCTATGATTGAATTTCTAATTGTAACATTTGAACCAATTAAACATTTTTTTCCAATTTGTACACCATGCTCAATGACAGTATTATATCCAACAACTGTTTTAGATCCTATTTTAACATCTTTTCCAATAAAACTATTCTTACCAAATGTGACAAAAGAATATTTTGGAGACAATTTAGAGGCTTCTTTTAATGATTTATCTGGAAAATCAATTTCTGCATATGGATAAAATTTTTTAGAAACTTTAGCTGTAGTAAAAAGTACATTTTTTACCAAAATTTTAATACAATTATTAGGTAGATATTGTTGCAAATTATTTGTGGTTATGCACACAGCTGCCTTAGTTTTTTTAGCAAACATTTTATAATCAAGGGAATTAAAAAATGAAATATCATTTTTATTTGCCATTTCTAAAGTTTTAATATCAGAGATGGATATTGAATTTTTTTTGTTTGTAAATCCAGGTAATAATTCATTTAGATTGAATGGACCTTTCGGTAAAAAAAAGATTGATTCTGGCATTTTATATTAATTTAAATTAATAGATTTAACTTCTTTATCTAATATTTTTAAAATTACATCAGTTAATTCAAAATTTGAATTTGCTAATAGTATATATTTTTTATCAACAACCATTTCAATTTTATTTTCAGACATATATTTCTTTAAAATTGGGTTTGTTGCTGAAATTAATTTTGTTCTAGCCTCATTTTTTTTCTGTACCCATTCGTTTTGGGATTTTCGCTTTCTTTTTTGATAATCAAGACTTTTGTTTCTCAATTCGCTTAAAGTCTTTTTATACTCTTCAGGAGATACAAGTTTTTTTTTCGCTATTAAATCTGTTTCCTGTTTTTTTAGAACCGAGGCTTCTTTTTCAAATTTTTTACTCTCACTATCGAATTTTTTCTTTAAAAAATTTTGAGCACTCTTACCTGCCTTACTTTCATTTAATATTTTTTTCATATCAATAAAGTAAATATCTGCGGCTAAAACTAAGTTAGAATAGGTTATTAATAAAACTGAAATTGTAAAAATTTTTAAGTACTTCATTTTTAAAAAGATGTTCCTATTTGAAATTTAAAAGTTTGAGTAGTATCACTATCAGCAGCAGACAAGTCCTGAGCTAAAACAAAATTTAATGGTCCTATAGGAGTATACATATTTGTAGCTATACCTATAGAAGATCTTATAATACTAGATTGACCTACTGAAGCATCATAATCTGCGTGCCAAAGATTTGCAAAATCCACAAAACCAGCTATATCTGTTTGTGTACTTTCTGGTAGCAAATTTGGCAAAGCTGCCTCAAAATTTAGAGCTGCAGCGTAATTACCTCCCACATAGTCACCATTATCAACCGGACCAACTTTTCTGCTCTCAAAACCTCTTAGTCTTCTTGATGGAATGTGTAATCTTTTACTAATTCTTACATCATCTTCTAATGCTGTTACTGCAGCACTGTAAAACTTAACTGCACCAATTAAATCATCGCTAAATGTATGATACTTGCTATAGCTTAATTGATTTAAAATTGAAGAGTGATCGTCTGCATAAACAGGTATACCTTGTCTAAATCCAATTATAGAGCCATCTGTAGGCATAAAAGTTCTATCTCTTGTATCCCTTTCTAAACCGTATGAAAATGTGAGGTCTGTAAAAGTACCAGCCTGCCTCTTAAGAGATGAAGACGCTGTACTTTCAACATCTAAATCATCGTGTGAAAAAGTTAATCTTGGCGAAAGATAAACATCATCATACTGTTCAAATCTGGTTCCAAGACCAAATGAAGTAAGGGTATTTTCATATCCAGAATCAGATCTGTCTGTTCTAATACTTTGAACTCCAAAGTCTACTGAGTTACCAGAATAAGCATAGTTTGGTATTATTACATCAAGAGCTCCTCTGATAGACGCCTGAGATATTTCAAGATTTGTATCAACTTTATATCCTTTACCCAAATAATTATTTTCTTTTAAACCAAAAGCAAAAGTAGTTCCGTCAGTTCCTGTACCTGCGGCAGCTGAAATTTCACCAGTTGGTTTTTCCTCAACTTTAATTTCCATAATTTTTAGATCTTTAGACGAACCATCTCGTAAATTCAAATTAACACTTTTAAAAATATTTTTAGACTTAAGTTTAGAAATTGATTTTTCTAATTTTACTTTACTAAATGGGTCACCTTCATCTAGATCAAGCTCTGATCTTATTACAGAATCATTAGTCACTGTATTCCCAGAAATATTAACTCTTTCGATTTGAACTTTTCTGCCTTCAAAAATATTAAACTTAATATTTATAAAATCACCGTCAATTGTTTCTGAAACATTGTGTTCAACAAATTGAAGCTCGTTATCATCAACTATATCATCTATATTTTCTAAAATTTTAGCAATCTTAAAAGGCGAATAATATTCTCCAGCAAATTTGGTAAACTTACTTTTCAATGGTCTAAAGATAGACTTATCAAATACAGGATCTATATTTGTAGATATTTTTTTAATTCTATACCTTTTTCCAGCGCTTATACTAAAACTTAACTCTATACCCTCTTTATCTTTTAAAAGAATATTACTAGATAAAACTTGCACATCATAATAGCCCTTTGAAAGATAATAATTTTTTAACAATCTTTGATCTAGCTCAATTCTTTGTTCATTAAGGTATACATTTCTTGAAATTACTTTCCAGAACTTAGCTTCTTCAGATGCTATAACATCTCTTAATCTTTTAGTTTTAATTTTCTTGTCACCTATAAAATTTATTTTTGTAATTTTTTCCCTTTTGCCTCTCGTAATATCAAATATTAAATTAACTAAATTTTCACCATCTGAAACCTCTTGGACTCTTGCTTCAACCTCGGGTGAATAATATCCTAATGTTTGATAGAAAAATTTTATTATTTCAAGATCATTTTTAACATCACTTTTAATAAAAGAAGACTTCTCCTTTAACGACATAGATGTTAAAATTGCTTCACGAAATTTTTTGGTTTTTTCACCCTCTAAAATTATAGAATTAATAATCGGATTCTCAACTACTGTTATTTTCAAAACTCCATTATTAAAACTGGTTGATATATTAGAAAAAAACTTAGTCTCAAATAGTTTTTTAATAACGTTGTCGATATCTGTTTGATTGTAGTTTCGGTTTTTTTCAATATCTCCATAAACAATTATAGTTTCTTGAGAAATTCTTTTATTACCGTTAACTTCTATCTTTTTAAGAATATCTGCATTCAGATTGAATGATGATATCAAAAAGAACAATACAGTATAAATTTTAAAAGTAATTTTTTTCATTTTTTATTTGTTAATAATATCCAAGGTCTTATTTCTTGCCCATTCATCAATTCTATAAATTTCCTCAATATCTGGGGTCTTTTTTATAGCATATTTCCTAAAATCTCTATCCTTAAAAACCTCCTTTAGACACTGGTAGATTGAATTAAAGGTGATTTTTTTTTTTATGAAACTTTCCACTAAAACTTCATTGCTAGCATTAAGAATTATCGATCCAGAATTGTTAAAATAATTTTTTTCCAATAGTGTAACAATTGGAAATTTTTTTTTATTAACTTTTTCAAACTTTAAATGATCAAGGTTATTTAGGAAATTATTTTTATTTTTAATTAATCTATTGATATTAATTTTATTATCATAAATAGCATTTGCTATAGGTATTCTCATATCTGTTTCATGATATAAAAACTTCGTTTGTCCGTTATTAAAAAAAACTATAGCGTGAATTAAAGACTTTGGATGAATTAATATCTCATATTTTTTTATATCGAAAGGAAAAAACTTTTGAGCTTCTATTATTTCCAAAACTTTATTCATTAAATTAGAGGAGTCTATTGATATTTTTTTTCCCATTTTCCAATTTGGGTGTTTAGAAGCTTGATTGGGACTTATATTTTTAAAAAAATTTAATGGTTTATTTAAAAAAGGTCCACCTGAAGCTGTTATATATATTTTATTTATATCCTCGTTCTTAAAATTTTTTGTAAGTTGATAAATTGAAAAATGCTCAGAATCTAAAGGTAAAACTTCTGTTTTATTTTTTAAAGAAACTTTTTTAATAAGATGCCAACCACAAATAATACTTTCTTTATTTGCAAGCAAAATTTTTTTACTTTTTTTTGTAAATTCAATTGTGGGCTCTAGTCCAGCAATGCCTACTATTCCTGAAATTGTTATATCAAATTTTATTTTTGAAGGTACCTTGAAATAATTGTTGTAGATTTTTGTGTATTTTTTTTTAAATTTTTTAATAATTTTAAAATATGTGTTAGAATCATTTATTATAAAATATTTTGGCTTATATTTATAAATTTGCTTTAAAATTAAATTATAATTTGAATTAGCTGAGAGTAAAATAATTTGAAATTTTTTTAAATTTTTTTCAATAACATTAAGTGATGAAACACCAATAGATCCTGTAGAACCTAAAATTGCAATTTTTTTTTTCATGGAAATAAATTAAATTTATATACAATAAAAGCAAAAAGTACGACAAACATTAACCCGTCAATCCTATCAAATATTCCACCATGGCCTGGTAAAATTTTTCCTGTATCTTTAATTTTTTCAAGTCTTTTAAAATACGAAATTATAAAGTCACCAAATTGTGCTATTATAGAAAATATTATTGCTAAAATAAAATATCTTGGTTTGTAAAAAAAATCCGCTTTCATAGTTGAAATTGACTCAACTATGAAGCCGATAATAAAAATTGATGCTACTGAAAATAATATTGACCCGAGTACACCGGATAAAGTTTTATTTGGACTTATTTTTGAAATCTTTTTCCATTTAAAA
>CACGAV010000010.1 GCA_902571095.1 uncultured Pelagibacteraceae bacterium
TCCTGATGATAAGAATTTTATACCATATTTTTTTGAAATTAATCTAGCACCAGTAGTTTTACCACTAGCAGCTGAACCATCTGCAGCAATTGTTATTTTATAATTTTTTTTTAATTTCAAATTTACCGCCAAGTAATTTTATAATTTTTAAAAAGGAAGGGGATGAAGTATTTACGGTTTCAAAATTTTTTATCAAAAGTCTAGTTCCTGTGCTCATAGCCAATATGGCAGTAGACATTGCAATTCTGTGATCATTTTTACTATCTATTTTTATCAAACTATTTTTTTTCTTAAAAGTGTTTTTTCCAAATATAGTTAAAGAATTTTTCGAGGAAACAGATCTTACTCCAACTTTTTTTAAAATATTTTTCATTTCCAAAATTCTATTTGATTCTTTATTTGAAAGTTCACTTATTCCCTTAAATTTAGAGGTTCCTTTTGTAAGGGCTGCCATCACAAACAATATTGGATATTCGTCCGTTGCGGAAAGATAATAATCAGAACCACTAATAATTGGTTTCAATTTGCTACCATTAATAACAATATCTCCCACTAATTCATTATTTTCTTTTTTAATATTTTGCATCTTTATCTTTGCCCCATGTGCTTTTAATAATTTATAAAAACCTATTCTTCTATTATTGAGGCATACTTTTTTAATTTTCAGCTTTGATCCTTTATTTAAAATACAAATAGCAGCAAAAAAGGCTGCAGACGATGGATCAGATGGAACTTTAATATCTATACTATTTAAATTATTTTTTCCAAAAACTTTTAAAATATTATTTTCTTTTTCAATTTTAAGACTATTTGAATTACTAATTAAAATATTTTCTGTATGATCTCTTGTTTTTTGCTTTTCTATAATATTTGTAGTTCCAAAAGAATTAATCCCAGCTAAAATGATAGCACTTTTGATTTGAGCGGAATTTCCAGGATTATAATTAATACCAACAGGCATTTCAGAAGATATAAGTTTAAGTGGTAAAAAATTTTTATTACTTGGAAAAAACCTAGCACCAAATTCGTTCATCGGTTTTAGAAGTCTAGACATATTTCTTTTTTTTAAGGATTTATCTCCTGTTATTTTAACGGATATATTCGGAGTGGTAGAAAGTATTCCAATCAGTAAGCGAGCCAATGTTCCTGAATTTCCGCAATCAAGAACTTGGTTTTTTTTTGAATACAGTGATCCCAAACCTTTGCCAAAAACTAAATAGTCGCTTTCATTTTTTTTTTTTATTTTTACACCTAAAATTTGCAAACACCTAATACATGACTTTACATCATCTGAATTAAGAGCATTACTAATTTTGGAGATATTGTTACTTATTGCGCTTATTAAAAAAGACCTAATTGATATGGATTTATCAGGATCAACATCTACAATTTTATTAAAAACTTTTATTTTATCATTGAAAAGAACAGAAAAACTTTTCTTTGGCATACTTAATTTTCCAAAGATCCAAAATACAATTCTCTTGCTTTAGTAGATTTTAAAATATCTTTAGGTTTTCCAGATGCAACAATTGTTTGTTCGCCGATAACGTAAGCTCTGTCAACTATTTCAAAAAGGTTTTGGACTTGGTGATCCGTTATTATGATTCCACAACCATAAGATTGGAGTTTTAAAATAAATTTTTGTATGTCTTGAACAATTATAGGATCTAATGCAGCCATAGGTTCGTCCAATAAAATAACTTTTGGACTATTTATTAGAGTTCTTGCAATTTGAAGCCTTCTTACCTCACCACCCGAAAGAGAGTTTGCATTTATATTTCTTAGATGCTGCAGATTGAATTCTGTTAAAAGTTTTTCAACCATCAGACGTTGTTGTTCACTGTCTTTAATAGCAATTTGACATACACCAAGTAAGTTATCAAATACGCTCATATTAAAAATACTTCTGTATTGGCTCAAATAACCGATCCCAAGTTTTGCCCTTTCATGAATAGGTTTTGAAGTTATATCTTTTTGATTTAAAAAAATATTTCCATTGTCAATTTTATATTGTCCAATAATTGCTCCATAAAGAGTTGATTTTCCAGAACCATTTGGTCCAATAAGGCCAACTATTTCACCGGGATAAAGATCCAGATTAATTTTTTTTAATATTGGTCTTCCATCAAAGGACTTGCTGACCCCTTTAACTTGTAATACAGGTTTATTTTTTTTAAATTTTATAATTCTAAAGCTTTTTTTCATTTAATAATTTACTTTTATATTAACTTTATCATCATTGTACATAGAAATTCTAAGTTTTTTTTCATTTAGGTCAAAATTAAGTTTATCAGCCACTAAATTTCCTTCAGGAGCCTCAGCCACAACATTATTTTCAACAAAAAGATAATTTTCTGAATTAATAAAATTTGCTTTTTCTGCAAAAATTTTATTTTCTAGATAGAACATTTTAACATTATTCTCGAACTCCATGTCATTTGTAATATTATCATATAATCCCTTATCACTAATAATTTCTAATATAGTTCCGTCTTTAAAAAAAAATCTACAATATACTTGTTTCATATAAATAAGGTTTGGTTGAGTATTGGTAAATTCAGCATTATCAGAATTTATTATAAATTTATTTTCATTGGCATCAAACCCAGTATATTCTACATCCTCAAAAGTACTTACTTCATCAACAGAACTATCTTTTTCAGATGTAACTTTCTTATCTTGTTTTTTTGATGGTGAACCTTGTTTTTCATTATTAAAATAAGTAAAAAAAATTATTAAAATTCCTAAACTAATTAGAAAAAGTTGGAAAAGGGCTCTTTTATTTATTTTTTTCTTATTTAATTCCATATTTTAATAAGGAATGAATATGTAGTATTCCAATTGGTTTAAATAAAACTTTATTTTTCTTATAATCTTTTTCAGAGGATACTAAAAGACTAGTTATTTTTTTTTCGCTCATAATTGCAAGAGCTTTCGCAGCAGACATGTTTTCACTTACATATAGAGGTTTTTTACTCATAAGCGTTGTAACCTTATTTTTCTTAAAAAACTTTTTTGCACCTCTCCTTATATCTCCGTCAGTTACTATACCTATAGCGTTTTTATTTTTAATAACAATTCCTAAACCTAAATTTTTTTTACTAATTATTTGAATAGCTTTTAAAATGTTATCGTTATAGTTTATCAAAGGGAGTTTATTTCCCTTTATCATAAGATCTTTAACTAACAGAAGTGCTTGACCTATACTTCCTCCTGGATGAAATATTTTGAAACGTTCTTTTGAAAAATTAAATTTGTACATCAGAGCAGAACATAAACAATCTCCAAAAAGCAATGTTATGCTAGTTGATGTAGTAGGGACAATTCCGGTTGGATCTGACTCCCTCACTTTTGGTAAAACTATTGACACGTCACTTGCTTTTAGAAGCAAACTATCTTTCTTAGATGAAACTCCAATTATTTTGATATTAAAACGATTAGCATACTTAAGCATATTTATAAGTTCAGGTGTATTCCCAGAATATGAAAATATTAAAAGTATGTCTCTTTTGTCTATTTGACCCAAGTCACCATGATTAGCTTCTCCGGGGTTTAAATAAAAAGATGGGAAGCCAACAGAGGATAGTGTTGCTGACACTTTTCGAGCAATCAAACCACTTTTACCAATGCCAGCCACAATAATTTTACCTCTGCAGTTTGAAATTACATCTATAGCTTTTAAAAAAATACTATTAAATATTTTATTAATTTTTTTTAATTCAGAAATTTGAATTGACGAAGTTTTCTTTGCGATTTTTATAAAATTTATCTTTTTCATTAATGCTCAAAAATATCAAATTTAAAACCAGATTGATCTAGCTTAATTCTTGTATCTAAAAATGTTATACAACTATTATATAGCTCCATTCTATTTTCCCTTTTAAGCATCTTCATTAATTCCTCTTTTATTTTGTGCAGAAAAACAACATCATTAGCCGCATATTCTAATTGTTTGCTACTCAATTCATTAATATCTTTATTCCAATCACTACTGCTAGTTCTTTTATCTAAATTTTTATTACAAAATTCATATACCAAATTTTTTAGTCCATGCTGGTCTGTATAAGTTCTAACTACTTTGCTAGCTATTTTAGTGTCGAAAATATTTCTTACTTTACACTTCAAAAAAAATTCTAATGCATTTTTGTCAAACCTCAAAAAATGACCAATTTTTAAAATTTTTTCATTTTCAAGGATTGATACTAAATTTGGTGCTTTATAAGTTTTTCTATCAGGTTGAATCACATAGACATTTCCAGAGGAGTCACATAGTTGAATTAGGCTTAACTTATCTCTTTCAGGTATCTTCAAACCAGTTGCTTCAGTATCTATAGCTACACTATCTTTAATTTTTGCGACAATTTCCTTAGGCAAATCATTTGAAAATTTATTTATCTTCATATACTCATTCTAATTACCATGAACAATTACCCGATAGCAACAATTCTAGGTGGTGGGGGTTTTATAGGCCGGTATCTTGTCAGAAATTTGACGAAGAAGAACTATAGATGCATTATTCCTACTCGTAACCCATTTACTAAGGTTTATTTGAAGACACAGGCGCCTCCGGGAGCAATAGAATTAATTAAATTTGGTCAAAATAATTTTGAAGAAATTAAAAACGCTGTAGAAAATTCAGATGTAGTTATTAATCTTTGTGGAATATTATTTGAAAATAGAAAACAAAAATTTAATAGTATTCACGGAGATATTCCTGAAAGCATCGCAAAACTATGCGCACAATCAAAAGTAAAAAAATTTATTCATGTTTCTGCTATTGGTGCTAGTAAAGACTCAAAATCAAAATATCAGCAATCTAAATTTTTAGGTGAAGAAAAAGCTTTAAATAATTTTGATAAAACAGTTATTATAAGACCAAGTGTTGTAATTGGTAATGAAGATAATTTTACAAATTTATTTGCTAAATTAAGCCTTTCGCCAATAATTCCCGTAGTGAATGTAAATTATAAATTTGAGCCTATTTTCGTAAATGATGTAGCAAGAGCAATTTTAAAAGCTATAGAGACAAAAAATAATGAAGGAAAAATTTATGAACTAGGTGGCGGCAGGGTGATTAGTTTTGGCGATATGATAAAACTAATTTTAAGCACAATTGGAAAAAAAAGATTTGTTGCTGATGTGCCGATGACTTTAGCAAAAATTCAAAGTTCGCTTTTAGGTATTTTACCAATTGATCCAATTATAACAAAAGATCAATGTCTAATACTTTCTGAAAAAGATAATGTGGTATCTGGAGATCACTTAACTTTAAAAGATTTAAATATCAAACCGACGGATATTGAAAAAGAAATGGAAAAGTGGCTGTGGCGTTACCGATCAGGTGGAGAATTCGCAAAAGTCTAGGGTACTAACAAGTTAAAAGATTTATCACTTTTTCTAATTATTAATTTGTCTTCAAAACCAAAGTCCTCACCATCTATTTGTGAGAGAACTTTATTTTCAAGTTTATCAATTTCTAACTTATCAAGCTCTTTAGTAATAATACTTTTTGCTCTACTTAAATCCCCTTTTGATAATATTAGCCAAAGGTAATATAAAATTTTAATTCTTGAAAGATCTTCAAATATATAAGCAATAACTTTATTATCAAAAATATTTGTTTTTTTCGTAATAGAGTGTGGTCCTGCATAATATTTTGAATTTGTTACAAGTACCCAATCGGCTTTAATTATTTTTCCATCGACATTAACTTTCATCTTTTTATTTTTTAGAAATATAAAATGTTGCAGACCTTTAAGCGCAAAAATTATCTTACCTAAATATTTTTTAATTTGAGAGTCTATTGAATGCACAATCTCTGAGTCAAAACCAATCCCAGCCATAAGAAAGAAATATTTATCATTAATTTTTGCAAGATTAATTTTTTTGGTGTTTTCTGAAACAAGTACTTTATAAATTTCTTTAGCTTTTTTTTCTATTTGTGTTTCAATCTGAAGTATATTTGCTGTTCCTGCAGGTATGTAACCGATAATAGGCTTATCAATGTCTTTGTACTTATTTATGATCTGATTTATTCCAAAACATACTGAACCATCACCACCTGCAATTACGACTCTATCTGTGTTATTTTTTGATAATTCACTAAAAACTTTTTCAGCATCTTTTTCAGAGCTGGTTTTAAATAACTCTACCGAATGATCTATTTTAAGAAGCTCTATTACTTTGTTGATAAGCTTTAATTTTCTTCCACCTGCTGCGTTAGCATTAAAAATGATGGAAAATTTTAATTTTTTAATCATTTTTTAACATTTCTGTAACATATTTATGATTCAACTAAAAGAAGAGATTCGTTTTATAAAATGAAACAAATAAAATCTAGCGCCGAAGGAAAAATACTTACATTTAAAAGTATATTCATCTCAGATGTTCATCTAGGAACAGTTGGTTGCCAAGCAAATAAACTCTTAGAATTTTATAAACACACAAGATCAGAAAATCTTTATTTGGTGGGAGACATCTTCGATATTTGGGCTCTCAAAAAAAGTTTTTTTTGGCCACAAGAACACAATGATGTCATTCAAAAAACTCTTAGAAAGGCAAGACACGGTACAAAAGTAAAATATATTACAGGAAACCACGATGAGATTTTTAGAAAGTTTGTTCCAATAAATTTTGGTGATGTTGAGTTAATAAACAAATGTATACATGAAACAGTTGATAAAAAAAAATATGTGGTAATTCATGGAGACCAGTGGGATGGTGTTATGAAATATGCACCCTGGTTATCTAAAGTGGGTGCCATCGCTTATAATTTCTTATTAAGATTAAATAATTTAGTAAATTTTATTAGAAACATTTTTGGCAAGGAGAAGTGGTCGCTTGCAAAATTTTTAAAAAATAAAGTAAAGAATGCAGTTAAATATATAGGTGATTATGAAAAAACTGTATCAAGCTACGGTAAAAAGAAAAATGTCGACGGAATTATTTGTGGACATATTCATAAAGCTTCAAATCAAAATTTTGATGGAGTGAACTATTTAAATTGTGGTGATTGGGTAGAGAACTGCACTGCTCTTGTAGAGCATCTAGATGGAAAAATGGAAATTATTAAGTGGGATGAAATTAGACAAGAAATAGTAAATTACAGAACTCAGCTTAAAGAGGTAGTTTAACATTTATGAGAATATTAATTGTTACGGATGCTTGTCCGGAACATGTTTTAAATGGTGTGACCAGATCTTATTCAAGATTAGAAATTGAATTAAAAAAAATGGGTCACAAAGTTAGCTACATTAAACCTACTCAATTTTTCACAGTTCCAATGCCCAAATATAATGAAATCAAATTAGCCATAAATGTATGGAAGGTTGGTAAATTAATTAAAAAAGAAATGATCGAAGCACAAAATAATAATGAACAGTTTAGAATACATATTGCTACAGAGGGACCTATAGGACTATCAGCTAGAAGATATTTAGGTAGAAATAAGATAAAATTTACTACAAGTTTTCACACTAGATTTGATAAATATCTAAAATTATATCTCCCTATAATACCCGAAAAAATATCCCAAAAATTTTTAAGTAACTTTCACAACAAAGCTGAAAGGGTATTAGTCACTACAGAGTCGATGAAAAAAGAATTAAGCGATATAGGGGTAATTAATGACAAAATGGTTGTTTGGACAAGAGGGGCAGATCATTTAGGAGAACCAAAGAAAATGACATTAAATTACAACAAACCAATTTTTGTTTATGTAGGAAGGATCGCATTGGAAAAAAATATTAAAGATTTTTTAGACCTTGATTTACCAGGTAAAAAAATATTAGTTGGTACAGGCCCCCATTTAAAAAAACTCACAAAAGAGTATCCCGATGCTAAGTTTGTTGGTCAAAAAACGAACGGTGAATTAGCTTCTTATTTTGCATCAGCTGACGTTTTTGTTTTTCCATCAAAAACGGAAACATTTGGAATTGTATGTATAGAGTCTTTGATGGCAGGAACACCCGTAGCAGGTTACGCTGATTGCCCAGGTACAATGGATATTTTTAAATTAGCTAATGGAAAATCAATTGGTTGTCTTGATAAAGATTTAAAAAAAGCGGCTTTGACAGCTTTAAAAGCAGATAGAGACAACTGTAAAGAATTTGCTAAACAATTTACTTGGAAGAGATGTGCAGAGATATTTATCAATAACACTGCAGTAAACTAGGACATATCTCCCCTTTAAATTAACCTTACTTCAACTATAATTAATTAATGGATTTACTCTTTATATTAATAGGTGCAGGTCTTGCTATATTTGTCATATTCGTATCTTTTAAAAGCATCGGAGCAGGTATAGCCGCAAAATCAGAAATAAATAGACAAAAAGACAAACTAAAATCAGATGAAATTGAAAAAGAAGAAGAAATTTTGGAAGAAGAAGAATTAAATGGTAATGAAAAAGGATTATCGAGCAATACTTTTAATCAAATAGATGATGTTTTATTTGAGATTGATAAATTTAAAAATATAAAATTTTTAAACACAGCAGCTACAAAAAAATTTGGAAAAAAACTTCAAGGCAAACATATAGCTACAGTTTTAAGGGTTCCTGAAATTTTGCAAAATATTGATGTTGTCTTATCAACAAAAAAAAATAAAAAAATTGATATTGAACTTAATAATCCAACTTTTCAGTTCTTTTCTTCCTACATAATTTTAAATAATCAAAATTCAGTAGTAATTTTTCTAAAAGATTTAACAGAAATTATTAAGACGCAAAGGCTAAGATCTGACTTTGTTGCAAACGTATCTCATGAATTAAGAACACCTCTTCAAAGCATAAAATTAGGCCTAGAAACGATAAATAAAGGACATGCATCAAATGATTTTGAAAGCCAAAAGAAATTTTTACCTATACTTTTTCAACAGACGGTTAGAATGGAGAATATTGTTAGAGATCTACTCTCTTTATCTAAAATAGAATTACAAGAGCATATTAGACCTGAAAAAAAGGTAGATATTAAAAAAATTATATCTTCAGTTATTGAAATGAATAACGAGATACTCAAAAAAAATGAAATACAGGCTGAATTAAAAGCCCCAGATAATGAATATGAGATTTTAGGAGACCAAGATAGATTAACAGAAGTGTTTTCTAATTTGATCGATAATGCTGCAAAATATAGCAAAAAAGGTAAAAAAATATTTGTTAATGTTGAAAACAATGAAGAGTCCGTAATCGTTTCAATCAAAGATCAGGGAATTGGTATTCCAAAAGAATATATACACAGAGTCACTGAAAGATTTTTCAGGGTAAATCCGTCTAAAAGTAAAGATGTAGGCGGGACAGGTTTGGGTCTAGCAATTGTAAAACACATTATAAATCAACACAGAGCTGATATGGATATTAAAAGCGAAGAGGGTGTTGGTACCGAATTTATCCTTAAATTTCCTGCAATTTAAATACTAACACAACTAAAAAGTTAGCTTTGTAACAAAACTTTCATATTACTGAAACATTTTTTAAATACTTTTTTAATAGATTGATCATGTAAATAATAAAAAAGGAAAAAATATGAAAAAAATAAAAATAATTCTTTTAGCTTTTGCTGCTATGATTTTTGCATCGACAGCTCAAGCAAGAGATCAAATTAAAATTGTAGGTTCATCTACAGTTTATCCGTACGCAACAGTTGTTGCTGAGAAATTCGGAAAGGGTGGTAAATTTAAAACTCCAGTTATTGAAAGTACTGGAACTGGTGGTGGAATGAAATTATTCTGCGCTGGTGTAGGAACTGGACATCCAGATATCACAAATGCTTCAAGAGCTATTAAATCAAAAGAAAAAGCATTGTGTGAAAAAAATGGAGTTAAAGATATCGTCGAAATAGTTGTAGGAAATGACGGGATAACTTTCTCTCATTCAGTCAAAGCAAAAGATGCTAATTTTACAAAAGAGCAACTTTGGAGAGCTTTAGCTGCTAAAGTAGATATAGACGGTAAATTAGTTGAAAATCCATACAAAAAATGGAGCGACATTGACAAAGGTCTACCATCTGAAAAAATTGAAATCTTAATAGCACCGCCAACATCTGGAACTAGAGATGCTTGGAATTCATTAGTCATGGGTAAAGGATGCACAAAAACAGCAAAATCTCTTTACGAAGCTGATGGAAAAAAGGCTAAAAAAGAATGTGCTAAAATGAGAGAAGATGGTTATGCGGTAGAGGCTGGTGAAAACGATACACTTATTGTACAAAAACTTGCTGCAAACCCATCAGCTTTTGGTTTTTTTGGTTACAGCTATTTAGTAGCTAACAAAGACAAAATTAAAGCTGCAGGTATCAATGGAGTTCAACCAAGCTTAGAAGGTATACAGGATTACTCTTACCCAATAGCTAGACCATTATTTTTCTATGTGAAAAAAGCACATATTGGAGTTGTTCCGGGCATACAAGAATTTATGAAGGAATTTACTTCTAAAAAATCAATGGGATCTAGAGGATATTTAACAGATATTGGTCTAGTACCTTTGGCTTCAGACAAATACAAAACAGTAAGAACCGCTGCAACGGATCTTACAACAATTAAAATTAAGTAATTGTTCCCTCAAAAAAGGCCAGGTTTTCCCTGGCCTTTTTTATTTACCCATAAATTCAATTCAAAGTTTTGTTTTGTAATAAAATTGTAACAGTTTTGTAATACCGTCTTTCTGCGATGAATTTAGCAATTCTTTTACTTATAGTTTTATTTAGTACTTCCTGTTTTTTTTTCGGTAGAAAAAAGATCATAAATATTACAGCAGCAAACAAAATTAGAATGAATGCTTTGCCTGATTACTATGGCTATTATTTAGCCTTATGGTGTGCAATTCCAGCTGTATTAATTTTAGCATTTTGGACAGTATTTGAACCCACAATAATTAAGGCTTTTATAATTAACAATATTACCTCAAGTAATTTAAAAGAATTCAATTCTGACGAATTAAACCTAATTTATCAGCAAATAAAGGCGCTTTACTTAGGTAATTTTACTGGAACTCTTACAGAGGAAATTAGACGAGGAGCCGAAAATTATAAATCTTTTTTATCTATCGCTGAGGGCTCGAAAATAGTGATCCTAATTAGTATTGTGATAGTTACTACCCTTTATTCTTATAAGAAATTAATAAATAATAATAAAGCTAGAGAAGATGTTGAAAAAATTTTTAAAGCAGTCCTTTTTACATGTTCTTTAGTCGCAATACTTACGACAATTGGTATTATTTTTTCACTTTTATTTGAGAGTATTAAATTTTTTACCACAATTAATATATTCGACTTTTTGTTTGGAACTTCATGGAGCCCACAAAGAGCGTTTGTTAGGGATGCCTCTACTATTACTCCAGAAGAATATAATGAACTTAAAGATGCCTTTGGATCTGTACCCTTATTTGCTGGTACAGCATTTATAGCTTTTATTGCAATGATAGTTGCTGTTCCGATAGGTCTTTTTTCAGGAATATATTTAGCAGAATATGCAAGTAAAAAAGTTAGAAAATATTCTAAACCAATCATAGAAATATTAGCTGGAATACCAACCGTAGTTTACGGATTCTTCGCTGCATTAACCGTTGGTCCTTTCTTCAGGGAATTCGGCGAAAGGTTTGGTCTCGAAGTATCTTCTGAAAGTGCTTTAGCGGCTGGTTTAGTAATGGGTGTAATGATAATTCCGTACGTTTCCTCTTTATCAGATGATGTAATAAATGCAGTACCTCAATCTTTGAGAGATGGCTCTTACGCAGTTGGTGCAACTAAGTCAGAGACAATAAAAAAAGTAGTTATACCTGCCGCGTTACCAGGAATTGTAGGTTCGGTTTTACTCGCTGTATCAAGAGCAATTGGCGAGACAATGATCGTAGTTATGGCAGCTGGACTAGCAGCAAGACTTACAATCAATCCTTTAGAGTCGACCACAACGATTACCACACAAATAGTTATGATTTTAATTGGAGACCAAGAGTTTGATAGTCCAAAAACACAATCTGCTTTTGCTTTAGGTTTAACACTATTTTTTGCAACATTAATTCTAAACTACATTGCTCTAAGGTTTGTTAAAAAATATAGGGAAAAATATGAGTAAAGAAGAATTATTAAAAAAAAGATACAGAGCTGAAAAAAGATTTAAATTTTATGGTCTTACCTCTGTAATTTTAGCAATATTATTTGTTCTCTTCTTAGTAAATGTTATTTTCTCAAAAGGAAAAGGTGCATTTTCTAGAACAACAATATCTGTAGAGGTAGATTTCAATACAGAAAAACTTGAACTTAAAAACAACCCAACAAATGAAGAGATCCAAGACACAGACTTTTATGATTTATCCATTGAAAGCTTGTTAAATGTTTACAAAACAAAAGGGCTTAAAGAAGAAAAGGACTTGATAAGAATATTTAGCCCTGATTATGAAATTGAAATAAAGAATTTCATTATCGAAAATAAAGGATTTTTAAATAAAACAGCTATAATCGAACTCACAGCTTCAGATGATATAGATCAATTAAACAAGGGAAATTATCCAAGGCACTTACCCGAAGAGAGGAGAAGAATCTCTGACTTTCAGCTTTTGATTTATGACAAACTTGTTGAGGATAATAAAATTCAAAAAACTTTTAATACATTTTTATTTACAAACGGCGACTCCAGAGATCCAGAATTAGCAGGTGTCGGAGGTTCATTATTAGGTTCGTTTTTTACAATCATAGTAACTTTGCTTTTATCATTTCCTGTTGCGATACTTGCATCTATTTACTTAGAAGAATTTGCACCTAAAAATCGAATAACAGATTTTATTGAAATCAATATAAATAATCTTGCAGCAGTCCCATCTATTGTCTTTGGATTACTTGGATTGGGTATTTTACTAGGTACTTTTGATTTCCCTCGTTCAACACCGTTAGTTGCAGGTATTACTCTAGCTTTAATGACTTTGCCTAGAATAATTATTCCTTGCAGAGCATCTTTAAAAGCAGTGCCACCATCTATTAGAGAAGGTGCTTTAGCTGTTGGTGCATCTAAAGTTCAATCAGTTACACACCATGTTGTTCCGCTTGCTATTCCAGGAACACTTTCAGGAACAATAATAGGTTTAGCTCAAGCTTTAGGTGAAACTGCTCCTTTAATTTTAATTGGAATGGTCGCATTTGTTGTGGACTTACCTTCTAGTCCCGTTGATCCCTCAGCATCATTACCCGTTCAGGTCTATCTTTGGTCAGAACAAGCAGAAAGAGGTTTTGTTGAAAAAACTTCGGCAACAATAATGATTTTGCTTACATTTTTAATTACAATGAATGCTTTTGCAGTATATTTAAGACAAAAATTTGAAAGAAGATGGTCATGACAAATAATAAAGTTAAAATAAAAACTGAAAAATTAGATGTTTTTTATGGGCAAAAACAAGCTCTTAAAAATGTTAATTTAGAAATTTTTAATAGAGAAGTTACTGCCTTAATAGGACCTTCGGGTTGTGGTAAATCAACATATATAAGATGTATTAATAGAATGAACGACGTAATTGAAACATGCAAAATATCTGGCTCAATAAAAATTGATGGACAAGAAATAAATAATAAACAAATTGATGTAGTAAGACTAAGGGAAAGAATAGGTATGGTTTTCCAAAAGCCAAATCCTTTTCCAAAAAGTATTTATGATAATGTAGCTTATGGTCCACAAATTCATGGTTTAGCTGATCATAAAGATAAATTGGATCAGATTGTTCAAACAAGTTTAAAAAAATCTGCACTTTGGGAAGAGGTTAAAGATCGTTTAGATGAACCAGGCACTTCTTTATCAGGAGGACAACAACAGAGACTTTGCATCGCCCGTGCTATATCTGTTAATCCAGAAGTAATTCTAATGGATGAACCATGTTCTGCATTAGATCCAATTGCTACAGCAAAAATAGAAGAACTTATGGAGGAGCTTAAAAAAACTTTTACCATAGTAATCGTAACTCACTCTATGGCTCAAGCAGTAAGGGTCTCACAAAGAACTGGTTTTTTTCATTTAGGAAATTTGATTGAAGTCGATACTACTGATAAGATGTTCAAAAATCCTAATAACAAGATGACACAAGATTATATTACAGGAAGGTTTGGTTAGATGTCTGAAGAAAAAAGAATAGTAAAATCTTACGAAGAAGAGATGCAAAGTTTAAACGATGATCTTGTGAAAATGGGAAGTCTAACCGAAAGTCAATTGTCAGATACTATTCAAGCAATTGTAAAAATTGATAAAGAGGCGGCGGAAAATATCATAAAAAATGATGCTCAAATAAATGAGCTTCGAGCAAAAATAGATGACCAAATTTCAACTGTTTTAGTTAAAAGAGCACCCATGGCTATTGATTTGAGAACAACTATATCCTCACTTAAAATATCACACGATTTAGAAAGGATCGGAGATTTAGCTAAAAGCGTTGCCAAAAAAATTGAACCACTTCCTATAGATCTACCGCAAGAATTAACTGGCAGTTTAAAAAGATTAGGTGAGCTTGTACAAAAACAGCTCAATAATGTTTTAGATGCTTATATAACAAAATCTAAAGATAAGGCCGTTGACGTATGGAGAAATGATGAACAAGTAGATGATTTAACTCATATTGCCATGAATGAGGTAGCAAACTTTTTAGGAAAAAATAAAAAAAATTTAGAATTAGCTACACATTTACTCTTTGTTACTAAAAATATTGAGAGGGCTGGTGATCACGTTACAAATATAGCTGAGTCACTTTATTATTTGATTGAGGGTGAATATTTAGAAGGCGCAAGGCCAAAAGGAAAAGAATTTGTAAAAGATAAATGAATGCAAATATTCATATAGTTGAGGACGAACAATCAATAGTAACACTTGTAGAATACAACTTAAGCAAAGAAGGTTTTAAAGTAAACTCTTCAACTAATGGAGAAGATGGTTTCAAAGCAATTAAAGATACAAATCCAGATTTAGTTTTGATGGACTGGATGTTGCCTGATTTATCCGGAGTCGAAATTTGTAAGCTACTTAAGAAAAATGAAAAATATAAAAATATTCCTATTATAATGCTTACAGCAAAAGGTGAAGAAGAAGATAAAGTCAAAGCACTGAATATTGGTGCTGACGATTATATTACTAAACCTTTTAGTTTCCCTGAACTATTAGCAAGAATAAAAGCTTTGCTGAGAAGATCAAAACCATCAGTCGCGCAGGATGTAATTACATTCGACAATTTAAAAATAGATAGAATTACAAGAAAAGTTTATAGAGGAAATAAACAAATAGATTTAGGACCAATAGAGTACAAACTTATAGACTTTTTTATTAAGAACCCAAAAAGAGTTTATTCCAGAGAACAATTGTTAACCAATGTTTGGGGGGATAATATTAACGTTACAAGCAGAACAGTTGATGTTCACATAAGAAGACTTAGACAAGCGATTAATCTTGAAGGTACAAAAGATTTAATAAGAACTGTAAGGGCAGCCGGTTATTCTTTAGACAATTAGTTCTTTAATTTCCTCAAAATATATATTGCAAGTATAGTACCGATTAACTCAGCAATTATAAAAAACGGTGTATTAAGATAATTTATTCCAGTAAAAGTATTGGTAAAAGTTCGTGCTATCGCAACCGCAGGATTTGCAAATGAAGTAGATGATGTAAACCAATAACCTGCGGTAATAAAAGTTGCCACTGATGTAGCTACAAGGACTTTACCTCCTTTTATTGTTCGAAATATTATAAAAATTAATCCAAAAGTTGCTATTATTTCTGATACAAAAACATTTATTCCAGATCTACTTTTAGAAGATAATTCGATTAAGGAATAATCAAAGAAAAAATTTGCTAACATTACACCAGTTAAACAACCTAAAATTTGTGCAGTAAAATAAACTGGTAGCAGCTGGGATTTAATCCTTTTTGAGAGGTACATTGCAAGAGTTACAAAAGGATTAAAGTGTGCTCCTGAAATATCAGATATTGATACAATCAAAAAATATAAAGCCGCACCGGTTGCAACTGCATTAGCTAACAACATCACAGCAGTATCATTTGTAAGACTCTCTGCCATAATACCTGAGCCTACTATTGCCATCACCAACAAGGTACTTCCTATAAATTCACCAACAAATATTTTATTCTTCATTTGCGACCCATTCTTTAATCTTATTAGATAATATTTCATAAGTTTCATCAATTACTTTTTCAATCTCTGTATCAGAAGTAGCAGATTTAATTTTTTCAACTGGGTCTTCAATATCCCAATGAATTATATCTTTTTTTTCAGGCCAGACCGGACAGACCTCATTATGGGCATTGTTACAAACTGTTATAACTTGATGAATTTTTATTTTATTTTTTAAAAACTGGTCAAAATTCTTTGAAGAATAATTTGATATATCGAAATTTTTTTTTTCTAAATATTTTTTTATATTAGGGTTTATTTTCCCTGTAGGATTGCTACCTGCGCTAAAAGCTTTAAATTTTAAACTATAATTTTTATTGACCAAAGCTTCCGCAAGAATACTTCTTGCTGAATTGCCTGTGCACACAAACAAAATATTCCTCATAAATCTATATCGAATACTTTATTATACCCGCAAACATTATAGGTATTTGCAATGCAAAGTTTGTAAGTAACGGTTTATCCTTTGTTATGGTTCCTACAACTGTCCATCCAATAATACCAAGTCCGTGAGGTATCATGCTGTAAGGATAGTAATCTAAATAGAATGCTAATATTCCAAACAAGGTTAAAAACGTACTTGTCCATTTAAGATATTTTATAGTTATTTTATTCATATTTTTTCTCCTGATTATTATATTAAAGTATTGTTAAGGTTTTATTAAAGGATTACTTAGAAGCTTTAACTTTTTTTTCTATAAATTCTGGAACATCATCTTCTTTATCGATGAGCTCCTCTTTAGGGTTTTTAGGTTGAAAAGCATACAAAACATGAAGTTTACAATATGAAAATCCCTCTACAGGAGATCTACCACAGAAGTAAAAACTTTCTTGATCAGGATGCCCGATTGGCCATCTACAGTTTTGATCATCGAGTTCCTCCAATTTTTTTGGATTTTCTGGCTCAAAATTTTTATCCAAAAGCAGAGATCTAAATCTATTTCTTCTGCTTATGTGTTTCTCATCTTTATTTTCTCCACTTACTGCTTGTTTTTTGACAATTTTTGTTTGCTTGGTTGAGGAAGCTCTACCTGCAAGCTTTAATCTATGTGCCTTTCCAATTACTGCATTTCTTGTTGTTCCACCCAAGATTTCGGCAATTTGACTAGCTGTATGACCTTTAGCCCACAGCTCTTTCAGTTTACTTTCTCTTTCGTCGGTCCAGCTCATTTTAGTTTTGAAAACTATATGTAGTTTTCTTACTGAACGTATTACATTATTTAGTAGTGTTAAATTAAAAAAGTGATACTTTTGCTTAAAACGAAAGTTTTTCACAGAAAATTAATTTTAAAGTTATAAGACTACGTATGGTTGAAGTTGGAAAAAAATACAAATTGGGAAAAAGAAGATTTGGTGCAATTAACTGGATTGGTTTTTGGACTTTATATGAAAAAGAAGTTCTTAGATTTTTAGTTGTGTGGATACAAACTCTTTTGTCCCCAATAATCACGTCATTGTTGTTTTTAATGGTTTTATCAGTTGCAATTGGATCAGAAAGATCAGATATGCTTGGTGTTCCATTTATTGTTTTTCTCGCGCCAGGATTGATTGCTATGCAAATAATCCAACAAGCTTTTTCTCATTCCTCTTCTTCCTTTATGATTTCAAAGATTCAAGGAAATATTGTGGATATTCTTTACGCCCCACTTTCAGCTGGAGAGGTTACATTTGCAGTAACATTAGCAGCTACAACGAGAAGTTTTATGATTGGAATTGTTTCAATTTTCATATTTTATTTCCTTGTAGATATAGAAATTAAAAATATTACTGTTTTAGTTTTTTACACATTTGTCTCTTCTTTCATCCTGGGTTCAATTGGAGTAATTGCCGGTTTATGGGCTGAAAAATTTGATCATATGGCGACTGTAACTAATTTTATAATTATACCGCTTTCATTTTTATCCGGGACTTTTTATTCAATAGATAATCTACCATTATTTCTTCAAACAGTAAGTAAGTGTAATCCATTCTTTTACATGATAGATGGAATCAGATATGGTTTTCTTGAAAAATCTGACGGATCAATTTTAGTTGGCTCAATTTACTTAACCTTGTTATCAATAACTACATGGTTTATTTCTTATTTACTTTATAAAAAAGGGTATAAAATAAAATCATAATTTATGAGTGCTTTAGCAAAAAACTATAATAGAAGAAAAATTGCATTTAAAAAAGGCAAGGGTAGTTTTGTTTATTCTACGAAAGGTATAAAATATTTAGATTTTGTACAAGGAATAGCAGTAAACTCTCTAGGTCATTCAAATCCTTACTTAGCAAAAGCAATTAACAAACAATCCAAAAAACTTTGGCATGTATCAAATGCATTTATTATTCCAGAGGGAGAAAGACTTGCCAAAAGACTTGCCCAAAAAACTTTTGCAGATTATGTAATTTTTCAAAATAGTGGTGCCGAGGCCACAGAAGCCGCAATCAAAGCAGCCAGAAGATATTTTTATTCAATTGGCAAACCAAAAAAAAATAGAATTTTATGTATAAGCAATTCATTTCATGGAAGGACTTTAGCTGCAATTTTTGCAAGTGGTTCAAAAAAAATGACAGAGGGGTTTGGACCAAAAGTACCAGGTTTTGACCATTTTAAATTTGGAGATCATGAGGGAATGGAAAAAGCTATAACGAAAAATACAGCGGCCATAATGGTTGAAACTGCCATGGGAGAGTCGGGTATTAAAGTTATTCCAAATTGGTGCTTACAAGGATTGAGAAAATTATGTAATAAAAAAAAAATTCTACTAATATTAGATGAGGTACAGTGTGGAATAGGGAGATCTGGCAAATTTTTTGCATTTGAGCACGCAAAAATTAAACCTGATATAGTGCCTATTGCAAAAGGAATAGGCGGAGGTTTCCCGATTGGTGCTGTTTTAATGAATAAAAAAGTAGCTTCCGCAATGACACCAGGTTCCCATGGTAGTACTTTTGGGGGCAATCCTCTAGCAATGGCTGTGGGAAATGCAGTTCTCGATCAAATATTCAAAAAGGATTTTTTAAGAAATGTTCAAAAAACCTCGACGTATTTTATTAGTGAACTAAATAATATAAAGGATGAATATCCAAATATTATTAAAGAGGTAAGAGGAATTGGACTTTTAATAGGACTACAGTTATATACAGATCAAAATAAGTTTATAAATAAATTAGACAAAAATAAACTTCTTACAATGAGAGCCGGTGAAAATGTTGTCAGAATCTTGCCTCCTTTAAATGTAAAAAGACAAGAAATAGATCTTGCCATAAATATAATAAGAAAGGTTTGTGATCAATTAAGCAATGAATAACTTTATAAATATTTCTGATTTGACTAAAAGCGAGTTGAGATCAATAATTAATAGCGCAAAAAAAAGAAAGTCTGAAAGAGGTAAAAAACCGAATTCTCAACCGGACATAGATCAGCCTTTTAAAGGAAAAACAATGATTATGTTTTTTTCAAAACCCTCAACAAGAACAAGAATTTCTTTTGATTTAGCGGTCAGACAATTAGGTGGATCATCAATTATTTTAAATGAAGACGAAATTCATTATGGCAAAGGAGATGAAACAATCAAAGATACTGCAAAAGTTTTATCTCAGTATGCGGATATACTTATGATAAGAACTGATTCACATGAGGATATAAACGAATTCAAAAAATATTTAGAAATTCCTATTATAAATGGTTTAACCAATCTAAATCATCCATGCCAAATCATGTCTGATATTCTGACTTTTGAAGAGTCAAAAGGTGATATCGAAGGCAAAACCATCGCTTGGCTTGGGGATGGAAATAATGTAGCAAATTCATTTATTGAAGCGGCAACCAAATTTAAATTTGAACTAAAAATTGCATGTCCTAAAAAATATCAGCCTAATAAAAAAATAATTGAATTTGCAAAAAAAAATAATTGTAATCTCCTAATCACAGAGGATCCTTATAAGGCAGCTAAAGACGCAGATTGTGTTATGACTGATAAATGGATCTCAATGGGTGATAAAGTTAATAAAAATAAAAAGAAGAAGGATTTAAAAAAATATCAGGTCAATAAAAAATTGATGAAAATTGCTAAACCAGACGCAATTTTTATGCACTGTCTTCCAGCAAGCAGAGAAGAGGAAGTTACTAATGAAATTATGGATGGCCCTCAGTCAGTTGTTTGGTTACAAGCATTTAATAGAATTCATGCTCAAAAAAGTATTATAGAATGGTGTACGAAGTAAACTAAGGTTTTGGTAGAGGATTATCACTAAAGCTATTCATATAAAGAATTACTGAGGCTCTATCTTTTTCTTTCTTTAAACCAGCAAAAGCCATTTTAGTTCCTTTTATATGTGCCTGTGGTTTTAATAAATATCCATTCATTTCTTGATAGGACCAAATTTTTCCGTGAGCAATTAGTGCTTTTGAATATTTATAATCTGAAATTGAACCTGACTTTCTACCTAGTACGCCGTACAATACTGGGCCGATCTTATTTTTTCCACCTTTTGCGATTACATGGCAAGCTGTGCATTTTTTAAATACTTTCTCTCCATGCTCTATTGTGCCCATAGCAAGAAGTGTCTTTATATCCACACTTTTATCACCTGATGACCCAGAGCTTGTAGTTTGAATAATTGGAGCCTCAACTTTATATGCAGCTTCAGATGGCTTTTTAACAAAAAATAAATAATCACTTATTTTTTCAATACCAAAAACTACCAATACAGTAAAAATTATAGCAGCAACAATTTTATTTATTTCAAAACCGTTCATAAATTTGATAGTTAATATATGAAATATATCACGAGTTTACTTAAAAGACTTTAAGTAAATTAGAAAAAATTGCGTCTTTGAGCCGCATAAAAATTTATGAGCAATACAGTTGTGATTATCCCCTCACGTTTAAAAGCAAGAAGACTTCCTAACAAACCACTGAAAACTATTATGGGAGTTGAGATGATACTGCACGTTTATAATTTGGCTAAAAATTCAAATATTGGTGAAGTTTTAGTTGCAACTCCTGACCAGGATATTGCTCAATTGATAAAAAAGAATGGAGGTAAAGCATTTATCTCAGGCAAAAAACATGAAACTGGAACCGATAGAATATTTGAGGCTTTTGAAAAATATTTTTCTTCTGAGCCTAAAATAATTATAAATTTACAAGGTGATTTGCCAAATTTAAATCCAGATGCCTTAATACAAATAAACAAACATATGAGCAATAATTTATGCGATATAGCTACACTTGCATCTAAAATCAAAAATAAAGATGAATTAATAGATAAAAATGTTGTTAAAGTTATCACTCGAGATAATATTGAAAAATCAGGTTTTTCGTTTGCACTCGATTTTCAAAGAAATTTATCTAATATAGAAAATAAATTTATTTATCATCATATTGGAATTTATGCCTTTACTAATGAAGCTTTAATGCGGTATGTAAATTTAAAAAGAAGTAAATTGGAATTAGAGAGAAATTTGGAACAGATGAGAGCTTTAGAAAATAAATTAAATATTAATGTCGGTTTTTCATCTTCTTATCCATTAGGTGTTGATACTGAGGAAGATTTAGAACAAGTAAAAAAATTGATGGAAAGAAATAAATGACAAAAAAAATTATTGCATTTCAAGGAGAGATGGGAGCTTATTCTCATATTGCATGTGAAGTGCTTTTTCCAGGTTCATCGATAAAAACCTGTCCAACATTTGAGGAAACATTTAAATCAGCTTACGAAAATGAAAACATTAATATAGTAATTCCCATAGAAAATTCTTTGGCTGGAAGAGTAGCTGATATTCATTATCTTTTACCAAAGTATAAGTTACAAATTTACGCTGAACACTTTCAAAAAGTTGAACACAATTTATTGGTTAAAGAAGGAGCTGATTTAAAAGATATAAAGTATATACGAAGTCATGCACAGGCCATTGACCAGTGTCAAAAAATTATTCAAAAAAATAATTTTAAAACAATTATCTCTGCAGATACCGCGGGATCTGCAAAGGAACTTTCGAGAGGAAAAGATAAGTCAATTGGTGCAATAGCATCTACACTATCAGCAAAAATTTACAAACTTAAAGTTTTAATGAAAAATATTGAAGACGAAAGTAATAATGTAACTAGATTTTTAATTATGGGGAAAAATATAAATCAACCAATATATGAAAAAAATAAGAGTTATATTACTAGCTGCATATTTAGATTAAAGAGTATACCTGCTGCACTTTATAAATGCCTTGGAGGTTTTGCAACTAACCAAGTAAATCTAACTAAATTAGAAAGTTTTTCCGTAAAGAACACATTTGATCAAACTAATTTTTACTTAGATTTAGAGGGACACATTGAGGATATAAAGGTTCAAAAAGCCTTAGAGGAGCTTGGATTTCATACTCAAAGCCTTAATATTTTAGGAGTTTATGAAGCCTCTTTATCTAGAAAAAAATAGTCCACAAAAATAATAATAGAGACTTGTAGAATTCATTTTTATATTGATATAATAATCTGGAGGCCATTCAGGCGGTTTTAATGCGTTTAATGTGTCAGGGTGTAACAACAGCAGCACGAACTTTTGAAAGCGGGTTGTTTGGTCTCCTAACACTGGTATGAACACAAAAAATAATACAAAAATATTAGCTTTAAAATATAGACCTAGAGTTTTTAAGGATCTGATTGGTCAAGAAATAATTGCCGAAACTATTTCCAATGCAATAAAAATTGGAAAAACTCCAAATGCCTATCTATTAACGGGGATACGAGGTGTTGGAAAAACAACAACAGCTAGACTAATTGCAAAGGCAATGAATTGCACTAAAAATTTTGAAAAAGGAGAAATCTGCGGTGAAAAAGAAACTTGCCATTGCAAAGAAATTGAAAATTCAAATCATATTGATGTTCTAGAGATGGATGCAGCATCTAAAACTGGAATAGACGATATAAGAGAGCTAATAGAAAATGCGAAGTATAATCCTACGAGTGCAAAATTTAAAATATTTATAATTGATGAAATCCACATGTTGTCCAAACAGGCATTTAATGGACTGCTCAAAACTTTAGAGGAGCCACCAGAGAAGCTAAAATTTATTTTAGCAACAACTGAAGTTAGAAAAATTCCTGTAACTATTTTATCAAGATGTCAAAGATTTGATTTAAAAAGAGTTCCTCTTGAAGAAATTTTTAAACATATTAAAAAAATTTCAGAAATAGAAAATGGCAAAATTTCAGAATCAGCATTAAAATTATTAGCAAAGGCTTCCGAAGGATCTGTTAGGGATGCTTTATCTTTATTAGATAGAGCTATCATTTACCAAAATTTAAATAACGAAAAAACTTTAGAAAGCTCAGATGTAAGAAAAATGCTTGGCATTGCTGACAAATCAAAACTCGTAGATTTGATTAATAATATTTTTTCTGGAGAACAAAAAAAATCACTCGATATTTTACGAGAACTTATCGAAAGCGGTCTAGACGCTAAAAATTTTCTTAATGATTTTCTAGAGCTCATTTATGTTTATGGAAGAAGAATAAGTCTTGGCAAAATTGAAAATGATTTGTTTATTTCCGACTCAGAATTGAATTTAATTGAAAAAGGATCAAAAGACTTAAATATGCAAGACATTAGCCTTTTTTGGCAATTAACATTAAAGACAATTGAGGATATCAAGGTTGTTCCAAATGATAATTTAGCACTTGAAATGTTCGTACTTCAACTTATCTATATGAAAAATATTGGCTCAGATCAACAGGATCTAATTTCCAGCAAAGAAAAAACATTTGACATTTCCGATGTAAAAAAAAAAATTGAAAATCAAAAAAATGACCTGAAGCCAATCAATTTTACTAAAAGCCAAATTAAAAATACAGAGCAGATTAAAACCTTAACCAAACAAGAATCTGAAATCCAAAATAAAACTCAGATAAGGTCTTTTGCTGATCTCATAAATTTAACAGAAAAACTGAAAGAAATGGAGCTCAAGTATGACCTTGAGAGAAATGTTAAGTTAGCAAAATTTGAACATGGAAAAATTGAAATAAATTTTAATGAAAATATAAATAAAAATTTCATTAAAACACTCTCAAATTTTTTATTTAATTCAACTGGGAAGAGATGGATTATTAGTTTAACCAAAAATGAAACAAACAAAACTTTTCACCAACAAAAAGTAGAAGACAAAGAGAAAGCGCTAAACTTTGAAAAAAATTCACAAACATTTAAGGATTTTATAAATGCTTTCCCTGACGCAGAATTAATTAATGTGAGTGAGGAAAATGAATAATTTTTCAGATATGCTTTCCCAGGCTAAAAAAATGCAAGAAAAAATGAGAGAAGTTCAAGAAAATTTAAAAAATATTGAAGTAGAGGGAATCGCTGGAGGAAATTTGGTAAGGGTTGTTTTAAAGGGCAACCATGAAATGAAATCGATTTATGTAGACGCAAAAGCAAAAAAAGAAAAAGACGAAATAATTAATGATTTAATAATAGCCGCATATAATGACGCAAGAGATAAGTTAAAAAAAAAAACGTCAGAAGAGGTTGCGAAGGCAACCGGAATTCCAAACTTACCTTTTGATTTAAAAATGCCTTTCTAATGAGCAATCAACTTCCAGAAATCGAAGATTTAATTAAACAATTTTCTAAACTACCTGGTTTAGGCCCTAAATCTGCAAAAAGAATAATTTTAAAATTAATTAATAATAAAGAAAACATGATTAAACCTTTAGCGAAATCATTAGCAAATGTTTTTAAAAATATAGTTAGATGTAACGATTGTGGTAATTTAAAATTATTAAATAAAAAATGTATTTGTGAAAATAATTTAAATAATTATGACAAGATTTGTATTGTAGAGAATTTAGCTGATATGTGGGTAATAGAATCGTCAAATATATTTAAGGGACATTTTCATATTTTAGGAGGAACATTGAATCCAAACGATAATTTTCAACAAAAAAATTTATTGATTGATTCTTTAATAAAAAGAATAAAAAAGAATAGTTTGAAAGAAGTTATTATAGCCACAAGTGCTACAGTGGAGGGTCAAACCACAGCTCATTATATTGAAGATGCAATAAGGAATGATAAAATTAAAATTTCCAAATTAGGACAAGGTCTGCCTGTCGGAGGGGAAATTGAGCAATTAGACGATGGAACTTTAATTTCTGCATTCAAGAATAGAGTGCCAGTTTCTACTGATTAGATTTCTTTTCTAATCTCATTTTATGAAGCAAAGGTTCTGTATATCCAGATGGTTGCTCTCTTCCTTTAAATACAAGATCACAAGCTGCTAAAAATGCTAAAGATTTTTGAAAATTTGGAGCCATTGGAACGTAATTTTTATCTGCAATATTTTGCTTATCTACTACAGCAGCCATTTTTTTCATAACATTTAAAACTTGTTCTTTGCTACATATTTTATGATGAAGCCAGTTTGCCATGTGTTGAGATGATATTCTCAAAGTTGCTCTGTCTTCCATCAAACCAATATTATTTATATCGGGGACCTTTGAACAACCCACTCCTTGATCAATCCATCTAACTACATAACCTAAAATCCCTTGTGCGTTATTCTCTAGTTCTTTGTTAATATCTTGAAGTGACCAGTTTGGTCTATCCGCCTTTGGAATTTTTAAAATATTTTCAATTCTAGCTTTTTTTCTAGTTTTGATTTCTTCGTGTTTTTTAAAAACATTAATTTGATGATAATGTAGTGCGTGAAGAATTGCAGCTGTTGGAGAAGGAACCCAGGCGCAGTTTGCCCCAGAATTTGGATGACCAATTTTTTGAGACATCATATCGGCCATTCTATCTGGCATAGCCCACATACCTTTTCCAATTTGTGCTTTTCCTGAGAAGCCGCATTGCAATCCTATATCAACATTCCAGTTTTCATATGTATTTAACCAAACAGATTTTTTCATATCTCCTTTAAAAATCATTGGTCCAGCTTCGAAAGAAGTATGCATTTCATCGCCTGTTCTATCCAGGAAACCTGTATTGATAAACACCACTCTATTTTTAACTTTGCGAATACACTCTTTAAGATTTACCGTTGTTCTTCTTTCCTCATCCATAATTCCAACTTTAATAAAAAATTTTTCTACACCCAAAACTTTTTCTACTCTTTCGAAAAGATCATTTGTAAATTCTACTTCTTCTGGACCATGCATTTTAGGTTTAACTATATAAAAAGAGCCAGTTCTAGAGTTTTTTTTATTTTTAATATCATGCATTGCGCATAGTGTTGAAATGAAAGCATCCAATATTCCCTCAGGTATTTCAGATCCATCCTCAAGCAATATCCCTGGATTAGTCATCAGGTGACCTACATTCCTATTTAACAACAAAGATCTTCCGTGCAAAATAATTTCAGACCCATTTATGCTAGTATATTTTCTATCTTCATTTAATTTACGAATAAGTTTTTTACCATTTTTATTAAATTCAGCCTGAAGAGTACCCTTCATAATACCAAGCCAATTTCTATAGCACTTTATCTTATCAACCGAGTCTACAGCAGCTACCGAGTCCTCATTATCAACGATAGTTGATAAGGCTGACTCAATTATTATATCGCTTATTTTTGCTTTATCTTTTTTTCCTACAGGAGAGTTTGGGTCAATAATTATATCAATATGAAGATTATTATTTATTAAAAGAATTGAATTTGGGTTACTTTTATTTCCTTTAAAACCAACAAATTGTTTTTTATTCTTTAAACTAAATTTTTTGCCACTAATAATTAATGATAAATTTTCCTCTCCAACTGTTATATTAGAAACCTCTTTCCAATCCCCATTACTGATTGGAAAAATTTTATTTAGAAAATCCCTTACGTAATTAACTACTTTATTTGCTTTATCTTGATCAAATTCATTAGATTTATTTTTTGATAATACATCTGTACCATAAAGAGCATCATATAAACTACCCCATCTAGCATTAGCTGCGTTAAGAGCATACCTCGCATTATCAACAGGAACAACTAGTTGTGGACCTGCTATTTTAGCAATTTCCTTATCCACTTTCGAAGTATCAATTTGAAAATCTTCTTTTTCTTCGACAATATAGTTTATAGATTTTAAAAATTTTAAATATTCATTTTCATTAATCTTTACGTCTTTATTTGATAAATGCCATTGATCAATCTTTTTTTGAATTTCATCTCTTTTATTTATTAGTTTTTTATTTCTTGGGGTTAACTCATGCACAGCCTGACTAAAGCCTGTCCAAAAATTTTCAGACTTAATATCTAAACCGGGGATCACTTCTGAATTAACGAAATCAAACAAGATTTTGTCTACTTTTAAACCATTAACATTTATTTTACTCATAATGTAATAATACAACAAATATAAAGAGTTTTCACAACACTTTATTGACACATTTGAATTTTAATTAAATTACTAATACAATTTTTTTCAGTATTTATGAAAAATTATTTAGAATTTGAGAAAGAAATTAAAAATTTAGAAGATGATTTGGAATCATCAAAAAATCCATTTGAAAAAGATGGTATTTCTGAAGTTGATACAGTTAAGATACAAAAAATTCAAAACGAGATTAATGAAAAACTCAAATCAACATATTCAGAATTAAATAGCTGGCAAAAAACTTTAGTTGCTAGACACGAGGATAGACCAAGAGCAAATTTTTATATTAAAGAAATATTTTCTGATTTTACACTTTTATCAGGCGATAGACTTTTTGGTGATGACAAATCTATAATTGCAGGTTTTGGTAGAATTGAAAACAAATCAGTTTTAATTTTGGGTCAGGAAAAAGGAGAAGACCTAAATAGTAGAATGGAAAGAAATTTTGGAATGATGAAGCCAGAAGGCTACAGAAAAAGCATTAGACTTATGAAACTTGCTGACCGTTTTAGAATTCCAGTAATAACTTTTATTGACACTCCTGGGGCATATCCTGGAATAGGAGCAGAGCAGAGGGGACAAGCAATTGCGATAGCCAACTCGATAGAATGTTGTATGTCCCTTAAGGTACCAAACATCTCAATTATAATTGGTGAAGGTGGATCTGGAGGTGCAATTGCACTTGCATCTTCAAATAAAATAATAATGTTAGAGCATTCTATATATTCGGTCATATCCCCAGAGGGTTGTGCATCTATTCTATGGAGAGATCCAAGCAAGTCTCTAGAGGCGGCTGATGCGATGAAGTTAACTTCAAAAGAATTATTGAAACTTGGTATAATCGATGAAATTATTGATGAGCCAATTGGCGGTGCACATAGAGATAATAAAGAAATGGCTTTGCAAATAAAAAAATCAATATTGGAAAATTTAAAAGTTTATGAAAATTTATCAGGAGATGAAATTTTTAATCTAAGAAAAGCCAGATTTTTAAAAATTGGAAGAGACAAAGGTTTTAAAAGACCATCTGATATAAATGGTCAAAATTTAGCCTATTCGGAGTCAACAATTTCAAGATTTATTGAATTTGTAAAAGATAGAAAAAAATTGTTATTAAGTTCACTGATTGGCTTAATAGCAATAATAATTTTAAGTGTTTTCCTGTAGTAAAAAGGCAATTTTATTAATTTTTTCATTTAAAAAGCAATCATTCACTTGACATTTAATCTCTAACTCTATTTAAGGGCAATATTAGTAAATTTTACTAATATAACGTTAATAACTAAGTAAGGAAAAACAATGAGTCTAAAAGGCAAAGTAAAATGGTTCAATGGAACTAAAGGATACGGTTTTATTGAAAGAGAAGATAAGGAAAAGGACGTTTTCGTTCATTCTTCAGCAGTAAGAGCAGCTGGTTTAAAATATTTAAACGAAGGTGATGAGCTTACTTTTGATGTAGAGAACGGAGAAAAAGGACCTGCCGCGGTAAATCTACAGAAAACATCTTAAATCTTATTACCAGCAACTATTAATTGGGGCAAAGATTAAGATTCTAGTTTTTGTCCCAATAATCAGGGGTTGTAATTATCATTTAATTTGTTAAAAGATCTTGAAATGTTTAATAGAAAAAATATTCTAATATCTCAAACGCACTCTCACAGAGCGCACGCTAAGCTATTGCTTAGCTAAATCACTACATATTTAAAATACAAATTTATAAATAATTAATATAAAAAGGAGTTATGCAGCAGTAGCTCAGTTGGTTAGAGCACTAGTTTGTGGAACTAGGGGTCGGTGGTTCGAATCCACCCTGCTGTACCAAAAATGGTAAAAAATAAAAAAACAAAACCTTCTAAGGAGCTACCATTAGGTTTTGTAGATAGACAAGAAAAAGAATTATTAATCCGTGATTTTGTAATTTCTAATATTAAAGAAGTTATGATTAAGTACGGCTTTCGATATCTCGAAACACCTAGCTTCGAGTATACGGATAGTATTGGCAAATTTTTACCTGATAAAGATAGACCAGATGCGGGAGTATTTTCTTTTAAAGATGAAAATAAATGGCTATCTCTTCGTTATGATCTTACCGCTCCGTTAGCAAGATACGTAGCAAAAAATTATCTTGAAATACCAAAACCATTCAAGCGTTATCAGTTAGGATCTGTTTGGAGAAATGAGAAACCTGGACCGGGAAGATTTAGAGAATTTTTACAATTCGATGCTGACTACGTGGGAACAAAAAATTTACAAGCAGATGCAGAACTTTGTATATTAATTTCAGAAATATTAGAAAAATGCGGCTTAGATAAAAAAGATTATACTGTAAAAATTTCTTCTAGAAAATTAACAAATAAATTATTTCAAAATTTGAAAATCACATCGAAAGATCAAATTTTAACTACACTGCGAGCCTTAGACAAAATCGATAGGCTTGGCTGGGAGGAAGTAAAAAAACTTCTTGGAGAGGGTCGAAAAGATAAATCAGGGGATTATACAAAGGGAGCAAACCTTAGCAATGACCAGATCAAAATAATTGAGTCTACATTGCGAGGTAAAATTCCTGATAGCGAAGATATCTTAGAAATTCTAAAAATATTTGAGGCTTACAATTTTAAGAATTACAAATTTGATCCATCAGTTATTAGGGGACTAGAATATTACACTGGACCTATTTTTGAAGTTAATTTAAATTTTCAAGTAAAAAATTTAAAAGGACAGACTATTCAATTCGGATCAATCGGCGGTGGAGGAAGGTATGATAATCTTGTTAGTAATTTTGGAAATTTAGATTGTCCCGCAACTGGAATATCAATTGGTCTGGATAGACTAGTATTTGCTTTGATGCAGAAAAAAGATTTTAAAATAAAGTCTACACGACCTGTCATTATATGTGTTTTCGATCAAGATAAAATTAAGGAATATGTAGATATATTAAATAAACTTAGAGCTTCAAATATCAGTTCAGAAATTTATCCAGGAGAGGGCAAGTTAAAGAAGCAAATGGAATATGCGAACAAGTTAGGGTCCCCAGCTGTTATTTTGTATGGTGACAATGAAATAAAATCAGGAAAAGTGACTTTAAAAAATTTAGAAAGTGGAAATGAAAGTTTTGTTAAAATTGAGGAACTAGTAAATGAAATCAAAAAATTACTCTGAAAATATAATAAAAGTATTTAAGAAAGATGGTTTTGTTTTATCAGAGCCGGATGTACTTTTAGATTCAGATTATATTATCGAAAGATCTGGCGAGAATTTTAGGAAGATAATGCTTACTTTTGAGGATGACACTGGAAAAAATATGTGTTTGAGACCAGATTTGACAGTTGCTTCCTGCATTAAATATTTAAAAGATAACTCTCAAGCAAATTCAAAAATATATTATTCAGGTCAAGCTTACAGAAGATCAAAAAGTTTAAACAAAGTTATTAATTATCAATTAGGTTTAGAGATTTTTGGATCAAAAAATAAATCCATCGATGATTTAAAAGTCTTAAAAACAATAACTAATTCAATTAATAAAATAAAAATCAAAAATATATCGATTAAAGTAGGGGATGTAAGTTTATTCAAAAAGTTGATTGAGTCTTTAAAAATACCAGAAAGATGGAGATTGAGATTAAAAAGACACTTTTGGCGGCCACAATATTTTGAAGATTTACTTAATAGACTTGAAACAAACTCCGATGTTGATCCTTCTACAGTTGAACTAGATAAAAAAAAATTTTTCGAAATGAAGAATATTGATCAAAACAAAGAAATTGCAAATCGAAAAGTTTCAGAAATTATATCTAGATTCGATAGAAAAATCAAAGATCCAAGATCATTTAAAGAAAATAAAAAAACAGTAAAAATTATTAAAGACTTTTTAAAAATTAATTGCCCGCTAGATAAATTAGATAAAACACTAAATAATTTTATTAATAAAAATCAGTTAAATAAAAGTGTTTTTAAAGACCTATCAAGTTTGAAAAATTTATCTAGGCTAAATTCTAAAATAACTTTTTCTACGAATTTTGGTAGAGACATCGAGTATTATTCTGGAGTAGTATTTGAAATATATAATTCTTCCAAAAAAGAAATAGCAAGAGGGGGCAGATATGATGCTTTATTGAAGAACCTTGGATCTAAGAAAAATATTTCAGCAGTAGGTGCTGCAATTAATTTAAATAATTTAAAGACATGAAAAATTTAATAACAATTGGATTACCAAGTAAAGGCAGATTGAAAGAGGGATCAATAGATTTCTTTGCTAGAAACAATTTAAAGTTAACCTCAAATGGAGGAGAGAGAAACTATTTTGCTGAGGTAAAAAACTTTCCTAATATTAAAATTATTTATTTGCATGCAAAAGAAATCATTCAAAGAATTGGTGATGGTACCCTTGATATAGGGATTTCGGGATTAGATCTTTTAAATGAGTCAGCCGCAAACCTGAAACAAAAGATTGAAGTTAAGAAAAAATTAGATTTTGGCTCAGCGAATGTTGTAGTTGCCATTCCCAATGATTGGATTGATGTACAAACTGTTGCTGATTTAGAGGAAGTATCTTTCGATTTTAGAGATAAAAAAAATACCAGATTGAGAGTTGCAACAAAGTACCCAAATTTAACTAATAATTTTTTAGTTTCAAAAGGTGTTACCCAATACAAATTAGTTGCAAGTCTTGGTGCAACGGAAACTTATCCTTTTATTGGTTCTTCAGAAATTATTACTGATATCACTTCGACTGGCAAAACTTTAAGAGATAATAACCTTAGAATTTTAAAAGACGGTTTGATTTTAAAGTCACAAGCTTGTGTATTATACTCAAAAAAAAAGGCTGCAAAATTGCAGCCTTTTTTAAATTCTTTGAAGTGATTGGGATTACATTCCCATACCACCCATTCCTCCCATACCACCCATTCCACCTGGAGGCATAGCAGGACCAGAGTCTTTTTCTTCTGGTTTGTCAGCTATCATTGCTTCGGTTGTAATTAGCAAACCAGCTATAGATGAAGCATCTTGTAATGCTGATCTAACTACTTTCATTGGGTCAATAATACCTTTTGAAAACATATCAACATATTGTTCTTCCTGAGCATCAAAACCTTGGGATTGTTTTTTTCCATCTAACAATTTTCCAACAACTACTGAACCATCTACACCAGCATTAGCAGCAATTTGTCTGATAGGAGCTTGTAAAGCCTTTTTAATTATGTCTACCCCAGCTTTTTGATCATCACCTTTTACTTTTACTTTATCCAATTCTTGAGAAGCATAGAGCAGTGCACAACCACCACCAACTACAACACCTTCTTCAACAGCAGCTCTTGTAGCATTAAGTGCATCCTCAACTCTGTCTTTTCTCTCTTTAACTTCAACTTCTGTTGCTCCGCCAACTTTAATTACGGCCACACCACCGGCTAATTTTGCCAATCTCTCTTGAAGTTTTTCTTTGTCATAATCAGATGTAGTTTCTTCAATTTGTTTTCTAATTTGATTACACCTTGCTTCAATGTCAGCTTTTTTACCTGACCCAGCAACTATTGTACTGTTTTCTTTGTCAATTTTTACTTTCTTGCAAGAACCTAAATTATTAATTTTAACACTCTCAAGTTTTGTTCCAAGATCTTCAGATATGACTTGGCCACCAGTTAAAATTGCAATATCTTCCAACATCTCTTTTCTTCTGTCACCAAACCCTGGAGCTTTTACTGCAACAACTTTTAAACCACCTCTTAATTTATTTACCACAAGTGTTGCCAAAGCTTCACCCTCTACATCTTCAGAAATTATCATTAAGGGCCTGTTAGCTTGAACAACAGACTCTAATAGTGGGACCATTGGTTGTAGGTTAGTTAATTTTTTTTCGTGAAGTAATACCAAAGGGTTATCCAATTCAGTTGTCATTTTATCAGCGTTCGTAACAAAGTAAGGAGACAAGTAACCACGATCAAATTGCATACCTTCTACAACGTCTAATTCTGTCTGAATTCCCTTTGCTTCTTCAACAGTAATAACACCTTCGTTACCAACCTTTTGCATAGCTTTTGAAATCATATCCCCAATTTCTTTTTCACCATTCGCAGATATAGTTCCAACTTGAGCTACTTCCTCATTAGCTTTAACTTTTTTTGAGGTTTTCTTTAGACTATCGATCACACTTTCAACAGCTTTATCAATACCTCTTTTTATGTCCATAGGATTCATTCCTGCGGTTACATATTTAATACCCTCACCAACTATTGCTTGCGCTAAAATGCTTGCTGTCGTCGTTCCATCACCAGCATTATCATTTGTTTTGCTAGCAACTTCCTTAACCATTTGGGCACCCATGTTTTCAAATTTATCCTCAAGTTCAATTTCTTTTGCAACAGTGACCCCATCTTTTGTTGTTCTTGGAGCACCATATGATTTATCAATTACTACATTTCTTCCTTTTGGACCAAGTGTTGTTTTAACCGTGTTAGCAAGTGTATCTACGCCCTTAAGCATTTTTGCTCTAGCTTCGTTATTAAATTTTATAATTTTTGGCATTTAAATCTCCTTTGTTTTAATTATTTTCCTTTTGTAATACCCATAATGTCAGACTCTTTCATTATACTGTATTCTTTGCCGTCAATTTTAACCTCTGTTCCAGACCACTTTCCAAATAGTACACGATCCCCAACTTTAACATCCATTTTAACAATTTTTCCATCTTCTGTCTTAGCCCCATTTCCCACAGCAACAACCTCACCCTCTTGAGGTTTTTCCTTTGCAGTATCTGGTATAATTATTCCGCCCTTGGTTTTTTCCTCACTATCAAGGACTTTAATGAGAACTCTGTCGTGTAAAGGTCTAAATTTCATGAAATCTCCTATAATTTATAATAATGTGGAATATGGTATGTATTTAGAAATTTGCAAGAGTATGATAATAAAAAATTTACCCAAAAAAGCTTGAATTTCCTATGAAAATTAAAAAATTAGAGCATCTTTCTGAAATTTTTCATGAATATGATGCATTTATAATCGATTTGTGGGGAGTAATGCATAATGGGGTAAATTTATATAACTCTGCAGTTAGAGCAGTCAGAGAACTTCAATCAAAAGGAAAGAGAATTGTTTTTTTATCAAATGCTCCAAGACCAAAAAAGAAAGTTGTTGAGTTTTTAAAGAAAATGAAAATGGAGGACAAGTTCCTTGAAAATGTGTTTACTTCCGGTGAGGCAGCACTAAATTCACTTAAAAAAAATAAATTTGGTAACAAATTTTATCACCTTGGTCCTCAAAGAGACGACTCTTTATTTGCCGACATAAAAGAAAACAAAACTACTTTAGAAAAAAGTGACTTTATACTTTGCACAGGACTTTTTGATGAAGAAGGCGAAAATTTGCAATTCTACAAAAATTTATTAAAAAATTACATAAATAAAAAATTAGTCTGTACTAATCCTGACTTAATTGTACATAGAGGCGGTGAAGAAGAATATTGTGCCGGAAAAATAGCTGAAGTTTTTGAAAACCTTGGTGGTAAAGTAATATATTTTGGCAAACCTCATAAAGAAGTTTATCTTTCTTGTTTAAAAATAAATGAAAAAACACTAGTAATTGGTGACAATCTTAGAACTGATATTAAAGGTGCAAATAATATGAAGATGGACTCGATATTTATAACTAGTGGTGTACACAAATCCAAAACAATTGATGAAAAACTAATAGAAAAATTATTGGTAGAACACAATGTGACAGCTAATTACTTTCAAAAAGAACTGACCTGGTAAATGAAAATTTATAAAAATTTTGATATCCCTAAAAAATTTATGAATTCAGCAATTGCAATTGGTAATTTTGATGGATTTCATTTAGGCCACCGAAAAGTAATAAATTCAGGAAAATATTTAGCCAGAAAAAGCAAACTTAAATTTGGTTTATTAGTTTTTCACCCTTTACCAGTTATGTTTTTTAACAAAAAAATAAAAAATTTTAGAATTGATTCGTTAAAACAAAAAATTGAAACATCAAAAAAATTAGGTATTGATTTTATAATTATTAAGAAGTTTGATAAAAATTTTTCAAAAACTAGTGCTGAGAATTTTATAGAATACATTCTTCATAAAAAATTAAAAGCAAAACTAATTTTTATAAGTCAAAAC
>CACGAV010000011.1 GCA_902571095.1 uncultured Pelagibacteraceae bacterium
ATGCGCTAAATACGCTACTTTTGGTACTAGAAATTTATCTAAAAATATTTTGTCCGCACTAAAAAATAGATATGCTTGCTTAATATCAAATCATGGACAGATAGCTTTTGGAAAAAATTTAGATAGTGCTTTTGAACTTGCCCAAGAAGTAGAAAATATTTGCCAACAATATATAAATGCAATAAGAATAGGAATTCCTAAAATTCTCTCAAAAAGAGAAATGAAAATTGTTTTAGGAAAAATGAAAAATTATAAAAGAAAGTAATTTTTTATGAATAAAGTTGGTGAACACGTAACGATAGATTTTTTAGGTGTAAAAAAGGATTACACTCCTGATTTTTACAATAAAGTAATTTATAAAATTGCAAAAAAAGCCAAAATAGAAGTTTTAAATATTTCAGAGAAAGTATTTAAGCCACAAGGATATACTTGTTTAGCACTTTTAGCAGAAAGTCATATGAGTTTTCATACTTTTCCAGAAAAAGGAATTATTAGCTTTGATTTTTTTACTTGCGGGAAGATTTCTCCCACTGCAGCTTTGGATGTTTTAAGGAACGAGATTAAACATAAAAGAGCAGTTGTTAGAAGTTTTGATCGAAGTAACAAAGGTATTTACGAAGACATTTATAGCACTCCTGGTCATAAGAAATACTATGTTGTAACTGATGCAATAGAAAATTTTGTATCAAAAGTTGGACAGCACATTGAAATTTTAAAACTTGAGGAATTTGGAAATTCTCTTTTTATCGATAGTGAATTACAGGTAGCTGAAAAGGATGAGAAAAGATATAGTACACAATTTGTGAATTCAGCTTTAAATTTGTCGAAGGATAATTCAAGCGCTGCAATTATTGGTGGCGGAGATGGCGGGGTTGCAAGAGAATTGATATCTAAAGGTTTTGACTTAATCGATTGGTTTGAACTTGATCCAGAAGTAGTTAAAGTATGCCAAAAACATCTCCCAAAAATATTTGGAGAAGCAACCGCAAATAATAAAGTTAAGACTTATTGGGGGGATGCGTTTGAAAGCATTAAGAAAATTAAAGATCAAAAATATGATAAAGTTTTTGTTGATCTAAATGATGATGAATTTTGTATAAATCTCGCATCAAAAAATATGAAAAGTTTAAAAAGAATTCTAAAACCTGGCGGCATTTTAACAGCTCAAGTTGGTTGCCAATCAAAAAAACCTAAACAAGTTAAAAATTGGATGGATTTACTCCAAACTAATTTTGGAAATGTCGTGCTTTCTGAAACTTATATACCAAGTTTTGATTGTAAATGGAATTTTGCTACTTCTCAAAGCCAAGAGTAAATATATTTAATATTTTGTATACTCTTTCACTTCTCCAATATTCGAACCAGAAATTTTATTAATATTTAATTTTACTATTGCTCTTTTATCATTCATAAAGTGCACATCTCTTGACAGTTTTATAAATTTTTCACCAAAGTTTTTTTCTTTTTCGCAACCTCTTTTTTCATTTTCAATATCCCATAATTTTAGATTTATTTTTTTTAATTCTTTATAAAATTTTTCAAATTTTTCAATACCCAAGGTCTCTTTATATATTTTTTCTAAAATTTTATATTCTTTTTCAATTAGCTTTAGAGACTCATTTCGTGTTATTTTTTCTCTTTTGATCTCTAAAATACTTAATTTATCAAGTAATTCGCCAAAAGATATTTCAATTAAAATTTTTTTCATTTAATATTTATAAATTATGTTAATTTAAGTTTTGATGTCAAACATATTGATTATAAAACATGGATCTTTAGGAGATATTATCCAAGCGAATGGAGCAATCAAGGATATAAAGCAGAACTTTCCGAATTATAAAGTTATGCTTTTAACAACAACTCCTTATGCAAATTTTATGTCATCTTGCCCATATATAGATGGAGTATTAATAGACAAAAGACTTCCAAGATGGAATTTGTTTTATTTAAAAAAATTAAGTGACATGTTAAAAAGATTTTCTTTTGAAAAAGTTTTTGATCTACAAAACTCATCTAGAACTAAATTTTATAAAAAATTTCTTTTTAAAAAAAATATTTTTTGGTCTGACAGTGAATCTTTCTCTGACCAAGATACAATATTAAATGAAAAAAACTTACCCGTATTAGACAGGATGAAGTCACAGTTAGTTAGGGCTGGAATCAATAAAACTGAATTTACAAAAAAACCTGATTTTGAATGGACTTTTAAAAATATTAAAAATTTAGTAAACCAATATTTTGAAGGCGAATATATTCTTATTTTCCCTTTCTGTTCTCCAAAACTTAAAAAGAAAAAATGGCCTTATTATTCTAAATTAATTGACCTGATAAAAACAAACTATGGTTCAAAATATAGTATTGCTATTGCACCTGGTCCTAGAGAGATAATAGAATCAAAAAGTTATAATGCCAATATAATTCTTAATGACGGAAATTCATTAAGTATTATTGAGCTAATTAATTTGATAAAAAATTCAAGTTTTATTATTTCAAATGATACAGGGCCAGCTCACATATCTGCTCATTTAAATAAAAAAGGCTTAGTTTTATTTGGAAGTCATACAACGCCTGATAAAGTAAGCATGTACTCAGAAAATTTTAGAGTAATCGAAGAAAAAAAATTAGAAAACCTATCAGCAGAAAAAGTATTTGCTAAGGTAAAGGAAAGATTAGGTTAGTTTCAAATAATTTTTAATAACTTTATTCCATTGAAAATTTTTGGAAAATTCTAATGCATTCATTCCATATTTTTTATAATTATCATTTTCAAAAAATTTAATAATATTTTCATAAATAGAGTTTATGTTCTGCCCATCACATATTAATCCTGTTTCACAATTTTTGATAGCATCAGACTCGCCGCCATCTTTTCCACCGATTGATCCAATTCCGTAACTTGCAGCTTCAATAAATGATATACCAAAACCTTCAACTGAATTTTTAAAAACAATTGATGGCATTAAAAATAAATTAGAATTTTTTATAAGTGCAATTTTAAGGTTGTTATCAATTTTGTTTACAAAAGCAACTTCTTTTTCAATTTTTAATTCTTTAGTTAAAGATATTAGTCTCTTTCTTTCATCTCCATCTCCTACACTAATATATTTAATTTTTGGAAATATTTCTTTAAGATTTCTTATGCACATTAAAATATTTTGATGATTTTTTCTCCTTTCTAACCTTGCTACAGTAAGAATTTTTGGAAAAGCATCTTTATAGAGGTTTTCAGCTTCTATACTAAATTTTTCATTTATACTAATTGGATTATCGCAACCTGGATGAATGATGTGAACTTTTTCACTTGGAATACCAATTTTCAAGGCTAAATTTTTTGTAAAATTTGAATTTGCTATAACGAATTTAACTTTACTGATAGAATTTAGTATTCTTCTATTAAAGCTTGTCCCTTTTTTGTGGTTAATTTCTTTTGAGTGTATCAAGCAAAAAGATGAAAAATTATTTAAAAAATTAGAATTAATTTTTTCTAAACTTTTCCAATGATCAAAAAAAACTGATCTTATATTTTGATTACTTTTTATATATTCAACTAGTCTGTTTGCTTTTCTATATTTTCTTAATAATTTAATTCCACCAAATCTCTCTATGTTTACTTTCGAAGTACTATCGTATTCTTCATAACTTTCAGATTTATCAGCAAAAACTTTAACAGGCCCATGGTTTACTAATGCATTAGCCAATCCACCCATTAAATTTTGCATACCCCCAACTTCAGGAGGAAAATTTCTTGTTGAAATTACAAACATTACTTAACCCACTTAATATTACAGCCCATACTTGGTATTTGGTTTTTAGGCCCTTTTCCTGTTTTTATTATTAAACGCATAGCTTTCAATAAATCACTTTCACCTGACATAATTGGTTTTAAGTTTTTTAGTTCTCTAAATCTACCCCTGTACTGTAATTCAAGGTTGCTATTATAACCAAAGAAATCTGGCGTACATACGGCACCATAATTTTTGGCAACCATCTGAGTTTCGTCAAGAATATAGGGGAAAGAAAATTGAAAATTTTTACTAAAAGCTTTCATATTTTCGAATGAATCCTCTGGATACTTAATACTGTCATTTGACATAATAGCTAAAGAATTTATCCCATCATTTTTTAAATTTTTACAATCTTCAACAATATTTCGTATTACAGCTTTAACGTAAGGGCAATGATTACATATAAACATTATTAACAAGCCGTTCTTTCCAATGTTTTCTTCAAGTTTATGAATTTTGCCATCAACCCCTTTGAGCTCAAAAGGTTTAGCTTTTTCACCAAAATTGCATATAGGTGTTTTAGTTAAAACCATAATGTATTATACATAAAAATATGATTTATGACTTCGAAAAAAATATACCAGAAGTTCATCCAGATGCTTGGGTTGCACCTAACGCAACTTTAATAGGAAAAGTAAAACTAGAAAAAAATTCCAGTATTTGGTTTAATGCAGTTTTAAGGGGAGATATTGAATTAATTTCTATTGGAGAAAATTCTAATATCCAAGATGGAAGTGTACTTCATACTGATCCAGGATATAAATTAAATGTTGGAAACGGTGTTACCGTAGGACATATGGTAATGCTTCATGGTTGTCAAATAGCTAATAACACACTAATTGGCATTGGAAGCATAATATTAAACAACTCTAAAATTGGAAAAAATTGTATAATTGGTGCCAATACTTTGATTACTGAAAATAAGGTAATACCTGATAACTCATTAGTAGTTGGAAGTCCTGGCAGAGTTCTTAGAAAAGTTACAGATGATGAAATTAAGTCCATACATGAAAATGCCAAGCATTATGTTGATGGTTCAAAAAAATATAAAAAATAATTAAGGAATTAACCAAGTAAACTTTTTTGGTATGCCCATATCAATCAATGCTCTTCGATGCCCTTTGGCAGCTAAATAAAGCCACTCTATACTTTTAATTTCACACTTGATAACACTAAAGTTTTTATAACCTTTTTCGCTTTGCTCTTTAGTAAAATCAAAATTATCAAATTTAGTATTTAAACCCGATGTAGGTATGTTAGATTCTGTTCCTGGGCCTTTGGTCACCAAATAACATTTTCTGCTGATATGTCCTGTTTTTTCCCAAGACTCCTTTGTAACCTGGTTATTATAATTTACCTCACAATTCACCTTAATTCTAAGCTGAATTTTTTCTTCTTTTCCATAAAATAATATTGAGCAATTTGAGTTTTTTTTTATTTTTTCAATTTTTGTTGATCTTATGTCACTATGATATTGAATAAAATTGTTTTTTTGATCTGCCTTTCTTAAAACAACTACTCTTCCGTCAAAATCTTTTTCATTACCACAAATAAAAATAGGAGTTCTAAAATCAGACGATCTATCCTTCACAGCATTAGTTAAAAGACTCCAAATTTTTTTTTCTATCTCTTTAGGATTTTCGTAATAACTTTCTGTTTTCGTCACGATCTATTTTCTAAATCTTTTTATTAGACTTGAAGTATCCCATCGTTGTCCACCCATCTTCTGAACTTCAGCATAATATTCATCAATTATTTTTGTAACAGGTAGTGGTGAATTATTTTTTTTCGCCTCATCCATTGCTATTTTTAAATCTTTTCTCATCCAATCAACTGCAAATCCATAATCAAATTTATCTTCAATCATAGTCTTGTGCCTATTTTCCATCTGCCAAGACTGAGCAGCCCCCTTTGAAATAACTTCAATTACGTCAATCATGTTTAACCCAGCATTCATTCCAAAATTGATAGCTTCAGACAAACCTTGAACAACTCCTGCTATACAAATTTGGTTAACCATTTTTGTTAATTGACCGCTTCCAGAGGGTCCAAGTAATTTAATTTTTTTACTATAACAATCAATAATTGGTTCAGCTTTTTTATAAGGGGTTTCATCGCCACCAACCATTACTGTTAATGTTCCACCTTCGGCTCCAGCTTGGCCCCCAGATATTGGTGCATCCAAAAAATAGAATTCCCTAACTTTTGCATGTTTATAAAGTTCTCTAGCTATATTTGCGGATGCAGTTGTATTGTCGATATAAACAGAACCTTTTTTTGCAGTCTTAAATAATCCTTTGTCCCCAAGAGTTACCTCCTTGAGATCATTATCATTGCCAACGCATGTAAAGATAAAGTCACAATCTTTAGCCGCATCCATGGGTGTATCAGCTATGTTACCTTTATATTCTTTAACCCACTTTTCAGCTTTAGATTTTGTTCTGTTATAAACAGTTACATCGTGACCAGCTTTTGATATATATCCAGCCATGGGAAAACCCATTACACCTAAACCTATAAACGATACTTTGCTCATAAATGATTAACCTCAGTTTAAATAAAAAAATTCTAATTTTCGGTTTTATATTTACATTTTTTTCGAGTTTTGGACAGAGTTTTTTTCTCGGTTTATTTAATCCAAGTATTAGAAATGAATTAAATATAACTCATGGACAATTTGGCACAATTTATGCTGCAGCGACAATTGCATCTAGTTTGGTGTTAGTTTGGTTTGGAAAAAAAATAGATGAGATTAAACTTTTTAATTATTCATTATTAGTAATTGGAATTCTATTTATTTCATCGATATTTTTTTCACAAATATTTAATATTTATCTTTTAATTATAGGTATATTTTTAATGAGATTTTCTGGACAGGGCTTGATGTCTCATACCTCCTCAACAGCAATATCCAGATACTTTAACAGAAAGAGAGGAAAAGCGTTGAGTACTATATGGTTTGGACTTTCATCAGCAGAATTTATTTTGCCTATTTTAATTGTATTTTTACTTAATATTTTTCATTGGAGAACAATTTGGTACTTTGTATCTTTATTAATTTTAATAATATTACCTATAATAGTTTTTTATACAATTAAAAATATAACTTTTGACTCCAGAGAGACCTCAAATATTGAAAATAATAAAAAAAATCTTCAAGATATAAAAAGTTGGAAACGAACAGAAGTTTTAAAAGATTTAAGATTTTATATTATCTCATTGAACATGTTAGCTATGCCATGGATTGTGACTGGTGTTTTTATTTATCAATCTTTTATCGCCGAATCTAAATTTTGGAGTCCATACGTCATACCCCAATCATTTATGATTTATTCAATAATTTCGATAATTACTTTAGTTTTATCGGGTTTTCTCATAGATAAATTCAATAGTCGTAAAATTTTACCATTTTTAAATATTCCATTATTACTTGGTTTAACAATTTTATTTTTCTACGATTTAAAGTTATCAGCATATTTATTTTTTGGTTTATTGGGTATTTCAAATGGATTGGCTAATGTTTTAGGGGCATCAACTTGGGCTGAAATTTATGGCGTGAGATATTTGGGTAGTATTAGAGCTTTAACAACTGCTTTTATGGTTTTCTCGACTGCATTTGGTACTGCTGTATTTGGATTTTTAATTGACAAAGGTTACACTATTGAGTTTATAGCCCTAGTAAGCATTATTTATATAAGTTTTTCCTTGATATCTTTATTATTGATAAAAAACAGACTAGAGCCAGTTGTTTTGAGAAAAAAAACTTGATTTTATCATAGCTTTTCATTAATTATTCAAATTCTTATGGCTCGTATCACTGTAGAAGATTGCTTGGATAAAGTTGAAAATCAATACGATTTAGTTCTATTGGCTAAGGAAAGAACTTCACAGTTAAATTCTGGATCTGAAATGTTAGTTGATGAGGACAACGATAAAAGAACTGTAGTTGCACTAAGGGAGATTGCTACAGGTAAGCTAGATGTAAATGACCTCAAAAAAAAAGCTATTTTAAGGTTAAGGAAAGAGCCAGACGAAACTTTTGAAGAAGAAGAAGCAGAAGAAGTAATTAGTGATGAATTTGAGAAATTATATAAAGGTGAAGTTTCTAAGACAGGAGTAGCAATATTGCCTTCTAAGAGAATGAGAAAAATGCCATCTCAAATGCAAACTGAAACCCATAAAGAGGAAAAAGAGGAAAAAAAAGAAGAGACTAACTCACCCCTAAAGCTAACCGAAGAAGTAGAAGAAAAAAAATAATTGAAAATAAATAGAAAAATTTCTGTTGCTCCTATGATGGATTGTACGGATCGACATGAGAGATATTTTCTAAGATTAATTAGTAAAAATGTTATGCTATATACAGAGATGGTTGCTACGAAATCAGCCATTCATGGAGATAGAAATAAAATTTTAGGTTTTAGCAAAATAGAAAAGCCTTTAGCGTTACAGGTAGGTGGTTCCGATAAAAATGAGCTTTCAGAAGTCTGCAAGATAGCCGAAGACATGGGCTATGATGAAATAAATTTAAATCTTGGATGCCCTAGTAAAAAAGTTCAAAAGAATAAATTTGGTGCCTGTTTAATAAAAGAGCCAGATTTAGTAGCTGAGTGCTTAAATAAAATGATATCTTCGTGCAAAATTCCAATTACGGCTAAAACACGAATAGGTTTTGATGATATAGAAAGTTTCGATTATTTAAATTCATTTATAAAAAAAATTTCAGATGCAGGTTGCAAAACAATAATTCTGCATGCTCGAAAAGCTATTCTTAAAGGTCTCACGCCAAAAGAAAATTTAAGAATACCAAAACTTAACTATCCTCTGGTCTATGAAATAAAAAAAGCAAACAGAAATTTAGAAATTATAATTAATGGCGGCATTGTAAATTCTCAAGAAATTATAAATCACCTAAAAAAATGTGACGGCGTAATGATTGGTAGAGCAGTTTATCAAAACCCTTATTTTTTAGCAGATATAGAAAATAAAATTTTTATGAATAAAAATGTTCCCTCAAGATCTGAAATTACTGAAAAATTAGTAGAATATGTAAAAGATGAAATTAAAAAAGGAACAAGAATTAATCAAATTATGAGACATACTGTTGGATTGTATCACGGGCAAAGTGGAGCCAATAAATGGAAAAGATATTTAAGTGACAACATGATGGCAAGAGACTCAGATTTTCAAAAGGTTAATCACATAATGACAATTGCCCAGAACAATGAAAAAGCTAACCGATCGACACAATGATTGAAAATTTCGCATCTGATCAAATTTTACTTTTTTTAATTATAATGGCTTTAACAGCATCGTTAGCAGGATTCTTTGCAGGTTTCTTTGGAATTGGTGGAGGAATAATTACAGTACCATGTCTTTTTTATATTTTTGGCGCAAATGAGATAGACAAATCTTTTTTAATGCATTTAGCTGTTGGAACTTCTTTTGCTATCATGGTCCCCACAGCAATAATGTCAGTTTTTACTCACTACAAGCATAAAGCTGTTGATTTCAGCGTTTTGAAAACTTATGGAATTTTTGTAGTTCTTGGTGTTATCATTGGTTCTTTCTTTGCTGCATACTTAAATACTAAGGCTCTAATACTTTTTTTTAGTTTAGCATTATATATTCTAGCTATTAATCTTATTTTTTTAAAAGATAAAACTAAATTAAAATTGAAATTTAATTTATTTCAAAGAACTACTCTTGGTTTCATAGTCGGATTTATCTCATCATTGATGGGAATTGGCGGAGCTATAATGAATGTACCTATATTAAAGTTTGTAGGTTATACGATTAATAGGGCAATAGGTACTGCAGCCTCAATAGGTTTTTTAATATCTGTATTTGGTTGCTTAGGTTTTGTGATATCTGGTCTGTTTATTGAAAAAACTTTGCCACTGAGTTTTGGTTTTATCAATATTCCAGCTTTTTTGATTTTTATACCTATTACTATATATATGGCAAAAATAGGTGCTACTACAGTCCACAAAATTAATAGAAAAAAAATAGCGAAATTTTTTGGATTATTTTTAATAATTATTGCAAGTAGATTTTTGTATGATTATTTCAATTTTTAAATTTTTTGATCATAATCACCAATTTTTCCAGTTTTTTGGAGTAAATCATCAATAAAATCGAAAATATTTTTTTTCCTTTCATTTGAAGTTGGGCTTTCTACCACAATAACAAGCGATGGTTTGTTGGATGACGCTCTTACTAATCCCCAGGATCCATCAGCTAAAGTAAATCTTATACCATTCACAGTTAATATTTTAGATATATTTTGATTATCGATTTTCACATTATCATTTTTCAGTTTATTTATTTTTTTAACAATTTCATTTACAACTTGATATTTTTCACTGTCCTTGCAAAACGGTGCCATAGTAGGTGATTGAAAAGTATTAGGTAATTCTTTTATCATTTCATTAACTTTCATATTTTTATCATTTATTAAATGACAAAATTTAATTGCAGAATTTATTCCATCATCATAACCGTAACCTAATGGCAGATTAAAAAAGAAATGTCCGCTTTTTTCGAATCCAGCTAAAGCTTTTTCTAAACGGACTTTTCTTTTTATGTGGGAATGACCAGTTTTCCAATAAATAGTTTTACATTTGTTTTCCAAAAGTATCTTGTCTATAGAGTATAATCCTGTAGACTTTACATCTACTACGAACTTTGAATTTTTATGTTTTGTTGCTAAACTTCTAGCAATTAACAATCCTACTTTATCTGAAAAAATTTCATTACCATTATTATCAATAACACCACATCTATCGCCGTCTCCATCAAAACCAAAACCAACATCCGCATCATTATCTTTTACAACTTTGGCAATCGCTTGAAGCATATTTAAGTCTTCTGGATTTGGGTTATACTTCGGAAATGACCAATCTAGATTACAATCTAACTCTATTACCTCACATCCAATGCCTTTCAAAATTTGAGGAGCAAAAATACTCGCAGTACCATTACCACATGCAACGACAGCTTTTATTTTTTTTGAAATTTTATTTTTATTTATTAAATCGTTAATATAAACCTTTTTAAAATTTTCGATTTTTTTAATTTTACCTTCTCCAGACGTGAATTCTTTATTTAGAGTTATATTTTTCAATTCTAACATTTCTTCCGGAGTATGGGTTAATCCTTTTTTAATACCCATTTTTACACCAGTCCATCCATTTTCATTATGACTAGCCGTAACCATTGCTATAGCATCGGATTTTAAATTAAATTGCGCGTAGTAAACCATTGGAGATAAAGATAGCCCTATGTCCTCAACATAACATCCTGTTGAAATTAACCCCTTAATTAAGGCTTGTTTAATTTTTTCACTATATGATCGATAGTCGTGGCCAACTATTATTCTTGGGTTTGTTTTTTTAGTATTTTTAATTACTTGAGATCCTAATCCTTTTCCTAGATCGTTGATCCCATCAATATCAATTTCTTTTTCAAATAACCACCTAGCGTCGTATTCTCTAAAACCATTAGGACTAATTTTCATTAATTATAAATACTATTGAATTAGGGCTTTTTTTATAAAATTTTATTAACAAATTTTACACTTGCAAAATAAATCAAATGTTCTTATAATGTTCTATTGATTTTACTCCTATATGGTGTACTAACATATTAGTAACACAACATGTAGTTGTTTTACTTAAAAAGTCAATTTAATAGATAGTATTATGAATAAAAACGTATCTTTGGCAATAAAACAGGCTGTCTCTAACCTAAACAGAATGGAGACTAATGATTTAAAAGATTTAAATGACAAGAAACCAGATTTATTTTCTCTTAATCGACAAACGGAGCTTTTTCAGAATGATAAGGGAATAACTATAAAAATTGACAGATCTAGAGATGACAATCTTACAGATTTTGGAAGAGCCACTTTAAGCGATAGATATTTAGGTCACAATGAAACTTTCCAAGATTTATTTGCCAGAGTTGCAAGCACATATGCAGATAATAACATTCATGCACAAAGACTTTATAACTATATAAGTAATCTTTGGTTTATGCCAGCCACTCCTGTTTTATCAAATGGAGGTACAGAAAGAGGCTTACCAATATCTTGTTTCCTAAATGAAGCTGGAGACAGCTTAGAAGGCATTTTAGGTTTGTGGAGTGAAAATGTGTGGTTAGCAGCTAGAGGAGGCGGAATAGGAAGTTATTGGGGTAATCTAAGATCTATCGGTGAAAAAATTGGAAAAGTTGGCAAAACTTCAGGGATAATACCTTTTATAAAAGTGATGGACTCCCTTACTCTTGCAATCAGTCAAGGTTCGTTAAGACGTGGTTCAGCTGCTTGCTATCTTCCAATTGACCACCCAGAAATTGAAGAATTTATAGAGATGAGAAGACCAACAGGTGGAGATACAAATAGAAGATCACTAAACTTGCATCATGGCGTTTTAGTTTCAGATGCTTTCATGAGAGCAGTCGAAACAGATGGACAATGGGCACTTAGAAGTCCAAAAGACAGATCTGTTCAAGGAACTTTATCTGCAAGAAATTTATGGATAAGATTATTAACTGCAAGAGTAGAAACAGGAGAGCCGTACATAATATACATAGATACAGTTAATAGACAAATACCACAGCATCATAAATTAGCCGGATTGACAGTTAAAACATCAAATCTTTGTAGCGAAATAACACTACCAACAGGAAAAGACAGAGAGGGCAATGAAAGAACAGCCGTATGTTGTCTATCGTCTTTAAATATCGAAAAATACGAAGAATGGAAAGATAATGAGCAATTCATCGAAGATGTGATGAGGTTTTTAGATAATGTTTTAACGGATTTTATTAATAAAGCACCTGAGAGCTTCGCTAATGCCAAATATGCAGCAGCAAAAGAGAGAAGCGTTGGTCTCGGCGTGATGGGTTTGCATTCTTTTTTTCAACAAAAGAATATTCCTTTTGGTTCAGTAATGAGTAAAGTTTGGAATAAAAAAATATTTGAGAATATACAAAAAAAAGTTGATAAAGCTTCAAAAGATCTTGCAGAAGAAAGAGGGCCATGCCCGGATGCAGAAGAATTTGGAATTAAAGAAAGGTTTTCGAACAAGACAGCAATCGCACCTACAGCTTCAATTTCTATTATCTGCGGAGGAGCATCTCCAGGTATAGAACCTATTGCTGCTAATAGTTATACTCATAAAACACTTTCAGGTTCGTATAATGTTAGAAACAAATATTTGATAAAAGTTCTTAAAAAATATGAAAAAAACACAGATGAAATTTGGTCTAGTATTACCACAAATCAAGGCTCGGTTTCACATTTAGATTTTTTGAGTAAAGAAGAAAAAGAAACTTTCAAAACCGCTTTTGAAATTGATCAAAGATGGATAGTAGAACTTGGTGCAGATAGAACACCACATATTTCACAAGCACAATCTGTTAATGTTTTTGTTCCGGCTGATGTCCATAAAAAAGACCTTCACCAGCTACATTTCCAAGCTTGGAAAAAAGGACTTAAAAGTTTGTATTATTGCAGGTCTAAATCAATACAAAGAGCTGAAAATATTAATTCAGGTTCATCAACAGATGTGACAAAGAATGTTTATTCAAACAAAAAAGAATCAAGTAATGAAGATAACAAATATGAGGAGTGTTTATCATGTCAGTAATTAAACTTAAAAAAGATCAAGAAGTTTTCAAAGGAGGATTATTAGTTGAAAATCCAGTTTATAAACCATTTAGATATCCATGGTGTTATGATGCATGGCTTACACAACAAAGAATACATTGGCTGCCAGAAGAGGTTCCACTAGGTGATGATGTTAGGGACTGGCAAAAAAATTTATCACAAGAAGAAAAAAACTTACTAACCCAAATTTTTAGATTCTTTACTCAAGCCGACGTAGAAGTAAATAATTGCTATCTGAGACATTACACAACTGTATTCAAACCAACAGAGGTTTTAATGATGATGACAGCTTTTGCAGCTATGGAGACAGTACATATAGCGGCTTATTCTCATTTATTAGATACAATTGGAATGCCTGAGTCAGAGTATTCAGCATTTATGAAATATAAAGAGATGAAAGACAAATATGATTATATGCAAGGTTTTAATGTAAATTCAAAGGCTGATATAGCCAAAACAGTTGCTGTGTTCAGTGCTTTCACTGAGGGTCTTCAGCTTTTTGCAAGTTTTGCGATCCTTTTAAATTTTCCAAGACACAATAAAATGAAAGGGATGGGCCAAATCGTTACTTGGTCAGTTAGAGATGAAACTCTTCACTGCAATTCTATGATTAGATTATTTAGAGCTTTCATTAAAGAGAACCCTGAAATTTGGACTGAAAAATTACAGAATGAGCTTTACGACGCTTGTAAAACTATTATTGCACACGAGGATGCTTTTATAGATCTAGCTTTCAAGATGGGACCAATACAAGGTTTGACGGCTGATCAAGTTAAAAAATATATTAGATGGATAGGGGACAGAAGGCTTATACAGCTTGGTTTACAACCAATCTACAAAGTTAAAGAAAACCCGCTTACTTGGTTAGACACGATGCTTAACGCTGTTGAACACATGAACTTCTTTGAAGGTAGAGCAACGGAATATTCTAAAGCATCCACAAAAGGCTCTTGGGCTGAAGCTTTTTCTTAATCTATCTAATATTAAGAGATAATACTTCTCTATGTTCACTTCCTTTATATTTAGATAAAGGCCTGATAAGTTTGTTTGCAGCGTGCTGTTCAATAATATGAGCTGACCAACCAGTAATTCTAGCCATAACAAATATTGGTGTGAAAAAGTCTGTATCAATACCCATTAAATGATAAGTTGGACCACAAGGATAGTCTACATTTGGATGTATATTTTTTCTTTGTAGCATAATTTTTTCCAAAATCTTATACATTTTAGGATAAGCAGTGTTTTTTTTCAATTCAGCAACTCTTAAAAAATATTTTTTCATTGTTGGCACTCTTGAATCTCCACTTCTATAAACTCTATGACCAAATCCCATAACAACTTTCTTTTTATCTAAAGCATTATTTATCCATTTTTCTGCTTTCTCAGGTTTTTTAATTTGTTTAAACATATACATAACAGCCTCATTAGCCCCTCCATGTAATGGACCTTTTAAACTTGCTATAGCACCTGTTATTGCTCCATGAATATCAGATAAACTGCTTGTAATCGTTCTTGCTGTAAAAGTTGAAACATTAAAGCTATGCTCAGCATATAATATCATAGAAACGTCAAAGGCTTTTACTATTTCTTTATTAGGTACCTTTCCAAACATCATATTAAAAAAATTTTCTGAATACGATAATTTTTTATTTGGTTGAATAAATTTTTTCCCTTTACGGGCTCTAAAGTACGCCGCAACTGCTGTTGGTGTTTGTGCAAAAATTCTCATAGCCTTTTTCATATTTGCTTTTGGCGAATTATTTTTCGTATCTTTATCTTCTAAGCCCATTAAACTAACCGCAGTTCTTACCACATCCATTGGATGAGCCTTTTTTGGCATATTTTTAATGTCACTTAAAATTTGTTTGGAAAGTCCTCTATTTTTTCTCTCTTCAGTAATAAATTTTTTTAACTCTTTAGATTTGGGGAGTTCTCCATTTAAAACTAAATAAGCAACTTCTTCAAAACTACATTTTTCACAGAGATCTTGTACTTTGTACCCTCTGTATGTTAAAGAATTTATTTCAGGCATAACTTGAGATATTGTTGTTTCATCTACAACAATTCCCATTAAACCTTTTTTAACTTCTTCACTCATTTTTATTCATGTCCCTCTGTCTTAAAATCTGTAATTTTTTTGTCTGGTGTATTATATTTTTCATATTCTACAAGTTCATATAATCTTTTTCGAGTTTGCATTTTATCTACAATATTATTTTGATGTCCATCCTTAAAAATAGACCTCAATCCATCCTCAACACTTTTCATTGCTAATCTTTGTGTAGTTACCGGATAAATAACTATATTATATCCCAAATTTTCTAATTGTTTTGAAGTTAATAGCTTTGATTTTCCAAATTCAGTCATATTTGCAAGTAAATAAACCTTCGAATTTTTCCTTATATCTTCGAATTCCTTTTCATCTTTCATTGACTCTGGAAATATTATATCTGCGCCAGCTGACTCATAAGCTTTTATCCTTTCTATAGTTTTCTCTAGACCTTCTACTAGGTTTGCATCTGTTCTAACAACTATTAAAAAGTTTCTATCTTTTTTAGCTTTAACCGATTCTTTAATTTTTCTCACCATTTCACTGGTAGAAATAAGCTCCTTGTTTTCTAAATGGCCACATCTTTTTTCTGCTATTTGATCTTCGATGTGACAACCAGCAAGTCCTGAATTTTCAAAAGTTTCAATAGTATTTTTGCAATCTGAAAAACCTGTGTCAGCATCGACAATTGAAGGCAAATCAGTAACTTTAGCTATTTGGTTTGCTCTATAGTTTACATGCTTAAGTGTTGTAAGTCCTATATCTGGAATTCCGAGGTCATTTGACATTACACCTCCTGAAATATAAACACCTTCAAAGCCAATTTCAGTAATCAATTTTGCACATAAAGGATTATAAGCGCCAGGAAATCTAAGTAATTTTTTTTCTCTAAGATTATCTACTAAATCTTTTCTTTTCTCCCCAGCATTTTTTTTTGTAAAATGCATTAAGTTTTTATATTAAATCAAAATTATAAAATCAAAGATTATTTTAAAAGTATTGTAATAGCAGTTAAAACTAACAATATAGCTAAGATATATTCAGTAATTTTTTTAGATTTTTCATTTTTAATAAAAATCCGCAAGCTATTTCCAAATATAGCCCAAATACAAATTGATGGAAAACAGACTACAGCAGCTGTAATTGTTATAAACATTGTAGCTACTAAAAAATTTTCCTCTGATGGAAAAAAACCCGACGCTACAGTTATAGCCACAGTCCATGCTTTTGGATTAACAAATTGAAATAAGGATGCCTCATAAAATTTTAAAGGTCTACCTTTACTATCCTTTTCAACTAAATTAAAAGAACCTATTATTTTCCAACCAAGATAAAGCAAATAAACAAAACATATGATTTTCAGGTAAAATTGTAATTGAGGAAAAATTAAAAACAAGTTTCCTAAACCGAAGCAAACCATCCCTATTTGAAAAATGTGACCAAGTGGTATGCCAATTAAATGCGGAAGAGTTCTAATAAACCCAAATTTTAATCCAGATGCTGTTAACATTGCATTATTTGGCCCCGGGGTAGCAAACATTATGAAATAGTAAGTTACCAAAGCACCAAACAGCTGAAGATCAATCATAAATATTTTTCGATGATTTTTTCAAAGTTGGAAAAATCTTTAATTAAAATTTTATGGGGAATTTCATTAATATTTTTTTCTGTATAACCTTCTTCAACCAATATAAACGGAATTTTAGCATTATATGCAGACAGTGAATCTACTTCACTGTCACCTATCATAATACTTTTCTTTATATCACCACCAATAATTTCAATAACATTTGTTAAGTGTCGAGGGTCGGGTTTGTTAAAATCAAATGTATCGCAACCAGCTATATATTCGAAATATTGTTCTAGATTGATTTTTCTAAGCAAATCAACCGCAAGTCTTTCTTGTTTATTTGTACAAACTCCCATTAAAATTTGATTTGATTTTGCCCACTTAAGAAAATTAACAACACCGTTAACTGGTTTGCTTCCCTTATCAATATTTTTTGCATAGAAATCAATAAATTCCTTAACCATCTCTTTTTTTAATTTTTCATCTTTGATTTCATCTCTAAATGTTCTTTGCATCATAATCCAGGCACCTCTGCCAGCTATATGCTTAATATCCTCAAGACTTTTTTGAGGATAACCAAATTTTTTCATAACGTGATTGTGCGCGCCCATTAAGTCTGGCGCTGTATCGACCAACGTTCCATCTAAATCGAATAATATTGTTAATTTTTGATTCATTTTAATAAGTATTATAAAGAAATATTTTGTGAGTTATTACCATATTAAATCTAATGTAAATACAAATTTTAATGAAAACAAATTCAAATCTTAGAAAAATTGAAAAGCATAGATTAAAACAAGATTTGCTCAGAAAAAAAGCAATTAAATCTGGAGTAAATTTAATAGCACCAGAAACTATCTTTTTATCAAATGATACTAAATTCGGAAAAAATGTAACTATAAATCCTTATGTAGTAATTGGAAAAAAAGTAAGAATTGGTAATGATGTTGAAATTTTACCTTTTAGCCATATAGAGGGAGCAAAAATAGAAAACAAAGTTAAGATTGGACCGTACGCAAGATTAAGAGAAGGGACGCATCTAATGTCTGGTGTTAAAATTGGAAATTTTGTGGAGACAAAAAAATCAACAATAAAAAAAAATTCTAAAGTCAATCATTTGTCATATATTGGAGATACCAAGGTTGGAAAGAATTCTAATATTGGTGCTGGTACAATAACTTGCAACTATGATGGAATTAAAAAAAATCAAACAATAATTTCTGATAATGTTTTTATAGGATCAAATAGCTCACTTGTAGCACCAATTAAAATAAGAAAAAATGCTGTGGTTGGCGCGGGATCAGTAATTACAAAAGATGTTAAAGAAAATTCTTTAGCAATAGAGAGATCAGAACAAGAAGAAATAGAAAACTACAAAAGAAAAAAATAATGTGTGGAATAATAGGTATTGCTAGTAATAAATCTGTTTCTGTAAATATAATAAATGCTCTAAAAAAATTAGAGTATAGAGGATATGATTCAGCTGGATTAGCAACTATCAATCAAGGGAGAATTGATGAAAAAAAATGTCCCGGAAGAGTTGAAAAACTTGAAAGGATTTTATTTCAAAATCCTAGTGAAGGAAATCTGGGTATAGGCCACGTAAGATGGGCTACACACGGTGTCCCCAACGAGGCAAATGCTCACCCACACTCAACAGATATAGTTTCAGTTGTGCATAATGGAATTATTGAAAATTCAAATGAATTAAAAAAAATCTTGGAAAAAGAGGGAAAGATATTTAAATCCCAAACAGATACTGAAGTAATAACAGTTTTACTCACAGAAAAACTAAAAAATAACAAACCATTAGAAGCGGTATTTAAAACCTTAAGTCTCTTGAGAGGAAGTTTTGCATTAGGAATAATTTTTAAAAACTTCAAAGATTTCGTAATTGGCGCAAGAAGAGGGAGCCCTTTAGCTGTTGGCTATTCAAATGATGAGAATTATCTAGGTTCCGACTCATATGCATTAAAATCTATGACAAATAAAATTTCTTATTTAGATGATGGAGATATTTGTCTTTTATCTAAAGATCAAGTTAAATTTTACAATTCAAAAAAAGAAAAAATTAATAAAGAAATTTTTACACTGTCTGAGAACAAGTTTGAAGTCAGCAAGGGGAACTATAAAAACTTTATGATCAAAGAAATTTTTGAGCAACCAAATACAATAAAAACTTGTTTAAAAGAATACATTGATAAAATTAGAGAAGAAATTAATTTCTACAATCTTCCAATTGATCCAAAAAGATTAAAAAAAATAGTTCTTATAGGTTGTGGGACTGCCTACCACTCTTGTCTAGTTACTAAATATTGGTTGGAAGATTTTACAAATTTGGATATCGAAACAGATATTGCCTCTGAATTTAGATATAGAAATAATAGGTTTGAAAAAAATAATCTTTATATTTTTGTTTCTCAGTCAGGCGAAACAGCGGACACTTTTGCTGCATTAGATCTATGTAAAAAGCAAAAATTAAAAACTTGCTCAGTAGTAAATGTTGTAGAAAGTTCAATTGCTAGACAATCAGATTGTGTATTACCAATACATGCAGGACCTGAAATTGGTGTTGCTTCCACAAAAGCATTTTTAGGTCAAATGCTTGTTCTATATTTATTATCTTTGAAGATTGGAGAGTTGAGAGGAGATTTAGACAATAATCAGTATAAGAAATTAATAAAGGAGTTAAAAGATTTACCTAAACTAATAAACGAGACATTAAAAGAGGAAGAAAAAATTCAACTTATAGCAAAAGATATTTTTGAATCGAAAGGATCAATGTTTTTAGGCAGAGGTTCATCTTATCCAATAGCAATGGAGGGGGCATTAAAGTTAAAAGAACTATCATACCTACACGCAGAAGGATATCCGGCTGGTGAGATGAAACATGGACCTTTAGCTTTAATAGAGGATGGATTACCAGTAGTTGTTATTGCCCCAAAAGATAAATATTTTGAAAAAACACTATCAAACATGCAAGAAGTAATTGCTAGAGGAGGAAAGGTTTTACTCCTTACAAATTCGGAAAATAAAGTTATAAGTGAAAATATCAGATTTCAAATTGATTTACCTATATCAGGTCTAACTCTTACACCTTTTCTTTTTACTATTCCTCTTCAACTACTTTCTTATCATGTTGCCATGTTTAAAAAATGTGATATTGATAAACCCAGAAATTTAGCTAAATCAGTTACGGTTGAATAAGTTTTTTCATATGAATTTGAAAAAAATTTTTCTATTTAATTTTATTACTTTGTTTATTTTTTTTTCTTTGTTTGAAATTTTCATAAGATTTTTCAATTTAGCAGATTTAACCGGAGTAAGTAAAAATTTGATAGTTCAAAAAAAAGGAATTCATTATAATGCTCCTAACATTACAGGAAAAGCTTTTGGAAAAACTGTTTACACAGATAATTTTGGATTTAGAGTTCCAGAAAATAATTATACTTATAAAGATAAAAAATTATCAATATTAATACTTGGTGACAGTGTGAGTTTTGGCGTTGGAGTTGACGAAGAAAAAACATTTGTTGGTATGTTGAGAGATGAGTTTAATAATATAAATTTATTTAATAGTTCTGTTTCGGGCTACAGCTTAAAAGAGTTTCCAAAAATAATTAAACTTAATAAAAACATTGAAAATTTAAATGAAGTTATTCTATTTTATACTTTAAATGACATCTCTTTTGAACAAACATTGCTAAATGTTGATGAGGAATTTCAAAAATCTAAAACCGATAAGAAATTAAGTTTTTATGATAAATTAAAAAAAAATTATTATTTAATTAAAATTAATGCATTTTTGAGGAATAAATCTGCATCTTATATGTGGTTAAGAGGGAATTTAACAAATCCATCAGACAGACACTTTTTTTATACATTTCCTATTTATAAAAACAAAAATGCAGTCAAAAATTTAAATTTGCAATTTAAAAAATTGAATGAAGTTTTAGTGGAAGAAAATTTTAACTTTACCGTTGTAATTTTACCTTATGAATTTCAGTCAAGAAAACAAAATTGTAATGAAGATTACTTAATCCCCCAAAACGAAGTAAAGAAAATTTTAAATAATATTAATATAAATTTTTTAGATTATAGTAAAATTTTTTGCAATCACTATAATCCTAAAAAACTTTTTTTAAAATATGATCCTGTGCATTTATCCGAAGAAGGGCATAATTTAGTTTTTTTAAATTTAAAAAAAGATCTAAATTTTTAATTAAATTAATTTAGTATATGCAATAAATCTTTACTTTTTTCTTTTGCAAAAAATCTACAGGCAGAATTCTTTTTTTTTGATTTTTAATTTTATAAAATATTTCCGTTTTTTTTTTAGTATTTAACCATAGAAATATTGACTTAGATTTGTTAATAATTTTTAAATTAATAGTTATTCTTTTAAAGTCTTTTCTAGTAACTGATCTAACAATTTTATTTGAGTTTTTATGTAGGTCATATTTAAAAATCGAAGCTATATGACCATCGTCACCCATACCAAGTAAAAAAATATCAAATATAATTTTTTTTTTAAAATATTTTCTTATTTTTTTTCCATATAGTTTTACAGCTTTTTTTAAATTTATATTTTCAGTATTTATTGAATATATTTGATTTTTATTAATTTGAATAAATTTAAAAAAATTATTTTTCACTAAATAAAAATTTGAATAGGGAGATTTTTTCGGCACAAATCTCTCATCCCCCCAAAAAAAATCAATATTATTCCAATTGACTTTTGCTTTAGACAATTTTTTGTATAATCGTTTTGGGCTATTGCCTCCTGCTAAAACAAAACTTAACCTTTGTTTTGAACGTTCTTTATCTCTAGCTATCTTTTCAAATTCATTGACAAATGTCTCTATTAGCTTTTTTTCCCCTTTTTTTCTTACAAATTTCATAATTTAAAGAATAGCAAATAAAACCACCTTGGAAATTTCCAAAGAGCATTATATATATAGCACAGGTTAAATATGAAAAAATGGAAATTAGATAGTTGGAAAAAATATCCTGCTAAACATATACCCGAATATCAAGATACTAAGGAACTTGATCTGGTTTTAGGCAAGGTAAAAAAATACCCTCCTTTAGTATTTGCAGGTGAGTCTCGTTCTTTGAAAAAAGCACTAGGCAATGTAGTTGATGGAAAAGCTTTTTTATTACAAGGAGGAGATTGTGCTGAAAGTTTTGCTGAATTTCATCCAGACAATATAAGAGACACTTTTAAAGTTCTTTTACAAATGTCTTTAGTTTTGACTGCCTCTGCTTCAGTTCCGGTTGTAAAAATTGGAAGAATTGCTGGACAATTTTCAAAACCTAGAAGTTTACCAACTGAAAAAAAAGATGGAAAAGAATTACCAAGTTATTTAGGTGATAACATCAATGGTATGGAATTTTCAGAAAAAGCTAGACAACCAGATGCTAAAAGATTGTTTAGAGCATATTCACAATCTGCATCAACATTAAATTTATTAAGAGCCTTTTCGCAAGGAGGTTTTGCAGATCTAAGGCAAGTACATTTGTGGAATTTAGGTTTTATAAAAGATAAAACTAAGGGCAAGTACAAAGAGATAGAAGATAAAATAAGTGATGCATTAGCTTTTATGGAAGCTTGCGGAATAAATTCTGACAACAATAGAAGACTTAGAACCGTAAATATCTATACTTCTCATGAGGCTTTACTATTACCGTTTGAAGAGGCGATGACAAGAGTAGACTCAACCACAGGCGAATACCACGATACCTCAGCACACTTTGTCTGGATTGGAGATAGAACAAGACAATTAGATGGTGCGCATGTTGAATTTTGTAGAGGTATAAAAAATCCAATAGGCCTTAAGTGTGGACCTACTTTAAAAGCTGATGAACTGATAAAGCTTTGTAATAGATTAAATCCAGAAAACGAACCTGGTAGAATGACTCTAATCTCAAGGTTTGGTGCTAATAACGTTGAAAAATTTTTACCAAAGTTAATAAAGGCAGTTAGAAAAGAAGGTCTTAAAGTTGTTTGGTCATGCGATCCGATGCATGGAAATACTATTAAAGCAGCTACAGGTTTTAAGACCAGAACTTTTGATAGCGTTGTGAAGGAGGTTAAAAACTTTTTTGCTATTAGTCAGGCTGAAGGAAGTTATGCGGGAGGTTTACACATAGAGATGACAGGTCAAGACGTGACAGAATGTACTGGTGGAGCACAAAAAATATCTGAACATGATTTGTCAAATAGATATAGAACTCATTGTGATCCAAGGCTTAATGCTGATCAGGCTTTAGAATTAGCTTTTTTAATTTCTGAAGAAATTAAGAAAAATTCAAAAATTTCAAATAAAATTATTCAAGCCGCGTCTTAATAATTATTGTAATTATTAAGACCTGACCTTAAAAGAGAGGTAGGTACTAATTATGGATGTAAAAAAAAGAGCAGATATAATAACGAAATGGATTAATAATTATTGTGATGAGTCGTCTTATAAACCAAAAGCACTAGTTATTGGTATTTCAGGGGGTATCGACTCTTCCGTAGTTAGTACTTTATGTGCAAGTACTGGACGTAAAACTATTGTGTTAACAATGCCAATTAAACAAATAAAGTCTCAGCACGACCTAAGCCTAACACATGCCAAATGGTTAAAAGACAAATATAAAAATAATGTAGAACACCATTTGATAGAAATGGATAAAATTTTCAATTCTTTCTCACAGGTTTTGAACAATTTTGATAATGAGCATGGTTATGCAAATTCAAGAGCAAGGTTGAGAATGGCAACTTTATATCAAGTAGCTGCAGCTAATTCGGGATTAGTTGTGGGTACAGGTAATAAAGTCGAAGATTTTGGTGTTGGCTTCTATACTAAATATGGTGATGGTGGAGTAGATATTTCTCCAATTGCTGATTGTACTAAAACTCAAGTGTGGGAACTCGGAAAATTCCTTGGTGTATCTGAAAAAATTATTAACTCAGAACCAACAGATGGACTATGGAATGATGGTAGAAATGATGTACAACAACTTGGCATGACTTATGAGCAGCTTGAAAAAGCAATGATCAATAAAAATGACCAAAATTATAAAAAATATTTAGAAATAAGAAAGAAAAATTTACATAAAATGAATCCAATACCGGTATGTACATTTAATGAAGAATAATCAACTTAACTTATCAAATACTATAACTGGCAAAAGAGAAACGTTTGTACCAATTAATCCAAAAAAAATTGGGATGTATGTTTGTGGTCCAACTGTTTATGATTTACCACATATTGGAAATGCTAGACCTTTAGTAGTGTTTGACGTTCTATTTAGAGTATTGTCAAAAATTTTTGGAAAAAACAACGTGACTTACGTAAGAAATATAACTGATATAGATGATAAAATTATAGAAAGTTCAAAAAATAAAAAAATTTCTATAAGTGAACTAACTTCAAAAATCACTAAAAGCTTTCATGAGGATTGTAAATATTTGAATTGTTTAAAACCAAGTTATGAACCAAAAGCAACAGAACATATCAAAGGTATGATAACTATGACTGAAAATTTATTGAAGCATAATTATGCTTATGAGAAAGATAAACATATATATTTTTCTATTAACTCTTTTAAAAATTATGGAAAGTTATCAAAAAAAAATCCAGAAGAATTAGTTGCAGGAGCAAGAGTAGAGGTTTCAAAGTTAAAAAAACACCCTCTTGATTTTGTTCTTTGGAAACCATCATCAACAGAAGATCCTGGATGGGTATCCCCATGGGGACGGGGAAGACCTGGCTGGCATTTAGAATGCTCTGTCATGAGCGAAAAATTTCTTGGAAAAAATTTTGATATTCATGGAGGAGGTTTAGATCTAATTTTCCCCCATCATGAAAATGAAATTGCACAATCATGTTGTGCTAATCAACTAGAAAAGTTTGCAAATTATTGGCTACACAACGGCTATGTAACTTTTAATAGTGAAAAAATGTCAAAATCTTTAGGGAACATCGTAACAATTGAAAAAATGCGAAAAAAAATTAATGGACAGGTTATTAGACTTGCCCTATTAAGCTCACATTACAAACAACCTTTGGATTGGAATGAAAATTTAATTGAGGAAAGTCAAAGTACCCTCGATAAGTGGTATACTCAATTTGATGATAATAAAGAGGGTGTGTTGAACCAAGATTTATTAAGACCACTTTTGGAGGATTTGAATACCCCAGGTTATATAGCAAATCTTCATTCACTTTATGATAAAGCATCAAAGGGAGATAGCTCTTCAAAAAAACTTTTCCTTTCAGGATGTAAACTTATAGGATTATTAGAGGAAGACTTAAATGAATGGATTAAATTTAAAAAAATAAGATCTAAAATAGACGAAAAGACTATCGAAAATAAAATAAAAGATAGGGATCAAGCTAGAAAAAAAGGGGATTTTAAATTAGCAGATAATATTAGAAAAGAACTAGAGAGTAGCGGAGTAATTATTGAAGACAAAGGAAACAAAACAATTTGGAAATACAAATGAAAAAAGAAAAAATATATATTTTTGACACCACATTAAGAGACGGAGCTCAAACAGAGGGTGTTAATTTCTCTATTGACGATAAAAACAAAATAGCAAAGGCACTAGCGGATCTTGGTGTTGACTATTTAGAGGGTGGATGGCCAGGAGCAAATACTTTGGATACGACTTTTTTTAACAAAGCTCCTGATTTAGGTAAAACAGTTCTTACAGCATTTGGCATGACAAAAAGAAGTGGCCGGAGCGCTCAAAATGATCCTGGGTTATCATCAATCTTAAACTCAAATACCTCGGCAGTTTGTTTAGTGGGAAAGTCATGGGATTTTCATGTTGATAAAGCATTGGGTATTTCCAAAGAGGAAAACTTGAAAAATATCAAAGAGTCAGCAAAATTGTTTATAAAAAATAAAAAAGAATTTATGTTTGATGCGGAACACTTTTTTGATGGATATAAAGATAACTCTCAATATGCTTTAAACTGTATAAAAGCTGCGTATGAAGAAGGAGCGAGATGGATTATACTCTGTGATACTAATGGTGGAACCCTACCCAATGAAGTTGGAGAAATTGTTTCTAAAGTAGCAAAGATCATACCTGGCAAAAATCTGGGAATTCATGCACATAATGATACAGAAAATGCTGTAGCTAATTCTCTAATTGCCGTTTTATCCGGCGTTCGTCAAGTTCAGGGTACAATTAATGGATTGGGAGAAAGATGTGGTAATGCAAATTTAATGTCTGTAATTCCATCTTTAGTATTAAAAGAAAGTTTTTGTAAAAAATATGAGATAGGAATTACTAAAGATAAAATGAAAACATTAACAGATTGCTCTAGACTTTTGGATGAAATATTGAATAGAAAATCAAATAGACACTCAGCATATGTAGGAGCATCAGCTTTCGCACACAAAGGAGGGCTTCATGTATCAGCAGTGACCAAAGATCCAAAAACTTACGAACATGTAAATCCAAATTTAATTGGTAACTACAGAAATATAGTAGTGTCAGATCAATCAGGAAAATCAAATATAATGTCTAGATTGGAAAAGTATGGAATTAAAATTGACAGAAATGACCCAAAAGTTCAAAGCTTGCTCAACGAAGTTAAAGACAGAGAGTTTGCTGGTTACTCATATGATGGTGCCGATGCATCTTTCGAGCTATTAGCAAGACGTCTTTTAGGTGAGATACCAAAGTACTTAACAATTTCAAAATATGATGTTTCTGTCAAAAGAGATTCTAAAAACAAAATAAATTCTTTGGCAAAAGCACACATCTTAGTTGATGGAAAAGAAATTATTTGTGAAGGATCAGGAAATGGCCCGGTAAATGCTTTAGATAACGCCATCAGATCAAATGTCGATAAGGTTGGAAAATACTCAAAATATTTAAAAGATTTAAAATTAGTTGATTACAAAGTAAGAATTTTAAATACAGGAACTAATGCAACTACAAGAGTTTCAATAGAAAGTACCGACAAAGATGGTAAAAACTGGTTCACTATCGGGGTTTCTCCGAACATAATAGATGCTTCATTCAAAGCTTTAATAGATAGTTTAGATTACAAACTATATAAAGAAAAAGCACCAGCTAATGATTAATAAAATCGGCTTTGTTTTAGTAAAACCTCAATTACCAGAAAATATAGGATTTTGTGCCAGAGCACTAAAGAACTTTGGTTTTAAAAGCTTAGATCTCGTAAATCCTAAAAAGGAATGGCCAAATCAAAAAGCAATAGCGACATCTGTTGGTGCAAAAGATATTATTAATAAAACAAGAGTTTACTCACATATTAAAGATGCAATTAATAAATATGATGTTGTTTATGCTTCATCAGCAAGAAAAAGGGATATAAATAAAAAACATTTATCTTTTGATCAATTTATTAAAAGTATTAAAATAAATAGCAGTAAGAAAATCGGACTTATTTTTGGACCTGAGGCTTCAGGCTTATCCAATGAAGACATTGCTTATTCCAATTATGTTTTTAAAATACCAGTAAATAAAAATTTTGAGTCTATAAATCTTTCTCATAGTGTAATTTTAATTTGTTTTGAAATATTTAAAAATTTTAAAAAAAATTATCCTAAAAACAAAAAAAAACTCAATGATACAATTAGTAAAAAAAGTCTTAACACATTGGTCAACTATTTGGAGAACCGTTTAGAAAAAAAGGGTTTTTTCTCCCCCAATGAAAAGAAAAAAATAATGCTTATAAATCTCAGAAATATTTTTGGTAGATTGGAGTTAAGTCATAAGGAATTAAGGATATTATCAAGCATTTTCAGTAAATTTTAAGAACAATTGACAATCTTGGGATAAGGATTATAAACGTTTTTTTTATGACAAAAAGATTAAGTGCTAAACACAAGGTAGACAGACGTTTAAGGGTTAACTTATGGGGAAAGCCAAAAAGTCCATTTAATACTCGTAACTATCCCCCTGGTCAGCACGGACAAAGCAAAAAAGGCAAGCCAACAGATTATGGTGTTCAGTTGAATGCAAAACAAAAGTTAAAGTCATATTATGGAAACATTAATGAAAGACAATTTCGCAATGTATATAGAAAAGCTATTAAGAAAAAAGGCAATACAACAGAAAACCTTGTAGGAATACTAGAAAGAAGACTCGATACAGTTATTTACAGGGCAAAATTTGCACCAACAGTTTTTTCAGCAAGACAACTTATCAATCACGGACATTTTAAAGTGAATAAAAAAAAGGTCAATGTTTCAAGTTATTTAGTAAAAGAGGAAGATTTAATTGAGATTAAAGAAAAATCAAAAGGCCTAACTATTATTGACACTTCTCTTAGTAATAAAGACAGAGACGTACCTGAGTATATACAGTTAGATTCAAAAAATAAAACAGCCAAATTTGTTAGGGTCCCAAAGTTTTCAGAGATACCTTACCCAACTGTGATGGAACCTAAATTAGTTATAGAATATTACTCAAGATAAGAGAGATTTACTTTCAAAAAGTTTTTTTAATTCACCCTTTTCAAACATTTCTTTAATAATATCGCATCCTCCTACAAATTCTCCTTTAACATATAATTGAGGTATTGTAGGCCAATCAGTAAAATCTTTTATACCTTGTCTTAACTCGTTACTCACCAAAACATTTACGCCCTCAAATTTAACTTTTAAATGTTTCAAAATATTTGAAACTGTCATTGAGAAGCCACATTCAGGTGCGTCTGGAGTTCCTTTCATAAAAAGCACAATATCATTGGAGGATATAATATCTTTTATTTTTTGATTTATTTCAGTCATTTTTCTCCTCAGTGACTAAAGCTAGGGCATGTAGTTCATTACCCATTTTACCTTTAAGAGCTTTATATACCATTTTATGCTGGTTAACTCTAGATTTACCTTTAAAGGCTTTTGAAACTATTTTCGCAGAAAAATGGTTATTATCACCAGCAGTATCTTTTAATTCCAATGTAGCATCTGGAAAAGCTCTCATAATCATTTTTGAAATTTCGTCTTTAGTTAACGGCATTAAAATTTTTAAACCATTTGTTGCTATAATCAAAAAGTTCTTTAGTTTTTATACTAAAAGTTTTATCAACCTCAAATATGTCATTTTGTACCTCAGCTATAATTTCAAAAAAAATATTGTTTTTTTTTAAAATATCTTCAATTTTTTTAAGATTATTTCTTTCAATTTCTAACAAATATCTACCCTGGTCTTCTGCATAAAAATACTCATTAAGATCTTTAAATTTTTTAGGCTTTACTATTTTTAAACCCAACATTGAAGCCATAGACATTTCCGCAAGAGCAACTATTATTCCACCTGAGGAAACATCATGACATGAAGAAACTAAATTATCATTTATTAATTTTGAAACAGCTAGCCCATTATTTTTTTCATTTACAAGATTGACCTCAGGCGGACAACCCTCATTTATTGAATATATATCTCTCATAAAAGTAGTTTGCTCCATATGGCCTAATGTTTTTCCAATTATAATAATAAGATTTCCAACTTTTTTGGATTTCATATTAATAATTTTTTTTAAATTTTCAAATATTCCTATACCGCCAATTACAGGTGTAGGAAAAATACTCTTCGAATTAGTTTCGTTATAAAAAGATACATTTCCAGAAACAACTGGAAAATTTAAAAATTCACAAGCTTCTTTCATTCCCTCTATGCATTCAACAAACTCTCCCATAACCTCGGGTTTTTCTGGACTACCAAAATTAAGACAATTCGTTATTGCGAGAGGTTTTGATCCAACAGAAATCAAATTTCTCCAGTTTTCACAAATAATTTGTTTTCCTCCAATCTTAGCATCTGCATTACAATAATTCGCAGAAGAATCGACAGAAACTGATATTGCTTTCTCTTTTTTATGAATTCTTATCACAGCAGCATCTCCACCAGACTTTTGTATTGTGTCACACATTACAGATTGATCAAATTGGTTTGTAATCCAACTTTTATTTGAATGATCTGGAGAAGACAATATCCTTAGAAGAGCCTCTTCAATTTTAATCTTTTTCAGACTTTTTAGCTTTAATTCTTTTTTTTTATTTTTAGATGTTGTCCACTTTCTATTATATTGAGGAGCTTCATCTGCCAATGCAGTAATTGGAATATCTGCAACTTTTTTATCATCAAAATTTAATATTAAACGTTTGCTGTCAGTAGTTTTACCAATTACTACAAAGTCAAGATCCCACTTATCAAATATTTTTTTTGCTTCATTTTCTTTATTGTCATCAAGAATAATCAACATTCTTTCCTGACTTTCTGACAGCATCATTTCATAAGGTGTCATATTATTTTCTCTACATGGAACTTTATTTAGATTTAGTTCAATACCTACGTTACCTTTTGAAGCCATTTCAATACTTGATGATGTCAATCCTGCTGCACCCATATCTTGAATTGATATAATAGAATTTTTTTTCATTAATTCTAAGCAAGCCTCTAATAATAGTTTTTCTGTAAAAGGGTCTCCTACTTGAACTGTCGGTTTCTTTTCCTCAGAATTTTCATCAAATTCTGCAGATGCCATGGTAGCACCGTGAATTCCATCTCTTCCAGTTTTTGAACCAACATAAACAACTGGTTTGTTAATACCTTTGGCTTTAGAATAAAAAATCTTATTTTTATTTACATGGCCTACTGCCATTGCATTAACTAAAATATTTTCATTATAAGTCCTATTAAACTTTGTTTCACCACCAACAGTAGGAATACCAACTGAGTTTCCATAACCACCAATTCCGGAAACAACACCATTTAATAAGTTTTGAGTTTTCTTATTTTCTGGAGAGCCAAAATGAATTGAATTCATTAACGCAATTGGTCTAGCCCCCATTGTAAATACATCTCTCAATATTCCACCAACCCCTGTAGCTGCACCCTGATAGGGCTCTATAAATGATGGATGATTATGACTTTCAATCTTAAAAACTATTGCATCATCGTCTCCTATATCTATTACACCCGCATTTTCACCCGGACCTTGAATTACAATATTATTTTTTGTTGGCAATTTTTTAAGATGAATTTTAGAGGATTTATATGAGCAATGCTCATTCCACATTGCAGAAAAAATTCCTAGTTCTAGCAAATTTGAATCTCTACCTAAAAGTTCTTTAATTTTTTTGTACTCTTCTAGCTTTAAACCATGTTTTTCTATTTGCTCATTTTTTATAGTCATATTAATTCATCAAACTTAAAAAAAGTGGTAGACCCTTCTGATCAGAATTTATTTTATCCGCCATCCTTTCAGGGTGGGGCATCATACCTAGTATATTTTTATTTTTATTTAAAATTCCTGCAATATTATTCAAGGAGCCATTAGGATTAGATTCAGAAATAATACTTCCTTTTTCGTTACAATACTTTATTGGTATTAACTCTTTTTCTTCAAGTTCAATTAAATGTTTTTGGTTGGTAAAAAAATTTCCTTCATTGTGTGCAATATTTAATTTTAATACTTCACCATTTTTATACTTATTAAAAAATTTATTTTTGTTGGTTTGAACCCTTACAAAGATATCTTTGGATACAAATTTTAAACCAGAGTTCCTTAATAATGCGCCTTGAAGAAGGCCGCACTCAATTAATATTTGAAAACCATTACAAATACCAATTATCAAGCACCCATTCTTGCCAGCTTTTATTACCTCATTAAGTATGTTCGACTTAGCTGCTATTGCACCAGATCTTAAATAATCCCCATATGAGAAACCCCCAGGCAAAATTATTAAATCTGACTTAGGCAATGTGGTTTCTTTATGCCAAACCATTGAATTTTTGAATTGCAGTTTTTCTAGAACTACAGCAATATCTCTATCACAATTTGATCCGGGAAAAACAATAACTGACGATCTCATTCTGCTTTATTAATTTTAAAATCTTCAATAATCTGATTTGCCAACAGTTTTTCACACATTTCTTTTACTTTATCATGACCTTTGGAAGTATCATTTTCATCTAAATCAATTTCAAAAAATTTTCCTTGTCTTACTTGATTTAAATTTTCAACACCCATATTTTTTAAAGTTTGGCTAACCACTTTTCCTTGGGGGTCAAGTACATCTTTTTTCAAAGTGACTGTAACTGAAAATTTCAATTTACTTTTTTTTTATACTAATTGACGTAGGTTTTTTAAAATTAACTTCACTTATATTCGTAGTTTCTGGAACAATACCTAATCTTCTAGCAACCTCTTGATATGCCTGTATAATATTACCAAGGTCTTTTCTAAATCTATCTTTATCTAATTTTTTTTCACTTTTTACGTCCCAAAGTCTACATGTGTCAGGACTAATTTCGTCTGCAAGGATGATTTCTTTATTATCACCATCCCAAAAACGTCCAAATTCTAACTTAAAGTCTACAAGCTTAATTCCTACTCCTCTAAACATTCCTGACATAAAATCATTTATTCTAAATGTCATCTCCTCGATAGATTTTATTTCATCTGGTGTTGCCCAATTAAATGCAAATATATGTTCTTTTGCTATTAGCGGATCATCTAATTCGTCTTTTTTATAGCAGAATTCCAATAATGGTTTTTCTAAAATTGTCCCATCAGTCACACCAAGTCTTTTGGTTAAAGAACCCGTTGCTATATTTCTAACTATGACTTCAATAGGTATTATTTCAACAAGTTTAATTAACTGTTCTCTCATATTTAGTCTTTTTACCAAATGAGTTCTAATACCAACTTGATTTAAGTTATTTAAAATATGTTCTGAAATTCTATTATTAAGAACTCCTTTGCCTTCGACAGTAGCCTTTTTCTTGTTGTTGAAAGCAGTAGCGTCATCTTTAAAATGCTGTATTGCCAAACCCTTTTCTTTAGTCTCGTATATTATTTTGGCTTTTCCTTCGTAAAGTTTTTTTCCTTTATTCATTTTTAGTTAACACCCTAGAGAAAATTACATTAATTTTTCTCGTGTGATAACTAAAATCAAATAATTTTTTTAAAATATTAACAGGTATTTTGTCCATTATTGATCTATCTTTTAGTAAACTATCGTAGAACGGGATATTTTTTTGCATGGATTGAATCGCACAACTTTGAACTAGTCTGTAGGCTTTATCTCTTCGAACCCCCTTGGATGTTAATTCAAGCAAAACTCTTTGTGAGAAAAATATTCCTTTAGTTAAATCTAGATTTTTTTTCATTTTGTCTTTATTTACTTTCATTGATTTGACCACGTTATTTAGCCTATTCAATGCAAAGTCTAATGTGATAGTTGCATCAGGACCAATATTTCTTTCAACACTTGAGTGAGATATATCTCTTTCATGCCAAAGTGCTACGTTCTCTAAAGCAGGTATCACAGACGCTCTAACAAGTCTTGCTAGACCAGTAAGATTTTCAGTCAGAACTGGATTTTTTTTATGCGGCATAGCTGATGATCCCATCTGTTTTTTATTAAAAAATTCTTCGACCTCAGATATCTCAGTTCTTTGCAAGTGTCTTATTTCAACCGCAAATCTTTCTATTGAGCTCGCTATAACACCAAGTACAGAAAAAAAATAAGCATGTCTATCTCTTGGTATTATCTGTGTAGATATTGGTTCAATAAATAAATTTAATTTTCTTGCTACATATTTTTCAACTTTAGGATCTACGTTGGCAAATGTTCCAACGGCACCAGATATTGCACAAGTTGAAATTTCTTTTATTGCGTTATTTAATCTTTTTTGATTTCTTGAAAATTCTTTATAAAAAGTTAGAAGTTTTAAACCGAATGTTGTGGGCTCCGCATGTATTCCGTGGCTTCTTCCTATACACAAAGTGTATTTATGTTTTATTGCTTGTTTTTTTATAGACTTTAATAAAATTTCGATTTCTTTTGATATAATTAATCCCGAGTCTCTTAATTGAATATTAAAGCATGTGTCTAAAACATCAGATGAAGTCATCCCTTTATGCAAAAAACTAGCTTCATTACCGACTTTTTCAATAAGAGTTGTTAAAAAAGCAATTACATCGTGTCTTACTTTACCTTCTACTTTTAATATTTTTTCAACATCAATTTTTGACTTAGCTTTAACTTTTCTTACTATACCTTTCGGAATTATTTTATACTTTTCCATTGCCTCAGCCGCAGCAATTTCAATTTTAAGCCAAAGAGCATATCTATTTTTATCTAACCAGATATTTTTTATTTCTTCTCTTGAATATCTTTCAATCATTATATGTAAGGAGGAAAATCATAACCTTTTTTTGAAGCTGTAAATATTTCATAACCTTTATCTGTTATACCAACAGTGTGTTCAAATTGTGCAGACAGTTTTTTATCTTTAGTTACGGCTGTCCAACCATCATTTAATATTTTTGTTTCATATTGCCCTTCATTAATCATTGGCTCAATAGTAAAAATCATTCCAGTTTTAAGCTGCTCACCTGTTTTTGGTTTTCCATAATGCAAAATATTAGGAGGTTCATGAAAATTTTTTCCTACCCCGTGTCCACAAAAATCTCTAACTACAGAAAAACCTAGTTTTTCAACATGACTTTGAATTTCATAACCTATATCTCCAACCATAACGCCATTTTTTAATATCTTTATGGATTTAATCATGGAGTCGTATGCTGCCTTAACTAATTTTTTTGCCTTAGTTGAAACTTCTCCTGCAAAATACATTCTACTAGTATCACCATGCCAACCATCTTTCAAAACTGTTACATCCACATTTAATATATCTCCTTCTTTTAAAATTTTATCTTTTGGAATTCCGTGACAAACAATATGATTGGTAGATGTACAACAGGTTTTTGGAAAACCTCTATAAAATAACGGAGCCGATAACGCCTTATGATCATTAATAAACTCAAAGCA
>CACGAV010000012.1 GCA_902571095.1 uncultured Pelagibacteraceae bacterium
CGGACTTTGAAAATTTTAATAAAAAAACAACAAAAAAATATTAGAATATAAATGACTCAAAATAAAAATATCACAGAGTCCAATAAAAAAAGCTTTTATTTTGACGATTACGACTCTAATTCTAAAACCAAAAAAAATAGATTGGATATAAAAGAGGATAGAATTTACTTGCTCTTTTTTGTTTTTTTTTCTCTTATTTTAATTTTTTCAATTAAAATCTTTGCGACATCACTAAAGGAAATTGATAAAGACCGAAGGCAATATTATAGCAATTCTTTATACAAGTCTTTTAGAAGTGATATTATTGATAAAAATGGTATTCTTATTGCAAAAAACATCAATGTTTTCCATGCAGCAGTCAGACCAAAATTAATTAAAAATAAAAAAAATTTTATTTTAAAAATAAAATTAACTAATTCTGATATTAGTACGTTCAATTTAGAAAAAAAACTTAAAAAAAATAAATATTTTTATCTTAAAAAAAATATAACCGAGGATGAAAGGCTTGAGCTATGGTCACTCGGTGAAAAAGGTATAGTTTTTGAGAGGACACAAACAAGAATATATCCTCATAAAAATTTATTCAGTCATATTTTAGGACAAATTGATGAAGACAATAATGGAATTTCAGGATTAGAGAAATCTTTTGATGATAAAATAAAGTTAAATCAAAATCCTATTCAAACCACACTAGATACAAACATTCAATTTTTAATTCGTGAGGAGTTAATTAAATTTGAAAAAATTTTTAAAAGCATTGGTAGCGCTTCAATCTTAATGGACGTAAATACCGGAGAAATTCTTTCAATGGTTTCACTTCCGGATTTTGATATAAATAAGAGGAAAAAAATTGATAATAAAAATTATATAAATAGAGCTACCAAGGGCGTTTATGAACTTGGTTCAGTTTTTAAGACTTTTACAATTGCTGGAGCACTAAATGAGGGCCTTATAAAAACAAATACAGAATTTAAAAATCTTCCAAAACAAATTTCTTGTGCCGGAAGAGATATCGGAGAATATGACAAAAAAATTCCTTCCAATCTTACAGCAGAGGAAATTTTAATTAGATCTGGAAATATTGGTTCAATTAGAATTGGACAAAAAGTTGGTGGAGAAAAAATGAAAGAATTTCTTGGAAATCTGGGTCTATTAAATAAAATAGATTTTGATATCGAGGAAGTCGGTTCGCCGATATCTTTTCGATGGGGAAAATGCAAATTAGCAACAGCATCATTTGGCCACGGTATTACTACTACTTTGCTTCAACTTGCAAAAGGATACTCGATTGTAACAAACGGGGGATACAGTATTAATCCAACCTTCATTCAAGAAAAAGAAAAAAAAATAAAAAGATCCAAAATATTGAAACAAGGTGTTTCTGAACAAATGAATTCAATTCTTAGAAAAGTTGTTTTAACAAAAGAGGGTACGGCCAATTTTGCAAACATTAACGGATATGATGTTGGTGGAAAAACTGGTACTGCACAGAAAACGATTAATGGCAGATATTCAAAAAATAAAATTAACACCTTTGTTGCAATTTTTCCATCCTCAAAACCAAAATATATTTTAACTGTTTTATTAGATGAACCAAAATTAAATAAGGAATATATCTATCATTATAGGGATGGAAGCGGATGGAAACATAAGGGAACCCCTTATAATACAGCAGGATGGACATCAGTTGAAATAGCCGGCAAAATTATAGAAAAAATTGGACCTATTTTAGCCATAAATAGAAATGATTTTTATGACAACCATGTTGTTAAAAAATCTAATTAGTAACTTAAAGCCGGAAATTTCGAAAATAAAAATCAAAGGAATTTCTTTTGACAGCAGAAATGTCAAAAAAGGTTTTTTATTTTTTTCTATAAGCGGGAATAAATTTAACGGCAACGATTATATTGAACAAGCTATTAAAAAAGGCGCAAAAGTAATTATTCATTCCAAAAATATAAGAAAAAATAAAAATGCAATATTTATTAAAAAAGCTGATCCTAGAAGCTTACTCGCTTATATGAGTACAAAATTTTATCAAAAAAAACCAAAAAATATTATTGCCGTTACAGGTACAAACGGTAAGTCTTCTATTGCAGATTTTTTTCATCAAATTAACTCATTACAGAAAAAAAATTGTGGTTTTATTGGAACACTTGGATTTAAAAAAAATAATATTTTGAGAAAAAGAGAGTTAACAACATTAGATTCTTTAACATTAAATAAAGATTTAAATGATTTAAAAAAAAATAATATAGATAATGTGATAATTGAGGCATCAAGTCATGGTCTAAAACAAAAAAGATTGAATTTTTTAAAATTAAAAGCAGGTATTTTTACTAATTTAAGTCACGATCACCTAGATTATCATAAAAATATGGCTGATTATTTAAATTCAAAATTACTTCTTTTCAGAGAACTTTTGCAAAAAAAAGCATCAGTAATTACTGATACTGACATTAAAGAGTACAAGCAAATCAAAAAAATACAAAAAAATAAAAAATTAAAAATTTTAACGATTGGTTCTAAAAGTAATATTTTTCATGTATTTAATCATAAAATTTTCAAAAATTTTCAAACTTTAAAAATCATGTATAAAAAAAAAATTTATAAATTAAGATTGAATTTATATGGCTCCATACAATTAAAAAATTTATTAATGGCAATTTTAGCTGCAAATTTGTGTGGCTGTAAAATTGAAAGTATTTTTAAAAAAGTTAATAAAATAAAAAGTGTTAATGGAAGATTGCAACTTATAAGAACTTTGCAAAATAAATCTAAAATTTTTTTAGACTATGCTCATACACCAGATGCCCTTAAAAATGCAATATTGTCTATAAGGGAGCACTATTATAAAAAAATTACTATCATTTTTGGATGTGGGGGCGAGAGAGATAAAACTAAGAGAAAATTAATGGCAGAAGTTGCAAAAAAATATTGTGATAAAATATTTGTAACAGACGACAATCCAAGGGGAGAAAGCGCTCTAAAGATCAGAAAACAAATAGTTAGTGCATTAAAAAATTCTAATGCAAAAGTAAAAGAAATTGGTAATAGAAAAAAAGCTATTCTTTATTCACTAAAAAAATCTGATCCTTATGAAATAATTTTAATTGCTGGAAAAGGTCATGAGAATTATCAAGATTTAGGAAATAAAAAAATTTACTTTAGCGATAAAAAAATTGTTAAACAATTTTCAGATAAAAATTTAAAAAAACAAAATCAAAATATTTTTAAATATAATTCATTAATGCTTAAAAATACTTTAAAATTGAAAAAGGATCATTTCTTTAACGGTGTCTCAATAGATTCAAAAACTTTACAGAAAAATAATATATTTGTTGCAATCAAAGGAAAAAAAAATGATGGTCACAATTTTTTAGATGAAGCCAAAAAAAGAGGCGCAAGATACTGTATAATTTCCAAAAAAGTAAATAAACAATCAAAATTTATTAAAGTTAAAGATCCTTTGAAATTTTTAAAAAAGTTCGCAGAAATGAAAAGAAATCACTCATCAGCAAAATATATAGGCGTTACGGGAAGCTCTGGGAAAACCACAGTAAAAACTCTGTTGGGAAAGTTATTAAACAATTACACAAAAACCTATTTTTCGCCAAAATCATATAATAATCATTTGGGTGTGCCATTAAGCATCTTAAATATGAAACCTGATGATAACTTTGGTGTTTTTGAAATTGGTATGAGCAGATTTAATGAAATTTACAATCTTTCATCTTTAGTAAAACCTCATATAGCTATAATAACAAACGTTTCAGAAGCTCATATGGAAAATTTTAAAAACTTAAAAGAAATAGCAAAAGCTAAAGGAGAAATTATTTATAATATTAAAAAAGGCGGTACAATAGTTTTAAATAGAGATGATAATTTTTTTGAATTTTTTGAAAATATCGCTAAGCAAAACAATATTAAAATCAAATCTTTTGGTTTCTCACAAAAATCTGATGTAAGATATATTAAATCTAAAAAAAGAAAAAACCACTTTATAATTAAAATATTAGTTAAAGGAAAAAAAATCCTTTTGAAAACAAATAATATTAATAAAAGTTATATTATGAATATATTGTCATGCATATCAGTTTTAGACGAATTAAATTTGGACTTATCTTTAATAAGAAATTTTTTTAATACGCAATCATTTTTAAAGGGCAGGGGGAAATTAAGTAAAATTAATAAATTCAATAAAAAATTCTTTCTTATTGATGAAAGTTACAACGCAAATCCATCATCTGTAAAATCTGCAATAGAAAACTTTTCAGGAATTAAAAAAAAACAAAAAAGAAAATATTTTCTTTTTGGCGACATGCTTGAATTAGGAAAAAACTCAAATTTTTACCATAAAAAAATCTCTAATCTGATTAATAAGAGTGATATTGACAAAACATTTGTTTATGGCGAAAAAGCTTTTGAAACTTATAAATTTCTTAAAAAAAATAAAAAGGGAGAAGTAATTAAAGATTTAAAAAATTTTAACACGAAAATTTCGAAAATTCTTAAAAATGGAGATTTTTTAATGATCAAAGGTTCTAACGGAACACGGTTACATGAAGTTTCAAAGAGTCTTACAGGAGGACTAAATTAAATGTTATATAGTTTTCTCACTTCACTCGTTGATACCTTTTCTTTTTTAAATGTATTTAAATACATCACATTTAGGATTGGGTTATCAGTAGTTACCTCTCTCATAATTATTTTTATAATTGGGACTCCCCTTATAAATTATTTTTCAAAAAAGCAAATTTCAGGACCAATAAGACAAGACGGACCGATTGATCATATTGTTAAAAAAAGTGGCACACCTACTATGGGAGGACTAATGATTTTAATTGGTATAATTGTTAGTACTGTATTGTGGGCAGATTTAAACAATATATACATATGGATAGTTCTTTTTGTATGTACCAGTTTAGGTTTATTGGGATTTCTTGATGATTATTTAAAAATTAAACACAAAAACTCTTCCGGTATTAATGCAAAATTAAAATTTTCTGGACAACTATTAATTTCTCTAATTGCTATTTTAGTACTGGTTTATTTTACAGATCATGAAAATATTTCTAATTTATATTTTCCGTTTTTTAAAAATTTAGTTTTAAATTTAGGTTTATTTTTCATACCATTTGGTATTTTTGTAATTATAGGTTCCTCCAATGCAGTAAATTTAACAGATGGTTTAGATGGTTTGGCTACAGTTCCAGTTATGTTAGTTGCCTTATCTTTCTCATTAATTTGTTATTTGGTTGGAAATACAATTTTTGCAAATTATTTACAAATTCAATACATTGCAAATGTTGGTGAACTTTCAATATTTTGTGGTTCCATCGTTGGCTCTTGCCTGGGTTTTCTATGGTATAACGCTCCACCTGCTAAAATATTTATGGGAGATACCGGGTCCCTTTCTTTGGGTGGTTCAGTTGCTTCAGTTGCTGTAATTGCAAAACATGAAATAGTCCTAGCTATTATTGGCGGTCTGTTCGTATTGGAAACGGTATCAGTAATAATTCAAGTTATTTCTTTTAAACTCACAGGTAAAAGAGTTTTTATGATGGCACCTATTCACCATCATTTTGAAAAAAAAGGCTGGGCAGAGTCAACTGTTGTGATTAGATTTTGGATTATTGCAATTATTTTAGCTCTCGTGGGCCTAGCAACATTAAAACTGCGTTAATAAAATTAATGAATATACCTATAAATTATAGCAAAGAAAATTTTGCAATCTATGGTCTAGGACGTACCGGGGTATCAGTAATTAACTATTTTAAAAGGGTTAAATTTAAAAATTATATAATTTATGATGATAAGAAATCTGTTAGAAGAGCGTGGGGCATAAATAAAAAAAAGGAAAATTCCTTCTTTAAAAATATTAATTTTGTAAATTATATTATTATAAGCCCAGGTATAGATATAAAAAAAACAAGACTTCATAAATTTTACTTAAAGAATAAGCATAAATTTATAACTGATCTTGACTTATTTTACATGTTTCACAAAAATATTAAATCAATTGTAGTAACTGGCACTAATGGCAAATCAACTACTTGTAAAATCATAGAACACATTCTTAATAAAAATAATATTCAATCCGAACTAGGAGGTAATATTGGAAGCCCAGTTTTAAATTTAAGTTTAAAAAGTAAATCATTAATAATAATTGAAGCTTCATCATTCCAACTTTCTTATTCTAAATTTATTAAACCGGATTTTGCAATTATATTAAATATTTCAAAAGACCATATAGACTGGCACGGATCAATGAAAAATTATCTTCAATCAAAATTAAAGATTTTTTCGTTACAAGATAAAAAGCAACTCGCTTTACTGAATAATAATAAACTAATAAGAAATTTTAAAAAAAATAGATTCAAAGGAAATTTAAAAAAAGTTGACAATAAAAATTACTTTAAAATTAAGAAAAAAATTAAAAATGATTATCTAAAATCTGAAGTAAATGATGAAAATATGAGTTTTATCTGTAAAATTTCAGAAATTTTAAATATAAAAAAAAAGTCACTAATTAAATCTCTAACATCTTTTAAGGGGTTATCACATAGACACGAAGTCTTTTTAAAAAAAAATAATAAAATTTTTATAAATGATTCTAAAGCAACTAGTTTCTCATCAACTAAGTTTGCTCTAAAAAACAATAAAAATATATTTTGGATAGTTGGTGGGTTGCCAAAGAAAGGGGATAAACTTGATTTATCAGATGTCAAAAAAAATATAATTAAAAGTTATATTATAGGAAAACACATGAATAGTTTTCAAAAATACATTAAAAGAAAAATTAATTACAAATTATGCAAAACATTAAAAAATGCAGTGGTATCAATTTTAAATGATATTAAAAAAATACAAAATAAAAAAATAACTATTTTGTTGAGCCCAGCTAGTGCTTCGTACGATCAATTTAAAAATTTTGAAGAGAGGGGAAACCAGTTTAAAAAATTTGTAAAATTATATAGAAAAAAATATGTATAAAATTTTTAAAATTGAAAATTATTGGCGTAACATTGACAAACAAATTTTGGTTTGTTTTTTATTATTATTTGCACTTGGTATTTTTTTTTCTTTCTCATCTACATCTTTTTTAGCTGACGAAAGACTTAATAAAGGATATTACTTTTTCTTTCAAAAACATTTACTCTATGCATTTGTGTCGTTTTTAATAATGATACTTATTTCAACTATTAATCCAAATTTTATAAATAAAAGTTTATTACCAATTTTTATATTCTTTTTATTTTTGTTGATACTTGTTCCATTCATAGGAGCTGAGGTTAAAGGTGCAAAAAGATGGTTAAATTTTTACTTTTTTCGATTTCAACCGGTTGAGTTTTTAAAGCCTTTTTTAATTTTAGTTATCGCTCAAATAATATGTTCTAATAAAATTAAAAATATAAATTTAGTCCATTTTATATCTTTTTTAATTTTATCTTCTGTTGCTGCATTGCTCATAGCCCAACCTGATCTTGGACAGACAGTATTGTTATTTACCACATGGATATCTTTAGTTTTTATATCAGGTTTTAATATTTTATTTTTATCTTTAATTTTAGTTTTTGTAGTTTGTTTATTTTTTATAATGTTGCTTGTTGCGCCAGAAAAATTTAGTTATATTCTTAGAAGACTCACCTCATTTATGGATCCAGAAAAATCTGGAAATTTTCAGTCCCAGAAAGCCATTGAGGCAATAAAACAAGGTGGTTTAAAGGGACAGGGAATGGGAGAGGGAATTTTAAAAGAAAGTGTGCCCGAAGCTCACACTGATTATATCATTGCTGTTGTTACAGAAGAATTTGGTTCAATAGTTTCAATATTAATAATCACTATTTTTTTATTCATTGCATTTAGAATTGTCAAAAAAGTTATAAGTATTTCAAATGATTTTTATAAGATTTCTTTGTGTGGACTTGTGTCACTATTAATTTTTCAAACTTTTATTCATATAGGGGTAAATGCAAATCTTTTACCTACAACTGGAATGACTTTACCCTTTTTAAGTTACGGTGGCTCATCTCTTTTATCAAGTGGAATTATTGCTGGGATAATTTTGAATTATACCTCTCAAACAGAAAAAAATTAAATGGCATTAAATAAAAAAATAATTATAGCAACAGGTGGTACAGGGGGGCATATTTTCCCTTCATTAAGTTTAGCTGATTTTTTAAAAAACAAATTTAAAATTGAAATTATCACCGATAAAAGAGGATTAAAATTTGTAGAAAATACAGATGAAATTAATATAAAAATAATAAGTTCAGATACAATTTTTAAAAAAAATATCATGAATATATTTTATGGTGTTTTGAAAAATATTTTTTCTTTTATAAAATGTTTGTTATTAATGATTAAAGAAAGACCAGTAATGGTTATAGGTATGGGGGGATACTCTTCTTTCCCAACATGCATAGCAGCTTTTTGTCTCAGAATACCCGTATTAATTTACGAAAATAATTTAGTCCTAGGAAGAGCAAATAAATTTCTATTACCATTTGCAAATAAAATTTTGGTATCAACAGAGAATATCCAGGGGATTAAAGAAAAGTTTAATAATAAAATAGTTCGTTGTGGATATTTAATTAGAAGAAATTTTTTAGAGTCAGTTATAGAGGAAAAAAGCAACTCTAGTGAAGATATTTTTTCTATTTTAATTATGGGGGGAAGTCAATCAGCTAAAATTTTTGGAGAGATCATTCCAGATATAATAGTAAAGCTTGCCAATAATGTAAATAAACTAAGAATTTATCAACAATGTCTAGATCACCAAATTAGCAAAATTGAAAAAAAATATGATAAAGCAAAAATAGAATTTGAACTTTTTCCTTTCTCAAAAGATATGTATAAATTTTTAAAAAAAACTGATCTCGTAATTTCTAGATCAGGTGCCTCATCCTTGTCAGAACTTGTAAATCTTAGGATTCCGTTTATTGCAATTCCACTTCCAAGTTCTATTGACAATCATCAATTTGAAAATGCAAATTATTTTAAAAGAAAAGGATACTGTCTTCTTTTAGAAGAAAGATATCTACAAAATCAATTATTTGAAATTCTTATTGATTTAAAAAATAATCAAAATGTATTATTTTTAATGAAGAAAAAAATGAGAGAACACTCTGACAAAGAAACTTGTTCAAAAATTCAAAAATTAATTGAGAGTATTTTAAATGTATAAAACGCAAATTAAATTAGATGAAAAAATTCACTTCGTTGGTATTGGAGGTATCGGTATGAGTGGTTTAGCCCAAATTATGAAAACTATGGGTTTTAATGTTCAAGGAAGTGACTTAGCAACTAGTAAAAACGTGGAAAGGTGCAAAAAAATTGGCATTAAAATATTTAAAAAACATAGCAAGAATAATATTAAAAATTGCACTGTTATAGTTAAGTCATCTGCAATAAAAAATAATAATCCAGAGATTTTAGAGGCAAGAAAAAGAAAAATTAATGTTTTGAAAAGAGCAGAAATGTTAGCACAAGTTGTATCTTTAAAAACAAATATTGTTGTTACAGGATCGCACGGAAAAACTACAACAACTTCTTTAATTTCTAGAATTTTATCTTTAGCGAAATTTGATCCAACTATTATAAACGGCGGCGTAATTAATTCATTTAAAAGTAACGCAAAGTTGGGAAGCAGCAAATGGGCAGTTCTAGAAGCAGACGAGTCGGACGGAAGCTTTCTTAGTTTTCCAATAAACTATTCCATAGTAACAAATTTAGATAAAGAACATTTAGATTTTTATAAAAATTTTAAAAATTTGAAAAATTCTTTTATTGAATTTTTAAATAAAACACCGTCTTTTGGAAAATCTTTTATATGTATAGATGATAAGGAGTTAAAAAAACTAGCTCAAAAGCTGAAGAATAAAAATATTTTAACTTATGGTTTTTCTAAAAATGCGAATTTTAGAATTTTTAATCCTGTTTATAAAAAAGATTACTCAACGTTTAATCTAAAAGTTTCTGAACCTGGAGTTAAAATAAAATTAATTAAAGGGATCAAATTAAATTTAATTGGTCAGTATAATATTCTGAATTCAGTTGCAGCAATTGCCGTAAGTCTTCATATTGGAATAAATACAAAAACAATTAAAAAAGCTTTGAAAAAATTTACTGGAATTCAGAGAAGATTAACAAAAGTTTTCTCAATTGACGGAGTGGAGTTCTATGATGATTATGCTCACCATCCAACAGAAATTAAAGCAGTTTTAAAAAGTCTCAAAACTACATCTAATGGAAGAAAAATAGTTTCCGTATTTCAACCACATAGATATTCAAGATTAAAATTATTAAAAAAAGATTTTTCATCCGCATTTAAGAACTCTGATTTGGTAATTTTATGTCCGGTGTATCCTGCTGGTGAAAAAATTGACAAACGATATAACCCAATTAGTTTTTCAAAACTAATTGCAAAACATTCAAATTCTCAAGTAATTATTGCAAATGATGAATATGATCTTAAAAAATTCTTCAATAAGAATTTATTTAATAATGAAATAGTCGTTTGTATGGGAGCTGGATCTATTTCGAAATGGATTAGAGAAATGAAATTAAGAATGAATTAATTATGATTTATAAGAACGAGAATCTATCAAAATATAGTTGGTTCAATCTGGGTGGACCTGCAAAAATATTTTTTAAGCCTGACCACGAAGAAGACCTTATAAATTTTTTAAAAAAAGATGCACATAAAGAAAAAAATATTTATTTTTTAGGAGCAGGTTCAAACACTCTTTTTAGAGACCCTGGTTTTAATGGTATTGTAATTAAACTTGGAAAATCTTTTTCAGATATTAAACTTTTAGACAATTCAAAAATTGAGGCAGGAGCGGCTTCTTTAGATAAAAAAATATCTGACTTTGCTCTAGAAAATTCAATATCTGGACTTGAATTTTTATCCTGTATTCCAGGAAGTATTGGCGGAGGTATATCTATGAATAGTGGTTGCTATGGTTATGATATATCAAAAATTTTTTTTTCTCTTAAAGCCATGAATTCTAAAGGAGAAATAAAACAATTTAATAAAAATGATATAAATTTTTTTTATAGAGGCAGTGACTTTCCAAAAGATTTAATAATATTGAGTGTAATATTAGAGGGAACCCCAGGAGAAAAAAAAAGTATAACAAACAAACAGTTAAAATTTATAAAAACTAAAAAAGAAACTCAACCAAGCCAAATAAAAACATGCGGAAGTACTTTTAAAAATACAAATAATAAAAAAGCTTGGGAATTAATAAAACTTTCTAAGTGTTCAGACCTGACCATAGGTGGTGCTAGTATTTCAAAAAAACATAATAATTTTTTTGTTAATAATGGAAAAGCAACCTCTTCTGACATTGAAAAACTAATAGAAAAAGTAAAAATAGAAGTTCATTCAAAAACTGGAATTAGTCTTGATCTTGAAATTAAAATCATAGGGGATAAATAAAATTGAAAAAAGTCTTAGTTATACAGGGCGGCACTTCCAAGGAAAGAGAAATAAGTTTGCAAACTGGAAAATCTTGCATCTTAGCTTTAAAAAAGAATGGTTACAAAGTTTTTAAATTAGATCCCAAATATTCATCCTTAAATGAAGTCAAAAAAAATAATCCAGATGTAATTTTTAATTGTTTGCATGGTAAAAATGGTGAAGATGGAAAAATACAAAGTTTTTTTGAATATTACAGAGTACCTTATACCCATTCAGGTGTTTTATCTTCAATGATAGCAATGAATAAATATTTTTCCAAACAAATTTTTATAAAAAATAAAATTATGACACCAAAATATTTCTTTATTAATAAAAATAATTTTTCTATTAAAAACTTAAAAAAAAAAATTACAAAAGGAAATTTGGAATTTCCAATAGTAGTAAAGCCTAATGATGAAGGATCAAGTATAGGAGTCAGAATATGTAAAAACTTAAAAAAACTAAATATGGAGTCCTCTAAACTAATTAAAATTTATGATAATTTAATTTTTGAAAATTTCATTCCAGGTCAAGAAATTCAAGTTGCTGTTAAAGGGGGTAAGTCTATTGGAGCAATTGAATTAAAACCCAAAAGAAGTTTTTATGACTACAAGGCGAAATATAAAAAATCTGCAAAAACTCTACATATCATGCCAGCCTCAATCCCGCAGAAAAAGTATACGGAAGTACTGAAAATATCTGAAAAAGCAAACAAGGTTTTAAATTGCAGGGGGATTATAAGATGTGATTTTAGGTTTTTTAAAAATAAATTTTATCTTCTAGAGGTAAATACGCAACCTGGTATGACAAATCTTTCTTTAGTTCCAGAAATAGCAAAACATTCAAATATTACTTTCACAAAACTAGTTAAATGGATGGTAAGGGACGCCAGTATAAATAGATGAAAACTAAAAAAAGCCTTTTTCTTTGGCCTATTTTATTTATTTTTTTAACTACATATTATGCAGACTCATCAAAAAAAATTAATAAAAAATTTTTCATGGTGGAAAATATTCAAATTAAGGGAGTGATTTATACTGATTTTAATAAAATAAAAAATAATTTCGATATATTTAAAGGTAATAATATTATTTTTATTAATAAAGAAAAAATCAAAAGAGTTGTTAGTGATTTTGAATTCATTAAAGAGATAAAATTAAAAAAAATTTATCCGAACTCAATTATAATTAATATTTTAGAATATGAACCATTAGGTATTTTTTATAAAGAAGAAACAAAATTTATCCTTACAGAGAAGAAAATACTAATTAAGTGGCGAGATCTAGAATCATTAGGCGATATACCCTTAGTTTATGGTTTAAACGCAGAAAATTTCTTTTATGATTTTTATAAAAATATTAAAAATATTTATCCAAATATGCATGAAATAAAACAACTTAATTATTATAAGATAAATAGGTGGGATATTATTTTAAAGAATGATAAGGTAATTAAATTACCATCTAAAAATTATGAAAAATCCTTACAAAAGTTTTTACAAATAAATGAAAAAGAAGAATTTTCGAAATTCAAAGTTTTTGATTTTAGAGTTAAAGATCAATTAATATTAAAGTAAATGTCTGAACAAAAGTTAATAGCAGAAATTGGAGATAACCAAATTAAATATGCTGTATTTTTACAAGAAGAAAATTCAAACTATAAAATTCTTAATAAAAAAATTTCAGAAGACTCGGGAATAATTAAAGGGAAAATTTTAAATTTTGATTATACTGCACAAAAAATAAATACAGATATTAAAAATTTAGAAAAAGAACTAAATGTTATTTTTAAAAATATTATAATCCTGATAAATGAACCTGAGACTTCTTGTACAAATTTATCAGGATTTAAAAAATTAAATGGATCAAAAGTAGAGAAAAGAGATTTAGATTATATTTTGAGTGAAGCAAAAAATTCAATTTTAAAAAATCAGGAAAAAAACTCAATATTACATATACTTAACTCAAATTTTATTCTTGATAAAATAAAAAAAAATAAAATTCCACTAAACTTGCATGGTGATCATTTGAGTCTTCATGTAACTTTTATTCTTCTTCCTACAAATAATTTAAAAAATATTAAAGCTATTTTCAATAATAGTGACTTAAAAATTGACAGAGTAATTAGCAAACCTTTAGCTAATGGATTAGATTTGCTCAATAGAAATAAAGGTGCGAAAAATTTTGTTTTAATAAATTTTGATAAAGAAGTTTGCAGTATATCCCTTTATGAGGATTCATCCTTAGTTTTTTTAAAAACTTTTCCTTTTGGAACAAACTCTATTTATAATGATATTAACCAGCTATGTTCTATTAATAAAAAAGAAATAAAAAATATTTTAAAAGAGCACGATTTTATTAATAAGGATGTAAAAAATACATATTTAGATAAAAAATACTTTGTAGAGTCAAAATTTAAAAAGCTTACTTTAAATCATATAAAAGAGATTACTAATGCAAGAATAAATGAAATATTAAATTACATTTTTAACAAAAACAAAAATTTAAACTATATTAATGATAAAATTTTAAGACTTCATTTGTATTTCGAAGATAAAGACGTTTTAGAAAACCTAGGCGAAGTGTTTATTAATTCATTAAATGTAAATAAAGACAAAACCCAAATTGAATTACTTCCAATTAATGAGTTTTCAGCCTTATCAGGTGCTGCGGAGCTTATTTTTAAAGGCTGGGATAAAGAGGCCATACCTTTGAACCTTAAAAAAAGGTCAATAATATCCAGTTTTTTTGAGAGACTCTTTTAAACTCAGCTTGTAGTTTTTTGTAATATTAGTTGTTTTCAAGTTGAATTTCTTATTTTGTATAAATCTCTTGTATGTGGGACGTAAATCAAAAAACCTTAAATAGCGAAGTTAATTTTTCTGGAATAGGATTACACTCAGGTGAAACTGTAGATGTTACCATAGTACCATCAAATTCAAATTCAGGTATAATTTTTAAGAGATCTGACATTGATAAAAATAATGAGATTTCAGCTAATTTTAAAAATGTTTCATCTGCCAAACTTTGTACAAAAATACAAAATGAGTTTGGAGTTAGTGTTTCTACCATAGAACATTTAATGGCTGCATTTTATATATGTGGAGTAGATAACATTGTTGTAAGTTTAAACGGACCAGAAGTCCCGATAATGGATGGCTCAGCTAAAGATTTTGTGAAAATTATAAAGAACTGTGGATTAAAAAAATTAGAAGGTAAAAGGAAATTTGTAAAAATTAAAAAAACAGTCAAATTAAAAGAGGGAGATAAATTTATAAGTATATCCCCAGCTGATGATAATTTTAAAGTTAAATTTACTTTGCATTATGAGAATAGTCCTTTAATACAAAATCAAATAAATAAAATAAATTTTCAAGAAAAGAATTTGTCAGAGGTAATAAATGCAAGAACATTTTGTTTACATGAAGATATTGAGGCTATCAAATCTATTGGTTTAGCTAAGGGAGGTTCCTTAGAAAATGCTATTGTTGTCCAAGGTAACAAAATCTTAAACCAAAACGGACTAAGATCAAAAAAAGAATTTGTAAATCACAAAATACTTGATCTTGCGGGTGACTTTATGTTGTCAGGCGCAAGAGTTCTAGGTTCCGTAGAGTGTATCCATGGAGGTCATGCTTTAACAAACCAGTTTCTTCATGAAATTTTTTCAGATAAAAGTAATTTCGAGATCTTTGAGAAAAGATCATCAAATACAAATGTCAGAAAAATCGTTCCTATTAACAAGAGACTTGCAATTAACGCTTAAATTTTAACAACATTTTACGCCAAGTGTTTTTTTTGTTATTAATACAAAATGCGTTTATTATTAATTTTTTTAACTTCATTGCTTTTTTGTTTTTCTTGTACTAAAAAACAAAGTTCAATTGAAACTAACCCCAGTAATAAACAACAGGCGATCCAGATTTACCAAGAGGGATTGGAAGCAATGAATGAAGGACAGTATTTTGTTGCTAAAAAAAAATTTGATAGATCTGAAACTTTGTTGCCCCAAACAAAATGGGCTGCAAAATCAGCTTTGATGTCAGGCTACTGTTTATATTCTATAAATTCACATGATGAGTCGATTATAAGTCTCAAAAGATTTATAAAAACATATCCGGCAGATCCAAATATAGATTATGCCAATTATTTAATAGCAATTAATTATTATGAACAAATCTTAGACACCGAAAAAGATTTAGAACCTCTTTTACTTTCAAAAATTTCCATAGAAAATTTTTTAAAAAAATTCCCAAATACAGACTATGCTATGGATCTACGATTTAAACTTGATTTGATCATCAATCAAATGGCAGCTAAAGAATTGTCTATAGCAAGATATTATATTGACAATGCCAAATGGATACCTGCTATTAATAGACTTAAAATAATAGTTGAAAATTATGATAAAACTATTTTTGTAGAGGAAGCACTTTTTAGATTAGTTGAAATTTATCACAGGATTGGATTAGAGAAGGAAGCAAAATCAACAGCAGTGCTTCTTGGTTATAACTATAATTCTAGCGAGTGGTATGAAAGATCTTATAAAATTCTTAATTCAGATTATAAACCACCAAAAATTACTAAGGATAATGAGGATGAAAGTCTTGTTAAAAGAACACTTAAAAAAATTATAGGTTTAGATGAGTGAAAAAGAAAAAATAAAAAAAATATACCAGAAAAAAATACAAAGTTTAATTAAGTTAAATAAAGCTTATTTTCAAAAAGATAATCCAATAATTGCTGACTCTGAATATGATGAACTAAAAAAAGAATTATCATCTTATATAGAAAAATATCCTTACTTAAAACAAATAAAAAATCTTGATACAATTGTTGGTTCCAAACCCTCAAAAAAATTTAAAAAAATTAAGCATACTAAGCCAATGTTATCTTTAAGTAATGCCTTTGAAAAAAACGATATGATAGATTTCAAAAAAAAAATTAAAAACTTTTTAAATGTTCCAACCGAATTGGAGTTATCATCAGAACCTAAAATTGATGGAATATCAGCATCTTTAAGATATGAGAATGGAAAATTCACTTATGGTTTATCTCGTGGAGATGGTCTTTTTGGAGAAGATATAACTGCAAATTTAGCAACCATTGAAGAAATACCTAAAAATATTCCTTCTGCACCTAATGTTTTAGAGGTAAGAGGAGAAGTTTATATTGGAAAAAAAGATTTTGAAAAAATAAAAGATAAATTTGCTAATCCTAGAAATGCTGCAGGGGGATCCCTAAGACAAAAAGACTCGAAGGAAACTAAAAAAATACCTTTAAAATTTTTTGCATATGGAATAGGCGAAATAAGTTCATCAATATTCAAAAAACAAAGCGAACTGCTTTCACAACTTAAAAATTGGGGTTTTCCAATTAATTCAAAATGTACTGTTATAAAAACTATTGATGAAATTCAGGATAACCACCGCGAATTAGAGAGTTTAAGATCAAACTTAGACTATGATGTAGATGGAATTGTTTACAAAATTAACAATATTACTTTTCAAGAAAGACTGGGGTCAACTTCAAATTCACCAAGATGGGCTATTGCATATAAATTTTCTTCAAGCAAAGCTTCATCAAAAATAAAAGATATTGTTATACAAGTTGGAAGAACTGGAGCTATTACTCCTGTAGCCAAGATTGACCCCGTAACTGTAGGCGGAGTTGTTATATCTAATGCAACTCTACACAATGAAGATGAAATTAACAGAAAAGATATCAGGGTTGGTGATATAGTAAAAATTCAAAGAGCTGGTGATGTGATCCCACAAGTTTTATCTGTAGATAAATCCAAAAGACTTAAAACTAGTAAAAAATTTATTTTTCCTAACAAATGTCTCTGTGGATTTCCTATCAAAAAAGAAATAAGCATGACAACTAAAAAAACTGATGCAGTAAGAAGATGTAGCAGAGGTTATGACTGTGATTTTACTGCTAAGGAAAAATTAAAACATATTGTAGCTAAAGACTCACTTGATATTGAGGGTTTGGGTAAAAAAGTTATAGATAATTTTTGGGATTTAAATCTTGTAAGGACACCTGCTGATATTTTTCGACTTAATTACAAAAAAATTGAGGGTTTGGAAGGCTGGGGAAAACTTTCAGTTAAAAATTTAAAAAACGCAATAAGTAATTCAAAAAAAATTGTATTAAACAGGTTTATTTATTCGATTGGTATAAGGCATATCGGACAAGAAAATGCAAAAATTCTAGCAGGATTTTTTAAAACACACAAAAAATTCTCAGAATTGTTTAATTTAAAAAAAAGAAGATATATTCTTACAAATCTGTATGATCTTGATGGGATTGGTGAAACTCAAGTTAAATCTATCGAAGATTTTTTTTCAAATCAAAAAAATACAGATATAATTCAATCATTAATGAATAGTTTGAATATAGAGGACTTTCAAATAATAAATAAGAAAGGAAAATTGAGTAATAAAAATATCATGTTTACAGGCGGATTTAATAAAATGAGTAGGTCAGAAGCAAAAGCTCTAGCAGAAGAAAATGGAGCTAAAATTCTTGGGTCGGTTTCTAAAAAATTAAATTATTTAGTTGTAGGAAATTCCAAACCCACGAAAAGAAAAATAGAAAAAGCAAAGGAATTAAATATTAACTTATTAAGCGAAGAAAAATGGTATGATCTTTTAAATAGGTGAACAAGCTTTAATCAAGTCTTTTTTTTCCGAAGGTCCCATAAATTTAATTAAGTTTTTTTTTACTTTATAATGGTAATTGTTAATCCATTTTATTTCTGACCTATCTAAAATATTTTTATTTATTAATTCCTTTTCAATTGGTGCAATAGTTAATTCTTTGAACTTGTTTTTTTTTATATAAATCAAGTTCTCTATCCTAATTCCAAACGAACCTTCCTTATAATAACCTGGTTCATTGGATATAATCATACCATCTTTTAAATTAAATTTATTATTCTTTGAAAAAGATTGAGGTCCCTCGTGTACATTTAAAAAATAACCAACACCATGCCCTGTTCCATGTGGATAATCTAAATTTATTTTTTTTAAAAATTTTCTTGCCTCTCGATCTATTTCAGATCCAGTCGTATTTTTTTTTATTATGAAATTCGAAACAGCGATATGACCTTTTAAAACACGAGTATAAATATTTCTTATATAATTTGAATTATTATCTAATGAAATTGTTCTTGTAACATCTGTAGTTCCAAAAGAATATTGTCCTCCCGAATCAACAAGATATAATTCTCCTTTTCTGAGAACTCTATTTGTTTTTTTCGATGCATTGTAATGTATTATAGCGCTATTCGGTCCACTGCCTGAAATAGTATTAAAACTTGGGAACTTGTAGGAATGATGTTGCTTTCTAAATTTCTCTAACTTTTTTTGCGCTGAAAGTTCTGTTATATTATTTCTCTTATAATTTTTTTTAAGCCAAAACAAAAACTTTGTTAATGCTATACCATCCACCAAATGTGACTTTTGCATATTTTTAATTTCAACTTTATTTTTGACTGATTTTAAAAAATAAATTGGGTCTGATTTAAATAAAATATTATTTTTTTTTGCTAAAATATCTTCAAAAAAAACTGAGCAACTCATACTATCTAGCCATATTTTTTTATTTTTTATACAATTTAGGTTTTTCTCCAATTTTTTTTCATCTTTAATTATGAATCTTTTATTCATTATATTTTTATACTTCTTGGGGTTTAAAAAAAGATGAGCTTCTCCATTCTTGTTTAAAAGCAATCTAGAATTTGGGATCGGAGAATATAAACTGTCATATCCTCTGAGATTTAAAGCCCAAGCAACATTTTCAGGTGCGGTGATTAGCAAATAATCAGCTTTTTCTTTTAAAATAGTCTTTTTTATAAGTTTTATTTTTTTTTGAACACTTAAACCAGAGTTTTTCGAAGATATTGAGTAAAAAGGTTTTATAAGATCTTTTGGTTTATTTTTCCATACTTTATCAATTAGATTTATAACAACAGGCTTTAGTCTAACATTTTTGATTTTAAAAAGAAATTTTAATTGCCTTCTACTAAATAAATTTGGATCAAAACCAAAAGTTATTTTTTTTTTAGTTTTTATAACATCTTTAGGAAAATATTTAGGAATAGTGATAATTCTAAATTTTTTACCTGACTCATACTTTGCTTGAATTGAGTATCTGCCATCAACAAATAGGTAATTTTTATTTTTACTTATTATTGCAAATCCTGATGAACCAGAGAAATTTGAAATAAACCTTAACCTATCTTTTGATTTACTTACAAATTCATTAAAATATTCATCATTCTTTGGAACTATATATCCATCTATTCTAAATTTTTTATAGAGTTTTTTTATATTTTTTATCATTTGATGAACTTTTTTTTAAGTCTCGCCCATCCCGGACTTCTGTATTCGTTGTTATCATCGATTAGATTATCTTGGTTAAAGTCAAAATCATCATTAACTTCTTTAATCGGTTCATCATTTTTTTCAATATTTTCTTCAGGTAGTTCATTTACAAATCTAGATGGCAAACTATCCATCCATTCTCCATGCCAGGATCTTTGCATTGCAAATGATACAAAAGCTCTTTTCTTTGCTCTAGTGATGCCAACATAAGCCAATCTTCTTTCTTCCTCTAAAGCAAGATCTCCTTTCTCCTCTAAAGATTTTTGATGTGGGAATAAACCCTCTTCCCATCCTGGTAAAAATACAGTTTCAAATTCTAAACCTTTGGAAGCATGCATTGTCATTATATTTACCTTTTCATCCTCCCACTCCTGGTCAATTGATGTGGCTAAAGCGACATGTTCTAAAAAACCTTGTAAATTATCATACTCATGCATTGCTCTTAAAAGCTCTTTTAGATTTTCAATTCTATTTTCATTCTCTAAATCTTTTTTATTTTTTAACATTTCTGAATAGCCAGAATCATCAAGCACAATCTTTAATAAATCAAAATGTTTATTTTTTTTAAGATCCGATCTCCATTTGGTAATTAAATCTAAAAAATGTTTGATTACAGTTTTTACTTTTGGTTTAAATTGATTTAATTGTAAAAGTTTACGAGAAGAGTCCTCTAAACAAATTTTGTTTTTTGTAGAAAATTCATGAAGTTGTTTTGTAGTAGCTTCTCCTAAGCCTCTTTTAGGAACGTTCAAGACTCTTTCAAAAGCTAGGTCATCAAATTTTTGGTTAATTATCCGCAAATAACAAATTGCATCCTTTACTTCAGCTCTTTCATAAAATTTAATACCACCAATAATTCTATAATTAATACCTATTTTTAAAAATCTTTCCTCGAACTCTCGGGTTTGATAAATAGCCCTAACAAGTATTGCAATTTCATTTAAAGAGTTTTTATTTTTAACATCATTTTCAATAAAATCCCCAACACTCTGCGCTTCCTCTTTTCCATTTTTATAACAATTTAACTTTACCAATTCTCCGTCTTCTCCTTCTGACCATAATTTTTTTCCTAGACGATCTTTATTATGTGAAATTAAATATGAAGCACTGCCTAAAATATTTTTTGTTGATCGGTAATTTTGTTCTAATCTAAAAATTTTGCATTTAGGGTAAACTTTATCAAATTCTAAAAAATTTTTTATTTCAGCTCCTCTCCAACTATAAATTGATTGGTCATCATCACCAACACAACAAATATTTTGATTATCACCTACAATTAATTTAAGCCATTTACTTTGAATAAAATTAGTGTCTTGAAATTCGTCAACAAGAATATATTTAAAATTATCTGAATAAATTTTTCTTATATCAGGATTATTTTCGAATAATTTAACACAATAAAGTATCAAGTCTCCAAAATCACAAGAATTCAAATCCCTAATTTTAGTTTGGTATACTTTATAAATTTTCAATATTTGGTTTTCAAAAATATTTTTTTTTGTCAATTTAATTTCATCAGGTAATAATCCTTTATTTTTCCATTGATCAATCATAGCTAATATAAATTGTGGAGAAATTTTTTTTGAATCTATATTTTCCCCTTTAGATATATTTCGGATTAATTTTTTTTGATCATCTACGTCTAATATTGTAAAATTACTTTTTATACCGACTGCTTCTGCATGGCGTCTTAAAAATTTTACACTTATAGAATGAAATGTTCCAAGCCAAGAAAGAGAGTTAATTTTACCATCTAAAACTTTGAATACTCTATCTCTCATTTCTTTTGCTGCCTTATTTGTAAAAGTTACGCAAAGAATTTGGTTTGGCCATGCCTTTTTTTGTTGAACCAAATAAGCTAGTTTTGACGTTAAAACTTTAGTTTTTCCTGAGCCGGCACCAGCTACTACTAGTGTTGGGCCATTAATATTTAGAACTGCGGCTCTCTGTTCTTTATTTAATTCTAAGAGAAAATTTCTTTTTTCTTTCATAAAAAAACTTTATTTTTATATCAAACTCCTTATAAAACATCAGAATGAAAATTTCAGTAATAAAAAAAATCAAACCCTGGTTGAATAAAATTAAAATCAATAATTTAAAAAAATATCCACCTAAAAAAACTATTTTTAATACAGCAGTATTATTTTTCTTGTTATTAGTTGCGATATATTTTTTAAGACCTTTTTACTTTGATTTTAATGGTCAAAAAGTAAATTTTGAAAAAAAGATTAATAAAGTTTTTAATTTTTCAACTGATATTAAAGGTGACATAACTTATCAAGTTTTTCCCACACCAAGAATTTTAGTTAAAGAAGTCAATTTGAGCTTAGACAATACAAGGAAGGACCCAATTATTATAAAAGAGCTTAATATACCAATTTCACCAATTAAATTATTTAGCCTTGAAAAAATAGTTTTAAAAAGAGTTCTAATAACGGAACAAAAAATACAAATATATCCAGTACACATAAAAAATATTTTTAAATATCTAACCTTAAATAAAAAACAAGTATTAAAAATTAAAAATTCTGAAATATTTTTTATAGATGAACAAAAAAACAGTGTTGTTTTTAAAAAAGTGAATTTTACAGAAAATTTTTCTATCAAAAAGCATCAAATTTCAACTAATTTTGATTTTTCTGAAAATAAAGTTAAGGTTAATTTTACTAATCAGTTTAATTCAGAGAAATTTTTAAAAATCAAAATCCCTAATCTAAAACAGTCATTAGATATAAATTTTGACAAGACAAGTACCCTTAATAAATTATCAGGGCAATTAAAATTGAAAATATTTGAAACTTTAATTCAATTAAATTTTGAGGGAAAAGATCATTTTAAACTTTCAAAATCTTTTATAAGAAATAAATTTTTAAATTCTAAAATTGATGGAAAAATTGCATTTAAAGATGAATTTAATTTCAATATTAATATGGATATTAATCAAATTAATCTAAGAAGATTGCTTTTATATTATCCAATTTTTGCCGAAAAAGGGGGTATAAGTAAAAAAATTAATGGAAAAATTAATGCATCATCCAAAAGTGTAGACTCACTTTTTGGAAAAATAACTAATGTAAATGCAAATTTAGTTTTCGAAAATGGTGATTTAAGAATTGATAATTTACAAGCATCTTTGCCAGAAAAAGGTAAAATAAAATCTACAATTTCTTTTCAAAATAATCCTAAAAAATCTGAAATAGATTTTAATATAGACTTTTCTACAAAATTGGCTAAAAAATTCATGAGAAAATTTGGTATATATGATTTTAAAAAAAATCAGTTTTCACTATTTATAGATGGGAGATTAGATTTAAGAAATAAAAAAGCAATATTCAAAAATATAATAAAAAATGGCAATGAGAGAATAAGTTCAGTTGAGACAAAAACAATAAGCAAATCTTTTAATGAGAATATAATGAAAGAAGGTGCCCTAGGTTTATTTGACTTTTTTAAATTTAAAAAATTTTTACAGGATATTTATTGATAATTTTAGTTAATTGGACCTGTCATTTTCAATGGATTAACTATTTTTGAAAAATCTTTTTCATTTATTAGACCAGATTTAATGGCTTCTTCTTTTAAAGTTGTTCCATTTTTGTGTGCACTTTTTGCAATTTTTGCTGCATTATCATAACCAATTTTGGGCGATAAAGCTGTTACAAGCATTAAAGAATTATCTAGTAAAGTCTTAATTCTTTTTTTGTCCGCTTTTAATCCTTTAATACAATAGTTTGCAAAGGCTTTAGAAGAATCTGCCATAATATTTATTGATTGTAATATGTTGTGAATTATTAGTGGTTTAAAAACATTTAATTCAAAATGACCATGGGACCCGGCCATCGTGATACCGTTATGGTTACCAATTACTTTTACACAAACCATGGTGACCGCCTCGCATTGAGTTGGATTTACTTTTCCAGGCATTATAGATGATCCAGGTTCATTTTCAGGCAAGATTAGCTCGCCATAACCAGCTCTTGGACCAGATCCAAGAAATCTTATATCATTTGCAATCTTCATTAAACATACAGCAGTTGTATTCATTGTTCCGGAAAAATTTACAATTGGATCATGAGAAGCTAACGCAGCAAACTTATTATTAGTTGGTTTAAAAGGTATTTTAGTTATTTTTTTTATTTCCTTAATAATTTTCGTATCAAATCCTTTTTTTGTATTTAGTCCAGTTCCAACAGCAGTTCCACCTTGTGCTAAGAAATATATCTCTTCTAAAGCTCTCTCTATTCTAGAAATACATTTTTTTAATTGAGAATGGTAACCAGAAAACTCTTGCCCCAGAGTTAATGGTGTAGCATCTTGTAAATGAGTTCTTCCTAATTTAACTATTTTCTTAAACTGTTTTGTTTTTTTGCCTAGTTCTTTTTCTAATAGTTTTAAGGAGGGAAGTAACTTTTTTTTAGTTTTCATAGCTATAGCTATATGCATAGCGGTTGGAAAAACATCATTTGTAGACTGTGATTTATTTACATGATCGTTTGGGTGCACAGGTTTTTTTGTGCCCATTTTACCACCCATCATTTGTATAGCTCTATTGGCAATTACTTCATTTACATTCATATTTGTTTGAGTCCCAGACCCAGTCTGCCAAACTTTTAAGGGGAAATGTTCATCAAGTTTACCTTTTATAACTTCATCACTTGCTCTGACAATGTATTTACTAATTTTTTTATCTAAATCCCGATTTCTTGCATTAATTATAGCCGCAGCTTTTTTTACTATTGCTATGGATTGAATTAGTATTGGTCTTACTAAAAAATCTCCGATATCAAAGTATTTATTAGATCTTTGGGTTGATGCCCCCCAATACTTATCACCAGGAACTTTAATTTTACCAATAGAATCAAATTCCGTTCTATATTTCATTGATGTATCCAAGATATAATAACCATAAATAATTGTAAATATTTTATAGAGAAACTATGGAGATTTTATGACCAACTTTAATGATGTAAAAAAATTTATGGAAACATTTGGCCAAGAGGTAAAGAAAAAAGCTGAATTTCCATCTGATAAAATAGTAAAATTAAGATATGATTTGATAAAAGAGGAGCTTGATGAATTCGAAGAAGCTATTAAACAAAAAAACTTAAAAGAAATTGCTGATTCGCTTACCGATATTTTATATGTTACTTATGGTGCAGGTCATGCCTTCGGAATAGACTTAGACAAATGTTTTGATGAAGTTCAAAGATCGAACATGAGTAAGCTCGGCAAAGATGGCAAACCGATATATAATGAACATGGAAAAGTTATGAAAGGCCCAAGTTATTTTGAGCCCAATCTCAAGAAATTTATAGATTAATTCACCACCTTTTAATTATAAAATATATAATACTATTTAATTAATTTATTTATATGCTTAAATTTTTTATACAAAAAAAATGACTAAAATTTCGTTAATTTCAATTCAAACGAAGGACTTAAAAAAAAAACAAATTTTGTCCATTTGTAAGCTAAAAAACTCTTTTTGGCCTTGGACAATGAAGAAACAGTACGAGTGGTACAAAAAGACTGTAAAAAAAACAGATATTAATAATATGTTGGTGATTAATAAAAAATTAGCTGGCTACACTTTGCTTAGAAAAAGAAAAGCCCTGACTGGTAATAAATCCTTAAATTATTTTTATTTTGACTCATTTATATTAGATAAAAAATTAAGAAACAGAGGTCTAGGAGAAACTTTAATATTATTTAACAATAAAATTATAAATAAATTTAAAAAACATGCTTTTTTAACATGCACTAAAAAAACAGTTCAATTTTATTTAAAATATAATTGGAAAATTTTATCTAAAAGAAAATTTCAAATAATGGATCATAAATCTACTTGGTTTAAAAAAAAATCAAGCTTAAATGGTATGACTTACAACTTAACTAAAAAAAATAAAAAGAAAGTATTTTATTTTATTAATTAAATTAACTTTTAATTAAAAAATATGGATCTTTTAAAAGTGAATTATCAAATTTTTTGCTATTAAGCTGAATATTTTTTTTAAAGTAATCTGATAATATCTTCTCATTAAATTCACTCTTTTTTGTATATCTCATTTGTTTTTTTTTATCTTGGGCTACAGGTTTGATATCAAGAATAGATCTTGTCTTAATTCTATCTACTAACGAATGAAAAGCAGATTTTACAGTTGACATTGTATATTCAAAAGCATTTGATTTTATTTCGGACATGGCATGATAAAGCATCGGACCACTATCTATTCCTTTTGAGAGTCTATGGATTGTTGCTCCAACTAAATGAGGATTATTATCGTACAATGCCCAAAAATTACAATCAGTTCCTCTATAGTAAGGAGAAACACCCATGTGTATATTAATTGCTTTATTATCTATAAGGAAATCAGCAAGATCATTTTTAATAAAACTACTTCCAAAAATAATATAAAAATCACTTTTAAGATATTCAGTAAGAAATTTTAAGGAGGTATTATTTAAATCACCGTATGAAATCGGTAAAAGCTTTATATTTTTTAAGGATTTATCAATCTCTGTATTCCCAAAAAGTTTTACTTGAGCATCATTAACTTTTTCAAAATATTTATTTTTTAATTTAGAGGATGAATGAAGGTCAGAAACTGAACCATAAGAGCTAAACCCATTTTCTTGAACTACAAAAAGTTTATCAGATATAGAAGAAAGTAGGTTAATTAAATAATTATGTCTTATTTTGTTGGATGTAAATAACGTTATATTCATCATTTAATTCTTCTTAAAATTTCAGTATGGTCCTGTCTAGCGATTTCTAAAAAAGAATTATTTATCTTTTTCATTCCTTTTTCTTTTTCAATAGTCATTATTTGTTTAAAACCTAACTCTATTCCAAGTTCCTTTAATATTTTTAAGGTATCCGAATTATAACTACCGTTAGGATGTGACATATATTTTATATCGCTTTTTGATTTATTCAAAATTCTAGAAATAACCTCACTACATTTTTCATATTCCTTCTTTTGATGATCGTAGGGCAATTGTTCAATTAAAGTTGGGTGATTGTGTGAGTGAAGGCCAATTAAATGCCCAAGATTATCAAGTTTTTTTAGATCTTCAGTTTCAAAAAATAAATTTGAATAAAATTCTTCTGGTTTAAACTGTTTTTCCTGCATCATTAAAAACATATTTGACTCATATTGATTTTTGTTTAAAAAAATATCTCTTACTAATCTAAATTTAATATCTTCTATACTATAATGAGGAAATTTAATTTTTGTTAATTTAATTTTTTTATTATTATCTAAAAAGAATTTTTTGAGATCCTTATTTAAAAATTTATAAAAACTATCGTAAAAATTATCTATAGTTTTAAAATAATTCATTCTAAAATATCTAAATACCTCCAAATTATCTGGTTTTCCCTCAAAGAGAGAGCTGTAAACAAAGAAAAAACTTTTTATATTTAGTTCTTCTAATACAGGTAAGGCTATATCAATTTGACCCTTAGAAGCATCATCAAAAGTTAAGCATACTTGGTCAGATTTCAATTCTTTCTTTTTGAACTTTTCAAAAAAAACATCAGCATCTAATATGTTTTTTTTACCGATAAAATTAATTATTTTATAAAATTGGTCTTTAGATATTGATCCCTGTCCCTTAGGGTGAATTTTTTCATCATGGAAATTATGAAACATAATCCCGTGAAAAAAGTTATTTTTATTGTCAAAATACATAAATA
>CACGAV010000013.1 GCA_902571095.1 uncultured Pelagibacteraceae bacterium
TGTGGTTAAAAAAGGACAAAAAAGAGGGAGAAAAATAGGTTTTCCAACATGCAATTTGGAATTAGGAGATTATGTTATTCCAAAAGCTGGTGTTTATGGCTCAAAGATAATTTTAAATAAAAGTTTTAAAAGAAAGGGCATCGTAAATATAGGTTATAAGCCCACTTTTGGAAAAAATAAGCTCTTATTAGAAGCACATATTTTTGGTTTGAAAAAAAATTTATATGATAAAAGTATTAAAGTAATGTTAACAAAATTTATTAGAAAAGAAAAAAAATTTAAAAATATTTCACAATTAAAAAAACAGATTAAAATAGATATAAAAGAAGCAAAATAAATATTATGTCAGAAAATAACTTAAATCTTCCTAAAACTTCTTTTTCAATGAAAGCGAATTTACCTTCTAAAGAACCAAAAATTTTGGAAAATTGGGATAAAATTAAACTTTATGAAAGATTAAGAAAAAAATCAGCAGGCAAAACTAAGTTCGTCCTTCATGATGGTCCACCTTATGCTAATGGCCATATACACATGGGGACAGCTTTAAATAAAATTTTGAAGGATATCGTTACAAAATTTCACCAAATGAATGACAAAGACTCTATTTATGTTCCAGGATGGGATTGTCATGGTTTACCGATAGAATGGAAGATTGAAGAGCAATATAAAAAAAGAAAAAAAAATAAAGATGATGTACCAATAAAGGAATTTAGAAAAGAGTGCAGAGAATTTGCCGAAAAGTGGATAGTAATTCACAAAAAAGAGTTCAAAAGGCTTGGTGTAATTGGTGATTGGGAAAATTATTATTCTACTATGAGCTACGAAGCAGAAGCACAGATTGTAAGGGAACTAGGTAAATTTTTGAAGGAAGGAAGTCTCTATAGAGGTTTCAAGCCTGTTTTATGGTCTACAGTTGAGAAAACAGCTTTAGCAGATGCAGAAGTAGAATATAAAGATCACAAATCAAATACTATCTATGCATCTTTTAAAGTAAAAAAAACTGACAAAGATTATTTAAAAAACACTTCTATAATTATTTGGACTACTACACCCTGGACGATTCCGGCAAACAAAGCACTAGCTTATAATAAAGACATTAATTATGTGGTTTTAGATATTAATAAAAATAAAATTGTTGTGGCTGAAAAATTAATTCACTCAGTTATAGAAAAATGTGAATTAGGTAAATATGAAGTTTTGAAAACGTTTAAAGGCAGTGAATTTAATAATACTTTGTGTTCTCATCCATTTAAAAATTTGGGCTACGAATACGATGTACCTATGTTAGATGCAAATTTTGTAACTTTAGAACAAGGCACTGGAATTGTTCACTGTGCACCAAGCCATGGACCAGATGATTTTAATTTATGTTTGAAACATGGAATGAAAGCAATTGAAACTGTCAATAACGATGGTCTTTACACAAAGAATATTCCTGTTTTTCAGGGAATACACGTATTTAAAGCCGATGAAGTAATTATAAAAAATTTAAAAGAACAAAATAATCTTTTAGGCAGTGGCACTTTAATGCACAGTTATCCTCACTCTTGGAGATCTAAAGCACCATTAGTACACAGAGCTACACCTCAGTGGTTTATATCGATGGAAAGTCATAAACTCAGAAAAAAAGCAATTGACTCTATCGACCAGACAATTTTTTACCCAGAAAAAGGAAAAATAAGAATTAGATCAATGATCGAGACAAGACCAGACTGGTGTATTTCAAGGCAGCGTTCTTGGGGAGTACCTTTGCCAATTTTCATTGATAAAAAAACCAATGAACCTTTAAGAGATTCTGAAGTAATTGAAAATATAGCAAAAATTTATGAAGAAGAGGGATCAGATTGTTGGTTTCATGATGATCCACAAAGGTTTCTTGGAAAAAAATACAATAAAGAAAATTATATAAAGTCAAATGACATAGTAGAGGTTTGGTTTGATAGCGGATCAACACATTCATTCGTACTGGAAAAAAGAAAAGATTTAAAATGGCCAGCATCAATGTACTTAGAGGGTTCTGACCAGCACAGAGGTTGGTTTCACTCCTCTCTTTTAGAATCTTGTGGAACTAGGGGTAGGGCTCCTTTTGAAAGTATACTTTCACATGGCTTTGTAGTGGATGGAAAAGGTATGAAAATGTCTAAATCTGCTGGCAATATTATTTCACCTGAAGAAATTTTAAAAAAATATGGTGCAGATATTCTAAGACTTTGGGTTGCCTCTTCAGACTATGCTGAAGATTTAAGAATAGATCATTCTATCTTAGAACAACATGCTGAGTCTTATAGGAAAATAAGAAATACTTTCAGGTATATTTTGGGAAATTTAAGGGACAATTATAGTCCACAAAGTTTCAATTCAATTAAAGTGAATGAGTTACCAGAGCTAGAACAAGTAATTTTGCATAAACTTTATTTTTTAAGTTTAGAAATTAAAAACAGTTTAAAAGATTATAACTTCCATAAGCTTCAAAAGGAATTGCTAAATTTTTGTACGCTTGATCTATCTTCTTTTTATTTTGATATAAGAAAAGATACATTATATTGTGACGAAGTAAGTTCACAAAAAAGGAAGTCATGTGTAACTTTACTAAATATAATCCTTGAGTGTCTATTAAAATGGTATGCACCAGTGTTATCGTTCACAACCGAGGAGATAACTGATTTATCAAATAAAAATAAAAAAATAAGCATCCACGAAGAAACTTTTTCAAACTTACCAGAAAATTGGCAAAACGAACCTCTATTCAAAAAATGGGAAAAATTACTTTCTTTTAGACAGGAAGTAAATATTGCTATAGAGGAAAAGAGATCAAAAAAAATAATTGGCTCTAGCTTAGAAGCAGATGTCAAAATTTCTTTATCCAAAAAAGACCATGAAATTCTAAATAGCGTAGACGCAGAAGAACTTTTTATAACATCTAATGTTACAAAAGAGATTCTGGATGACATAAAAGGTAAATTATCAATATCAGTCAAAAAGGCTGATGGAACAAAGTGCGCAAGATGCTGGAAAATAGTACCAAGTGTAAATGAAAACAAATGTCCAAGAAATAAAATTTGTCCATTACAAAATGTTGAAAAATAAAATAAAAATAAATAAAATTGATATTTTAAGTTTCATAATAATAATTTTTGCTTTTAGTTTAGATAGACTTTCAAAAATATATGTAATCAGCCTTATTACAAATAATCAAAGTGAGCTATTTATTAATGATTATTTGAATATAACTTTAAATTGGAACAGAGGCATAGCATTTGGATTATTAAGCTTTGACGCCACAACAATTTACCATTTAATATCAATCTTAATTTTGACAATAATTATTTATTTAATTTATTTGATGGTTAAGTCAAACGCATATGGAAAAATTTTATTTGCATTAATCATTGGTGGTGCGACTGGCAATTTATATGATAGATTAACATATTTTGCAGTTCCAGACTTTATAGACTTCCACGTAAAAAGTTTTCATTGGTTTACATTTAATTTTGCTGATATTTTTATATCTATAGGTATAATTTTAATGATAATTAATGAATTTTTTATGAGAAAAAAAATATGAAAATTTTTAAAATAATTTATATTTGCTTTATATCGTCTCTTTTAATCAACTGTTCAAATTTTAAAAGTGCAATGACTGGTCAAGGTAAGCAAAAGACAACTGATGAATTTTTAGTCAAAAAGAAAGACCCTCTAATTTTACCACCTGAATTTGATAAACTCCCACTACCTAACAGCAAAAAAGAAATTACGCAGGAAAGTTCAATTCAGTCCATTTTAGGAAGCTCAAGCAAAGTAAATAAAAATCCAAAAGATCTATCAAATTTAGAAAATATGATTTTAAAAGAATTAAGAAAAAATAATTAAACATAATGCTTAAAATAGCAGGAAATAAAACACTCAGTTCTAATTCATCTATTTTAAAATATTTCTCAAATTCTAAATATAATTATAACTTTAAAAACCTTAAAAAATTTAAAAAGTTTAACACTATTTTAGTTATTGGCATGGGAGGATCAATTCTCGGAAGTAAAGCTATTTATAGTTTCTTAAAACATAGAATTAAAAAAAAATTTATTTTTGTAGATAATATAGATCATCAATTTTTAAAAGAAATAAAAAAAAAAAACTCATTATATAAAACTTTATTTTTGATTATATCCAAATCTGGTAATACAATCGAAACAATTGTAAATTCAAGTTTTTTTACTCCATTTTTAAATAAATCAAATACTATAATTTTGTCAGAAAATAAAAATAATATTTTATCAAACCTTGCAAGATCCAAAAAATTTGAATTTATAAAACATGATTCATCTGTTGGAGGAAGGTATTCTGTGTTTACTGAAGTAGGAATGGTTCCTGCGTACTTTATGGGTTTGAATTCACAAAAGTTTAAAAAGAATTTAGAAAAATTCTTGTATAGTAAAAAAACTATTTCAAGCTCTCTTAAAAATTTCTCTAGGATTAAAATTAAAAAATCGAAAATTTTAGTAATGTTAAATTATTGTCCCGAATTAAATGATTTTCTTTTTTGGGCTCAGCAACTTTTAGCAGAGAGTTTGGGTAAAGATAAAAGAGGATTTATGCCAGTAGTTTCGAATGCACCAAAAGATCACCATAGTTTAATGCAGCTATATCTTGACGGCCCGAAGGACAAAATATTTTACATATTTAGTGAACCTTTAAGAAACAGTCCTTTTATTAAATCAAAATTTTTTGGAAACAAAGTTAATTACTTAAATAATAAAACACATCAAAATGTGAAGTTTTCCCAAAAAAATGCATTAATAAGAGTTTTTAAAGAAAAGAAAATACCTTTTAGGGAAATCAAGTTTAAAAAATTTGATGAGCAATCCATAGGTAAACTTTTTGGAATATTTATATTGGAAACTATGATCCTTGGTAAGATTTTTGGTGTAAATCCATATGATCAACCCGCTGTTGAAAATGTTAAAATAATAACGAAAAAATTTTTAAATTCAAAATAAGTTACAAAAAAAAATTTCCGAACGTCCATAAGTTCTATTCTCAAAAACGTTAATTAATTTTTCAAGGTTATCCTGAGAATTAATTTCTCTATGGATTATTAAAATGTGCTTTTTATTTAAAATATCCTTTTTTTTTATAATCTTAATAATATCTAAAAATCCTTTATCATTATAGGGGGGGTCCATGAATACTAAATCAAATTTTTTCTTATAAATTTCAAAGTGTAAATTCTCAAAAAATTTAAAAATACTTTTTTCTTTGACATTAATTTTATTGTGAGAATTTAAATTAAAGATATTTTTTTTTAAGAATTTTAGAGCAATCGAATCATTTTCGACAAAAAATATATTTGAAGCTCCTCTTGAGATACATTCTAATCCAAAAGACCCAGATCCAGAATATAAGTCAAGAATACTTGAATTTTTAAATTTAAAATCGATTAAATTTGAATGAGATAAAATATTAAAAATATTCTCTTTTACATTATCTTTCAGTGGTCTTGTACTTAAATTCTTTGGAAAATAAAGTTTCTTGTTTTTAAAATTTCCACCTATTATTCTCATTTTTTATCAATAGCTCTCCAACCTATATCTCTTCTAAAAAATCCGAATTGCCAGTTTATTTTTTTTAAATTTTCTAAAGATCTATTTCTAGCTTCACCTAAATCTTTTGACATAGATGTAATATTTAAAACTCTCCCACCATTTGAAAATATTTTATTATCTTTTAAATATGTTCCGGCATGAAAAATTTGATTACTTTCATCTTGAGTTACCAAATTTAAATTGTTTATTTCATTATCTTTTTTATAATTTCCAGGATAACCTTTTGAGCAAAGTACAATTGTCATACACGATCTTTCATTCCAATTAATTTTAAAATTATTTAATTCGTTTTTAGCAGCAAGATCAAAAATTTCTATAAGGTCTGAATCTAATCTCATCATAAGCGTTTGGCATTCAGGATCTCCCATACGAACATTGTATTCTATTAAATATGGTTCATTATTTTTTATCATTAATCCCGCGTATAAAAATCCCGTGTAGGAATGATTTAAATTCTTTATTCCATTTAGAGTTGGTTCAATAATTTTTTTCTTAATTTTTGTTTCTAAATCTTTATTTAGTATAGTTGCCGGTGAATAAGCGCCCATACCTCCTGTATTTGGACCTATATCACCTTCGCCAACTTTCTTGTGATCTTGTGCAGATCCAAAAAATGTATAAGAATTTTTATCAACTAGAACGAAATAACTAAGCTCTTCTCCCTCAAGAAATTCTTCTAAAACTACTTTTTTTGAGGATTTAAATTTTCCATCTAAAATTTCTTTTGTTTGTTTATATGCATCTTCTAAATTATTACATATCGTAACTCCTTTGCCTGCAGCTAAACCATCCGCCTTTACGACAATTGGAAGATTTTTCTCATCTAAAAATTTTTTAGCCTTATTAATATTATTAAAAACACCATACTTAGCTGTAGGTATATTGTTTTTTTTACATAGATCTTTCATAAATGCTTTTGATCCCTCTAATTGAGAGGAAAATTTATCTGGACCAAAAAACCTTAATAGATTTTTTCTTAAGGTAATCAACAATTCCATCAACTAATGGCTGTTCAGGACCAACTATTACTAAATCAATTTTTTTATTTTTTAAGATATTATAAATAGCCTCAAAATTACTTATATCTTCTTTAATATTTTCGGCTAATTCTTCTGTTCCTCCATTACCCGGAATACAAATTAATTTTTTAAGCCTCTTGGATTGACGTAACTTAAAACAAATTGCGTGTTCTCTCCCACCACTTCCTATTACTGCTAAATTCATATATTATAGAAACAAAACAAAATACCATGAACAGAAATAAAGCAAAACTTAAATTTTTTCCAAACAGATTTGAAATTATTGAAAATGGCGATCATGTAATTTGTGCTATTTCAGGTAAAAAAATACCATTACAAGAATTAGTTTACTGGAATGTAGAATTGCAGGAAGCATATTTTTCAGCCGAAGAGGCTAAAATAAGTTTTGAAAAGATTAAAAATACCTAAGTTTACTTCCATCTACTATGTGTCCATATCCATTGCCCCGGATTTTTAAGGACCATTTTTTCAATTATCTTGTTTATCTCAATTGTGAAATTTTTTTTGTCCTCTTCTATTATATTTGTTTTGTCAATTTGAACTTTATCTAAAATTTCTAATGTAAAAGAATTATCTTCCTCTCTCTTAAGATGGACTGGCACAATATCCATATGAAATTTAAGTGCTAATTGTGCTGGAATAGTTGTCGTGTGGGCTGGTATATTAAAAAAAGGGTATCTTTCCGATTCCCCCACTCTTTGATCAACCATAAGTGCTATACTGAAACTTTGCTTTGCAAAATTTATAACGTCTCTTGTTCCACGTAATCCTTTTTTAATTTGATTTTTGCAAATATACTTTTTTCTCAAATACAACATAAAAGGATTTAAAAAAAAATTATTAAGAGGTCTGTAAATTGTAGCTAAATTAACCCCCCTTTTTTCTAACTCCATCGCCATAAGCTCAAAATTTCCAAAATGTCCTGAAATAAATATGTGTGGTTTTTTGGACTCTATTATATTTTTCAGTTTTTCCTCGCCTATTAAATTAATATTTTTTTTTGCAAATTTATTAAGACGAAATCTATCTAAATAAATATATTCAGCGAGTATATATCCATAATTTTCCCACATCGTATCCGTTAATTTTTTTATTTGAGTATCAGAATAATCTTTAAAAACATTTAAAATATTTTTCCTAACAACACTTTTTTTTCTGAAAATAAAACCAATTTTTTTCATTAAGAAAGATGAAATCTTTCTTGCTATATTGAGCCCGCAAATTCTGAAAAGTATGAAAAGAAAATAAATAATTACAGCTTCAACAAGATATTTAAATATTCTCATTAAATACATTCCTTTAAAAATTTAATAAAAACTTCCTCTTTTTCTATTTTTAACTTAATCGGTATCATTCCAAATCTTTTTCTCTCAAAAGGACTTATTCTATAAAAATCTTTTTCTGTGGTAACCAACTTAGCATTATATTTTTTTTCCAACTCAATTAAATATTCAAAATCTTTTTGAGTAAATTTGTAATGATCTGGAAATTTTATCTCTCTCACAATATTTAATCTATTTTCCCTGAGAATATAAAAAAAATTTTCAGGGTTACCTATACCAGCAAAACAAATTAATTTTTTATTTTTAAATTCGTTTATATTTTTAAGCTCATATTTAAAGTAAAAGAATTTTAATTTATGATTATATTTTTTAAGTTTTTGTTCAAACTCGATATCTTTTTTTCCATTTATCAAAACGATTTTACTTTCTTTTAAAGCTGAAAGGCTTTCTCTTAATGGACCCGAAGGTATAACTAACCCGTTTCCGGTTTTTTGCCTGCTATTAAAACAGATAATATTTAAATTTTTTTTAATACTTAAATCTTGGAAACCATCATCTAAAATTATCAAATCATAGTTTTTATCTATAGCTTTCTGAATCCCAACCGATCTATCACTATCAATTATTACCCTGGCATATTTTTTAATTATTTCTACCTCATCAATTTGATCATCATATTTTTTTCTTATAACAACTGGATTTTTTTCTTTCTTAAAAATTTCGAATATCTTTATTGAAATAGGGGTTTTGCCAGTACCTCCAATATAAATATTTCCTATACAAATAATAGGCTTAGAGAATTGTTTTTCATTTGAGGTTGATTTTCTTATTAATAATAAAAATTTATAGATAAAAGATAATGGCCACAATATTATTGAAAAAAAAGTAAGATAATTTTTATCCCAGAAACTAGGTTTTTTTATTTTCATTTTAAAAATTTTTCATACTCATTAATTACATTCTTAAAAATTGTTTTGCTATATTCTTCTATTTTACCGCTTGTGAGTATTTTGTTTTGTGATTTTAAATCAAAATTTCTTAATATTTTTTCTGCTAAAATACCAGGTTTATTTACTTTATCTGCAATTTTTTCGTCTTCTAAATAATTATAAATTTCTTGAAAATTGTAAACATATGGTCCATAAAATATATTACATCCCATCTTTGCAGCATCTATGGGGTTTTGACCACCATCATTTTTTAGTTTTTTTATAATAGATTTACCTACGAATACATTTTTTATTTTTTCAAGATATTTAAAAGTAGCACCATAATAATTTACTATAACTATCTCAGATGTACCCTCAATTTCGTCATCTTCATTTTTAATTTGTACATTAAAACCCATATCGATGAGACTTGAATAAATTTTTTTAACTTTATGTACATGTCTTGGAATTATTACTGCAACTGAATTTTTATTCTTATTTTTAATTATTTTTTGAACAGCGCCACAAAATACCTCTTCTCCTGGGTGGATACTTAAAGCACACCATAAATTTTTATTTATTACTTTATTGAATTGATGATCTGAATTTTTATTTTTTTCAATATTTGAAGAGCAAAATTTAATATTTCCAAAATATAAGACATTTTTTGCATTGAAGTATCTTAAGTATTCGTATGTTTCTTTATTAGAGACAATAAAACTACTAAAACAAGAGAAAATTTCGCTTGCAAATTTTTTTAAAAATTTCCATCTTTTAAAAGTTTTTTTTGTTAAACGGGCATTTATAAGTATTAAAGGTATTTTTTCCTTTTTAATTTTAAAAATAAAATTCGGCCATATTTCAGAGTCGACGAACGATATAATATTTGGTTTCCATTTATTAAAAAAACTTTTAATCAAAAAGTTCATATCATAAGGTAAAAATTGATGAAAAATCCTTTTGTTATCACCATATTTTTTTTTAAATTCGTTATATGAACTTAGAGTAATTGTTGTGATTAAAAATTTATAATTTTGATTTTTTTTGAGGTAAAAATCTATTATTGGTATAATACTATTTAACTCGCCGAGGCTTGATGCATGAAACCAGAAAAGAAAGCCATCAGGTCTATTGACCCCAAAAGATAAAAACTTTTCTTTATACTTGATATTGTGCTCTTTATTTAAAATCTTTCTAAAAAGAATAATTAAAGTAAAAGGGATATAAAAAAAGTTTATTAGGAGATTATAAAAAAATCTTGCCATTAATTTTAAATTACTTGTTTGCTATATAGGTTTTTATATTCCTTTGAGGATTGTAATAAATCATCATGTTTTCCGGATCCAACTATACCTCCATCTTTCATTACAATAATGTTATTAGCTTTTTTAATAGTCGATAACCTATGAGCAATAACTAACGTCGTTTTATTTTTAGTTAAATTAAATATAGCATTTTGAACTTTTGACTCGGACTCAGCATCCAAAGAGGATGTTGCTTCATCTAGCAAGATAATTGGTGCATTTTTTAATATTGCTCTAGCTATTGACAATCTTTGCTTTTGTCCTCCAGATAATCTTATGCCGTTTTCTCCAACAACCGTTTGATATTTTTCAGGCAATTCTTCAATAAAATCATCTGCAGCAGCAAGTTTACATGCATTTTTTAATTCTGTTTCTGTAGCATTTAATTTTGCATACTTAATATTATTTTCAACGCTATCATCAAATAGCACAACGTCTTGACTGACAAGAGAAATTTTATTTCTCAAAGATCCTAAAGATATTTTAGTAATATCTTGTCCATCAATTGATATAATGCCATTTTGTTGCTGGTAGAATCTTGGGATTAGATTCATTATTGTACTTTTTCCTGCACCACTATGTCCAACAAGAGCTGTAATTTCTTCACCCTCAATAGATAGATCAATATTTTTTACAGCCTGTTCTTTTCCAATTTTGTATTGAAAAGAAACATTCTTGAACAAGATATTTCCGTCTTTTACTTTTAGTTCCGGCAATCTCTTGTCATCTTTAATCATTATTTCCTCATCAATCATATTAAATATTCTTTTGGCTGCAGCTGTACCTTGATAGACTAGCATATTTAATGTCGCCAAAGACCTAATAGGCTGATAGGCCAGCATCATTGCAGCAAGAAAAGAAAAAAAGTTATTTATTCCTATTTCACCTCTAGCTATTAATGCTCCAGCAAAATAAATAAATCCTGCAATCATAAATCCCGTTAATATTTCCATGATGGGAGTAGCTCTAATTAAAATTTTTTGTAATTTTATTTGTTTATCAGTAACATCTTTGATAGTCCTTTTTGATCTGTCTTGTTCATCATTCTCTCTTTGATAAATCTTAATAATTTTAGATGCTTTCAAAATTTCTGATAGAAAAGTTGAGAAATTTCCAATTGAATCTGCTCCAGCAGTCGTTGCTTTTCCCATCCTTTTTCCAAGAGATTTAGCAAAGAATGCTGCTAGTGGCATCATCAAAAGCGAAAATAATGCTAACTTCCAATTCTGATAAAACATTAAACAAACTAAAGCAGTCAATGTGAATGTATCTTTCATAATATTTAATACACCCGTACTAACAAGAGCTTGAATTTGCCCAACATCATATAAAAAACTAGAAATATATCTACCTGAGTGTTTAGTTTCTAAATTTTGTGTATCAGATACCAATATATGTTTTGCCATTTCGTTTGATATCTCCTCAATTATTCTCGCACCAAAAACAATAACTATTGACCTAGCAAAATATAATGAAATACCTTTTCCGGCAAAAACTATAATAATTAATATAGGTATTACTGCTGCATATGTTTTATTTCCATCAATAAAAATTCTTTTAATTGCCGGATCTAAAAGATAAGCAGTTGCAGAGGTTGTGCTCGCAACCACTATTGATAAAGACAAGGCATAAAATATATATTTGATTCTTTTTTTTATATAGTTTTTATATAACCGATTAAGATAAAATTTTATTTCTTTAATTGTCATAAAATTTAGATTGTTAAAAAATAAAAAGTCAAAAAAACGAATAATCCTGAAATATTATTTACTTTAAACGCTTTTAAACAATTATCGGGTTTTTTTATATTCAAAATTTTTAATTGATAAATAAGACTGATCATAAATAAAAACAAAAATATTAAAAAGTAGTTTATTTTTAAATTCATCGCTACAAAACATATGAGCACGAAGCTTATTGAATAACATATCCCCACGAATAAAGTTAAGTTATTTTTAAATTTTATTGCAGTTGATTTCACACCTATAACTTCATCATCCGATACATCTTGTGATCCATAAATCGTGTCATATCCTAGTGTCCAAAATATGGCCCCTATATAAAGTGCTATTGGTAAAAAAGAAATCTCATTGGTTATTGAGACCCAAGCCATTATTATCCCCCAATTAAATGTAAATCCAAGAAATAATTGGGGCCAATATGTAAATCTTTTCATAAAAGGATAGGTAAAAGCAAATATCATAGAAAACATACCAAGATAAATGGTGAGTAAATTAAATTGAATTAAAATCAAAAATGCAAAAGAACATAAAATTACAACATAAGTCCAAGCTAAATTTTTACTTAGTGAGCCAGACGCAATCGGTCGTCCCTTAGTTCTATAAACTTTTTTGTCAATTTTTTCATCTATGATATCATTTACTATGCATCCAGCACTTCTCATTAAAATTGAACCACAAAAAAAAAGAAGAATATAATAAACAAAAATCTCTAGATCTTTTTGAAAAAAATGAGCAACCGACAATCCCCAAGCTGAAGGCCAAAACAACAGAAGAAAACCAATAGGCTTAGTTAATCTCGTTACTTCAATGAAGTTTTTTAGATGAATGGGCATTATTAGTTCTTGTAAATATCAAACACTAAATACATAATCAATTCGATTCGATATGAATATAGATTATACAGTTACAGCTTTAATGTTTCCTGCAATCCCTTTAATAATGGCGGTTTACAGTAATAGATTTCATACTTTAAGTGCTCTAATAAGAAAACTTCATGACGAGCATGTATTTGAGAAACACATACCACCGGAATGGGAAAAACAACTTAAAAATTTAAGTAAAAGAATTAATTATCTTAAATATTCTATTGGAGCTGCTGGATTGGGTTTTTTGTTTAATATGATGACTGTATTAGGACTTTATTTAGACAAAGTCTTTGTTGCTAGATTAATATTTGCAACATGTTGTGTATCAATGATTGTATCAATACTACTTTTTTTATTGGAAATTTTTCTATCTACAAATGCGTTAAAATTGCATTTGTCAGATATGAAATTTGGTGAAAAATAAGCTTATGAAAATTAATGCAATTAGAGCCTTTATAATAGCATCTATAATAATAATTCTCTTGTATGCTTTAGGATTATTTTTGCCTATAATAATAACATCAAATTAACAATGTTTAGCAAACCAGTATTACTCGTAATTATATTAGTTCTTTTGTTGACTTTCTATTTGGTCATAAGGCTAGGAGCAGGAAAGCAAAAAGATATTGAAAATTCAAAAAATTTAACAAGATACCTATTTGGGGTTAGGGTTCTTGTAGCATTATTGGCAGTTGTAGGTTTAATCTTATGGTTTGTTCTTTAATTTTTTAGAGTAAACTAATTTTCCAAATTGAATTTTTTCCTCATATGACTGATTAAATGTTTTTATTTGGGATCCGGTCATTCTACTAATTATTACTTTAAGATTTTCCTCTTTCCATTCATTAGTTGTATTTGGGTCCTTCCAAACCTTTTTCTCTTCTTCATTTCTCGCACATCCAAAACAAAAACCAGTTGAGGGATTAGTTTTACAGATACTTATACATGGGCTTATTATTTTTCGATTATTCATTTGGTATTAATAAGGCTGGTCCAATTATTTTTCGGGCACCCAAATCTTCGTGGGCTTTTTTCACTTGAGACAAGGGGTATTCATTAAAAATTTCAATCTTTATTTTACCAAACTTAATTGCATCAAATAATTTATTAGCCCCTTCAATGAGTTCATTTCTATCGGAGGCATAGTGGGTAAGGCCTGGTCTTGTAAAAAATAAACTTTTAGAAGCGATGTGTTTTTTTACATCTATAGGATCCAAAGCACCTGATGAATTACCGAATGAAACCAACATGCCTCTAGGTTTTAAACAATTTATAGATTTTTCAAACGTATCTTTACCAACACCATCATAAACAATTTCAACCCCTTCATTATTAGTGATTTCAAAAACTTTTTTATCAAAATTTTCCTTGTTATAATTAATAACGAAATCACAGCCATTTTTTTTTGCAATTTCAACTTTGTTTTCAGATCCAACGGTACCAATAACTTTACAACCAATAGTTTTTGCCCATTGGCAAAAAATTTGTCCCACACCTCCAGCCGCTGCATGAAAAAGAATTGTTTGCCCAGCTTTAGCCTGATACGTTTTGAACAGCAAGTAGTGCGCAGTCAAACCTTTGGTCATAATACTGGCAGCAATTTTATAAGAAATTCCATCTGGTATTTTAATTGCTATTTTTTCAGGAATATTTCTAACATCAGAATAAGATCCTAATGGTGGAGATGCGTATGTAACTTTATCGCCTTTGCTAAAATTTTTTACTGCAGAACCAACTTCTTCAATAATTCCTGCTCCTTCCATTCCTATTGGAGAAGGTAACTTCAAAGGATAAAGACCTGACCTGTGATAGGTATCAATAAAGTTTAACCCTATCGCTAAATTTTTAATTTTAATATCATTAGGGCCAGGGGTGCCAACTTTCACGTCCACTAATTCTAAAACTCCGGGGCCTCCATGCTTATTAATAATAATTGATTTTGGCATTTTAACTTATATAAATTCTTCATGGGTTCAAAAGCAAGACTTTTTTATTCTGCAGAATTGAAAAGTGGTGTTATCTCAAAACTTTCCATTAAACAGTCTCACTATATCAGAACTGTAATGAGACTAAAACCTGGTGATAAAATTTCACTTTTTAACTCTAAAAATGGCGAATGGGATGCAAATATTTTATCCCACGAAAACGAAATTACTAAAATTAGGGTGGAAAAATTAACAAGATTTCAAAAAAAGGAGTGTGACCTCTGGTTAGCTTTTTCTACTATAAAAAAAATTCCCCAAGATTTGATGTTACAAAAAACAACTGAATTAGGAGTGCAAAAGTTTATTCCATTGTTATGTGAAAGAAGTACAGTAAGAGAGATAAATATAGAGAGGGCAAATAAAATTCTTGTCGAAGCAAGTGAACAATCGAATAGAATTTCTGTTCCTGAAATTTTAAAAATTCAAAAGTTAAAAAATTTTCTAGAAAAATTTCCTAAGGATGGGCTTATAATTTTCTGTGATATAAACTCTGGTTCTAAGAATATAAAAAATATTTTACTAAAAAAAACTCCCGTTTGTATTTTGGTAGGTCCAGAGGGAGATTTTTCTGAAAACGAGAGACAATTAATAGTTGATAACAAGAAAACTTTATCTCTTAATTTAGCTGAAAACATTTTACGTTCAGAGACCGCAGCAATAGCCGCCACAACTATTCTTGGTCATAATATTAATTTTCAGTAATTTAACCTTAAATTTTGTTAGATTTTTCCCTTGCAAAAGTGTCGCAAAACCTTATTAAACATGAATATAAGTAATATATATAGTAATAGTTAGATTAAATTATGAATACAGCATATGCACTATTGATTGGCCTAGTCGTTTTTCTAGTCTTGTTTATTTATTTTGTTTTTTTCTCAGTATCTTTAAGGTTAGAAAAAAATGAGAATGAGGCAGAGATAGCAGTTAAAAGAAAATCTGTGCCATTTAAATGGAAAGATTTAATTGATCCCAAAAACAAGAAGATGGGTCTTATTGATTTAGGTAATCATATTTTAATAGCAGGTGTAGTGCTTATAGGAATTTTTATTATTACAAACGCATAAGATGATAGTTGCATTAAGTATATTTTTAATAACAATTGGTTCAATTGCATTTCATTTTTGGTCGCCATGGTGGTGGACTGAAGTAGCATCTAACTGGGGAAATATGGATGATACGATTATCCTTACATTTTGGATAACCGGAGCAGTGTTTGTAGCTATATGTTTTTTTGTAGCTTACTGCGTTTGGAAATTTGGTTATGATAAAAACAGAAGAGCGGAATATAAACCAGAGGATAAAAAATTGGAGAGCAGATTAACCTGGGCTACCGCAATTGGGGTTGCAGCTTTATTAGCCCCGGGCCTCGTTGTGTGGAATCAATATGTGTCTGTTCCAAAAGATGCTTACAAAGTAGAAGTGTTCGCCTATCAGTGGGGATGGAAGTACAGATTGCCAGGAGAAGATGGAAAATTAGGTAAGACCGATATCAGATATATTAATGATGAAAATCCATTCGGCCTAATATTAGAAGACCCGAATGGAAAAGACGATCTTTTGGTTGATGCTCAAGAGTTACATGTATTGAAGGATCGACCAGTAAAGTTTGAACTAAGAACAATTGATGTATTACACAATTTTTATGTTCCACAATTCAGAGGTAAGATGGACATGGTACCTGGGATAATAACTTATTATTGGTTAACACCAACTAGAGTAGGTGATTTTGAGGTCTTATGTGCCGAATACTGTGGATCAGGACATTATGCAATGAGAGGAAGAGTTATAGTTGAGGAAGAGATAGATTATAGAAAATGGGAAGCTAAACAAATAACATTTGAGAAAATGTTAGCAAAAAGTAAAAAGAAAGACAATTTGCAACTAGTAAAAAAAGGTGAATAAATTATAAAAGATAAATTATGTCAGACGATTACGAACACAAACTAGAAGCTAAATCAGATTACGTAGCAGATGCGTCTTCAGCATCAAGTCCTGATGTTGACTCGGTTCCAGCTGCAGAATTGCCCGATCAAGAATTATACCATTCCCACAGTTGGTGGACTACATATGTTTTTTCTCAAGATGCAAAATATATTGGTATTCAATATGCTTTAACTGCTATAGGCACAGGTCTTTTAGGTCTGGTTTTGTCATGGTTAATGAGAATTCAATTAGCTTTCCCTGGTCTTGGTTGGCTTGATCCAGCATCATATTACCAATTTGTTACGATGCACGGAATGATAATGGTTGTTTATTTATTAACAGCATTATTTTTAGGTGGATTTGGAAATTTATTAATACCCCTCATGTGTGGAGCAAGAGATATGGCATTTCCATATGTAAATATGCTTAGCTACTGGGCTTTTGTTGTCGCTGTTTTAGTTTTACTTGCTAGTTTTTTTGTTCCTGGCGGACCAACTGGAGCAGGATGGACATTATATCCACCGCAAGCAATTACAGCTGGTACTCCAGGTAGTGATATGGGGATAATTTTAATGTTAGTTTCATTAATTTTATTTGTGGCAGGTTTTACAATGGGTGGATTAAATTACATAATAACCGTTCTTCAATTGAGAGCTAGAGGGATGACATTAATGAGATTACCTTTGACAATTTGGGGAATTTTTACAGCAACAGTGCTTGCGATGTTTGCATTTCCAGCTTTATTAGTTGGTTGTTTGATGATGACATTGGATAGTTTACTTGGAACAAGTTTTTTTATGCCAGCTATGGTATCTTTAGGTGAAAAACTAACACACGAAGGTGGGAGCCCAATTTTATTTCAACACCTTTTCTGGTTTTTTGGTCATCCAGAAGTATATATTGTTGCATTACCAGCTTTTGGAATTGTTTCTGATCTCCTCTCAGTTCACTCTAGAAAAACAATATTCGGTTACAGAATGATGGTTTGGGCAATTGTAGGAATTGGTGCACTAAGCTTTTTTGTATGGGCTCACCACATGTATGTAAGCGGAATGAACCCTTGGTTTGGCTTCTTTTTTGCAACTACAACATTAATTATTGCGGTTCCTACAGCTATAAAAGTTTACAATTGGATTTTAACTTTATGGAGAGGAAATATACAATTGTCACTTCCAATGTTATTTTCTCTTGGTTTTATAGTTACTTTTTTGAACGGAGGTCTAACTGGATTATTCTTAGGAAATGTTACAGTAGACGTTCCATTATCAGATACTTATTTTGTAGTAGCCCATTTCCATATGGTAATGGGTATTGCTCCTATACTTGTTGTTTTTGGAGCAATTTATCATTGGTATCCGTTAGTAACTGGCAGGATGATGAACGAAACTATAGGAAAAGTTCATTTTTGGATTACATTTATAGGTTCTTACGCAATCTATTTTCCAATGCATTATCAAGGTTTTGTAGGGGTTCCAAGGAGATATTTTGAAATTTATGACAGTCCATACATTGATACTTCAACTTTGCTTTTAAATAAATTTATCACTATCGCAGTTTTAATTGTAGGTGCAGCACAACTATTATTTTTATACAATTTATTTGCAAGCGCAAGACTTGGAAAGAAATCAGAAAAAAATCCATGGAAGGCAAATTCTCTAGAATGGCAAACACCACAGATGCCACCAGAGCATGGTAACTGGGGTAAAGAAACTCCCAAAGTTTATAGATGGCCTTATGACTTTAGTGTACCTGGGGCAAAAGAAGATTATATACCGCAAAACCAACCTCCAAGTGAGATCGTAGGAGCGAAAGTTGAGAAGACGTGAGCAAAAAAAAAAGTATTTTCCAGCTATTAACTGAAAAGCCCTGGGAAAGTGATCAAATAGAGGCTGATAACGAACATCAAGGCAAAACATTAAGCATGACCAAACATAAACTTGGTCTGAGAACAATTATGGCTGCTAGCACCGTTTTGTTCTCACTGTTCATAGTTGCCTATTCTGATCGAATGTTAGTTAGTGACTGGAGAAGTATGCCAGAGCCATGGCTTCTATGGTTTAATACTGTGATTTTATTTGTTAGTAGTTTAGTTTTTCACCAAACCACAAAATATGCAAACAAAGAAATTTATGAAAAAACAAAAAATTGCTTATATTTTATTGGTTTTCTTGCCTATTCCTTTTTAATTGGTCAGCTCATAGTTTGGTATCAACTTTTAAATACTGGATATTACGCTACAAGCAATGTAGCGAACGCTTTTTTCTACTTGTTCACTACAATTCACGGACTTCATATAATTGGTGGTATATATTTTTGGGGAAAAACAACCTCAAAATTCATCAACAAAACTCTAAAAAAAGATGAGATAATTAATTTAATTGATATTTGTGCGGTTTACTGGCATTTTTTACTAGTCGTTTGGTTAGTACTTTTTGGATTAATGTTATCAAGTTAAGGAATATTAATTATGTCGGACTCATCATTAGAAAATCTACCTAAAGGCTGGAAAAGCGTACCTAATGATTTAGGTTCAGACCAAACTGCATTTAAGGGAGTTCAGTGGGGTAAAGCAATGATGTGGATATTCTTACTGAGCGATACTTTCATATTTAGCTGTTTTCTAATTTCTTACATGAAAGGGCGAGCCTCAACCGTGGTTGACTGGCCAAATACTAGCGAAGTATTTTCACTGGATTTTATGGGAGTCCCAGTACCTTTACTTTTAATTGCAATAATGACCTTTGTTCTTATTACAAGCAGTGGAACTATGGCATTAGCTGTTAAGTATGGTTATGAAAAAAATAAAAAAATGTGTGGCTGGTTTATTTTTGCAACAGCAATAGGCGGATTAACCTTTGTTGGGATGCAGGCTTATGAATGGTCTAAATTAATTCATGAAGGAGTAAGACCGTGGTCAAATCCATTTGGTGCAGGTCAATTTGGGTCCTACTTTTTTATGATAACTGGTTTTCACGGCACCCATGTATCTATAGGTGTGATATTTCTATTTATTTTTGCCAGAAAAGTATTTAGGGGAGACTTTGATACAGGAAAACGTGGATTTTTCACCACAATGAAATCAGACTACGTTTCAATTGAAATATTAGGTCTTTATTGGCACTTCGTAGATTTAGTGTGGGTTTTTATTTTCGCATTCTTCTATCTTTGGTAAAGTTTTATTATGAGTGAAAATATAGAAATAAAAAAAAATAAAGAGAAATCAACTTCAACTCATAAAATAGGGATATACCTTTGGATTTGGGGACTTTTATTTGTTTTAAGTTTTTTTTCTTATATGGTTGATTGGTATCAATTCCAAGGTCTTTTAAGATGGTCTCTAATTTTATTTTTCATGTTTCTTAAGGCCGGTCTCATAATGGCTTTTTTTATGCATCTTTTTTGGGAGCGTTACACTCTTGTTAATGTTTTGCTTTGGCCAATGACAGCAATAGCCTGCTTCGTTGGTTTAATGGTAGCTGAAGGAAAATATACTGTTTTCACGAGACTTATTTATTTTGTTTTAGGTGAATAAATCATAATAGGATTTCAATTGTTAAATACTAATACAAAAACTAGAGAGTTTAAATTTGATAGCATTCATTATGTGAAGGCTTTATTTGAATTGATGAAGCCAAGAGTAATGTCTCTTGCTATTTTTACCTGTGTAGTTGGTTTTTTAATTGCTCCCTTTAAAAGTGTTGACTATTGGTATGCAATTTTATCAATAACAGCCGTTGCTCTTGGATCGGGCGCGGCTGGATCTTTGAATTGTTGGTATGAAGCTGATGTTGACAAAGTTATGTCCAGAACTTGTTTAAGACCGATTCCTACCGGGAAATTAACGAAGAAAGAAGCACTTATTTTTGGTGTTATATCTTCTTTTGTTTCTGTAGGTGGTTTATATTATTTTTCTAATTTTGTTGCTGCTTCATTGCTAGCTGTTACAATTTTGTTTTATGTTTTTGTTTACACTATCTGGTTAAAAAGAAAGACGCCGCAAAATATTGTTATTGGTGGGGCAGCAGGTGCTTTACCTCCTGTAATTGGATGGGCGATAGCAACAGGCAGTGTTTCAGTTGAACCAATCGTTTTATTTTTAATAATTTTTGTTTGGACACCGTCTCATTTTTGGGCCTTAAGTCTTTTTAAGTCTGAGGACTATAAAAAAGCTAATATACCAATGTTACCAGTCACATCAGGGATAGAAACTACAAAAAAAAATATATTTGCATATTCAATTTTATTATTTCCAGTGGCAGTCGCACCATATTATTTAGAATTTTTAGGTCTTATTTATTTGCTGTTTTCCTTTCCTTTAAGTTCATATTACATTTTTATTTGTTTTAGGCTTTTAAAAACAAAAGATAAAAAATCTGAAAAAAATATTTCTAAACAAATATTTGCTTTTTCAATACTTTATTTATTCGCAATTTTCATATCAATCTTAGTGGATAAATTTGCCTAAAAATATAAAAATAATTTTCGTATTACTTTGCTTTCTAATTTTGATTACAATTTTTACTTTAATATTTCAAAAAAATAATACAAACAGCAATCAGCAAATTGTAGCTGAATTAATTACAAGTGTACATAAAGACTTATCTTTAAAATTTAATTCTGATGAAAAAAATATCATTCTTAAGCCTGGCGAAATAAAAACAATAAATTATTCTGTCGAAAATTTTGGAGAGAAAACAGTTTCCGCAATGGCGACTTTTCAGGTTTACCCTCCTGAACTGAAAGATTATATGACAAAAATGAACTGTTTTTGTTATGAGAAACAAACTTTAAAGGGAGGAGAAAAACAAAAATACGCGCTGGTTTTATTAGTTGACCCTAATGTGACAAAGAACATAAAACAAGCTATAATCCAATTTGTATATTTTAAAAAATGATTATTGATACTTCAAGCTCAGAAATATTTAAAGCGTGTGCCGTCTGTATCTCAGAGACATCAGGGGGTCAATTGGCTTTATTAATTATCGTAGTTTCGCTAACTCTTCTTGGTTTACTTAATAGATCTTGGAAGAAAAATTTCAAAAAAGAAGAAAATTCGTCTAGCTAGTGGAATATATCAGCACAAGGAATAAAAGTTTAAAATACAATTTTAAGGATGTTTTTTTAAGAGGTTTAGCTCCTGACGGAGGACTATTTATTCCTAAACAAATTAAAAAGTATAATGAAGCTGAACTTAAAAAATTAAGTGTTTTGAGCTACGTTGATCTCGCAACAGAAATAATATTTAATTTTTGCTCACCAAGTATAGAAAAAAATAATCTTAAAAAAATGATTAAAAAGTCTTACGAAACTTTTTCATCTGAGGAAGTTATTAAAATTAAAAAGTTTGGAGATTTGCATTTAATAGAACTTTATCATGGGCCTACTTTGGCATTTAAGGATATAGCAATGCAAGTTCTTGGAAACATGTATGAGGAATTTAATATTTCTTCAGACAATAAAATTAATATTATAGTTGCTACTTCTGGCGATACAGGTTCGGCTGCAATTGCAGCATTAAATGATAGAAAAAATATTAATTTATTTGTTTTGCATCCGCACAACAAAATTTCAAATATACAAAGAAAAATTATGACAACAATTGGCTCTAATAATGTTTACAACATCGCTATCAAAGGAACATTTGATGATTGTCAAAAAATTGTTAAAGAAATGTTCTCAGAAAATACTTTTAGAGAAAAAATTAACATGTCAGGTGTAAACTCTATAAATTGGGCAAGAATAATTTGTCAGATAGTTTATTATTTTTATTCTTATTATAAACTTCAAAATAAAAAGGTAAGTTTTGCAGTGCCGACTGGCAATTTCGGAGATGTCTTTGCTGGATACGTAGCTAAAAAAATGGGACTTCCAATTGAAAAATTAATAGTAGCTACTAATGAAAATGATATTTTAGAGAGAGTAATTAATACAGGTGAATATAAGCCGACTAAAGTAAAACAATCTTTATCTCCGAGTATGGATGTTCAAATATCAAGTAATTTTGAAAGACTACTCTTTGATGTAGTTAAAGAGGATGATAAACAAGTATCGCTTTTTATGAATGATCTAAAATCTAAAGGTTCATTTTTGTTAAACAAAGAACAGATAGCTTTTATAAAAAAAGATTTTAGCGCTAAAAAAATAAATGATAAAGAAACTATTGAAATAATAAAAAATTTTTCAAAAGAATATAATTTTGTAATAGATCCGCATACCGCAACTGCGGTTGGAGCTTCTAAAGATATAAAAGATAGCTCTGAAATTTTAATTTTAGGTACAGCCCATCCTTATAAATTTCTAGAGACAATTAAAATGGCAACATCTCAGAAAATGGATACACCAAAACAAATAGCACATTTAATGGATAAAAAAGAAAATTATGATATTTTGGAAGATAATATCAACGATGTAAAAAACTACATATT
>CACGAV010000014.1 GCA_902571095.1 uncultured Pelagibacteraceae bacterium
TTCAAAGTAATCTGGTGTGAGGTAAAAATCATTTGTAACATTTCTCTTTATGCCAGGTAAAACCGATTTATCCATTTTATCTAAAACCAAATTTTTAAATTTTTCACCCTCGCTCGACCAATTAATATTTGACAAATTATTGGGAACTGGGACAAGTACATAAAATGCATCCTGACCATTTGGTGCCATACTAGAATCTGTTGCCGAAGGTCTGTGCAGATAAAAACTTATATCATCTGAGAGAATTTTTTTCTCAAAAATTTTATTTAAATGTTTTTCATACGTTTTTCCAAAACAGATAGTATGATGGGCAACTTCTTTATATTGTTTTTTTGATCCAAAATAATAAACAAAAAGTCCCATTGAATAATCCATTCTTTTTATCTTTTGTTTAAATAAAAAGTTATAATTTTTTTTTGATTTAATTAAGTTTTGATAAACATTTGGAGGATCTGAATTACACACAACATAGTTACAATTAATAACTTCCAAATTATTTATCTTCACAGCTTTAACATCTTTTTTATTAGTTATAATTTCTGTAACTTCCGCGTTTTTATGAATTTTAATACCTTCCTCTATCATCAATTTTTCTAAGGCTTTAACCACGCTACCCGTTCCCCCAAGCGAGTAGTGTATACCCCATTTTTTCTCTAAAAAAAGAATAAGAGCATAAATAGAAGTTGTGGTAAAAGGATTTCCACCAACCAATAAAGGATGCATACTAAAAACTCTTCTTAACTTTTCGTTGGATATATAGTTTGAAACTAAACTATAAACAGACTTGTAACTTTTTAAATTTAATAGTGCGGGAATTTGTTTAGCCATGAAAGCTAAGTTGTTAAAAGGTTTATCAGATAAATCAGTAAAACCCTTGTCAAAAATTTTTTCAGTAAAATTAACTAACTCGTTATAACCTTTAAAATCTCTGTCTGAGAATTTTTTAATTTCTTCTTCCATTAATTTTTCATTTCCGGAGTAATCAAAAGTATCTCCATCATTAAAAACAAAGCGATACCACAAGTTAAGAGGAACAATTTTTACATAATCAGAAATTTTTTTATCGAAGAGAGAGAATAATTCTTCAAATAAGTAGGGTGCAGTTATAACTGTTGGACCAGCATCGTATATGAAGTTTCCTCTTTTAAATACTCTTGCTCTCCCACCTAAATCAGAATGTTTTTCTAACAAAGTTACTTCGTATTTTTTTGCTCTTAGTCGAAGAGCTGAAGCTATTCCTCCAAAACCAGATCCTATTACAATAACTTTTTTAGTCATAAAAAGGATCTTACTCTAGATGGATTTATTTTTTAAAATCTTTTTTGCCTCGTCAATGCTTGAAACATAAATTTTATCTAGTTTTTTCTTATCAATTGAATTTTTAATGATTTTTTTTACACTTTGAATGGCAATTTCAATGGAAGAATTTTTTATATCTTTAATAGCTTGATTTTTCATTTGCTGAATCTTTTCTTCTACATTTTTTTTTCTAATTTCAATTATTTTATGAAATTCAGCATTTGCCTTTAATATATTTTTTTCTGATTGAGTTTCAGCATTTTTTATAAGGTTTTCGATTTCTGTTTTAGATTTACTTAATTTCATCTCATAGTCACTTAAAATATTTTTTGCATCATCTTTAAGTTTTTCTGCATTCTCAATCTCTTCTTGAATTTTTTTAATACTATCACTTAGTAGCTGATCAACTTTTTGTGGAACTTTAAAATAAAATAGCATCCCAACAAAAAGAAAAAAAGAAATAGCAACCCAAAATGTAGCGTCTATATTCATTGGTTTTTGCTTTCGTAATCCTTTATAGATTGAGACACAGAAGCTTTAATACTGCTTTTATTTAATTCTTCTCCAAATATGTCTTTTATTAAGGTTGATGCAATATCTTCTGAAATCATATTAATCTTACTCGAAGAATCATTTTTAAATTTTTGTATTTCTTTTTCTGCATTGTTTAATTCTTCATCTATTTCTTTTTGAATCTTTGCTCTTTTAATTTGCATATCCTCATTCAGTTTTTGTCTACTTTCAGAGAGTATTTTGTTTGCATCTTTTTTTGCACTCTCAATTAAAAGATTATATTCCTCAAGTTTTTTTTCAGCTTGTTCTTTGAAGTTTTTTGCTGATTCTAAATCTTTGCTTATTTTATCTTTTCTAACATCAATATTATTTCTAATTTTTGGAATAAAAATTTTATCTATTAAAACGTAAATAGATAAGAAAATTATAACTAGCCAAAAAACTTGGGATGCCCAATATTGTGGATCAAGCTGAGGCATCCCAGCCTCAGCTGCATGAACATCTTTTCCAAGTAAAATTAGAAAAGAATTAACGATAATAAACTTTTTCATAACTCTTAATTAAAAAGCAAATAATATTATAAGAGCTACAACTAGTCCAAAGAGACCAGTAGCTTCAGCCAAAGCAAAACCCAAAAGTAGATTTGGGAATTGTTTCTGGGCAGCTGATGGATTTCTCATTGCTCCGGATAAATAATTTCCGAAAATCAATCCAATACCAACACCAGCACCAGCTAAAGCAATTGCGGCAAGTCCTGCGCCGATCATTTTTGCTGCTTCTAGTTCCATTTTTTCCTCCTTTTTTTAATGGTGTAAATTTAAAGCATCATTTAAATAGATGCATGTTAAAATTGCAAAAACATAAGCCTGTAAAAAGGCGACTAAAATTTCTAAACCTGTTAAGGCCACGGAAAAACTTAATGGCAACCAGCCACCAATTAACCCCAGGCTCACAACAAAACCTCCAAAAACTTTTAACATTGTATGTCCAGCCATCATGTTGGCAAATAATCTGACTGACAAACTAACTGGTCTGCTCAAATATGATATTATTTCAATTACAGAAATTATCGGTAACAGAATTAACGGAACACCACTTGGAACGAAAATTTTTAAATATTTAAAACCATGAATAACAAAACCTAATATTGTAACACTAATAAAAATAAATAATGCAAAAGTTAGGGTTACTATTATATGACTAGTAACAGTAAATGAGTAAGGCAACATTCCAATCATGTTGCAAAATAAAATAAATATAAACAAACTAAAAATAAACGGGAAATATGGCTTAGCTTTTTTCCCCGCAGTATCACCAATCATTTTTGAAATAAAATTATAAATCATTTCTGAAATTAGTTGTATTTTACCAGGTACTATTCTCTTTTCTCTTGTTCCTAGCATTAATGTAATTGCAATTAACAAGGCACTTATTGCCATAAAAAGGCTGGCATTAGTAAATGACAAATCTATACCTGAGATTTCTATTTGTGGACCTATTTTGTGAACTTTAAACTGATCCATTGGGTTTGCAGCCATAAGCTAATCCTTTTGCATTTTTTTTGCTGCCCTAATTACATTAACAATCCCAGCTACGGCACCAAAAAGAAAAAAAATTATAATTAATAATGGTTTAGTATCAAACCAATTATCTAAAATAAACCCAATTATTGTCCCAACGACAACAGCTGCTACCAATTCTGTACCTAGTTTAAAGGCATTTCCTAAAAAAATCCCCCTTTTTTCATTTTTAGGTTTTTCATATTTTGACTTTGCAATTTTTAGGCGAGTTTTAAGATCTTCTAAATCTTTCATTGGTTTCTAAGCGACTAATTCCTCAGCTTTTTGTAAATCAACAGCAACAAGTTTGCTTATACCTTTCTCGGGCATTGTAACTCCATAGAGTCTATTCATTTTTGACATTGTTAAAGCATGGTGAGTAATAATAATAAATTTAGTTTTAGTCATTGAAGTTAACTGATCTAGAAGTGAACAAAACCTTGTTACATTTGCATCATCTAACGGCGCATCAACTTCATCCAAAATGCATATTGGAGAGGGATTTGTTAAAAATATCGCAAAAATTAATGAAATAGCCGTTAAAGCTTGTTCACCTCCGGATAATAGTGTAATTGACTGAAGTCTTTTTCCTGGAGGCGATACCAAAAGCTCTAAACCAGCCTCAAGCGGGTCGTCCGAGTCAACCAATTCTAATTTTGCATTTCCTCCATTAAATAGTTTGGTAAAAACCTCATTAAATTTTCTATTTACTTTAGAAAAAGCCTCCATAAGTCTTTCACGACCTTTTTGATTTAGTTCATTAATGCTAGTTTTTAATTTCACTATTGCAGAAACTAGGTCAGCTCTATCCTCTTCCATTTTTTTTATTGTGGTTTTAAATTTTTCAGTTTCAATATCTGCTCTTAAATTAACAGAACCTAAAGATTCCCTTTGTTTTTTCATATCAGATAACTTTTTTTCTTGCTCTTCTACCGGAGGTAAACTCTCTGATGAAATTAAATCTGAAATAGAAAACAAATTAATTATGTTTTCTAATTTAAGTTCATTTTTAACTATATAAACCAGATCCATTTTTCTTTGATCTATACCCTCTAATGTTGCTTCTAGTCTGGCTTTATTTTCTCTTAAAATTGTAAATTTTTCCTGAATAGCCTTTATATTTTCGTTGATAGAATTAAAATTTAATTCTGCTTTTTCTATTTCCTTATCTAATTCCTCATTTTGTTTTTTTGTATTTTCTAAATTTTGGATATTTTGGCCTTTATTAATTCCAATTTGCTCTGGATTTTTCTGATTTTCCTCAATTTCAAGCTCTATTTTTTTTTGCCTATTAGTTAGCTCAATAATCATTTTGCTAGAATTCATATTCAAATCTTTCCAATTTTCTAATTCTTGATCAATATTTTTAATTCTTTCTTTCCTTTTGATTGAGTCGCCTCTTATTGTTTGATTTTTTCCGTAAGAAACTGCATATTTTTCTTGAGATCTTGTGGTAATTGAAATTAAATCTTTTAGGTTAACAGCTAAATCATTTCTGTCGATATCATTAATAAGATTAATTTGATTATCTAAAATTTGATTTACTTTAACAATATTTTTCTTTGCATTTTCTACATCGTTGGTATTTATATTTTTTTGAATTGAATTATTAATTTCTTTTAAATATTTAAGGTTTTCTAATTGACCATCTAAATCAATGGAATTTAACTTTTCATTCAAAAAATTATCTAATTTTAATTGTTGATCTTTCAATTCACTTTTCGATATATCAAGATCAATCTCAGACTTTTTTTCTATTTCAGATAATTGTTTTTCTGTACTTAAAAGTTCATTTTTTTCTTCCAAAATTCTTTTTTCGTTCAACGAGGCATCCATTGATATACTTTTTTCTCTTTCAAGGTCAGATTGAATTATTTTTAAATTACTTAAAAGTTTGGTATTTAGATCTTTGACCCTTTTTTCCTCTTGATTAAGATTGGAGATATCCAGATTAATTTTTTGAATTTTTGAATTATTTTCGACCTTTTTATCTCTTAGAGGTTCAATTATTTTATTTTCAGCTGTTAACAAATTATTATTTTGATCAATGTCTTTTTTAACAGTACCCATTTCTGCACTAATTTTGCTTGTTTTTTCTTTAATATTATTTGTTTCCGTTTCTATTTCTTTTAATTTTAAATGGTACAATCCTGCTTCAACTGATTTTATTTTTTCAGAAATTTCTCTATATCTACTTGCCTCTTCAGCTTGTTTTTTTAAACTATCCAACTGTTTTTCTTGTTGTCTTTTAAGTTCGTCAGCTCTTTTCAAATTATTTTCAGCTGCATTTAATCTAGTTTCTGCCTCATGCCTTCTCAAATGAATACCCGAAATTCCAGCAGCTTCTTCCAAAACAGATTTCCGTTCGCTTGGCTTAGCGGTAACTATCATTCCAATTCTTCCTTGACTAATTATAGAAGGTGAATGTGCGCCAGTTGACAAATCAGCAAAAAAAGTTTGAACATCTTTAGCTCTTACCTCTTTTTCATTTATAAAATATTTTGATCCTTTATCACGTTCTATTCTTCTTTTTATAAAAATTTGATCCATATCTATAAATCTTCCTTGTCCCTCCTTTGAAGTATTGTCGATTGTAATTGTAACCTCACATATATTTTTAGAGGGTTTATTAGATGTGCCAGAAAAAATTACATCTTCCATTCCAGAACCCCTGATGCTTTTCGCAGAAGTTTCACCCATACACCATCTTAATGACTCAACTATATTAGATTTTCCGCACCCATTAGGACCGACTATTCCAGTTAAACCCTTTTCAATAAAAAAATTAGTTTTCTCAAAAAAAGACTTAAAACCAATGAGCTCTAATTTTTTAAAATCCATATTTATAAAAATTTTTCAATAGCCTTCTTAAAAGAAACATAGTCTTGTTTGCCTGTATATTTATTTTCATTTATTAAAATTGTTGGTGTTGAAGATATAGAGTATTTTTTACTTCCATTTATACGTAAGTTTAAAATTTCTTCTTCAAACTGTTCATTATTTAAGCAATTTTTAATCTTATCATTATTTAAACCATAATTCTTACCAATTTTTAATAATTTAGAATTTATATTGTTAATATCTGTGCCCGATGCCCAAAAATCCTGTTTTTCATAAATCTCATCTAAAAGTTTTAGTCTTTTTTCTTTACTTGATGGACATCTCAAAATTTTTTCAGCATTTAGAGCTGCTAAATCTAGCGGGAAACTGTGATGCTCAAATTTGACCAAATTTCTATCAATAAATTCTGATTTTAATTTTTGAAAAATGTTTTTGTGAAAATCAGCACAGTGAGGGCAGGTAAGTGAGGAGAAAACTTTTACCACAACCTTTGAATCTTGACTGCCATGCGAAATTACTCCTTTTTCTTCAAAAGAGTAACTTTTAATAGTTAAAGCTAAAAATATAAATATAAAAAAAATTATACTATCAAATTTTTTTCCTAGAAACATATACATCTATTAAACCTTCTAATTTTTTTTTTAATTTATTATCATCTACTTTTCCAATTTTATTTTTTGTATCGGAATTTGGATTTTTTTTTAATTGAATAGATTTTTTCTTTTTTTTATCCCTGACTAAAATAAGTCTTATTTGTTTTATAAATTCGTATCCAAAAAAAGAATTAATTTTTGCCAAAATATCGTTTTTTGAATATTCTACCGCAAGTTGGTCTCCATGACTTACATTTAAAAACAACGTTCCATCCTTAAGTTCTTTATTTGTTTTAATATTTTTTGGATAACATACTTTAGCAATTTTACTATCTACTAAATTGGACCAATTATTAATCATATAAGAATAATTATGCCCACCCCTTTTCATTATATTTTTTAATCCATGTGGCATAGTTTTTGAAAGTGGTCTTAAACCTTGAATAGAGGCACGTGTTTCTTTAGTATTATTTTTTTTAAAATGCATTTAAACAATAATTTATCAAAAAATATAATTAGTTGGTACGATAATAATAAGCGCATTTTACCCTGGCGGGTACACTATAAATCTACAAACAAGCTTTATTATAGATTATTGAGTGAGTTTATGCTCCAACAAACACAAGTAAAAACTGTAATTCCATATTTTAAAAGATTTATTAAAGAAATTAAAACTTTAAAAAAACTATCTACAACTAAAGAAAGAAAAATTTTAAAACTTTGGGAAGGTTTAGGCTATTATAAAAGAGCAAAAAATCTCCTAAAAACATCTAAAATATTATCCAGAGAAAAAAATTTTAAGTTACCTGAAAATTTCGATGAAATTAAAAAACTACCAGGAATTGGTGATTATACTGGAAATATATTGTTGGCGTTAATTTATAATCAACCAAGATTGGGTTTTGATGGAAATGTAAAAAGAATTTTTTCAAGGATCTTAAACACAGATGTAGATAAGCTAAATTATGTCAATATGATAAAAAAAAATAAAAAAAATTTATTTTATCCTAAAAGAAACGCAAAGTTAGCTGAGGCCATGATTGAGTTTGGCGCCTTAATTTGTAGGCCAAAAGATCCTGAATGTATTAATTGCCCAATAAGTAAAAACTGCAAGTCTTATAGGTCAGGAAAAAGAATTAAAACTTCAAGTAAAGTTAAAATAAATAAGAAAAGCTATAATATCTTCTGTTATATAAATAAAAAAAAACAAATTGGTTTAACCAAAAATAACGATTTAGGCTTTCTTAAGGAATTTAATCTACCTATAGTCAAAAGAAAATCAAACAAAAATGAAATCAAAAATTGGAATTTTTTATGTAATTATAAAAACTCAATTTCAAATAAAAAACTTGATATTAATTTATATTATAAATTCTCAAACAAGATACCAAAAGATTTAAACTGGTATAATTTAAATTATAATAAAGAATTTATTCCCACTTTTACAAAAAAAATATTTAAACAAATTGAAATTTTATATTAATGAAAAAAAAGGTAGCAATAATAGGATGTGGTATAGCCGGTTTAACAGCAGCAAACTTGTTCAAAAAATATTCAAATTTTCATGTAAAAGTTTATGAAAAGGAAAAAACACTAAGTTTAGAAGAGGGCTATGGAATTCAACTTGCTCAAAATAGTATTTCAATTTTAAATAAAATTAATTTTTCTAAAATTGATCAAACTAATTTATTTAATCCATTAAAGTTAAATTTTTACTCAAAAAGTGACAAGAAAATTTCTGATCTAAGTCTAGATAAATTTAATACAGAATTAATAAAATATACTACTTTAAAAAGATCAACTTTAATTGAATTTCTTAAGGAAGGTTTATTCTTAGATAATATAGTTTTTGGCAAAGAAGTAAAAAAAGTTTCAAAAATAAAAGAAAAATTATTGATCAATTTTAATGATAATACCAATGACTTAGTAGATTATATTATTGTATCAGATGGTGTTTTTTCTAATACGAAATCTATAATAGAAAATAAGAAAATTAACCCAACCTATGACACATCAATAGCAGTAAGAACCATTATAAGACCTAATCAAGAGTTTAAATATGAAAAAAATAATATATCCCTCATCATGTTAAAAAATTGTCATATAGTTATTTATCCAATTAATAAAAAAGGTGAAATGAATTTAGTATCTATCTTAAGACATAAACTTTCGAATAAGATAAATATTACATCTCTTATAGAAGAAAAAATAATTTCTCAAAATAATAGCCTTGAAAGATTGTTTGATAATCCTTTGGAGTATTGGCCAATTTACATAACGAAAAAGCCGCATAAATCAATTTATCAGAATGTCTTTTATTTAGGTGATGCTTTTTACTCATTTTCACCAACAATGGCGCAAGGTGCATCACAATCTATCGAAGCAGCTTATGAATTATTCAATTTATTGTCAAATGAGACAAAAGATATAAATAAAATTTATTTCCAAAAAAGATTAAAGAGAATTAAATTAATTACAAATAGGTCCAAAATAAATTTTTTTTCTTTTCATCTTTCAAATCCTATTATGATAAAAGCAAGAAACTTCTTATTAAAAAAAATTACAAGAAATGACAAATTTTTAAATAGTTATTTAGGTAATATTTACCTTAAGATTTAGGTGTGTGATCTTAATTTATTTCTAAGTTCGTCAATAGGCTTTAAATTACTACCAGATTGATAGTGCCAATAAGTCCATCCATTACAACTTTCTGTACCAAGTATTTTAGCCGCAACTTTATGTATCGAACCTTCTGTTTTATGATATTTTAAGCTTCCATCAATCATAATCTTTGCATTAAATCTCTTATTTTGGTCGAAAAGTAAAGTTCCAGGTTTAATAATTCCCATTTCTATTAGTGATCCAAAGGGCACTCTTGGTTTAGTTTTAGTATTTTGAACTATATCTAAATAATCGTCCTCAATAATTTTGGTACTATTAATTCTCTCACTAGCTGCTTTAAAATATTTTGAGTCTTTCTCAATACCAAAGTATTTTCTACCTAATTTTTTAGCAACAACTGCCGTAGTACCCGTTCCTAGAAACGGATCAAGTATCAAGTCACCTTTGTTTGTGCTAGCTAAAATAATTCTATGTAATAAAGACTCAGGCTTTTGTGTAGAATGTACCTTTTTGCCATTCTTTTTTAATCTTTCTTTTCCATTACAAATAGGGAAAGTCCAATCCGAACGCATCTGCAAATCATCATTAAAACACTTCAAAGACTGATAATTAAATGTATATTTTGATTTTTTATTTTTTGAAGCCCAAATTAAAGTCTCATGTGCATTAGTAAATCTAGTACCTTTAAAATTCGGCATAGGATTATTTTTTCTCCAAATGATATCGTTTAAAAGCCAGTAATTTAAGTTCTGTATATGAAAACCAATCCTAAAAATATTATGATATGTTCCGATTACCCAAATAGAACCATTATCTTTTAAAATTCTTTTACATTCTTTTAACCAAGCTTTTGAGAAATCATCATAATGCTTAAAATTATTAAATTGATCCCACTTATCATTTACACCGTTTACTTTACTATCATCAGGTCTTTTTAACTTTTCTCCGATCTGCAAATTGTATGGTGGATCAGCGAAAATTAAATCAAAAGTTTTGTCAGGAATTTTTTTTAATATGCCTAAAGAGTCACCATTAATTACTTTGTTAAAGAATTTTGTCATTTATTGAATTCAACCCGAAATTGAATCTTTCGTCAAATTTTTTTTTGGTATACTGGACTCTATTATGTGCTGAGATTCTTATTTAGACAAGATGTTGTGTACTGGTTTGTAGCTTCTTCGATGATAGTTAGTTACTCCAAATTTCTTTAGTGCCCTCATATGTTGAAAGGTACCGTATCCAAAATTTTTATGCCATTTATACTTTGGATATTTAATTCCTAATTTAATCATATAATGATCTCTGTATACCTTTGCTATTATTGAGGCCGCAGAGATACATTTAACTTTTTGGTCACCCTTTATTATTGTTTTATAATTTTTGATTTTTTTTGGTGCGTGTGTACCATCAATTAAAAAAAGATCGGGTTTTTTTTTTAATTTTTTTATCGCCCTTTCCATAGAGAGTAGAGAAGCATTAAAAATATTATATTTATCTATTTCAGCAACAGATGCAGTGCCAATCGAAAACCATGAATTTTTTTTTATATGGTCAGCAATGTACATACGATCTTTAAAAGGAATTACTTTAGAGTCTCTAAGTAATTTTTTTTTTATACTTTTTTTTAAAATCACTACACAAGCAACAACTGGTCCAGCTAAACACCCTCTACCAACTTCGTCTACACCTGCAAATAATTTATTCGACATTTAAGTTAATTTTTAGATCTAAAATTTTTTTTCTTACCATTTTAAGGTCTTCCCAGGCATATTTTTTTTGATCAGGTTGTCTCATTAAAAAAGCAGGATGGAAAGAAGCTATTGCATTAGTAACAATATTACCAATTTTTTTTCTTTCCCATCTTCCTCTTGCTTTGGAAATAACCATTTCATCTCCTATAACTGCATTTAAAGCTGTGCTTCCTAGTAATAATAAAACTTTAGGATTAATCAGTTCTATATGTCTTGTAAGAAAGGGCAGATATCTTTTAATTTCCTCATCAGTCGGCCTTCTATTCATTGGTGGTCTAAAATTTACCACGTTAGTTATATAAACATTCTTCCTATGAAGTTTGATTGATTCAAGCATTTTATCTAAAAGCTTTCCAGCTCTGCCAACAAATGGTTTGCCTTCTTTATCTTCATTTGCACCAGGTCCTTCTCCAATTATCATTATTTTTGAGTTAAGGTTTCCATCGGAAAAGACAATATTATTCGCGCTTTTTTTTAACTCACAATTTTTAATAGAATTTATTTTTTTTCTTAGTTTTTCTAGTTCCTCAACTTTATTATTTAAAGAATTGCCACTTTTGCTGTTCATTTTGTCATACCGATTTATAGAATTTTTGCTGTAAATAACTTCATTATTTATAAGTTTATGATAAAACTTAATTTTATTATTATTAGAAATTGGTTTATTTTTCATTAATTTATGAAATATTTTTTATATTTGGTAATTACATTATATACATTTATTTTTTTAGGTATATTTAATTCATCCATTCTTAAAGCTCATGAATTCAATTATAACGCTAAAAATCTTTCTGATTATTTTTCAGGCCTTAGCTCCTTTAGCGATTTAGATTATAAAAATTCAAAAAAGTTTTTTAAAAATCTCAAGGATCTTGAAAATCAAGATATCAAGTATTCATCAAAATTTATCCAATCTCTGGTTAATCTTGGAGAGTACGACGAAGCATATAAATTATCCAAAAAATTAGAGAAAAATAATCAAACTAATTTTGAAAGTAAACTAATTTTAGGATTATATGAATTTAAACTTGGTAATTACAAAAAAGCAGAAATTTATTTCAATAATTTGAATCTAAATTTTGAACACAGCTCCGTTTTTCCAATTCTTAAACCAAGTCTAAAAGCTTGGACAAAAATTGCTACATCTAAAAAAAAACAAGATATAGAATTACTTAATCCGCCGCATCCTGCTTACAATAATTTACAGTTAATCCAAAAAACCCTAGCAAATTGTTTCATAAATAATCCCGGAACACTTTATGAGTTTAAAAAAATTATTAATGATGAAAAAGTAAATTTCTCTAGATATAATTTTTTTTATTCAAATTTTTTAGTAAATAATGGACAGAAACAAGAGGGTATTAAAGCTATTAAAAATGCATATGAAAATTTTCCTGGGAATTTACTGATTTCTCAATTTAAAAAATCATTGGAAAAAGGGGAAAAAAATAATAACGTTTTCGAATGCAAAAATGCATCAAATGTTCTTGCTGAAGCGGTCTATATTATTTCAAGCGCTCTATCATCACAAATGCAGTATAAGCTTTCTAATTTTTATTTAAATCTTGCTAAATTTTTAAATCCCAATTTTATTTCTTTTAATACTTTGATTGCAGAAAATTTTTTGGTTTTAAAAAAATATGATAGTGCAAAAGAAATATATGCTAAATTGGAAAAGGGTGGGTCTATTTACAAATGGTATTCAGCCAAAAAAATCGCAGCAATAATGGATGATAAAAATAATATAAATTCTACCAACTTTTTATATCAAAAATACAATGAGATAAATCCGGGAGTTTATGAAACTTTTGATTTAGCAAATTTTTTAAGAAATAAGGAAGAATTTAAGAAATCTATTAATTTGTATTCTGAAGTTTTATTGAAAATAAAAAAAGATAATAAACTTTTTCCTATGGTCTTGGAGCGAAGAGGCATGGCTTACGAACAAAATGATCAATGGGATTTAGCTGAGAAAGACTTAATTTTATCATTAAAAATTTTACCAGACGAACCTTATGTTATGAATTATTTAGCCTACAGTTGGGTAGAAAAAAATCGAAATACTGCAAAGGCATTAGACATGCTAAAAAAAGCTAACGATTTAAAAAAAAATGATGGATACATAACCGACTCTCTTGGTTGGGCACTGTATAAACTAAAAAATTATTCAGAAGCTAAAAAATATTTAACTTCAGCAATTAAATTAATGCCGTTAGACCCCGTGATTAACGACCACTTCGGAGATTGTTTGTGGATGAATAATAAAAAAATTCAAGCCAGATACTATTGGAAAAATGTAATTAAATCAGATAAGGCAGATAAAGATTTAAAGAAAAAAGCTGAAAAAAAACTTTTATTTGGACTCTAAAATATTTAAGTACATTATTTTTATAAATGAGAAAAATACATTTAAAATCATATTCTAAAATTAATTTATTTTTAAAAGTATCAAAAAAACTCAAAAATCAAAATCTTCATAACATCCAATCTTTGGTTTTTTTAACCAATTTGAGCGACGATATATTTATTAAAAAATCAGAAAAAAAAAAAGATATCATTACCTTTAAAGGACGTTTTTGTAATTATGTAAATAAAGATATTAATTCTGTAAATAAATCTATTTATTTACTTAAAAAAAAGGGACTAATTAAAAAAAATAACTTTTATAAAATTGTAATAAAAAAAAATATTCCAGTTTTTTCAGGTATGGGTGGAGGATCTAGTAATGCCGCAACAATAATTAGCTATTTTTTAAAAAATAAAAAACTATTAAAAAAAAACATTAATTATTTTTGCAAACATCTTGGTTCTGATTTAAGACTTTTTTTTAATAATAAAAAAATTTTACAAAGAAATTTAAATAATGTTGTTAGTTACAAAAATCAAAAAAGGTACTATTTTGTTGTAGTGTATCCATTTTTTAAATCATCTACTAAAGAAATTTATTCTAAGCTAAGAAGTTTTGATAAATTAAAACATATTAATTTTTCAAATTCTAAGTTTATGAATAAAATTAGAAATGAGAAAAATTCCTTAGAAAAGGTTGTTATTTCAAAATACCCTAGAATAAGAAAAATTTTGAATGAACTAAAATTAATTAAAAATTGCCAGTTTTCTAGAATAACCGGATCTGGATCAGCATGTTTTGGCTTATTTTTGAACAAAAAACATGGCACTCTGGGCCTAGGATTAATTAAAAAAAAATTCCCAAAATTTTGGTGTGTGCTTTGTAAAACTATTTAAATTCTTTTTTTTGTGGTATATCAAAAATACTTTGGGGCGTAGCCAAGCGGTAAGGCAGTGGTTTTTGGTACCACCATCCTAGGTTCGAATCCTAGCGCCCCAGCCATAATATGTATTTGTTAAATAATATAAAAAATATTCTATTTCCCTTTTATAAAGAAAAAAAAATTAGAGAAATTTTTAAAATTCTTAATGATAAAAACGATGTAAATGCAATGATGGTTGGTGGCTGCGTTAGAAATTATCTAAATAAAGAGATGATCGGTGATATCGACATAGCAACAATTTTTACTCCGTCTGAAATTATAAAAAAATTTTCAAATTCTAAATATAAAGTCATTAAAACTGGTATTGACCATGGCACAATTACATTATCCCGAGATGGCACAAATTATGAAATAACAACTTTGAGACATGACGTCGAAACTGACGGAAGACATGCAAAAGTTTTATTTACGAAAAATTGGCATTCTGATTCTGATAGAAGAGATTTCACATTTAATGCCATTTATATGGATCACAAAGGAAAAGTTTTTGATCCTCAAAACGGAATTAAAAGTTTAAAAGAAAAAAAAGTTAAATTTATTGGAGATCCCCAAAAAAGAATTGAAGAGGATTACTTAAGAATTTTAAGATATATAAGATTTTCAATACATTACCAAGATTTTAATAATGACGAAGAAATCTTGAAAATAATAAAACAAAATTTAAATGGCATAACATCTTTATCAAAAGAGAGAATGTTTAATGAATTAAATAAGATTATTAATTTAGATAATTTCTTAGCTATTTTTTTAAAAAAAAATCTTTTAGAGATTTTCACAATAATCTTTCCTGAATGTAAATATTTAAATAGATTTAAGGGAATAGATAAAAACTCATATAAAAAATTTATTAAGTCTGAAAAAAAACTATTATTTCCACTAATGCTTGTCGATAGTACTGATAATCATAATTACTTCTCTTATAAATATAAAGTTTCAAATAATTTAAAAGAATATTTAAATTTTTTTCACTCAAATTTTTTAAGTGCTAAACAAAATAAAAACTTTTTTAATAAAGATCTTAAAAAAAATATTTTTTATCATGGGAAAAATAATATTAAGTCACTAGCCAAATTTATATTTATAAATAATAAAAAAAAATATTTAGAACTTAACCAAATCTTAAAAAAAATTGAAAACACAAATATTCCTGAATTCCCAATAACTGGAAAAGATCTTTTAAAACATGGTTTAAAAAGCGGTAAAAAGATAGGAGAGGCGATTAAAACAATAGAAAAGCATTGGATAGAAAATAATTTTAACTTAAAAAATGATCAACTTAAAAATCTTTTAAAAAGATATAATTAAATTAAATATATTCGACTTTCAAAATTTCAAAATTCTTTTCACCTGAGGGGGTTTTAAAAGATATTAGATCTTTATTGGATTTTCCGATTAAGGCTCTACCCATTGGTGATTTAAAATAAATAAGACTTTTGCCAATATCTGCTTCATCTTTACCAACAATTTTAAATGATTTTTTGTTTTTATTTTCTAGGTCTTTAACTGTAACGGTTGATCCAAAAATAATTTTTCCATTATTTTCAATTTTTGTAACATCTATAACATTTGCTCTAGCTACTATATCATTAATTTCTAAAACTCTTCCTTCAATATGACCCTGTTGTTCTTTAGCTGCATGATACTCAGCATTTTCTTTTAAATCACCATGTGCTCTAGCCTCAGCTATTGCAGCTACAACTTTTGGTCTTTTATTATTTTTTAGATCGTCTAATTCATTTTGAAGTTTTTTTAAACCTTCAACTGTTATTGGTTCTTTTTCCATCTAATACCATTTCGCCTTTGGAGGTAGAGACATAAAAATTGCATCTAGATTTCCACCTGTGTTTAAACCAAATTTAGTTCCTCTGTCATACAGCAAGTTAAATTCAACATATTTTCCTCTTTTAATCAATTGATAATGTTTATTATTTATATTCCATCTAGAAAAAATTTTTCTTTTAATGATATTTTTTGAAATATCAATAAAGCAAATTCCAAGTTCAGTTATAAATTTAAAATTTTTATTCCAATCATTGTATAAATAATCAAAAAAGATCCCGCCTATCCCTCTTGATTCTTCTAAATGTTTAATGAAGAAATAGTTATCACACCATTTTTTGAATTTAGAATAATTTTTTTTATGATTTTTACATAATGTTTTGAGTTTTCCATGAAGTATCTTTTTTTCAGTTTGATCAAAGTAGCTTGGAGTTACGTCCATTCCACCTCCAAACCAACTTTTTGATGTTATAACAAACCTAGTGTTAAAATGTATAGAAGGTAAATTTGGGTTTTTCATATGTGCTACAATAGATATTCCAGATGCCCAATAAGAATTATTTTTTTTAGTGCCTGGTATATTTGATTTAAAATTCCTATTAAAACTACCTTGCACAGTGGAATGGTTTACGCCGACTTTATCAAAAACATTTCCATTTTTTAGTATGTAATATATGCCACCACCATCTTCTTTGTTACTTTTATGCCATATATTTTTTTTAAATTTTTTTGCTTTTAATTTTTTTTTGATCGAAAATTCTTTCTCAATACTTTGAAATTCTTCACAAATTTTACTTTGTAGATACTTAAACCACTCGCTTGCTAATTTTTTTTGAATTTCTTGATTTATACTCATAAATAATATTTTTTTGTATATAACTACCTAATTCTTAATAAATTCTCTCAATTTGTGTGTCATTCTGGCCCCTGGCAACCCTTTAAAATAACCTTATTTTATATTAGAAGACAATATTATTATAATTTTATGAATAATTCAGAACAAAAAAATAACAGAAGAGACTTCCTTTTTACAGCAACATATACTGTTGGAGCTGTAGGCATAGGTGCTACAATATGGCCATTCATTGACCAAATGAACCCTGATAGCTCTGTTAAAGCTTTAGCGACAACTGAAGTCGACATAAGCCAAATTCAACCTGGAAAATCTATTACTGTCTTATGGAGAGGTAAACCAGTTTTTATAAAAAGAAGAACACCAACAGAAATTTCAGAGGCACAATCAGTAAGTTTGGACGATTTGAAACATCCCGAAAAGGACAAAGATAGAGTAAAAAAAGCTGAATGGTTAGTCATGATGGGAATTTGCTCACATCTAGGATGTGTACCTTTATCAGATAAAGGTGATTACAACGGTTGGTTTTGTCCATGTCATGGATCTCATTATGATACGTCTGGAAGAATTAGAAAAGGTCCAGCACCAACAAATATGGAAATACCTGTTTATGCTTTTATTGACGATAACACTATTAAGATAGGATAAATTTATTAAGATGAGTGAACACACATATACTCCTAAATCAAAATTTGGAAAGTGGTTTAATGATAGACTACCTCTTTTATCTTTAGCTTCACATTTAACTGAATACCCAACTCCAAAAAACCTAAACTATTGGTGGACGTTTGGCGGGATATTAACTTTTTGTCTTTTATCACAAATAATAACAGGATTAGTTTTAGCAATGCACTATGTTGCACACGCTGACATGGCATTCAGTAGTATTGAACATATCATGAGAGATGTAAATTACGGATGGCTGATACGTTACATACATAGCAACGGGGCATCAATGTTTTTTTTAGCAGTTTATATTCATATTTTTAGATCTTTATTTTATGGATCGTACAAATCCCCAAGAGAAATAATTTGGATATTAGGGATGATAATTTATTTGTTAATGATGGCGACAGCATTTATGGGTTACGTATTGCCCTGGGGTCAAATGAGTTTCTGGGGAGCAACTGTAATTACAAATTTATTTAGCGCTATACCGCTAGTGGGAGAAAGTATAACCACATGGTTGTGGGGAGGATATTCTGTCGATAACCCAACTTTAACCAGGTTTTTTAGTTTACATTATCTATTTCCATTTTTGATTCTTGGTTTAGTGGTTTTACATATTTGGGCTTTACATGTGCCTGGAAATAATAACCCAATTGGAATTGATGTTAAAAAACCATCGAAAGATACAGTGCCTTTTCATCCATATATTACTATAAAAGATTTATTTGCCTTGCTGATATTTTTAATAATTTTTTCCGGGTTCATATTTTTTGCCCCAAATGTTCTCGGTCATAGCGATAATTATATTGAGGCAAACCCTTTAGTAACACCAAAACATATTGTTCCAGAATGGTATTTATTACCTTTTTATGCAATTCTTAGATCAGTACCAGATAAATTAGGAGGTGTCGTTCTTCTTTTTGGATCAATTTTTATTTTAATGGCACTTCCTTGGTTAGACAGTAGCAAAGTAAGATCATCTATTTTTAGACCTTTAAATAAATTATTCTTTTGGGTTTTAGTTATTGATGTCCTAGCACTAGGGTATGTTGGTGCAATGCCCGCAGAAGGTTTGTACCTTCTTATAGCTAGACTTGGTACAATTTATTATTTTGCACACTTTTTAATTATTTTACCAATTCTTAGCAGGATCGAAAAAACACAACCTTTGCCACTTAGTATCACTGAGCCTGTTTTAACAGGAATGCCCAAAACTGAACTCATTAGAAGTGATAAGCGAGATGTGTAAAATTAGCAAAATTATTACAAATTTTCTTATTTGTTTTTTTTTATTAACTATAAACACCTTTTCCAAAGATATAGAGTTACCTAAAGAAAATTGGAGTTTTAAAGGGATAACTGGAAAGTTTGATAGAGCTTCACTACAAAGAGGATATCAAGTATATACAGAAGTTTGTTCATCATGCCACTCTATGAGTCTTTTGAGTTACAGAAATCTTGGTGAGCCTGGTGGTCCTGAATTTTCAGTAGAACAAGTTAAAGCAATTGCAGCTAATTTTGAAGTAACTGATGGTCCAGATAGCGAAGGAGAGATGTTCACAAGACCTGGAAGACCATCTGATAAATTTGTTTCTCCATATCCAAATATAAAAGCAGCAATGGCAGCTAATGGGGGGGCGTATCCACCTGATATGTCTGTTTTAGTTAAAGCAAGAAAAGGTGGTGCAGATTATATTTATGCTGTTCTAACAGGATATACAGAAGCACCGGTGAATTTCGAACTTGAGGAGGGTGTTTATTATAACAAGTATATGGATGGTAATAAAATTAAGATGTCAAACCCACTATCTGATGATTTAATTACATATGGAGACGGAACAAAAGCTACAGAAGCTCAAATGGCAAAAGATGTTACAACGTTTTTAACTTGGGCAGCTGAACCACACTTAGAGACAAGGCATAAGTTAGGTTTCAAAGTAATTATTTTTTTAACAATACTATCTATTTTGGTTTATTTTAGTATGAGAAGATTGTGGTCAAGGATTAACTCTGAAGAATAAAACATCACCGTCCTTTACAAAATAATTTTTTCCTTCAAGACGAAGTTTTCCATTTTCTTTAGCTTTTTCAAAGCTTCCAAATTTTTCAAAATCCTCATATGTAACAACCTCAGCTCTAATAAAATTCTTTTCAAAATCACTGTGAATAACACCAGCAGCTTTATGTGCCTCCGTATTCTTTTTTATTGTCCATGCTCTTGACTCCTCGGGCCCTGAAGTAAAAAAAGTATTTAAATTTAAAAGGTCATAGCCTGCCTTAATTAATTTATCTAGCCCAGTTTTTTCTAAACCAATATCTTTCATATAATTTAGTCTATCCTCGGGTCTCAGATCTACAATTTGACTTTCTATATCTGCACAAACAATAATTATTTTTTTATTTTTATACTTTTCAGTAATAATTTTTGTATATTTATTCCCATCACCAAGACTTTTCTCGTCAACATTGCATACTATTATAAAAGGTTTTGTCGATATCAACCCTATTTGTTGAAGAAACTTATCTTCCTCATTATTAAATTTATCTTCTAAGATTTCATTTTTATTTAATATTTCAAGAGCTTTTTCAAGAAGTATAATTTGTTTTTCTGTCAATTTTTTTTTTATATTTTTTTGAAGTTTTTTTTCTATTTGGTTGATGTCTGCCAATAAAATTTCAGTTTTTATTATTTCCAGATCATTAATAGGATCAATATTTTTGCTTACATGCTGTATTTTCTCTGAGTCAAAACACCTGACCAGGTGAATTATAGCATCAACTTCTCTTATGTGGGAGAGAAACTTATTTCCTAAACCCTCACCTTTTGACGCCCCTTTTACCAGTCCAGCAATGTCTACAAAAGTAATATTCGTATTTATAGTTTTTTTTGATTTGGAAAGAAGTGACAGTTTATTTATTCTATTATCTGGAACTTCAACTATTCCAATATTAGGATCAATAGTACAAAAAGGAAAATTTGCTGCTTGTGCATTTTTAGACGAAGTTAGGGCGTTAAATAATGTTGATTTACCCACATTAGGCAATCCAACAATTCCACATTTAAATCCCATTCAAATTTTGATTTACCTTACTTGAAAATAGGTCAATTTCTCTATCAATTAGGGTTGGTATTAATTTTACAATGTGATCAGTGATATCATTAATTCTTTCTTCTTCATTTTCATTAAAATCTTCTAATACATGGTTATTTACTTTATTCTTGAGTTTTGGTCGTCCAATTCCAATCCTAACTCTTGAATAATCTTTTCCAATAAATTTATCAATCGACTCAATACCATTATGACCCGCACTACTGCCTCCAACTTTTGCTTTCACTTTTCCTAAATCGATATCTAGGTCATCATGAAAAACTATTACATTTTTTGCATCTATTTTAAAATATTCAATTAGTTCTTTGATACAAACTCCAGAATTATTCATAAAGGTTAAAGGTTTAATCGCATAAACTTTTTTGTTATTAATGTTTCCAGTAGTTAGCAATCCCTTAAATTTTGGTTTCTGTTTAGATAGGCTGAATTCTTGATTTATAGCATCAATTATTTTGAATCCTATATTATGTCGGTTGTTAATATTATTTGGACCTGGATTTCCTAAACCTACAAGTAATAGCATAAAATTTTATTTTTTTTCAGGAGACTTTTTATCTGTAGCTGGTTTTTTATCCGCAGAACTATCTTTTCCTTTTTCATCTTTTTTGGTTGCGTCACTATCCTTAGCTGTAGCACCTGGTTCAGTACCTGTCTCCCCGGACGCCGCCGCATCTCCTTCTGCCCCTTCGGCAGGAGTATCCTCAGCAGGTTTTTCAGGTTCTTTTACAATTGTAGGAGCAGCTATAGTTGAAACAACAAAATCTCTATCTGTAATTGTTAATTCTGTATTCTCTGGAAGTTTAACTGATGAAATTCTTATACTAGTCCCAATATCTAAACCGGCTAAATCTACCTCTATATCTTCCGGTATGCTTTCAGCCTGACAATTTAATTCAATTTTTCTTCTTACAATATTCAGAACCCCACCTTTCTTTAGTCCAGGACAATCATTATTATTTTTAAACTTAACTGGAATTTCTAAAATAATTTTTGATCCTTTGACAATTCTCATGAAATCAATATGAGTTGGCTTCTCAGTTGTGACATGATAGGTTACATCTCTTGGAATAACCTTTTGTTTTTCTCCATCTATATCTAGATCAATAACTGTTGATAGGAAATTTTCAGATTTTAAAACATCTTTAATAAATTTTTCCTCAATACTTAATTTTAAATTTGGACTCTTACCGCCATATAAAACCGCTGGAATAAAACCCTTCAATCTTAAAGAATTTAACTGCCCTTTAGTTTCAGTTAGTCTCTTAGCAGCCTTTAAATTATTTATCATTTGAATGAGCCAATTTAACCCAACTTTGAAATAAAACAAGGCTTAATTAAATAAATCTGACACTGATGTAGAGTTTGATATCCTTTTTATAGCTTCAGCCATTAAAGGTGCAATCGATAATACTTGAATTTTATTAATATTTTTTACTCTTTTCCCATTATCAATACTATCTGTAATAACTAATTTTTTAATTTTTGATTTTCTAATCTTATTTATCGCATCACCACTCAATACTGCATGTGTAATAAAGACATATACGTCTAAAGCACCTTTTCTTTTTAATGCTTCAACTGCATTGACTATTGTTCCACCGCTATCAATTATATCATCAACGATTATGCAATTTTTATTTTTCACGTCTCCAATTATATTCATAACTTGTGACTTCCCTGCCTGTGGTCTCCTTTTGTCAATTATAGCTAAATCTGCATTTATTTTTTTTGCCAATCCTCTAGTTCTCTCAATGCCCCCAGCATCAGGTGAGACACATATGAAATTTTTACTTTTGATATTTTTTTTTATATATCTGGCGAATATTGGAGTAGTGAATAGATTATCTACAGGCATATCAAAGAAGCCTTGAATTTGTCCAGCGTGTAGATCAACCGTTACAACTCTATGAGCACCAGCATTTGTAATTAAATTAGAGACTAATTTTGCAGAAATTGATGTTCTAGGAACTACTTTTCTATCTTGTCTTGCATAACCAAAATAAGGAATTACAGCTGTGATATTTTTAGCGGAAGATCTTTTCAAAGCATCAATACATAAAAGAAGTTCCATTAAATTAT
>CACGAV010000015.1 GCA_902571095.1 uncultured Pelagibacteraceae bacterium
TACATTCATTATCTTGTGTTTTCAATTAGTTTTGTAAAGACGGTTTTTTAATTACCGATATACATCTTCCGTAGTCATCTTGCCCTAACTTTTTGGCCCTTCTATGGCTAAAATAATCATTATGCGAGGCATAAGTATCAATATTTATATTTTCTACCTCTTGTACTCCAATATCTTTAATTTTTTTGTTTATAAATCCTCTGAGGTCGAAATTTAAACTTTTGTCATCTTTTGAATAAAAAAATATTTCGTTATTTTTTGAGCTCTTGATAAATTTTGAGTAAAAATCCTCTTTAACCTCATAATTTTCTTTTGAAATACATGGACCTATAGAAAATATTAGTTTTTCAATGTCACCATCCATATCTTTTATTTTATCAATAGTATTCTCAATAATACCTGTAAATGCACCTTTCCACCCAGCATGTATACAGCCTATAATATTTTTATTTTTTTCATAAATTAGAATTGGTACACAATCGGCTGTTAAAACCCCTAATGCTATTTTATTACTTTTTGTAATCATTGCATCGCATTTAACTTTTTTTGATATATTATCTTCTTTTATTATTTCTACTTTATTACTATGAGTTTGCTGCATCATAATCAAAGAGTCCGTTTGGATATTAAATTTTTTTGAAACTATCTTTAAATTTTTTTTTACATTTTCTTTTAAATCTCTACTACCAATTCCACAATTAAGGCTCTCATAAATACCACTAGAAACACCATTTTTTTTTGAAAAAAAACAATGTTGAATATTATTAATTTTTAAAATTTTGGAATAAAACATTATTTAAATGCCAAAGAAAAGTCACACTTCTTATTTTTTGCAAAAATTACTTTAAAATTCTCACCCATCATTTTTGGATGAATTAATCTTTTAATCCTTTGATTTAAGTTTGTTTTCTCAGATAAGTTCATTTTTTTTCTTAAAATATTCGCTCTTTCTATAATTCCCATTTTTTGTAAAAACTGACTTTGAGTAATAATATTTTCCACATTTAAATTATTAACGTTAAAATATTGTTTATAAAGAGGAAAATTAATAAGGGAAGTGATGTCGGCATTCCCAATATTTTGATCAATTTTATTATAGTTATGTTTTATTACAGATTGTAGAGTATCGATATTTTTTTTTAACTCGTAACCATAGTCAATAAAAAGTGCTCCCCCATTCAATTTATTTATCTTTTTACATATAATATTGAGCTCTTTAAAACCATATTCTGGATATTCAATTACCCCCTCGTTTTTAAGAAGACCATAGCTTCTTAATTTAGCAATTTGTTTTTTGACAGCTTTCTTATAAACAAATTCAACTTTTCCATTTTTAAAATTTGCATATTTTTCAAAAATATTATTATTTATTTTCTTAAATTGTTTTATTGGCAATGCATCTAAAAATTCATTTCCAAAAAATATGATAGGGCCACTTTTAATATTTTTTAAATTATCTACCCATGAGACTTTTTCAGAAACCAATCTTTTTTTTTGAATTTTTTTGAGTATATAACTCTTTTCGTAAAGGATAATATTTATCGAATCGTAAACTTCAGGAAAGTTTTTTAAAGTTTTAATTAATATTTCACAGAAATCACCATTACCTGGTCCTAATTCTACAAAATTTAATCTTTTAGGCTTTTTTAAATTTTCCCAGAAACTTACAACCCAAACTGTTATCATTTCGCAAAATATATTTGAAATATTCGGAGCAGTTACAAAGTCGCCAGTTTTTCCAAAAGGATTTTTTTTTTGATAATAACCAAATTTTTTGTCATAGAGTGTTTTCTCTAAAAATAAATCAAGTGACATTATTTTACTATTTAAAAAAATTTTATCTATTTTTCCCATTTAAAATAATTCGATATAAATAAATTGAACCAATAATTATCATAAAAATACTTAAAAGTGTTCCCATGCTAATATAATCAAGTAAATATCCAATTTGTTCATCTGGCTGTCTAAATTTTTCAGATATAATTCTAAAAATACCGTACAAAATTAAAAATAAAAAAGAAATTCCTCCATGATTCAAAAATTTTCTTTTAATAAAAAAATTTAATATTAAAAACAAAATAACACCTTCTAAAATGGCTTCGTATATCTGCGAAGGATGTCTAAGAATATTATCAATTTTTGGAAAAATAACACCCCAAGGCTTGTCTGTCGGTAATCCAAAAAGTTCACCATTTATAAAATTGGCAATTCTGCCAAAAAAAATACCAATAGGAGCAACACATGAAATTGTATCAAAATATATTTTAAAATTTAACTTTTTAATTTTTGAAAAAAAATATGTAGCTAAAATAACTCCTAGTAAACCTCCGTGAAAAGACATACCGCCTTTCCAAAGTTTAAAAATTTCTGTAAAGTTTTCCAGGTAAAACAAGGGATTGTAAAATATTACATAACCCAATCTTCCACCAAAAATAATTCCAATAATTAAATATCCAACAAGGTCATCAAAGTTATCAGTATATTTTTTTTGATCAGAATTTACAATTTGCAATTTTAAAATCCCTCTTCCGTACCACCATCCAAATAATATACCGAAAACATATGCCAGTGAGTACCATCTGACTTGAATAAATCCTAAATCAAAGAGAATAGGATCAAAATTATGGATCATAATTTTAAATTTAACATAATTGAAATTAAATTGCTTATAATTTAAACTCGAATAATGAAAAATTCAGAAAAAGTTCTTAAAATGTTATCTGGTTTTATCGAAATGGGCATTTTAACCTCACAAGACCTTAAAAAAGAACTTCAAAATTCGATAAAATTTAAAAAAGAAAGTTTAGTTAATAAATTTGATTTAGTTACAAAAGAAGAAGTGGTGATTTTAAAAAAAATTATAGAAAAGCAACAAAAAGAAATAAATAATTTAAAAAAAAAAATTTCAATTAAAAAGGCAAAGAAATCTTAACTGATAGACCTTTGTACTTACTTTCTGATAATGAAATGTTTCCACCGTGTGATTTGATAATATCTTGGGCAATAGAAAGACCTAAACCGACTCCGGATCTATTAAGACTTCTACTTTTATCAACCCTATAAAATGGTTTAAAAACATTTTCATATTCCTTTTTTGAAATTCCTGGTCCGTCATCCTCAATTATTATTACTGCATTTCCAACGGATTTTTTAATTTCTACAAAAACTTTTTTTCCATATGATAAGCCATTTTCTATAACATTTGATAGACTTCTCTTTATTAAGTTTTTTCTACCATTTATAAAAATCGTATTATTTGAAGAGAACTCATATTTAGATCTATCAAAATTTTTAAGAATATCATCCAGTAGCTCAGGGATATTGATTTCCACATAATCCTCTTCAGACTGAGATTTTGCATACTGCAAATAATCATTTAACATTTTCTCCATCTCATCTATATCTGAGGCCATTTTCTTCGCTGTATCCTTTTTGTCCATCATTGCTAATTGAAGTTTTAATCTTGTAAGTGGAGTTCTCAAGTCATGGCTTATACCGGACAACATTTCAGATCTTTGATTTAAATGTTTATTAATCCTTTTCATCATTTTATCAAACTCTAGTGTAGCTTTTCTTATTTCCGAAGCACCCGATGGCCTTAAATCATCGACTCTCTCTCCTCGTCCAAATTTTTCTGCGGCTTTTGACAACTTAACTATTGGCCTTGTTTGATTTCGTAAAAATAAAATTGCAATCAAAATTAATACTATCGATGGCAAAGTTAACCACAAAACAAAAATTCTCACCGAGGAGGGTGCAATTTTACTTTTAGGAAAAAAAATTTGAATTATTTCTTCACCATTTCTAATTCTCATGTCGACTAAATCAATGTAAGTAACTGTATCAAACCAATAATTATTACCAAAGAATGGTTTCATTTCTCTTCTCAGGGATCTGTCCATAGGGCTAAATCTTCTATCGGATTTTGTCACAGGTAAATTTTCATTTTTTTTTATATTAATCACAAAATCGAAATTTTTTTTATATAGAGTTGTTAAAAAACTTACATCTTTCAAATCCTCAGATCTATAAGCATCAAATAATGTTTTAATTTCACTCACGAGAGATTTGGTCATTCCCTTGTTTGCTTTAATCCAAATACTATCAAAAAAAACAACTGTAATAATTAATTGTAACAAGACTATAGGTGTTGCGACTATAATAAGAGCTCTATAGAATAATCTTTTTGGCAAATACTTTTTAAGAAGACTATTCAATCCATAAGACATAACCAGACCCCCTTATAGTTTGAAGAAATTTTGGATTTTTTGGATTTAATTCAATTTTTTTTCTTAATCTTGTAATCATGACATCTATCGATCTTTCTTTAGAAATCTCAGAGATCTTACCAATCTCTGACCTTGAAAATATTCTCCCAGGTGATGACAACATTTTAACTAGAACTTTTTTTTCAGCCAAGTTTATTTTTTGTACTTTTTGGTTTAATTTTATTGTCATTTTGTTTAGATTTAATTCAGCAGTACCGATTTCAGTCTCTAAAATATTTTTATCTTTATTTTTTTTGATAATATTTTTAATTCTTAATAAAAGCTCTTGAGGATCGAATGGCTTTCCAAGGTAGTCATCTGCCCCAAGTTCAAGGCCATGTATTCTATTTTCAACCTCTCCTTTTGCTGTTAATAAAATAATTGGAATATCTCTGGACTGCTTCATTTCTTTCGTGAGCTCATATCCATCCTGCCCAGGCATCATCACATCTAGAATCAATAAATTAAAATTAAAAATATTCGTTTTTACTTTTGCCTCATTTGCATCTGAAGCAGTAGAAACTATAAAACCTTTTTCTTCTAAAAATTGTTTGATTAAACTTTTAATTTTATTATCGTCATCTACTACTAATATATGAAAATTATTTTTTTCCATTAATAATTTTTTTCAAAACTTGTTTGAATTTTAAAACTGAGTCAGAATCAGATGTTCTAAGAGCATTGAAAATCCTTTTTTTTTGACTTTCAAAAATTTCTTCATAAAATTTTTTTCCTTCCTGATCTAAATAAAGCAATTTTCTTCTTGAGTCTCTTTCGTCTTTTATTTGCTTTACGATTTTCATCTTTTTTAGTTCCCTTAATACTCTATTAAGGCTTTGTTTTGTCACTTTTAATTTTATTAATAACTCATTTACACTTATCCCTTGATTTCTCTCAATCAAATGCAAAGTTCTATGATGTGCAGGACCTAAAGAGTTCTTTTTAAGTATCTCATTTGGATCTGAAAATGTCTCTCTGTATGCATAAAGTAGCAATTGGATACAATCCTTTATTTGATCATCTTTTAAGTAGAGTAATTCCTTCATATTTTGGTCAGGTATATTGACATATTTTATCAACAAATATACTTTTTTGTTAGCAAAAAATTATTTAATTTAAATTAATGGAAACAATTCCTTACGATAAAAGATCAGGCAAAATTTGGTTTAACTCAGAATTTGTTGATTGGAAAGATGCAAAAGTTCATGTGTTAAATCATGGATTACATTACGCTAGTTGTGTTTTTGAGGGAGAAAGAGTTTACGATGGCGAAATTTTTAAACTTGAAGATCATACTTCAAGACTTTTTCACTCTGCAAGAAGAATGGGTATCAAGATACCTTATAATGAAAGCGATATTAATAAAGCTTCCAAAGAAGCAGTCGCCGTGCAAAAAGTTAAAGATGGATATGTAAGACCGGTTGTTTGGAGAGGAAGTGAAATGATGGCTATCTCTGCACAAAGAAATAAAATACATGTTGCGGTTGCTGCTTGGGATTGGGGTTCTTATTTCGATCCTAAATTAAAACTTAATGGGATAAAGTTAAATATTTCATCGTGGAGAAGACCTTCTCCAAACTCAGTTCCATGGGATACAAAAGCATCAGGTCTTTATATGATTTGTACTTTATCCAAACATGAGGCCGAAAGTAAAGGTTTTACAGATTCATTGATGTTAGATCATCAAGGAAACGTAGCCGAAGCAACAGGGGCTAATATTTTTTTTAAAGATAATGCAGGAGCCTTACACACTCCTATCCCAGACTCTTTTCTCGATGGTATAACTAGAAGATGTGTTATTGAAATAGCAAAATCGAAAGGAGTAAAAATAATTGAAAGAAAAATTAAACCAGAAGAACTATCAAACTTTATTGGATGTTTTTTAACTGGAACAGCTGCAGAAATTACTCCTGTTTCTCAAATAGATAAATATCAATTTACAGTATGCAACCTAATAAAAGATTTATCCAAAAGTTATCAAAACCTTGTTAGAAAAAAAGTTGCTGCTTAAATCTTTTTAGCTTTAATTAATATTGACCAGGCGAGAAATCTAAATAACGGTATGCTTAAAAAAAATTTGTCAATTTTTGATAAAATAGTGAAAATTTTTGAATTTTCTGCTTTTTTATAAAATGGAAGACCTATTAAGGTAAAAAAACCATAGTAACTAATTTCAACCTTTTTGAATAATTTATTTAAAGATTTTATGTCTTTAAAATTAAATGGATGTTCGTCTTTGGATCTAGAATTTGGAGTAAACATTCTATATAAATTTATAATCGGGTTTGTTCCCAAAGGCTCAATAAAAATAAGACTTCCATCTTTTTTTAATAAACGATTTATTTCTATAAATGATTTCATCAAATCCAAATGATGAAGAATTCCAGCCCCGTAAATTAAATCAAATTGATTAGATTTTAATTTCGTATTTTCACAATTTTCTACCCTAAATTCAATATTTTCATTTTCTTTGTTAATTTTTTTTGCATAATCTATAGCTTCATCTGATATATCAATGGCTATTATTTTAGATGGTCCGAAATTATTTACTTTTTTAACATAACCCCCATTACCACAACCAAAATCTAAAATATTTTTATCTTTAACCTCACTTTTTAAAAAATCAAAAAAGTCTAAATATATATTGTTTATAGCTTTATAAAATTTATTTTCTTTCCTATCATTTCCAGATACAACTAGTTTATTATGAAATTCTTTTTCTCTAATGTTTATTTCAGACAAACTCATTATTTATTCCTTTCATCATCAGTAATAGCTGTATCAATACCTTTTCTTAAATAATCATACCCTGTATATAAAGTCAAAAAAGCAGCAATCCAGAGAAGAATAATTCCAATTGTTTGAGCATTATAGTCTTGAAAATTTATAATTTTGTTACCAGTTTCACCAGTTAAAAGCATTGCAATTGAAAACATTTGAATAAAAGTTTTAAATTTTGAGAGACTACTGACAGGCAGATTTGCCTTCTGTCTTTTTGCTAAGAATTCTCTTAAACCCGATATTAAAATTTCTCTAGTTAAAATCACTATTGCAGCTATGACTTCATAATTTTTGATTATTCCGTTCATAACAAGAAGAATAAGTGCAGAAGCTACTAAAATTTTGTCAGCTATTGGATCTAAAAGTTCACCTAATTTTGATTCCTCTTTGTAAAGTCTTGCTAATAGACCATCAAGATAATCAGTAAAACTTGCCAAGATAAAAAGAAAAAAAGGGACTAAATCACCAAAAATTCCGGGCATAAAAAAAGATAGAACAAAAAATGGCACGATAATTATACGACCAATGGTCAAAATATTTGGTATTTTAATTTTCATTTTTATTCCTCATGAAAAAAATCATGAATTTTTTTAGCAACTTTTTCCTCAATACCATCAACAGATTTTAAATCTTCAAAACTCGCTGACTCAACAGATTTTGCAGACCCGAAATGATTAAGTAATGCTCTTTTTCTATTCCTTCCAACACCAGAGATTTGATCAAGCATAGATTTACTTAAATTTTTTCTTCTTTTTGCCCGATGTGTACTCACGGCAAATCTATGTGACTCATCTCGTAATCTTTGTAAGAAAAATAGAGTGGGTTCATTTTTTTTAAATTTTATTATTTTTCCATCGTGGAAAAAAGTTTCATCCCCAGCATTTCTATTTTTACCTTTTGCAATAGCAATTATAGGGATTTCATGAAGCCCAAGATCATTTAAAGTTTCTCTACTCACTGAATATTGACCTTTTCCACCATCGATTAAAACCAGATCTGGCAAAGCATTAGTGGAACTTTCGTCCTTCAGCGCTTTAGAAAATCTTCTTCTCAAAACCTCTTTCATCATCCCATAGTCATCACTTCTGACAGTCTCAGATCGAATATTAAATTTTCTATATCTTTTTTTTATAAAACCATCCTTACCAAAAGCAATAAATGCCCCAACAGAGTCGGAACCTTGTGTATGGCTATTATCATAAACCTCAATCAGGTTAACATTAAACTTTAAATTAAACTTGTCAGCAAGATTATCAATCAATTTTGAATTACTTTCAGTTTCTAGAATTTTTTGGGTTAAAGCTTGTTTTGCATTTTTTTCGGCCATATTAGATACGATTTTTTCATCTTTTGATCTGGCTTGTTTTACAATTATTTCTTTTCCTTCTTTTTTTGAAAAAGTTTTTTTTAGTAATTTTTCATCGTTTATTTCTTGATTTAATAGTACTAGATTTGGAACAGTTTTATTTTCGTAAAACTGCCCTAAAAAGGAAGATAAAATCTTGCTTTCTTTTTCATCCGGATCATGTTTTGGAAAATAAGCTTGATTACCCCAGTTTTGTTTTGATCTAAAAAAGAAAACTTGTACGCATGTTCTTCCGGACTCTTTAAAAATTGAAATCACATCAGCTTCTTTTAAATTTGTTTGATTTATTTTTTGAGAAGATTGAATTTGAGTTAAAGCCTTAATTCTATCTCTTAAAACTGCTGCTTTTTCATAATCTTGATCTTTACTAGCTTGCTCCATTTCTTCTGATAAATTTTTTTGAATTCTTTTAGACTTGCCTGATATAAAATCGACTGCATCTTTCACTAAATTATTATAATCATTTTGCTTAATTTTATCTACACACGGAGCAGAGCACCTCCTAATTTGGTATAGAATACATGCTCTATCTCTATTTCTAAAGACTGTATCATCACAAACTCTAAGCAAAAATATTTTTTGCAAAATTTTTATTGTCCAGTTTGCTGAACCAATTGATGCAAATGGACCAAAATAGTAACCCTCTCTACTTTTTTTACCCCTGAGTTTAGTGAGCTGAGGCCACGTATCTTTTTCACCAATATATATGTACGGAAACGATTTATCATCCCGTAATAAAATATTATACCTGGGTTTGTGTTTTTTTATTAGGTTGGCTTCTAAAAGCAACGCTTCACTTTCATTACTTGTGATTGTTGTTTCGAGATTATGCGTGAGAGAAAGCATCCTTTCTGTTCTTATTGGAAGATTAGACTCTGTGACATAACTTTTAAGTCTATTAGGTATATTCTTTGCCTTCCCAATATAGAGGATTTCACCATTAGAACTAATCATCTTATAAATCCCAGGGTTATTTGGAATTAATGGAATTTTATCTTTAATAATTTTTTTTCCTAAATCTAAACTGTTCATTTTAATAATTTATAATTGGATTTATTAAATTGTAAACAAACTTGTGACCCTCCTTTGATAAATGCATTGGATCATATTTTAAAAAAAGCCTTTTTGGATTTGAATAATCACAAAAATCAGATGTTAAATCATAAATATTAATTTTCACTTCTTTCGTTAGCTCTTTTATTTTATTTTGAGGAAAAAGCGAATTAAAATCACATTTTCTGGTTTGAAATTCGTAAGGAACAATAAATAAATACGCCTCTATTTTATTATTAAATGCAAAATTAGAAAACTTTGTAAAAAAACTATTTAAATTTTGTAAATCATTCTCTTTATAATAACTCAATACATTAGCAAACCAAGAAGCTTGTGGGTCAATAGCAACACCTTTTAAATATGTAAATAAATAAGATCTTTCTCTCAAATAAACATTAATATTTCTCAAAAAATTTAAATTTAAAATATTTTTCCACCCATCTTGATATTTATTTTCAATGAAATTTACTGTCCTAACGTTATCATGATCGTAAACATCATTAAGAGTAAGGAAATAAATAATTTTTCTTATAGGATAGAATTTTTTTAATTCATTTAGCTGAACTTTGTAGTCTTCTATTTGGTACCCAAATAATGAAAGATTATAAACTTCACTAGTATGAAGATTTTTTCTAAATATTCCTACAAATGACTCTTCTTCGGCCACTCCAACACCAAATGTTACACTATCTCCAATAAATAATATTTTATTGGTTGTTTTATATTTGTAATTTATTTCAGGAACCCTTAAACCATTTTTATCAACAAAAAATTTTATACCACCAACAACACCCTCAGAGTTTGGTTTTAGTCTATTTATCTTGTCTCTAAAAATTTCTGCTTTATAACCTTGCATTTGTGATAAATTAAGAAACCTTACAATACTTTCAGATAGAATTAATAAAATTATTATAATTATAATGTTAAATAAAATAATCTTAATATTTTTACCCAGCCTCAACATCTTAATTTTTCAACTTTAATTCCGACAGACTCTGTATTTCTAACTATATCTAATTTTTCTAATTTTATTGAAGTTTTTTGCACTATTTTATTTTTAAAAATAACATCCAAAATATTTTCAGCTAGGTCTTCCAGAAGCTCATGGTGTCTTTTTTTTACCAAAGAATTAATTTTTTTAATAATTTCTTCATAATTTAAAATTGAGGACAAATCCTTGTTACTTGGTTCAATTAGTGGGTTAGTTAATATTTCGATATTAAATCTAACTCTTTGTTTTTTTCTTTTTTCAAATTTATGAATTCCAACAAAAATATTTAAGATTAAGTCTTTAATTATAACTTTCCTTTTGTATTTAAATTTATTTTTTGTTTTAAACTTAATTATTTTCATTCTTTTATATTAATAATATCTGGGGTTTGCCAAGCTAATCTTTGCCCACTATCTATATTAATTATTTCTCCGGTAATGTTGTCACTTTGGATCAAAAATTTTACTGCCTCGCATATATTTTTCATATTAACTTTTTTCTTTAACAATAATGATTTCCACTGTTTTTTAAAATGATTTTCAGATTGTCTCTTATTTTTTAAAGTAGGACCCGGTGAGATACCGTTTACTCTTATATTTGGTGCTAAATTCATTGCTGATATTTTTGTAAGCGTAGCTAATGAGGATTTGCTTAGTGTGTAAGAGAAAAAAAATGGAGTCAATTTTTCAACTCTTTGGTCTATGATATTAATTACACATCCATCTGAGTTTTTAATTAATTTTTTTAATTCGCGAATCAAAATTGCTGGAGCTTTTAAATTAATATTAATATGATTTGAAAAGGATTTCTCAGAGAAATTTTTTAAGTTATCATTTTCGAAAATTGATGCGTTGTTAATTAAGCAATCTATTCCATTCATTTTTTTAAAAGCAGTTTTCATCAGATTTTGTGTTTGTTTAGTTTTATTCAAATCACCCTTAAGTAAATAAACCTCAGAGCCAAGATCCTGTAATTCTCTCTTTAATTTTACCGCATGGGTTTTTGACTTATTGTAATGAATAACAATTTTATTATCAAAGTTAGCTAAACTCTTTGCTATTGCCGCTCCAATCCTCGTAGCTCCACCCGTTATAATTATTTTTTTGGCTTCCATTTTTTTATAGATTTTCTTGGTTTAGTACCCGGCATCCCCATCTTTGATCTGCCTTGAGGGTATACCTTTTTGTTTAAATTGTACTGTGAAATTTTTGGATTTAAGTTTATCTCAAGCTCATTTGTCTCCAATTTTCTTATTTCGTCTCTAATTTTTGCTGCTTCTTCGAACTCTAAATTTGATGCAGATTCTTTCATTTTTTTATTAAGAGCTTTGAGGTGTTTTTTTAAGTTTCCGCCAACATTTGAGCCTTCACTAATTTTTACATAATCTTTTTCATAAACAGACTCTAAAATATCAGTGATCTCCTTTTTAACTGACTCTGCGCTTATATTATTTTTTTTATTATATTCGACTTGTCTGCTTCTTCTTCTATCTGTCTCTTTAATAGCTTTATCAATACTTTTTGTCACTTTATCTGCATAAAGAATTACTTTGCCATCCACATTTCTTGCAGCCCTTCCAATAGTTTGAATTAATGATGTTTCTGATCTCAAAAATCCCTCTTTGTCTGCATCCAAAATTGCAACTAAAGCGCATTCCGGTATATCCAATCCTTCTCTTAATAGATTGATACCAACCAAAATATCAAAAACACCCATTCGCAAATCTCTTATGATTTCAATTCTTTCAAGTGTATCTATATCTGAGTGCATATATCTAACTTTCAAACCGTTTTCGTGAAGATATTCTGTTAAATCTTCTGCCATTTTTTTTGTAAGGGTTGTAACTAAAATTCTATATCCTTTATCAATAACTTTTTTAGATTCATGGAATAAATCATCCACCTGAGTTTTTGCTGGTCGTATCTCAACGGGTGGATCAATTAAACCTGTAGGTCTTATAACCTGATCTATATATTTATTTTGAGTTTGTTTTAGTTCCCAAGGACCAGGAGTTGCTGATACAAAAACAGTTTGAGTTCTCATTGCGTCCCATTCTTCAAACTTTAATGGTCTATTATCCATACAAGAAGGCAATCTGAAACCATACTCAGCAAGAGTTTTCTTTCTCGTGTGATCACCTTTATACATACCATTTAATTGAGGCACAGTTACATGGCTTTCGTCTACAAATATAATAGTATTGTCAGGAAAATATTCAAAAAGAGTAGGTGGAGGTTCCCCTTTATTTCTTCCAGATAAAAATCTTGAATAATTTTCAATTCCTGCACACGTTCCTGTTGCTTCGATCATTTCAAGATCAAATTTAGTTCTTTCTCTCAGTCTTTGTGCTTCTAAAAGCTTATTGTTTGATTTATGATCTTCTAAAGTTACTTCTAATTCTTTTTTAATTTCTTTGATAGCTTGATCAATAGTTGGTTTTGGAGTTATGTAATGGCTGTTAGCGTACAATTTTATTACCGCAAAATCATTTGTTTTGTCTCCTGTTAGAGGATCAAACTCTTCTATCTTTTCAAGTTTATTTCCATTTAAACTCAATCTCCAAGCTCTATCTTCTAAATGTGATGGGAATATCTCTAGATTTTCTCCTCTAACTCTAAAAGTACCTCTAAAAAAATTTTGATCATTTCTCTTATATTGTAAATTAACAAATGTTTTAATAATTTCGTCTCTCTCATATTCATAATTCTTTTTTAATGCCAACGTCATCTTGCTATAGGCCTCAACTGAACCAAGTCCATAAATACAAGAAACACTAGCCACAATAATTACATCGTCACGTTCAAGCAAAGATCTTGTTGCTGAATGCCTCATCCTGTCTATCTGTTCATTTATAGAAGCTTCTTTTTCAATATATGTATCTGATCTTGGAACATACGCTTCTGGAGTATAATAATCATAATAGGAGACAAAATACTCAACAGCATTGTTGGGAAAAAAACTTTTCATTTCGCCGTACAATTGTGCAGCTAAAGTTTTATTTGGTGCTAAAACTAAAGCAGGTCGATTTGCAGATTCTATTACTTTAGCCATAGTAAAGGTTTTTCCAGATCCAGTGACACCTAGCAAAACTTGTTCACTTTGTTTATCTTTTAAATTTTTAAGTATCTTTTTAATTGCTTCAGGCTGATCCCCAGCAGGTTGAAAATTACTTTTTATTTTAAATTTTATTCCACCTTCAAGTTTTTTCCTAACAGGCCCATTATTAGCCTCTAAATTATCTATTTTTTCTTGGTATGTATTTTGCATTTTGTGTTAATAATAACAAAATATTATAAATTTCAATGAGCATAGTTTCCAATAGTTTAAAGCGAATTAAACCCTCTCCAACCATAGCGGTTACCTCAAAAGCTAGGGAAATGAGAGCAGCTGGTAAAGATGTTATAGGTTTAGGAGCAGGTGAGCCTGATTTTGACACTCCAGATAACATTAAAGATGCTGCTATCGAAGCAATTAAAAGAGGAGAAACAAAGTATACAGCTGTCGATGGTACACCTAAACTTAAAAAGGCGATCCAAGGTAAATTTACAAGAGAAAATAATTTGTCTTACGAATTAGATCAAATATCTGTTGGTACGGGAGGAAAACAAGTTTTATATAACGTTTTTATGGCAACCCTGAATCCAGGAGACGAAGTCATTATCCCAGCACCTTATTGGGTATCTTATCCTGATATGGTTTTATTAGCTGGTGGTAAACCCAAAATAGTAAAGTGCTCAGAAAAAAATGAATTCAAAATAACACCAGATGAATTAAAAAAAGCTATTGGAAAAAAAACTAAATGGTTAATTATAAACTCACCGTCGAATCCAACTGGATCTTGTTATACAAGGAATGAGATAGAAGAATTATCAAAAATATTAATAAAAAATAAAAATGTGCATATACTTAGTGATGATATCTATGAGCATATTACATATGATAATTTTAAATTTTTCACCATTGCCCAAATTAAAGCTTTAAAAGATAGAACATTAACAATGAATGGTGTAAGTAAATCTTACTCTATGACTGGATGGAGAATAGGGTATGGCGCTGGTCCGAAAGACATAATTAAAGCTGTAGCAAAAATTCAATCTCAATCTACAACAAATCCATCTTCGATTAGTCAAGCAGCAGCTGTAGAAGCTTTGAACGGAACTCAAGATTTTATAAAAACAAGATCTAACTCCTTTAAGGAGAGGAGGGATTACGTTGTTGAAACTCTAAATAGTATTAATGGTTTAAGTTGTTTGAAACCAAGCGGAGCTTTTTATGTTTTCCCAAATTGCAAAAAGTTGTTAGGTAAAAAGACAAAATTAAAAACAGATAAAGAATTTGTAGAAAAATTACTTGAAAAAGCTGAAGTAGCTGTAGTTCAGGGATCTGCATTTGGTTTAGATGGATATTTTAGAATTTCTTATGCTACCTCCATGGAAAATCTTAAAAAAGCTTTAGATAGAATAAAATCGTTTTGTGAAAGTTTAAACTAATCCAAGTCTAACGACTGATTTAGCATTCTCAATCATACAATCTTTTGCAGGTTTAAATTTAAAACCTAATAATTCTTCTGCATAAGCAGTATCGGTTTGCATTAAAATTCCAAGATCGGGTATCATCATTTTAGCGCTTGAGTCTATATAGCTTATTAATTTTACCATGAAATTTGGAAGTTCTTTTTTGGGAAGTTTTTTTGCATACTCAGGCATTGCTTCAGCCATTATTTGAGATAATTCGACCAGTTTTTTTACTTCTTTTCCAACAATTAATCTCCTTCCACCGACTTTATTATTTCCAATACAAGCCACATGTGCTTTTGCTATATCTTTCACATCAGAAATTAAAACTGCAAATTTAGGTGCACCTGGAAATTTACCTGCCATAAATTGTCTAACATATTCTATTGATGTTCCTCCTTTTTTATCCAAAGCATCTCCAAAAACCCCACCAGGACAAATACAAGTTAATTTATTTCTTAATCCTTTGCTCTCCATAAACTCCCATGCTGATCTTTCTGCTTTTGTTTTTGACAAGAAATAGTCATTCACACCTTCTACCCAATTTTCATCAGTCCAATCATTTTCTCCAAATGTGTAGGGATTGTTTCTGTTAGGCTTTCTAAACATTGCAACGATCGAAGAAGTTTTAATTATTTGTTCGACACCGGCATTTACTCCAGCTTTTAAAACTCTTAAAGTTCCATCAACAGCTGGAGGTAATAGACTTTCTCTATTTCTGGAAACTTTCATTGGAAAAGGCGAGGCAATGTGAAATATATATTTACATCCCTTTGCTGCTTCATCCCATCCATCATCTTTAATAAGATCTAATTCAACAAATGATAATTTATCAATCGAGGCATATTTGCTTATAGTTTCTTTCGTTTGTTCAATTAAATTTTTATTTCTTACTGTTCCTAAAACTTCGTAGCCAGAATTTAATAATTCTATAGTAGTGTGTTTTGCAATCCATCCACTTATGCCTGTAAGTAATATTTTTCCACTCATTTTGAAGACAAATGTTTTTCAGCCTCAAGTGCAGCCATACAACCCATTCCAGCCGCAGTGACTGCCTGCCTGAATATTTTATCTTTAACATCGCCAGCTGCAAAAACTCCTGGCACATTAGTTATTGTAGAGTCGGGATTGGTTACAATATATCCCTCTTTATCCATATTTAATTGACCCTTGAAAAGCGAAGTAGCTGGGTCATGGCCTATTGCTATAAAAAGTCCATCAACTTTCAATTCAGTAGTTTTATTAGTTTTTACATTTTTAATTTTGATAGCTTTGACTGATTTTGGATTAGTGTCCCCAATAACATCCTCAACAACGCTATCCCAGATAATTTCAATTTTTTTATTTGCTTTTAATTTTGCTTGAAGCATTTTTTCTGCCCTTAATTCATTTCTTCTATGGATTAGTTTAACTTTTGAGGCAAACTTCGTCAAAAACATTGCTTCTTCTACTGCAGCATTTCCACCTCCAACAACAGCAACTTCCTTTTCTTTAAAAAAGAAACCATCGCATGTTGCGCATGCTGAAACACCAAATCCTCTAAATTCTTGTTCTGATTTTAAATTTAACCACCTTGCCTGAGCTCCTGTGGAAATAATAAAACTATCTGCGCTATAAACTTGACCACTATCTCCAATAGCCTCAAAAGGTTTTTTTGATAGATCAACTTTTTTAATATGATCTTGTATCATTTCTGTTCCAACAGCTTTTGCTTGGCCTTTCATTTCTTCCATTAACCAAGGACCTTGAATAACTTTTGAATATCCTGGAAAGTTTTCTACGTCAGTTGTTGTAGTTAATTGGCCTCCTGGTTCGGATCCAAAAACCAAAATTGGCTTTAACATAGCTCTTGCTGCATATATTGCAGCTGTATATCCAGCGGGTCCTGATCCAAGTATTAGTACTTTAGAATGTTTTGCCATAACTAAGCTTATATAGGTATTTTTGAAAAAATTTAAAGTTACAAAATTTACTCAAAAGTATCGTTATACTGTTGATTAACTCTCACAAAAGTTGTGCATTTACTCAATTGTTTTAAAGAAGGTGCTCCAACATAAGTGCAACTACTTCTCAACCCACCTAAAATGTTTAAAACCGTATCATTAATTTTTCCTCTATACTTTAATTGAACTTTTTTACCTTCGCTGCTTCTGTAATCAGCATGACCACCATAATGTTTATTTAAAGCTATCTCAGAACTTGAACCATAAAATTCGATAACTTTTAATCCATTTTTTTTTATTATTTTTCCTCCACCTTCATCATGGCCCGCAAACATTCCACCAAGCATTACAAAATCTGCACCTCCACCAAACGCTTTTGCTACATCGCCCGGACACGTACATCCTCCATCAGCTACAATGTGCGCGCCTAAACCATGAGCTGCATCAGCACATTCGATAACAGCACTTAACTGAGGATAACCAACGCCTGTTTGAATACGAGTTGTACATACACTTCCAGGTCCAATTCCAACTTTTACAATATCTGCACCAGCTAGGATTAATTCTTGAGTCATATCTGCTGTAACAACATTTCCTGCAATAATAGTTTTGGTTGGATATTTTTTCCGAACTGAACTGACAAACTTACTGAAGTGGTCAGAATAACCATTTGCAATATCAATGCATATAAACTCAAAAAAACTATTTTCTTTTAATATATCATTTAGTCTCTTGTAATCTTGATCACTTGTTCCAGTGCTTAAAATAACTTGAGGAAATATTTTTTTAATTGATTTAAATTTTTTTATTATTTTTGAATTATGTTGTTTAGTTAAGCAGGTCATAATTTGATGGGAAGCTAAATTTTCTGCCATAACAAGTTCGCCTACACCATCCATGTTGGCTGCCATTAAGGGGATACCGGACCATTCGTGATTGCTATATTTAAATTTGTAGGTACGCTCTAACCTTACGTCTTTACGACTATGTAAAGTGCTTCTTTTAGGCCGAAATAGAACATCGGCATAATCCAGTTTGATATCTTCCTCAATACGCATATTTCCATCAAACATGTATAAAGGTTTGTTAATTAAATAAAAAGTTAATCTATTTTTATATGTGGATAAATAAAACCTAGAAATATATAAGATAACTTATGCTTAAAACAAAAGCCCTTCTATTAACACAGGGTATGCATGGAATGATAAGTCAGGTTGAAGGTTTGTCTAAAGCTTTAGGTTTAAGATTTAAGCACGAAACAATAAAACTCAAAAGTTTTTGGAATATTTTACCTCCAAAATTTACGCCTGTTACAGAAAGTGTGTTAGAAAAGAGGTTTATCTGTGACTCTAAAATAATAATATCGTGTGGAAGAAAAAGTGTAATACCATCCCTTATGCTAAAAAAAAGATTTGAAAAAGATGTTTTCACAATTCATATTCAAGATCCAAAAGTAAAACTTAATAATTTTGATTGTATTATTTG
>CACGAV010000016.1 GCA_902571095.1 uncultured Pelagibacteraceae bacterium
TACACCTTCATCAGCAGTAATTACGTAGTCGCTTTCACAATCATTGATTCTTGTCGCTATGGAGTCGGGGGAAAAACCTCCGAATATAATTGAGTGCACAGCACCAATTCTTGCACACGCTAACATTACATAAGCTAATTCAGGTATCATTGTAAGATATATTGTTACTCTATCTCCTTTTTGTATTCCTATGCTTTTAAGTCCGTTAGCAGCTTTGCAAACGTTTTTATGAAGTTCTTTATAAGTTATTTTCTTTGAGTCGCTTGGATCGTCTCCCACCCAAATAATTGCATTTTTATTACTTTTTTTTTCTAAATGTCTGTCGATACAATTAGCTGATGCATTTAAAGTGCCATCATAATACCACTTAATATTAACTTCTTTTTTGCTATACTTAACATCTTTAATTTTTGAATACGGTTTTATCCAAGTTATTCTTTTTCCTTCTTTTCTCCAAAAATTCTCATTTTCTTTAATAGACAATTTGTATTTTTTTTCATACTGGGATTTATTTATATATGCTTGTTTTGACCAATTTTCAGAAACATTAAACACAACATTTCCATCAGCATCCACAGTTTCTTTGGAAGTTTTTTTTGAAACTGTACTTGTTCTTTTTACAGTTTTTTTAGTTCTTCTTCTAATTTTCTTTCTAATACTTTTTCTTTTTTTCTTTTTTCTTTTGCTCTTTTTCTTTTTTGTTCTTTTTGCCATTTGATATACACCGATGAATCTAAATTTTTATCTTACCCATCTTACATATAATTTTCCAGCTTTTATAGTCCACAGGCATCACCGATAATCTGCTTTGTTTTATTAGCAGTAAGTGTGAAATAGCCTTAGTTTTTTTAATTTTTGCTAATGAAACAGGAGATTTAAATTTTTTGAGAAACCTGACTTGAACAGCAACAAACTTTTTGCTTTTGTCTGATTTATCTAAAAAAGCTTCTTTAATCACTTCTACCACCCCAACAACTTCCTTGCCAATATTGGAATGATAAAAAAAACATAAATCTCCTAATTCCATAGATTTGAGATATTTTGCAGCCTGATAATTTCTTACACCATCCCAAGCAATGCCCTTAACACCAGTTTTTTTTTGTTGTTCAATTGACCATAAATCTGGTTCAGATTTAAGTAACCAGTAATTCATTATAGTTTAAGACCTGGTCCTTTCAAAAAAGGTGCTTTATTATCCAAGGGCCACCTTGATCTAACTACTTCATCTTTTTTTAAAAATAATTTATTTTTACATCTTTGAATACCTGCCCACGCAATCATTGCCGCATTGTCCCCACAAAATTCTTTAGAGGGAAAAATTGGTTTAAAATTCATTTCTTTTGAAATTTCTTCTAAATTTTTTCTTATTGTTTCATTAGCAGCAACTCCTCCTGCGATAACAAAAGCCTTTTCTGATTTATCTGAAACTTCTTCTCTGAATTGCCTCATTGCAACCCTTGTTTTTTTGTTTAATATTTGATTTATTGTTTCTTGAAAAGATGCAGCTAAATTATACTTCTCTTTATTTGATTTAATATTTTTTGATTTTCTTAATACATCAGTCTTAAGTCCAGCTAATGACAAATTACATCCCGCTCTGTTTATAATTGGTTGGGGTAAATTATAACTATCTTTTTTTCCAAGTTTCGAAAATTTTTCAATATTTGGCCCACCCGGGTAACCAAGATTTAAAATTTTTGCAGTTTTATCAAAAGCTTCTCCGACAGCATCATCAATAGTAGTTCCCAATTGTCTATAATTATTTAAACCTTTGACAATTAGATATTGAGAATGACCACCGGATACAAGAAGTAATAAATAAGGAAAAGATATTTTATTTTCCAAACCTGGACTCAGTGCATGACCTTCTAAATGATTTATGGGAAAAAATATTTTATTTCCAAAAGCAGCTATTGCTTTTCCGATGTTGAAGCCCACATGCAAACATACCACTAAACCAGGCCCAGCAGTTGCGGCAATACCATCTAAGTCACTAATTTTTTTTCTACTTTTTTTAAGAGCTGTTTCAATAATTATATCGATATTTTCAACATGGGATCTGGCTGCTATTTCAGGCACTACTCCGCCAAACTTCTTATGCTCTCTAATTTGACTAGAAACTATATTTGATAAAATATTTGCTGTTCCAGTAGTATTTTCTTGCACTACAGCTGCAGCAGTTTCGTCACAGCTAGTTTCGATTCCCAAAAAAGTAAGTTTTTTTTTCATTAAATTAGTTATTATAAAATATATATCTTTATTAATAAATGAATAATAAAATTATCTTAGGAGCTAGGGGCAGTAAACTTTCAATGGCTTACGCTAATAAAGTCAAGAACATGATACTCGATCAAAATATAATCTCTGGAAAAAATATTGAAATTCAAACTATTAAAACATCAGGTGATTTATTTCAAAACAAAAAAATCTCTGAAATTGGGGGAAAAGATTTATTTTGCAAAGAAATCGAAGAAAAGTTAATTAAAAAAGAAATTGATATAGCAGTACATTCTCTTAAAGATATGGACTCTACAGAAACAAAGGGTCTTATAATTCAAGCTTATATCGAAAGAAACGATCCACGCGAAACTTTTGTTTCAAAAAAATTTAAAAGATTATCCGATATAAAAAATGGTAAGATCGGATCAAGTTCTCGAAGAAGAGAACTTCAGCTGAAGCTTTTAAATAAAAATATTAACGTGGAAAGCATTAGAGGAAATGTAGATACAAGAATCGAGAAAATAGAAAGAGGTGAGTATGACGGTGTGGTTTTGGCTTTGGCAGGTTTAAAAACATTAAATTTAGAAAATCATATTAAAGAAATATTTTCTTTAACAGATTTTACGCCAACTGCAGGACAGGGGATAATAGCAGTTCAATGTAGAGAAAATGATCAATATATAAAAAATGTTCTTAAAAAAATTAATCATAATAATACAGAAATATGTGCTTTAGCTGAAAGAAGCTTTTTAAAAACTTTGGGAGGTGACTGCGATACTGCTGTAGGATGTTCAACTATTATTAAAGGAGAAAATATTGAATTAAAGGCACAACTTTTTTCAGACGATGGCAAAAAAGTATTTAATGTTATTAAATCTGGGAATTTAAATAAACCTAAACATCTAGGTAAAATAGCAGGGGAAGAAATATTAAAAAAAGCAGAAAATAATTTTATAAAAAAAAAATGAATATTATTTTTACAAGACCTTTAATTGATGCTGAAGATTTAATGAGAAATTTTTTTTCATCTAACCATAAGATAATCCACTTGCCAACATTAAGTATAACTTCTGCAAATATGCAACCAATAAATACAAAAGATTTTGATGGATTAATTTTTACCAGCGCCAATGCAGTAAGATTTTTGAAATTAAAAAATGATGAAAAAAATATCAAATGTTTTTGTGTTGGAAATATAACCGAAAGATCTCTTAGATTAAAAGGGTTTAACAATACTATTGCCGCATCGGGTACTGTCAATGCTCTTAAAAATATAATTTTGAATTCAGAAAAAAAAATAAAAAATCTAGCTTATTTTTGCGGCGATGTTGTTTCATACGAATTAGATAAAGATCTTTCATCTTCTGGATTTAAAGTTAAAAAGATAATTAATTATAGTTCCACAAAAATTACAGATCTCAACAGTGAAAGTTTAAATTTAATAAAAAAAAATCAACCAGACATAACGCTGATTTACTCAAAAAGAAGTGCAGAAAGTTTTGATGAGATAGTGAGGAAATACTCGCTTTCAGAATTGATGACACATTGCACAGTTATGTGTATAAGTAAAAAAATTGAAGATTTTTTAAAATCAAAAGGTTGGAAAAAAACAAAAATTTTTAATCCTGGAGAGGAACTGGTAAAAATAGATCAATTTAAAAATGAATAAAACAGAAGAATTCATAAATTTGTTTATTGATGTTTGGAAAAATGGGATTTCGGGAGTAAATATTTCTGAGATTATAATTGCACTTTCAATTTTTTTTGTCTTCCTTTTTTTAAGAGGGTTGTTTTCCAAATTCTTTATTAAACGTCTCGAAAAATATGTTTCTAAAACTTCAAATAAATTTGACAACACACTTGTAGAATCTTTAAAAGGACCAACAAAGTTTTTTCCAATTGTAATTGGTTTTTTTGTAGCCACAAGTTATGTATCATTAGGAGAAAGTACCCAAAATTTTGTGGATAATGCAAATAGAACTCTTATAACAATTTTAATTTTTTGGTCACTACATCAAATTATTGGACCAATCTCAGTTTTAATAAAGACTATCGAAGATCTTCTTTCAAAAGATCTTCTAAATTGGATTATAAAAGCATTTAAAATTTTAATTCTAATTCTTGGTGCTGCTGCAGTTTTAGAATTATGGGGAATTAAGATAGGACCAATTATTGCTGGATTAGGTTTATTTGGTGTTGCAGTGGCTCTAGGAGCTCAAGATTTATTTAAAAACTTAATCTCAGGTATTTTGGTTTTAGTTGAAAAAAGATTTAAGGTAGGAGACTGGATCCTTGTTGAAAATATTATTGAAGGAATTGTTGAGAGAATTGGATTTAGGTCAACCGTTGTTCGAAAATTTGATAAATCTGTCGCAGTAATTCCAAATTTTCAATTTGCTGAAAATGCGGTAATTAATATTAGCGAAACAACTAATTGGCGTATAAGTTGGATCATTACTTTACAGTACGATACTACGATCGATCAATTAAAAAAAATACGAGATGAGATAGATAAATATATCACAACATCAAATGATTATAAGATCAGTGAGAATACAACCCATGCAGTTAGAATTGATAAGTTTTCGGACAGTTCAATAGATATGTATGTAAGATGTTTTACAAATACAAATAAATGGTCTGAATGGTTAAAAGTTAAGGAAAGATTAGCTATCGCGATTAAAGAAATTGTCGAGAGAAACAAAGCCTCTTTTGCATTCCCAAGTCAATCAATTTACGTAGAAAAAAAATAAATAATGAAATCCGTTTTAATTTTAATTGATAGTATAGTTAGTATTTATATTTGGATTTTAATCATTAATGCATTACTTAGCTGGCTAATTGCATTTAACGTTTTAAATACATCAAATCGATTTGTTTACTCTGTACTTGATGTCAGTTATAAAATGACAGATCCTTTACTTAGACCTATAAGAAACTTTTTACCAAATCTTGGTGGAATAGATATTTCTCCAGTAATTCTAATCTTGCTTTTAATGTTTTTAAGAAATTTAGCTTTCGAGTTTCTTGCTCCATCAATGTTTTAAAATGATTATAGACGGAAAAAAAATAGCTAGTGATTTAAGAGAAAAATTAAAAAAAAATATAATTGAAATTAAATCTAAATTTAAGATTGTTCCTGGTTTATCTGTAATTTTAGTAGGTGAGGATCCAGCCAGTAAGATTTATGTGAAGAATAAAGAAAAATTCTCTAAAGAAATTGGAATTGATTCTAAAGTAATAAGATATCCCGAAAATATTGAGGAAAAAACTGTTTTAAATAAAATCATTGAATTAAACAATGATAAAAATGTTTCAGGTATTCTTGTTCAATTACCTTTGCCTAAACACATAAACAAGCAGAAAGTCATTGAGACAATACATCCTTCAAAAGATGTAGACGGTTTCCACCCAATAAATGTAGGAAATTTATCCTCTGGATATGACACTAGAATACCTTGTACTCCATTAGGATGTTTGCTTTTGCTTAAAGAAATAGAGAAAAACTTGAGTGGTAAGCATGCAGTTGTTGTAGGTAGATCTAATTTAAATGGCAAACCTATGGCACAACTTCTTTTAAGAGAAAATTGCACAGTAACTATTACTCACTCAAAGACAAAAGATCTTAAATCAGAATGTATCAAAGCAGATATAATTATCGCAGCTGTTGGGATACCTAAGCTTATAAAAGGCAATTGGGTAAAAAAAAACGCAATAGTGATTGATGTAGGAATAAATAAAACCGAAAGTGGCATCGTAGGAGATGTTGATTTTAATGAAGTTTCTAAAATAGCAAAGGCAATAACCCCGGTTCCTGGAGGAGTAGGTCCAATGACTATTGCTTGTTTACTTAATAATACAGTCGAGTGCTTCAAAAGAACTAATTCTTAAAGCTATTAAAATTATATATTTTTCAAAAATGAAATTGTTTTTGATTTTAGGAAACCAACTTTTTAACCCCAAGTATCTTCAGGAATTTTCCGAGCATACATTTTATATGGCCGAAGATCTTGGTTTATGTACTTTCCAAAAACATCACAAGTTAAAAATATTATTATTTTTATCCTCAATGCGATCGTACAAAGATGAGCTCAAATCCAAAAAATTTAAGGTCATATATAATGATTGTAATAAAGACTTTAAACTTTTATATGAAAAAAAACTTGAAAAAATTATAAAAGATAAAAAAATTACGGAGATAAGTTTTTTTGAAATTGAAGATATTTTCTTTGAAAAAAGACTTAAAGCACTTTTTAAAAAGATAAATATAAATTTTAATGAGATTAAATCACCAATGTTTCTTACATCTAGAGCTGAATTTAAAAAATATTTAAGTGGAACAAAAAAACCATTTATGGCTAATTTTTATAAAATTAATAGATCTAAATTAAATATTTTGATGAATAAGGATGGATCTCCAAAAGGAGGCAAATGGAGCTTTGACGAAGATAATAGAAAAAAATTACCTGATAAAGTTGAAATACCTAAACAATTAAAATTTAAAAATACTTATTATACTGAAGAGTTAAAGAAGTTTATCAATCTTAATTTCAAAAACCACCCAGGTTTGACAGATAATTTTTGGTTTCCTACAACCAGGGATCAAACTCAGAAACTTTTTGATCAGTTTTTAAATTCAAAAATAAAATTATTTGGTGACTACGAAGATGCAGTAAGTAAAAAATCAAATATTTTATTTCATAGCGCACTTAGTCCGTTAATTAATATTGGTCTAATTACGCCTGGTGAAATCATAGAAAAAATTAAAAAAATAGAAAATAAAACAAGAATAAATTCCTTGGAGGGATATGTTAGGCAAATTATTGGTTGGAGAGAGTTCATGCGAGGTATTTACCAAAATTATGATGAACGATTAGGGAGTACAAATTTTTTTAATCATAAAAATAAAATGAAATTATCTTGGTATAATGGCACTACTGGACTAGATCCTTTAGACTTTTCAATTAAAAATGCAGTAAATTTTGGATGGTCTCATCATATAGAGAGATTAATGATTCTAGCAAATATCATGAACCTTTGTCAGATACATCCTAAGCAAGTTTATAAATGGTTCATGGAAATGTTTGTAGACTCTTCTGATTGGGTGATGGCGCCAAATGTATATGGCATGGGACTTTTTAGTGATGGTGGAATATTTGCAACTAAACCATATATTTGTGGATCAAGCTATTTTTTAAAAATGATGGATTTTAAAAAAGGAGAATGGTGCATCATAATGGACGGTCTTTACTGGAATTTTATAAATAACAATAGAAAATTTTTTTCAAAAAATCCTAGACTTTCGATGATGGTAAGAGTTTTTGATAAAATGAAATCTGAAAGAAGGAAGTTAATACTTAATGCTGCAAAAAAATTTATAAAACAAAATACGATTTAAGTGATCAAAAAAGAAAATTTACCTACAAAAGTATGTATAGCTTGCAGAAGACCTTTTGCTTGGAGAAAGAGGTGGAGGCTTAATTGGGATAGAGTTAAATATTGCTCAAAAAAATGCTCAAGATTAAGATAATCTGAATTTTGAAATTATTTTAGGAATATTGGATTTAAAATTAAAATATCCTTTATTAGAAAACTTCCAACAAAATATATCTTTGTCATCTTTTAAAAACCTGAATTTAACATCTTTTGTATTTCTCAAATGTTCTAAGAAAGAGTTATTTTCTCCTATTGATGGATAGATAACATCAAATTCTTTTGCTTCATCAAATAAACTCAAACTTTGAGAAATATCCAAAAATTTAACATCTTGGGAAATTGATTTTAGACAATTCTTTATTATTTCTTTTTTAAAATTTAGAACTTTTTGATCAAGTTTAATTTTTCTCTTATCATTATTTAGTAATAAACAATAAATATTTTTATAATTATCTAAATTGTATTTTTCTAAATTTAAATTATTCTCAAAAAAAATTAAGTTGCTTAATTTTTGATTGCCATTAAAATTTCTAATTTCTGTCAATATATATTCACGTTTGTCCTGCAAGGGGATTGGATTTTCAATTAGTTTAACATTTTGGTATTTTTTATTTGTAAACTTTTCAATATTCCAAGATTGCGCAAGGTAATTTTTTCCCTTAGTTTGGAGTCCGCCTACCCATCTCCAACTAAGTGTATTTGATGCAGCGTCACCATCTAAAAGGTATTTTAAAAATAATTCAGCCCCCTTTTGCCATGGCAATTTCAATGTAAATATCCAAATGCTAGCAAACCACATTCTTGTATGGTTATGTAAATAATTAAATTGTTTCAATTCTTTAACCCAGTCATTAAAGCAAGCAATCCTGGTTTCCCCATTTAATGCTTCTGTTATTTTTTTATCATCTTCAATATTTTTTAAGTCCTCAACAAAATCCACCCAAACTTTTGGTCTTAACTCTAACCATCCTTTCCAATATACCCGCCAAAATATTTCTTGAATAAATTTTTCAACTTTTTGGTATGGTCGTTTTTTTAAAACTTTTTCAACAGTTTCATACTCTGATATAAGTCGGTGAGTTATATATGGAGATAAGCATGAAATATTTTTTCTTTCAGAAGGGCCAAAATCAAAATTTCTTTTTGAATTGTAGTTAATAATTTCATTTTCAATGAAATGATCTAATTTTTTTAAAGCACCTTCTCGGGTTGTTTCGAATTCCATAATCTATTTGAAGTTTAATTAATACTTTTTATAGTTATTTGGTATTATGTATTTAAGCACATGTATAAAAATTTTTTTATAATTTTCTCTATTTTTACTTTTCTTATAACGAGCGTAAAATCTGAGGAGCAAGCAATAAAAGCCTTAAAAAAAGGAGGTAATATAGTCTTTATAAGGCATGCAATAGCACCTGGTGGTGGGGATCCACCAAATTTTAAATTAAATGATTGTTCAACACAAAGGAATTTAGACAATAAAGGCATAAAACAATCAAAAAAAATGGGATTGTTTTTTGAGAAGAATAATATCTCGATAGATCAAGTATTATCAAGTGAATGGTGCCGTTGCAGAGATACGGCTAAATTTGCTTTCAAAGATTATAAGACCTTTAATGCATTGAATTCATTTTTTTCAGAAAAATTTAGAAAAAATAAAGAGAGACAAATGATAGATTTAATTAAATTTATTAATACCTGGGAAAGTAAGAAAAATCTAATTTTGATTACTCACTATGTTGTAATTTTAGAAAGTTTAAACAGAACAGTTTCATCTGGGGAAATAGTTGTTGTTGATAAAAATTTAAATTATATTGGCAGTATTACAAAATATTAACCTACATTTGATCTTCCACCATCGACACCAATGATTTGTCCTGTAATCCAAGAACTTTCATCAGATAAAAGAAATTTTGCTAGTGCTGCTGAGTCTTTTCCTTCACCAAGTCTTTTAAGTGGATGCATCTTTGCGATACCTTCTGCAATTTTAGGATTTTTTAAAATTTTGCCAGCCATTTTTGAATTACTCATACTTGGTGCTATACAATTTACTCTAACACTTGGAGAAAATTCTGCCGCCAAAGAAATAGTAAGACCTTCTAAAGATGCTTTTACAGGTGAAATAATACCATGGTTTGGGAAGCCTTGTTTAGCAGCAACAGTTGAAAATAGGACAATCGATCCCTTGTTTTTTTTTAAACTTTGATGAAACTTTTTAATAATATCATATATTGGAAACAGATTTAAAGAAAAAGATTTTATTACATCTTTTCTTGAAATCAAGTTAACAGGCTTCAAATCTATAGACCCTACGCAATATGCTATTCCAGAAATTTCTGTGTCACTTAGGTCACTTTCAATTTTATCTAAAAAACCATCTTCTAAGACATCAGTTATGCTAAAACTGTGGCCAGTTTCTTCTGATAATCTGGAAACTTCTTCTTGGTTTTTTCCAATCAAATGGCATTTTGAAGCCCCATCTCTCATAAGTTTTGCTAGTGAACTTCCCACCGCACCTGTTGCTCCGAAAATTAAAGTTTTATTTTCCATACCATTAACTCTTTCTAGAAATTTCCAATTTTTTTGCAACCGCAAAACTTAAAAACGTTAGGTAGGTACCAGTAATAAATAAGGCGTTCGCAATTATCATTGTTATATGTGAAATCTCGTAATAAGAAAAAAGTAAATATGAAAAGCCGATCATTAAATCCCAAACACCAAATAACAAAATATAAAGAGGCCATCTCGTACTTTGATTTAAAGATTTGAAATCAGAAATTCGCCTTTTAATAAAGTCTGTTCCAATCGCTATAAGAAACAAAGGTACAATAAAAAAGAAAATCCATAGATAAATCGCTATACTAAAATTTTTTTCAACCCAAACTTTAGGAAACAAGTTTGTTTCATGAAGAAAAGTCCAGAAAATTAGATATCCGAACATATAATAGGCTACAATAGCTACGAGCTGTTTCATTTTGATTATGCTTCCTCGCCAGGATTTTTTTTATCCATTCCAAGTTTTTTGCTGTATCTCAATGTTAAGAAAAAAACTGATAAAGCTAAAAGAAGTATTGCCGCACCTTGATAAATTAAATTAATAGATGCACTATCTTTGTCTTGTAAAATTATTAATCTTGCCAATGCAGTGATTGCAATAAGAACTGGGTAAGTAATTCTAATTGTTTTACTTGCCCAAAAAACTCCAATCATTCCAATAACCTCTATGTAGATGAACATCAAAAGGAGATCTGCTAGTGTAACTCGTTTAACTTTATACATCTCATTTATTTCAAAACCAAATGCCAGGACAGTTCCAATAAGAATAAATATTACAGCTACTAGCTGAATATTTCTGATTATAAGGTTCATAGACATAGAAGTTTTTATATTTTTAATTATACTTAGACCCTAAGCTTTCTTGCCGCACCTAATATAAATCTCTCAACTTTTGACTTTTTAAAACTTTTATTTTCCTCGAAAGATACTTTGTTTATTGAATAAGCTTCGCTGTTACTTTGTCTTGATAAAATTGTAACATTCCCCTTGTATAATTTAAGTTTAATTTTTCCATTAACCTTATTTTTTCTAAGGTCAATTTTTTTTTGAAGATTAATCCTAGATTTTGAAAACCAAAAGCCGTTATATATGAGCTCAGCATATTTAGGCATTAGCTCATCTTTTTTATGCATAGTTTTTTTATCTAAAGTAACAGACTCGATAGCTCTATGCGCAATCATTAAAAGCGTACCTCCTGGTGTTTCGTATACACCTCTTGATTTTATTCCAATAAATCTATTTTCAACTAAATCAACTCTTCCAATGCCATTCTTACCGGCAAATAAATTTAATTTTTGAAGCAGTTTTGCTGGTGTTAATTTTTTATTATTTACAGAGATAGGATCACCTTTTTTAAATCCTATGGTTACATAAGAAGGTTTACTAGGTGCCTTTTCAGGAGAAACAGTTCTTTGAAAAATATATTCTGGAGCGTGCTTTTTTGGATTTTCTAAAATCTTTCCTTCAGTGGATGTGTGATAAAGATTATCGTCAACTGAAAATGGCGGAGCTCCCTTTTTATCTTTTGGTATTGGTATATGATGTTTTTTTGCGTATTTGATTAAATCTGTTCTCGATTTTAAATTCCAAATTCTCCATGGAGCAATAACTTTTATTTTCGGCCCAAAATAATAGTATCCTAATTCAAACCTTACTTGATCGTTCCCTTTTCCTGTAGCACCATGCGATACAGCAAACGCTTTGAATTTTTTAGCAATAGCAATTTGTCTTTTAGCGATAAGAGGTCTTGCTATGGACGTTCCTAATAAATAAGTTCCCTCGTATAAGGCATGTCCTCTTATCATTGGAAAAACATAATCTTTTACAAACGTATTCTGCAAGTTCTCAATTATTATATTTTTTACCCCCAATCTTTTTGCATTCTTAATAATTTTTGATTTATTCATTACTTGACCTATGTCAGCCGTATAAGCAATTATTTCAGAATTATAATTTTCTTGTAACCACTTTAAAATAATAGAGGTGTCCAACCCTCCTGAGTAAGCTAACACTATTTTATTATTATTTTTTAGTTTTTTTTTAATTCTAGGCACAATTTTTTTTTGCGGCATTATAGGCTTTTGTGAAACCCATCATTGAATAAAGATCTTTTGTTTTGCTACCATTTTTAGCAGTTGCGGTTACTGATAGCTTTGATGCTTTTTTCATAGTTTTGATCAGATTAAATTCTTCCTCTCCATCTATAAGCCAAGCAAAACTTCCTTGAGAAAAAAAAGCAAATTCGTTTTTTCCTGATATTGCAGTTACGGATGAAGACTTATATTCATGTCCGCTTGTAACACTAATCTCATTTATTATTTTCTCAGATGTTCTAAAAGTAACAAATAGTCTTGACTGACCTCTTTTAAAATTTTTTGGACCTCTTTCAAGAGGCAAAGTTTGAGCAAAACAAACTTTCCCTTTACCGTCATTATAGGTAAAAGTTTCCCAATTTTTAAATTTACCTATACTTTTTGGCTCAGCTGCAAATGTTGTAGAATATGACATTACACAGAAAATAAAAAAAGTATGTATAATTTTTTTAGTCATTTTATTCATGATAGATTTGATCAATTTATACAAATTTTTTATCTTTTCAATAGTCTTCGATTAGGGTGCAGGATTAGGAATATTTTCATGCACTGAGTTTATTTCACTGATAATATTTTGATTTAGAGATATATCTACACTTTCGATATTTTCTTTTAATTGTTTCATAGTCGTTGCACCGATAATATTACTTGTCACAAAATCTCTCGAGTTAACAAAAGCTTGCGAAAGTTGAGTTAAGGTCATTTTGTATTTTTTAGCGATATTAAAATATTCATCAACGGCTCTGTAAGTTCTATTATTGTGATATCTTGGGTATCTATCATAGAATAAATCCATTCTAGAATTCTTTGGTATTTGGTTGTTTCTGTATTTCCCAGTTAGGTATCCAGCTGCCAGAGGTGAATAAGCTAATAATCCAGCTTTTTCTCTAATTGAAATTTCAGACATTCCAATTTCATAGGATCTATTAACTAAGCTATAAGGATTTTGAACTGAAACTATTCTAGGTAATTTTTGTTCATTGGCAATTTGTAGAAACCTTGAAAAGCCCCAAGGTGTTTCGTTTGATAATCCAATAAATCTCACTTTCCCTTGTCTAACAATTTTCTTAAAAGTTTTAAGAATACTCTCAAACTTATTCCAATTTTTTTCATTTTCGTCATGTTTATATCCTAAATCACCAAAGTAATTTGTATTCCTCTCCGGCCAATGTAGTTGATATAAATCAATATAATCAGTTTTTAATCTTTTTAAACTATCATCAATAGCAGACTCAATACTTTTATCTGAGAATTGACCACCACCACCTCTAATCCATTTTAATCCTGGCCCAGCTATCTTAGTTGCTAAAATAATTTTTTTTCTATTCTTCCTCTTTTGAAACCAATTACCAATTATCTCCTCAGTTTTCCCGTAAGTTTTTGCTTTTGGAGGTATGGCATAAAGTTCTGCAGTATCAAAAAAATTTATCCCTTTTGACACAGCATAGTCCATTTGTTCAAATCCTTCATCCTGGGTATTTTGCTCTCCATAAGTCATGGTACCCAAGCAGATCAAACTTACATTAAGATCCGTATTACCTAATTTTCTAAATTTCATATAAATGTAATATTTTTAGGCGATATATGTAGCATTGAAAACAAAAAAAAAATGACTATATTTGAGTCATGGAATTTAATAGACAAAACACACAAACAAAGTCATCCATAACTGATGCGCATATAGTTGATCAGGGACTAAGAGCCTATATGTTGAAAGTATATAATTATATGGCATCTGGTGTTTTTCTTACAGGCGTTGTCTCATTATTACTTTTTAGGTTATCAGGAGGGTATGATATTCAAGTTTCCTCAAGCGGTATTCAAAATTTAACTCCAATAGGCCAAGCATTATTTGCATCCCCTTTAATGTGGGTTGTAATGCTTGCTCCATTAGGAATAGTTATTTACATGAGCTTCGGTATTAGAAAAATGAGTGCTGCTAAGGCTCAAACAACTTTTTGGATTTTTGCTGCTCTTATGGGCGCATCTTTAGCTTCAATATTTTTAGTTTATACTGGCGCAAGTATAACCCGTGTTTTTTTTATAACAGCAGGAACATTTGGAGCAATGAGTATTTATGGTTACACAACAAAGAGAGATCTAACAAAATTTGGCTCATTTTTAATGATGGGATTAATAGGAATCATTATTGCATCTATAGTAAATATTTTTATGAAATCTAGCATGATGTATTTTGTTATTTCAGTTTTGGGCGTTTTAATTTTTGTCGGTCTAACTGCTTATGATACTCAAAAAATTAAAAACATGTACCTTGCAAGCGATGACGGTGAAATTTCAGGAAAAAAAGCAGTGATGGGTGCTCTTACTTTATATCTAGATTTCATTAATTTGTTTATAATGCTTTTAAGGCTTTTCGGTCAAAGAAGATAATAATTTTATTTTACTAATTTTAATTTAGTCCACTCAACTTCATTAATTAAGCTATCTAAGTTACCTGACTTACGCAATAATCTTCCATTTTTATCAAGAATATAAAATTTTTCTGACTTATTTTTTGGGTTTAAATTTTTAGATATCCTATAAATAGGTTTTTCAGAAGATCTTTGGTAAACGTCGAATGTAATTTCTTTTTTATTGATAGATAGACCGTAATCTTTCCAATCACCTAAAGAGACCTTTTTAGCATAAAGATTTAAAATAGTTTGAAGTTCCTTTTTAATAAAAAACTTTTCCTTTTTATTAAATTTATTATTAATTATTAATTTTAATTTATCTTTCATCAGTTTTTTTATATTTTTGAATTAATGGCACTTGAAAAGCAGTAAATATAATAGTTATCGGTAAAATACCCCAAACTTTAAAATTTATCCATACTTCTTCACTTTGAGTTCTCCAGATAATTTCATTTATTAAAGCTAGAAAAATGAAGAAACCTATCCATCTATTTATAAGTTTGTTCCACCCAATCTCTTCTAAATATAAAGAATTTTTAAAGAACAATTTTAAAAAATTTTTATTTAAAACTATTTTTCCAAATAATAGTCCTATTGCAAATAGAAGATTAATTACGGTAGGTTTTAAATATATAAAAATAGGATTATTAAAAAAAATACTTAGACCACCAAAAATAGCAACCAGAACTGCTCCCAGCAAAGGTATATATGGTATCTTTTTTTCTAGAAAAAAAGTTATTGAGATAGCAACTAATGTTGCAATAATTAATGGAGGAATAGCAGATACTAAATCCTTATCATTTCTATAATATACTACGAAAAAAATTAATAATGGTCCAAAATCTGTAAAAAACTTAATAAAAGATTTATTCACAGTTAAACTTTAACATAAAAGAATTTTAATTAATATTTTTTTATTGATTTTATAAAAAATGTTACTATCTTTAAACTAATGGATTCAAAAAAAGCTAAATTTTCTATTGGAGATGTTGTTAAACATAAACATTTTAATTTTAGAGGTGTAATATATGATGTAGATTTTGAGTTTAATAATTCTGATGAATGGTACGAGTCAATACCAAAAGATGTGAGACCAAGAAAAGATCAGCCTTTTTATCATCTTCTTGCAGAAAATAACGAAGTTACTTATGAAGCCTATGTTTCAGAACAGAATCTAATGGTTGATAATTCTAAAGAACCAGTAAGGCATCCATTAATAAATGAGGTTTTTTCGGAAAAAAGAGGTTCGGGTTATTACAAACCTTCAAATTAATGACCTAAAGAGTTGCCACAAATTAAACAAAATTAATACAAATCTCTGGCTAAAATTTGATTATTATTAAATTGTTAGTGTCTAGTTGGAAATTTACTTATACTTCCTTTATCTCCCTCTCAATTTTCAGCTAGACCAAACAAAATA
>CACGAV010000017.1 GCA_902571095.1 uncultured Pelagibacteraceae bacterium
AAAGCCAAACAAAAAAGATATTGAAAATGCTAAATTTGCTTATAATGTTTGCAAATTCGTTAAATCCAACGCAATTGTAATATCTAGTAATTTTTCAACAATAGGTATTGGTGCTGGACAGCCAAGTAGAGTTGACAGCTGTAAAATTGCAATAGACAAAGCTAAAAAATTTCAACCAAGTAAACTTAAAAATTCGGTTGCAGCATCAGATGCTTTTTTTCCTTTTCCCGATGGTATAAAAAAACTCGTTAAAGCTGGTGTAAAATTAATTGTTCAGCCAGGAGGTTCAATTCGTGATGCAGAGGCAATTAAAGAAGCGAATAAAGCTAGAGTTAAAATGATTTTCACTGGAACTAGGCATTTTAACCATTAAATAATTTTATCAACTTTTGCGGCAAGTATAAAATCACTTTCGTGTAGACCCTTTATTGCATGTGTAAATATTTTTATTTTTGCATATCCCCATCCAAACCATATATCTGGATGGTGTCCTTCAGTTTCAGCTATTTGGCTGACTTTGTTTATAAAGTTTTGGCTTTCCAAAAAATTTTTAAATTTGAATTCTTTTATTAAATAATAAACCTTATCTTTATCAGTTTTAACGTCCCATCCATCTACCTTTTTAAGGTATTTATGAATTTCACTTGTATCAAAACTTGGTATCCCGCCTTCACAAGGTATACACTTTTTATTTGCTAAATCTTCGCTCATATTTTTTTAATATATTAATATTTGGAGCGGGAGAAGGGAATTGAACCCTCGGCCTAAACGTTGGCAACGTTTCGCTCTACCACTGAGCTACTCCCGCATATTAAAATTGATTATAAATATAGGTTTTTTATAATGCAAGTAGTAATAAAAATATCTATTCTTTTAAAGATATTTAAAAGTACTAAAAAGAAAATATGAATAAAGTTAGAAACATTTTATTTATTATGGCTGATCAACTTAGATGGGATTATCTATCATGTTATGGCCATCCTAACCTACAAACAAAAAATATAGATAGTCTTGCAAAAAAAGGAGTTTTGTTTAAATCTGCTTATGTTCAATCTCCTGTTTGCGGTCCCTCAAGAGCCTCATATTATACCGGAAGAACTGTTTTTAGTCATGGTTCAACATGGAATCAAGTCCCACTGCCAATTGGAGAATTAACTATAGGGGATTATCTAAGAAAGTCTGGGATAAGAACAGGAATTGTGGGCAAGACACACATGAAACCTGACTCTGAAGGTATGGCGCGACTAGGTATAAACAAAGATACTGAAATTGGTTTAATCGTAAGTGAACCTGGTTTTGAACCCTATGAGAGAGATGATGGTCTTCATCCAAACAACCATGTAAAAAAATATAAAAAAAAATTATCCTACAATGATTGGCTAAATAAACTTGGATATGAAGGAGATAATCCATGGGACAGCTGGGCTAATTCTGCCCAGGGAGAAAATGGAGAAATACTTAGCGGTTGGAAATTAAGAAATTCAAATAAACCTGCAAGAATATCGGAAAAACATTCTGAAACCGCCTTTATGACAAATAGAGCTATAGACTTTATTGAGGAAAGCTCTGATAAGCCGTGGTTTTTACATTTATCATTTATTAAACCACATTGGCCTTACATAGCACCAGCGCCTTACCATAACATGTTTTCCCAAAATCAATTTAATCAAGTACAGAGAAGTGAAAAACAAAAAGAAAATATGAATCCAGTTTATAAAGCCTTTGTAGAAACTAGAGTCTCAAAAACTTTTTCAAAAGATGAGGTTAGAAACACAGTTATGTCTGGTTATATGGGGTTAATTAAACAAATTGACGACAATCTTGGTAGACTTTTTGAATTTCTTGATAAAAAAGGAAATATGGAAGATACAATGATAATATTTACATCTGATCACGGCGATTACCTAGGAGACCATTGGCTGGGGGACAAAGAATTATTTCATGAACAAATAGTAAAAGTTCCAATGATTATTTATGATCCACGAGAAACAGCTAACAAAACAAGAGGTCATGAAGAAAAACGTTTTGTTGAAGCAATTGATCTTTTGCCTACTTTTTTAGATGCGGTAGGCAGTAAAGAGAGCAAACATAGATTAGAGGGTAGTTCTTTAATGCCCTTAATAAACGCTGAGAGAATTACCAATTGGAAAGATGCGGTATTTAGCGAAATTGATTATTCATTTAATGACGTTAGAAAGACACTTAATATAGGGGCTTCTGATGCGAGGGGATATATGATTAGAAATAATGAATGGAAATATATTTATTTTAAAGGTTTTCCTCCACAATTATTTGATCTTAAAAAAGATCCTGAAGAATTTAAAGATTTGGGTCAATCAAATGATTATTCTAGGGTTAGAAATGAAATGAGGGAATTGTTATTAAAAAAATTGGTTAGTAGAAAAAACAGGGTTGCTGTGTCAGATGAGTTTGTTCTGAAAGATAGAGATTACACTAAAGAAGACGATATAATGATCGGAGTTTGGTAATTAATTATGAGTGATATTGAAGTAAATAAAATTATTGACCCAACACCCGCTTCGGATGGAGCTGGCGTTAAATTGAAAAGAAGTATTGGTGTTGAGCCAAATTATTTTGATCCTTTCTTAATGTTAGATGAATTTGGATCAGAAAATGAAGATGACTATGTTGCAGGATTTCCTGCTCATCCGCATAGAGGTATTGAAACAGTGACATATATGTTAGCTGGTGAGTTTGAACACAAAGATAGCACTGGTGGTAAAGGACGGATGACTGCAGGTGATGTTCAATGGATGAAAACTGGAAGCGGGATTATTCACTCTGAAATGCCCGCCATGAAAGAAGGCAGACTTCATGGTTTTCAACTTTGGATAAATATGCCTGCGAAGTACAAAATGAGTAAACCTGAATATATTTATATAGATTCAAAAAAAATAAGCATTCATAAAGATGAAGATAAACTAATAAAAATTATTGCAGGCAAATTCGAAAAAGCAGAGGGACTAGTTAAAAAACACAATGTTGAGCCGATTTATTTTGATGTAGAATTAAACGAAAATAAATTTTTTAAATTTAAATTACCCAAAACACACAATTCATTAATTTACTTGATAGATGGAGAAATAAAAATTGGGGACAAACAACATAAACAAGCTAAGAACTCTACTTTAATTTTGCTTACTAAAGGTGAGGAATTAAAAGTTTTAGCAACTACTAAAGCTAAATTTTTATTAATATCAGGAAAACCAATCGGCGAACAAATTGCTAGAGGTGGACCATTTGTAATGAATACTAAAGCTGAAATTCAACAAGCTATCGAAGACTATCATAGCGGAACTTTTGTAAAATAAATTATGTGCCCAATTTGTTGGATTAGTGGTTTTATTGCTGCTTTGCTTGGTGGCTCCATGATAGCTGTCGTAAATCATCCTATTTCATGGGTAATAAGTGTAATTTTAATAACATACGCTGTTTACAAATTCTATGAAGCACGAAAAAAGGGTTTGAAAATGAATAATGAAACCAAAACTAGAAATAGAAAAACAATTTTTAGATTTGTACAAGGTGTTGTACTAGGATCTTTTATTACTGCTACAGTTTTTTATAGCTTAACTTATAAAGAGCATGAAAGAATGCATGATTTATTAGAGAAACACGGAATAGAAAAACACGAACACTAGGACATCATTAGGCTTGGGAGAAACAAACATATTGCCGGGAAAGCGATTATTAGTGCAAGTCTTATCATATCAGTTAATAAGAACGGAAGTGTACCAAACCATATTGTTTGAAGTGGAGTCTTTTGCATTACTCCCTTTATTACAAATAAATTCATTCCGACTGGTGGTGATATCAATCCGAATTCAACAACAATAACTGCAAAAATACCAAACCAAATTGGATCAATTCCAGCGTCAGCAATAACAGGGTAGAAAACTGGTATAGTTAAAAATAACATAGCCAGTGAGTCCATCACAGTCCCAAGAACTAAGTATATGACACAAATAACAAGAATTATTCCAATTTGAGTTAATTGTAAGTCGTTAATGAAATCAACCACTGTAAAAGGTAACTGGGTAACAGTAATCAAAACATTAAATACTGCAGCTCCTACTACAATAAGATAAAGAGCGCCAACAGTTTTTATTGTGTCCCAGACAGAATTTTTTAGCATTTCAATAGTTAATTGACGTCTTAAGAAAATAAAAATTAAAACTAAAATTACACCAACTGCGGCACTTTCAGTTGCAGTAAAAAATCCTAAATAAAGACCTCCCATTATGATTGCAAAAATTAGAAATATTGGAAAAACTTTCCATAAGGCTGCGACTCTTTCTTTAAACGGCATTTTATTTCCGTAGCCTCCTTGATTTGGGTAAATTAAAAGATAAACACGAATTGCGATCATATAAAGAACAACCGCAATCAAACCTGGTATTAAAGCTGCAAAGAAAAGTTTTTGAACTGATTGTTCTGTAAGGTAAGCGTAAATAACTAATATAACACTTGGTGGTATGATAATTCCTAAAGTTCCACCAGATGCGATTGATCCACTTATCAAAGCATCACTATAACCATGTCTTCTCATCTCAGGAGCTGCCATTTGGGACATCGTTGCTGCAGTAGCAATTGAGGAGCCGCAAATCATTCCAAATCCAGCACACGCACCAACTGTTGACATCGCAAGACCGCCTTTATAATGACCAACTATTGCATAAGCAGCATCATAAAGATTTCTAGATAGGTTTGCTCTATTGGCAAGATTTCCCATCAAAACAAAAAAAGGTAAAACCGACAAACTATATTTCGATACAGCTTCATATGGAGCTGTTCCTAAAATAAAAAAAGCTTGCTCAAAACCAACTATAAATCCAAATCCGGTGAAACCCACTATTAGCATTGAAATTCCAATAGGAATGTTAAATGCCATTAAAATTAGAACTGCCAAAAAAGCTAGTGCTCCATTTATAATTGGATCAAAGCTCATTTGCTGTTTCTTTCTTTTATAGATTTAAAAAACCAAAGAATTATAGCTAAAACGCTTAACCACATTGCTAATGCTGTAGCGAAATAGAAAGGATAAAAACTTAATTCAAGGTCAATTGTAACTCTTTTATTTTCTAAAAAAGCAAATGCTTCTTTAGTAGTTCCGTATGCAACAAAAGACATAATTATTAGCATTAAAATAAATCTAAAAATTGTAATGAAAGTTTGTAACTTTGAAATAGCCACATTTTTTATAAAATCAGCAGACACATGTGCGTTTAAAAAAAAGGCTCTAGGCATTGCAAGAAAAGCAACTAATGCAATACCAAATTCAACGATTTCAATAGTTCCTGCAACAGGAGAATTAAGAAAACGTCTTCCAAATACATCACAAAAAGTAAGTATTGCTAATGAAAATAAAATTAATCCAGACGCAATAGCAGCGTAATCAAATATTTTATTTATTTTAATTTGCATAAGAATATTGTAGCCTAACAGAGTTTAATAGATAAAGGCATATAAAATAATTTATGAAATTTGTTTCTTTTTTACAAAAAGGCCAACCAAAGTTTGGTGTTTCTGATGGAAAAAATATTATAGATCTAACTGGTAAAATAAAGGGAGCTCAAACCTTAAAAGAGCTTATAATTAATAAATCAATAAATGAGGCAAAAGAATTTTCAAAAAAAAATCCAGGAAAAATAAATGTTGATGAAATAGATTACTTACCAGTCATTCCAAACCCTGGGAAAATTGTTTGTGTTGGTCTTAATTATAGTGAACATGTCAAAGAAACAGGCAGAACAGTAGAACAAAATCCTGTAATTTTTCTCAGAGTACCCGAAAGTCAAACGGCACATAAACAGCCAATTCAAAGACCACAGGTATCAGAAAGTTTAGATTACGAGTGTGAGATGGCTGTTATCATGGGTGATGGCGGAAAACACATCCAATCTAAAGATGCTATGAAACATATAATTGGTTACTCTTGTTATAATGAGTGTACCGTTAGAGAGTGGCAACAACATACCAGACAATTTGGAATGGGAAAAAATTTTGAAAGAACTGGAAGTTTTGGACCGCACATGGTTTTAGCTGAAAATATTCCTGACTACACAAGGTTGTCAATTCAGACACGTCTTAACGGTAATGTAATGCAAAGTGCTAAGTTGAGCCAACTTATTTTTGATATTCCAAGTTTAATTTCTTATGTTTCAAAAGCTATACCTTGGCGTGCTGGAGATGTTTTAGTTACAGGAACTCCTGGGGGGGGTTGGTTTCAAGAGAAAACCTCCTATTTTCATGAAGGAAGGGGATAAAGTTGAGGTTGAGATATCAGAAATCGGTATACTTTCGAACATAATTAAGGATGAAAAAATCCAAAATTAAAGCTAAGCTTAATTAATTAAATTAATTTATTGGGGGAAATATGATTAAGAAAAAACTAATTGCTTTTTGGGTTGGGGTTTTCTCTTTAGGTCTAGTTAGCACAAGTTCTGCTACTGAACTAAAGTTGGCAACCTTTGAGCCACCAAAAGCCTTTATTGCCAGTCAAATTCTTGGCGCATGGGCAGAAAGAGTTAACAAGTGTGCTGGTGGAGAAGTGACAGTTAAACTGTTCGCTGGTGGTGTACTAGGTAGTCCACCTAAACAGTATGATATAGTAACAAAAGGTGTCGCAGATATTTCATGGACAGTTCTTGGGTATATTGGAGGACAGTTTCCTTTGAGTTCTGTTATAGAGTTACCATTTCTTACAAGAACATCAAAGGCAGGTTCGAAAGCTTTAAATACTTTATATGACGAAGGATATCTTGATAAAGAAATGTCTGGTATTCATCTAATTGGATTGCACTCTAATCCTGCGTATCAAATTCATATGAAGAATACAAAAGTTATGGATCCATCTGATTTTAAAGGTAAAAAAATGAGAGTTCCAAGTAAAATAGCTGGGACAATTCTTAAAACTTTAGGTGCGACTGGAGTTAAAGTTCCTGCACCAGGAACTTATGAAGCTCTTAACAAAGGAGTTTTAGACGGAACTCCTTTTCCTTATACTGCTGTTGGATCATTTAAACTTTTTGAAGTAACAAAATATCACACAGAGGTTAATATCACTAATGCAACATTTGGCTTGATTATGAATCAAGATAAATACAAAAGCTTATCTCCGAAAGGTAAAAAGTGTATTGATAATAATAGTGGCCATGCTTTTGGTGACTGGGCTGCTCATAAAATTGACACACAGAACGCAAAAATGAAAAAAGTTGTTGCTGGTACTCCAGGACACGAAATTGCGGTTGCCTCTCCTGCAGTTATCTCAAAATACAAAAAAATATTAAAACCTATTGAAAAAGACTGGTTGGCTGAAATGAAAGGCAAAGGTCTTGATGGTGCTGGTGTGCTAAAAAGAGCCAGACAAATCATTAAGAAAATCGACGGCTAAACAATAAAAAATATATTGAGCCCGCGTTAATTATAGCGGGCTCAAACATTTTCTAGTATAATAATTTCATGGCAGTAAAAGCATTAAGTTATATTGGTGTAAATTCAGATAAACTTGAAGATTGGTCAGATTATTCTGAAAAATGTTTAGGTATGCAAAGAATTGATAGAGGGAAAGGATCTCTATCTTTTAGAATGGACGATCACAAACAAAGATTAGCTATAACGGGAGATACGGGTGATAGCTTGGCTTTTGTTGGTTTTGAAGTTGATAAAAAAGAAGATCTACAAAAATACGCGTCTAAACTTGAATCTAAGAATGTTAAAGTAACTTTAGGAAATTCATCTTATTCCGATAAAAGATTTGTTCAAGATTTAATTCATTTTGACGATCCTCAAGGGAATAGAGTTGAATTGGTTTATAATCCAATGAAAGATACAGAGCCTTTCAAGCCTTCAAGACCAATCTCTGGATTTAAAACTGGGGCTTTAGGAATGGGACATGTAGTTCTACATGTTAAGGATTTCAACAAAGTAGTTCCATTTTATAGGGACATACTTGGTTTTAAAATAAGCGACTATAGCAATACTCCAATCTCGTTATGCTTTTTCCATATAAATGGCCGTCATCACAGTTTAGCACTATTTGGCTCTGGAAAAGTTGGATTTCATCATTTCATGGTTGAATACAATAGTCTAGATGATGTTGGGCAGGGTTATGATTTAGTTCAGTATAAAGATAATGCAATAGCATATACGATGGGCCGCCACACAAATGACTACATGACATCTTTTTATTCTATTACTCCTTCAGGATTTTTTGTCGAGAACGGATGGGGTGGTAGAATAATAGACCCAAGTTCATGGAAATCACACGAAACATTTGAAGGACCAAGTTTTTGGGGACATGAAAGACTTTATTTACCTGAAGATGAGAGAATGAAATTTAGAAATAAACGTTTAGATACTGCAGCCAAAGGAAAGCAAGCTCCTTTATTGGTAGATTGTCCTTGGCTATATTCAAAAATTAATAATAAAAACTAAAATTATTTAACTAAAATTAATGAAACAATACGACGTTATAATTGTAGGTTTAGGACCAACTGGTGGCACTTTAGCTAATTTATTGGCATTAAATGGTTTTTCAATTCTAATTTTAGAAAGAGAAAAAAACTTATACGCATTACCTAGGGCGGTCCATTTTGATGACGAGATTATGAGGGTTTTTCAAACAATAGGTATTACAAAAAAATTTTTAAAAAATACTATAATTAACAAAGGTACTAAGTTTGTGAATTCTGACGGTAAAGTCTTATTAGATTGGCCTCGTCCAAAATCAATAACGGAAAACGGCTGGTATCCAAGTTATAGATTCCACCAACCAGATTTAGAGAGAAACTTGAGGGCTCGTCTAAAAAAATTTAAAAAAGTTAAACTAATGCAAAACGCTGAAGTAAAGAAAATTAGAAATAATAAGAATAAAGTTGATTTATTTTTTAAAATTAAAAATAAAGTACAAAAAGTTTCCTCAAAATATGTCATTGGTTGTGATGGCGCAAAATCTACTACTAGAGAGCAGATGGGTTCTGTTTTGGATAACTTAGGTTTCACCCAAAAGTGGGCAGTGGTTGATTTGATGCTTAAGAAAAATAAAAATATGTTACCAGATAGAACAATCCAGTACTCAAACCCAAAAAGACCAGCTACGTATTGTAGAAATGTTGGTAAAAGAAGACGATGGGAGTTTGCTATTCAGGATAATGAAAATGAGGAAGAGATATTATCTGATAAATATATTTGGAATTTTCTAAAACCATGGCTTAGTCCAAGAGAAGCTTATTTAGAAAGAAAAGCAATTTATATTTTTAAATCAGCTATAGCAAGAAGATGGAGAAATAAAAGAATTTTTATTGCTGGAGATGCTGCACACCTAATGCCGCCATTTATGGGTCAAGGAATGTGTGCTGGTATCCGAGACGCATCAAACCTTGCGTGGAAAATTAGTTTATGTATTAAAAATAAACATAGTGAAAAGTTTTTAGATACTTATCAGACAGAAAGGTTTTCGAATGCAAAAGAATATATTGAGACAACAATGCGAATGGGAGAATTTGTTAACGCAGTAGGATCTGAGAATATTACTGATAACATTTCTTCTGGGCCAGATGGTACAAAAAGTATGCAATCGATAAAGCCTAGATTGGGCATTGGTCTTGGAAGTAACAACGATAAAAATAGAGGTAAAATTTTTCCACAACTTAAAATGAAGAATGGCAAAACTTTAGATGAAAAATTTTCAAAATTGCCTCTATTAATCAGATCATCTAAATTAAACAAAAAAAATTCATTTAAAAAAATTAAATCAATCTCAGACAAAAATATTAAGGGACTTAGCGACTTATTAAAAACTTATAGGGCTAAAGCAATTATTGTCAGGCCCGATAGGTTCATACTTAAAACATGCAATTCATCAGATGACTTTAATCAAATAGATTTTTTGCCGCTTTAACTTTTGTTTCATTATCAGGAGCAACACTCCCATCTGGCATTAAAAAAGAATTTTCAAAACCAACCCTGATTTTGCCGCCAAGTTTTATCGCAGTTTTAAGACAAGATATTTCCTCTTTTGAAAATGCACACACAGCCCAATCTGCATTAAACTCATTTTCTTTTAGTTTTTGAATAAATGATGAAATCTTTTTTGGGTCACTTCTTTTTCCTGAATAGTGCCCAATCACAAACATGCACCAAACATCATCTTTTGGAATTTTGGAATTGTTTAAAAGATTTGATAGAAGATCAACATCTTCTGGTTCATAACATATATGTTGAACTTTGGTACCTTCCTCAAATAGTTTTTGATAAACTTTTATATCTTCATTTCCAGGGTTTCTTGAAGGAATCATTTCTTTAATGCCAATCGAAATGCCTGGTGGCATCACTTCATAGGCTAGCTTTCGCATTTGATCCGGGGAGTATCTGCCAACAGACTCTGTTGTAATCTGGAGATGCATTTTTGGAACCATTAAATTAAGTTCTTTCAATGCTTCTTTGCATAAACCAGAATCTAAAATATGTTTTCCCTTATTGTTTCTAATATGAAAATGTATTGCTCCGGCTCCAGCATCAAAACAAGCTTTTCCTGTATTGACTATTTCTTTAATTGTGATTGGCACTTTTAAGTGATCTGATTTTGTCGGTCTAGCACCATTAGGGGCTACCATTAACTTTGGTAATTTGTCAGGTTTAAAAAAATTCACTCAGCTAAAAATTCCTTTGTTTGAGATATTTAAGCTTATTTTTTTTAAAAATTCAAATTTATTTAAATCTTTCATAATTCTTTTTTTCATTGGGTTCATAATATTATTGCTCTTAAAAAATTTATGAACAAGGTTAAGACTCATGCCAAAAAGTAAATTTTCTGGTTTTCTAGATTTTATAAATTTTTTTAATAAAAAAGAATCTTTAATTTGCAGACCTAAAGATAAATTGTTTTTTATCAGACTTTGAAGTTCTTTGATGTCTCTCAAGATTAAATTAAAGCCTTGTCCAGCAAGTGGGTGGACGCTGTAGGCTCCTTCTCCCATTACCAATACATTCTTTCTCGACAAATTTGAATTAAAATTAAATATAATTGGAAAAGATTCTAATTTTAAAAGCTTAGGGTTTTTAACAAAAACATATTTTACAAGTTTATTAGTAATAGTTTTTTTAACGGTTTTTACATCATTTTTTTTACTGATACTCCAAACTAACGAAAACTCTTTTTTGTTTATTGGCAATATTGCCATGGGTCCTTCCTGAAAAAAATACTGTTTTGGCTGAGTTATAATATCATTATGTCTGACCATTGAGGTATAGGCAATTTCATTAAAATTGTCTGAGATTTTTCTTTTTCCAACAAAGCTTTGAGTAATATTTGAATTTCTCCCAATACATAACAAAGCGCAGTCAAAATTTATTTTTTTGTTATTTAAAATAATTGAAGAACTTTTTTCATCTATTTTTTTAATTCTTGTATTGAAAATTTTTATTTTTTTATTTTGTTTAATTCTATCTAATAGAATTTTTTTGAGTTGAATGTTTTGAATTATATACATTAAATTATTTCTATTGTTTTTAAAATCCATAAAGAAATTAACTTTTCCGTCAATTTCATTAAATAAATCAATTTTTTTACAGGGCCAAAATAATTTGGAGTGTTTTTTTTCTATAAATTTTAATAGGAAATTGAAACTTGCAGGAGAAAGCGCCGTAGTTCTAATGTCAGGATCTTTAATTTTGGTAAAGTTCCCAAATATTTCAATGTTTAGGTCAAGCTCACCGAGGGCAACCGCGGACAGTAATCCGGTTAATCCATCCCCAACAATGCAAACTTTTTGTTTTTTCATCTATCTTGTCTTATAGTTTTGATTACAAATTCTATTTTTTCTGGTTTTGTTGCTGGAAGAACCCCATGTCCTAAATTAAAAATATAAGGATACCCAGAGAATGTTTTTAAATACTTTTTTACAGCATATTCAATTTTTTTATTATCTTCTAAAAGAATTTTCGGATCCATTCCTCCTTGGATAGCAATACCGTTTGATTTTTTAATTATCCAATTTGGATCAATGTTATAATCAATGCTAATACAATCTGGTTTGACAGTTAAACAAAATTTTTCATAATTTACACCTATTCCTTTTGGAAAACAAATTACAGGAACTTTTAAGGATTTTACATAATCAACAATTTTTTTTGTCGGTTCTAAACAATATTTGTCAAATTTGTTATCTGGTATTAGTTCAGCCCAAGAGTCAAAAATTTGTATTACGTTTGCACCCGCACTTACTTGCTTATTTATGTGTATAAAAGTAGCATCTATAATTTTATCCATTAGCCTTTTAACTTTTATCTCGTCCGAAAGTATTTTATCAGGAGTAAAATCTTTTTTTGGTGATTTTTCATTTAGCATGTAGACTAATAGCGTCCATGGTGCCCCAACAAATCCAATTAAGCTTGTTCCTTTTGTTTCCTCTTTTACTTTTTTTAGTCCCTCATATACTGGTGTTAGTTTTTTTTCAAAATTTTCTTTGCTTGTCTTTAAAGTGTTTTCCAAGTTTAATTTCTCTAATTTGGGTCCAATACCTTTTTCAAATCTAACATTCTGACCGAGTCCATATGGGATCATTAATATGTCTGAAAAAATTATAGTAGCATCCAGTTTAAATCTTTTAATTGGTTGTAAAGTAATGATCTTTACTAGGTTTGGGTTTAGACAAAGCTTTATGAAATCTGGATTTTGTTGCCTGATCTTCCTAAATTCAGGAAGATATCTACCGGCTTGTCTCATGAACCATATAGGTACCTCATCAATCTCACTTTTGGAAATACATTTAAACAATTTATTCATTATTAATAATATAAGTTTAAAATATATTAGATGTAATAGATCATGTTAATTAGTCAAATTGGGATTAATTTCAATTTATCTACATATATTGTTGTTAAAAAAGAGCCATAAAGTTGGCTTTTCCTTTATTATACACAATGTTAATTATTAGATATAAATTTATTAACATAAAGTAAGTTGTTTAGATTTTGTTAACTAAAGTGAATAAAAAAAGTATTTTATGAAAAACTATTTATAACTAATACTTATTATATAAAGATCCACAGAATTAATGACAAATAAATATCAAATATTTTTAATTTCTGACTCAACAGGTGAAACCCTAGATAGAATTTTCTTGGCTTTACAATCCCAGTTTGCAAATTTTGAGTATGATAAAAAAGAGTTTGTGTTTATTAGAACACAGCAACAAATAGAAAAAATTATTAAAGAATGCTCTGAAAAGAATAATTCTATTATTTTGTATACTATTGTCGATACTAAACTTGCTAAATTTTTAGCTACACAAAGTTCTAAAAACAACATTCCTTGTTTTGGCGTTTTAGGTAATTTAATATTAAGTTTCTCAAAAATTTTAAACCAAAAAGCCACTCACAAACCCAGTGCGCAACATGTTTTAGATGAAGAATATTATAAAAGAATTGAAGCTATTCAATTTACAATGACCCACGACGACGGAAAAAAAAATGAAGATGTTCCGCTTGCAGATATAGTTTTGCTGGGTGTGAGCAGAACTAGCAAAACACCTACTTCGATTTATTTGGCCAACAGAGGATATAAGACTCTTAATATTCCTTTGGTTGATCCCAAACAAACACCTGATATTCTAAAAAAAAAACAAGAAAATCAATGTATAGTTGGATTATTTGCAGATCCAGAAAGGCTCTCTGAAATTAGAAAAACAAGAGCAAATGTTAATCAAAATATCGATTTAAAAAGTTACACTGATGTTGAAAAAATCAGAACAGAGGTTGAAAGTTCTAAAATGTTATTTAAAAAATTTGGTTATCCAGCAATTGATGTTACAAGGCGATCTGTGGAGGAAACAGCAGCCTCAATTGTTAAAATTTATGAAATTAAAAAAAATAAATGAAAATTGTTTTAGCTTCAAAAAGTGGTGTTAGAAAGGAAATACTGGACAAAAATAAAATTGAAAATGAGGTTTGCTTATCTAATATTAATGAAGACGAAGTAAAAATATCGTTAATTTCGGAGGGAGCATCGCCAATGTTGATATCAAAAAATTTGGCTGAGTTAAAAGCAAATAAGGTCAGCTTAAAAGAGCCTGACAAAATTGTTTTGGGCGCTGATAGCGTTATTGATCTTGAGGGGGAATTAATATCAAAACCAAAAACCAGACAAGAAGCTCTTGAAATACTTCAAAAACTTAATGGAAAGAAACATCAATTGATAAGCTCAGTTTGTATATCTAAAAATGGATCAATGATCTGGAATTACACAGACGCCTCTTCTTTAACTATGAAAAAACTTAATTTAGACCAAATTAAATCATATTTAATAAAAGTGAGTGATGAAAAATTATATGCTTACGGGGTTTATCAAATCGAAGCCGGAGGAAGAGATTTATTTTCAAAAATTGATGGAGACGAAGACTCGATTATGGGACTCCCTATTAAAAAAATAAAGGAGTATTTAAATAACCTGTAAT
>CACGAV010000018.1 GCA_902571095.1 uncultured Pelagibacteraceae bacterium
CCAAGCTAGAGACAACAATTTCCTTAGATCCAAAAAATAAAAATTTATATTTTATAACATCTTCAGGTGAACTTTATTCTATAAATTATGCTACAAGAAATATTAATTGGTTATCTACAATAATGCAGAAAAAAGGTTCCTCATTATTTTTTTCATCACCTATTATTTATCAAGGTAATAAAATATTTTTTAGCAGTTCTGAGTCAACATTTTCTATAAATTCTAAAAATGGAATAATAAATTGGAAATTTCCATTTGGAACATATATAAGACCAGTTTATACAAATAATTATATTTTTTTAGTTTCCGAAAATGGACTTTTATTAAATTTAAATAACAAAAACGGAAAAGTTATTTGGTCAAAAAATTTATTTAAAGCATCTAAAAAAATTAAAAAGAATAAAATTGGATTTATCAAATCATTATTTTTAGTCTCTAATCAACTTTTAATTACAACCTCCAACGGGTATTTTATTTTTGTTAATTATCAAGATGGTAACATCACCAAATATACAAAGGCTTCTAGAGTTGGATTTTTTTCAAATCCTATTTTCGTTGATAACAAGATGTATATTATTGATAATAAAATGAGAGTTTTAGTTTATAATTAAATTAATTTGTTGATTTTCCACTTAATAAAGATAGTTGAGAAATCTTATTATCTTTATTTTGATCAACAAGTTCGACAGGATATTCTCCGGTGAAATAATGATCTGTAAGTTGTGGGTAATTTTTATTTCTTGTTTCATTACAAATTGCCCTATACAAGCCGTCGATACTTAAAAATTTCAATGTTTTAGCACCAATATGATTACACATTTCATTTAAATTTTTATTTGCCGCTAATAACTCACTTTTTGATGGCATATCAATACCATAAAAGTCAGGAAATTTTATTTCAGGAGATGATATTCTTACATGAACTTCTTTTGCCCCCCCATCATAAAGCATTTTAACAATTTTTGAACAAGTTGTACCTCTTACAATAGAATCATCGATAAGAATTATAGATTTATTTTTAATTGAGGAATTATTTGAGCTTAGTTTCAGTTTTACTCCAAAACTTCTAATATTTTGTTTCGGTTCGATAAAAGTTCTTCCTACATAATGATTTCTTATTAACCCAAGCTCAAAATTAATTTTTTTATATTGACTATATCCGATAGCTGCAGGAACACCAGAGTCTGGAACAGGAACAACTATATCACCTATATCATCACTTTCTTTTGCAAGCTCATACCCAAAATTTTTTCTATATTCATATGCACATTTATTTTGTAGATAGCTATCTGGTCTAGAGAAATAAACATATTCAAATACACATGGTCTAGCCTTTTTTTTAGTAAATGGCTTTATACTTTTAATATCATTACCTTCAATAACTACAATTTCGCCATTATTGATTTCTCTTATAAACTTTGCTCCAATTATATCAAAGGCACAAGTTTCAGAGGCTAAAACATATGAGTTCTTTAATTTTCCTAAAACTAAAGGTCTTATACCTAAAGGATCACGTGCCCCGATCAATTTCTTATTACTCATCATGACTAAAGCATATCCACCTTGAACTTGAAAAAGAGTATCGATAACTTTGTCAATCATTTTAACTCTATTGGATTTTGCGATCAGTTGTACAATAGTCTCTGTATCGGAAGTAGTCCTAAATATTGCACCTCCTTTTACAAGTTTCTCTCTTAATTTTAATGCGTTAGTGAAGTTTCCATTATGTGCAACGCTAATTCCACCTCCATAAATGTCGGCGAAAAATGGCTGAATATTTCTTAAGGAGGTTTCCCCGGTTGTTGAATATCTGTTATGACCTATTGCGAAATTTCCAGGTAATTTTTTTAGAATATCTTTATTGGTAAAATTGTCACCAACTAAACCATGCCTTTTTTCTGAGTGAAAATTCTTTCCGTCAAAAGAGACGATACCACATCCTTCTTGCCCTCTATGTTGTAAGGCATGAAGTCCTAAAGCAGTTAACGCAGAGGCGTCATCATTATTATAAATCCCAAAGATACCACATTCCTCTCTGATTGTTCTTAATTTAAATATTTTCAATTTCTTTTTTTGTATCTTCAATTTGATTCCTTTCAGGAAACTCTTCAATTAGTAATCTACTTCCTTTTTCTGTTACTGAAAAAAAGAAAGACTTATTTAAACTCATATCCCATTTTTCATATGAATAAAACCAATTTACGATGGAAAATATGCACACGATGAAAACATAGCCTTTAAAGACTCCAAAGAATAAACCAAAGAACTTATCTACAGGCCCAAGCCCAGTGTATGAAAAAAGACGACCTAAAGATTTTCCCACTAAAATTAAAATAAACAATGATAATATATAGATTGCTATACCAAGGCCAATACCAGACAAATATTCATTTTTAACATAATCCGCAACAAAAGGTTCTATTCTTGGTACTAAGATAATTGTAATAACCAGAGCTAATACCCATTTTAGAAATGACATCAAGCTTATAAAAAAACCTTTAGCAAAACACTGTATTGAAAAATAAAAAATAAATAGTAAAAAAATTATATCAAATATTAATATATCTTCTTTTATAAAAGATATTAAATTATCCATTATTAAAAGGCTTAAAAGTTAATATTAGTTTTGGCAATAAGGTAAGAACTGAAATCATAGCCAGCAGCATTGCAATGCCTGTAAAAACACCAAAATAAATTGTAGGAATAAAATTAGAAAGTACTAATATTGAAAATCCGAATATAATAGTTATTGAAGTGTTTAAAATTGCAACACCAACTGTATCATGACATTTTTCTAAAGTTTTATTATAGTCATTAGTCTTCTTGAACTCCTCTCTAAATCTGTAGATATAATGTATACTATTATCAACTGCTATACCTATTGTTATTGCAGCAATTGTTATTGTCATCATATCTAGAGGTATTTCTAATAAACCAATAATTCCTAAAATTAAAAAAGCCGCCATAAAGTTTGGCACTACTCCAATTAAGGAAAGAGTTATATTTCTAAAAAGTATTAAAAACATTCCAGTTATTCCAGCCATAACGACACCTAATGTTAATATTTGAGATTTGAACAAACTTTGTAATAGATTATTAAATAATATTAGAACACCTGCTAATTTAAATTCATTTCTATCAAGGCCTAAATCTTTTTCTAAATCATTATTAATTTTAATTATTAATTCATTTCTTCTTAAGTCCTCTTTAGAATCAATGATTCTCAAACCAATTCTGGCCTCATTATTTTCTATTGATATGTATGGATCTATAATTTCTTTTTTAATTGAATCAGGAATTTTTGTATATAATACTCCCATTTCAAGTCCTTGTAACTTTTTACCTCCACTCAAATCTTCTGCTACTCTAACTATAGAGGCAAAAGAAATTACTTTTCCTACAGAGTCCAAACTATCAAGGTAGTCATGTACTTTAGTTATTTTGTCAATTTTATCTCTAGTAAACCAATATTTTGAATCATCAGTTTCTTTTTCGCCCCAGTCATCTTCATCCTCCTCCTCTTCTTCTTTAATGGGGAATTTAATAATCACATCCAAAGGTGTTGTTCCACCAAGTTCTTCATCAATTAATCTCATTCCTTTATAAATTTCGGTTTCATTATCAAAGTAGTTAATAAAACTATTCTCAACTTCTAATTTTGTTATTCCAAAAATACTCACGATAATTATGATTACAACAGAGGAATAAATTGAAAGAGTATTTTTTTGAGCCACTCTTCCAAGAAAATATGTTATAAATGACTTTTTTTGTTCTTTATATTTAAAAGTTTTTTCGGTTAAAATATTTAAAAGAGATGGAAGTAAAGTGAACGTTACGAACATTGAAACTAATAAACCAACTGTCATCATCCACCCAAAGTCAATAATCGGTTTAATGCCACTAAAAATTAAAGAGAGGAATGCACAAATAGTTGTTAGAACAGTATAAAGTATTGGCCAAAACATTTTTTTAGATGTCCAATCAAGTGCCATATTATTTGAAATCTCAGGATTGTCTTTTCTAAATTGTAAATATCTAACACTCATGTGGATATTCATTGCCATTGTTAAAATTAACATTAGCGCAATAAAATTTGAGGATATTACTGTCACCTTCCAGCCCACCAATCCAAGAAATCCAATCATTATAAGAACTGAAAAAAAACAACTTAATAAAGGAACTAATACCCAAACCAAACTTCTAAATACAAACCAAAGGGTGAAAATAATAAATAAAAATACACCAGCACCAAAAACGACAATATCATTTTTAATAAACGTCATCATATCATCAGCTATCATAGGAATACCGCCCAAATGAATTATTGGGTAAATATCGGAGGATTTTTTTTCTAATTTACCTGGAGAAGGATGATCTTTAATAATTTTTCTTATTTCATTTATATTTTGATGATTTTTCTTATTGTAAAGTTTTTTATATTTATTATATTCAGATAAAAAACTTTTGTATGCTAGTTTTTCATCTGATTTAAGCTGTCCTTTCAATTTCCTTTCAAGATAATCTTCTTTTGTTTTAATAAGTTCTGACATTTTTTCATCAGATTTTATATAAACTAAAATCCCACTTGTTTTGCCGTCACTGCTAACGACAAAATCTTTATAAACTGGGCTATTTATAATTTCATCAAAACCTCTTTCTAAATCAACATCAGAACTTAATAAAGTTTTGAAATTTTTAATTCTTTCTGCCAAAGGATCATCATTATTTTTTAACAAAGGAACATCTAGGATCGTTATTACATTATTTACCCAGCCAAGGTTTTCCAAAGAATTTTTTAGTAAAGCAATATTTTTAATGGTATTTTCTGATTTAAAGGACTCACTAGGTTCATGAGTATAGGTTAAAACTAAAAAATCTTTAGACCCATATTTTTTATTTACTTCTCTTAAATATTTAAGATCTGGATCATTTTCTAACAACAAAGTGTCAGAAGATGCATCTAACTGAAAATCTTTTGAAAAATATGCAAAACCTAAAAGTAAAAGAATAAGTATTGATAAAGTAAATTTAGGTTTGTCTATTACAATATTTTTGTATAAATTAGAAAGTGTCACTTTATTTAGGTATAACGCAAAAGATACTAATTTAAAATTACTTATTTCTATCCAGTTTTAGATGCATTTTTAAATTTAGTGTAAATACCCTCAAATTCTACTTTTACATTACCGGTAGGACCGTGCCTTTGTTTGCCTATTATAAGATCTGCTGCACCTATGACTTCGTTCATTTTAGCCTGCCAATCACCATGCTCAATAGTACCCAATTTAGGCTCTTTTCTCTCTAAATAGTATTCCTCCCTAAATACAAACATTACAACATCTGCATCTTGTTCAATTGACCCCGATTCTCTCAAATCAGCGAGCTGAGGTTTTTTATCATCTCTTTGTTCAACAGCCCTAGACAATTGAGATAATGCTAATACTGGCACACTCAATTCTTTCGCTAATGCTTTTAATCCTTGTGTAATTTCTGAAATTTCTTGTACACGACCTTCAAATCTTTTTGATCCAGTGCTCATTAATTGAATATAATCTACAACGATTAGATCTAGACCAAAAAGTCTTTTGATTCTTCTTGCTCTATTAGACAATGTAGCAATTGTAATTGCCGGTGTTTCATCTATATACATTGGTAATTGATGTATACTTCTTGAAGTCTCAATGAGTCTATTAAATTCTTCCTCGCTTACTTTACCTCTACGAATATCATTAGATCTAATTCTTGACTGCTCAGATAAAATCCTCGTTGACAATTGTTCAGAAGACATCTCTAAAGAAAAGAAAGCAACCGAAGACTTTTTGTTGTCATCTAATATTTTTTTTGCAGCATAGTACGCGATATTTGTCGCTAAAGCCGTTTTACCCATTGATGGTCGTCCGGCAATTATTACTAAATCGGATTTATGAAGCCCACCTAATCTTTCGTCTAGATCATCGAGTCCAGTGGGAATACCCACAATACCCTGATCATTCTTCATAGCATTTGTAGCCATCTCAATAGTTTGATCAAGTGCTTGATTAAATTTTAAAAAAGATTGGTTAAAAGTTCCTCTTTCTGCTAAATCAAATAACGATTTTTCTGTATCCTGAATTATTATTTCCCCAGGCTTTTCAGTGGTATCATCCATTGAATCTTCAGATAAATTTTGAGATATTTGTACTAGTTCGCGTCTTACAAATTTTTCATGTATAATTTTTGCGTAATCTATAGATTGTTTAACAGAAGAAGAAAATCTTGTTAACTTAACAAGATATTCTGTGCCGCCAATTTCATTTAAATTATCATCATTTTCAAATGAATTTTTAAGAGTAATTGGATTTGCTATCATTCCCTTATTGTGAAGTTTTTCTATTAAATTATATATCCTGCCGTGAATAGGATCATAAAAATCTTTTTGTGAAATAATAGTAGATACTTCATCGATAATATCATTATTTACCAGTATAGAACCTATTAGGGCTTGTTCAGCCTCAATGTTAGATGGAAGTTTTTTTTGTTCTTCAATTTTTGGATTATTTACTTTTAAATTTTCCATTTAAGCGATTATTACTTTTTGAGAGGTTTTTTAAATATAAAAGTTATTAACTTTTTTTTTATATCTGTGGAGAAACACCAAAATTACTTAGAGTCTTTTTTTTCAACTGAGACATGTAATTCAGACACTAAATCTGAATGTAAATTTACAGATAGTGAGAAGTTCCCGATTTTATTAATTTCTTGTTTTAAATCAATCTGAGAAGGATTGATAATCTCATTAAATTTTTCCTCAAAATATTTTGAAATTTCTTTTGGCTTTATAGATCCGAAAAGTTCACCATTTTCTTTCGCTTCTTTTTTAAAAATTAATTTTTTATTTTTGATTTTATCAAGTATCTTTTTAGCTGACTTTTTTTGTTCAATATTTTTTTTATTAATTTCCTCTTTTTTTTTATTAACAAAATCTATGTTTTTTTTATCAGCTCTTAGTGCCTTTCCAACTTTAAGAAGATAATTTCTTCCATATCCATCTTTTACACTTACTATCTCTCCAATTTTTCCTAAATTTCTTATATCTTCTAATAATATTACTTGCATTTAAACCAACCCTAGAACTTTAGCTCTTTTAATAGCATTAGTTAGTTGTCTTTGTTTATTTTGGCTTACAGAAGTAATTCGTGAAGGTAAAATTTTTCCTGTATCCGAAACGTATCTTCTCAAAAGCTTAATATTTTTATAATCCACTTCAGGTGCATTTTTTATTGATAAAGGACAATCTTTTTTAAATCTTAATTCTGGCTTTTGAAAAAGACTCAACTTATTTGGATATGAAGACCTTTTTTTTCTATTTTTATTTTTTTTATCTCTTTTCATTGATTAATTTTTCTTTTGTAAAATACTCTTTTTGCAAATCTAATTTGTCATACTTAACTGTTAAAAATCTCAAAATACTATTTTCTATAGTCAATTTCTTTTCTAGATCCTTGACCAATTGATCTTTAGCTTCAAATTTTATGTGTACAAATAATCCTTTTTTATTTTTTTTTATTTTTGAAGATAGATTTAGAAGACCCCATTGTTCTGTTTTTAATATTTTTCCCGAACTATTTATAAAATCAGAATACTTATCCGTAAGGGCCTTAAGCTCATTAGCTGAAAGATTAGGTTTTCCCACAAAAGTATGTTCGTAAAATGCCATTTTATAATAGTTTTAATAATTAAGAACGGACTTATACTATTTAAATTTTGTTTAGACAATAGTAATATTAGTGTTAAATCACTCTAGTTAATATGAAAACATTAATATTCCCAGGTCAAGGTTCTCAATCAGTTGGCATGGGAAAAGAATTATATAAAAACTTTGATCTTGTAAAAAAAATATTTAGGGAGTCCGATGATAGACTTAAATATCCTATTTCAAAAATTATTTTAGAGGGTCCTGAAAGTGATTTGAAATTAACTAAAAACACCCAACCTGCAATTTTGACTGTAAGTTATTCGATTTTTAAATTGGTAACAGAAGAATTTAATATTCAAATTAAAGATATAAAATATTTTGCCGGACATTCATTGGGTGAGTATACTGCCCTGGTATCTTCTAAATCTTTGAATTTCTCAGATGCAGTATTTCTTCTTCATGAAAGAGGAAAATATATGCAAGAGGCAGTACCTACAGGTAAGGGCGCTATGCTAGCCGTTATGGGACAAAAGATTAATGATATCCAAAATTTTATAGATCAAATTTCTAAGGACAAAGGTGTTTGTGAAATTGCAAATGATAATTCAGAGGGACAAACAATATTAAGCGGTGATAAGGAAGCAATTGATGAGATTAACAAAATTCTAAAAGCTAATAAAAAAAAATCAATTTTTTTACCTGTGAGCGCTCCTTTCCATTGTTCTTTGATGCAACCCGCTGCTAAAAAAATGGAGGAAACAATTAACCAAATTAATTTCAAGAACCCGTCAATAGATTTGATTAGCAATGTAACCGCATTACCAATAAGAGATTCAAGTGAAATTAAAAAATTACTCGTAAAACAAATTTATTCAAAGGTTAGATGGAGAGAAAGTGTTTTGTTTATGATTAAAAATGGTATAAATGAATTTATAGAGTTAGGACCTGGAAAAGTTCTATCTGGTCTAGTAAAAAGAATTAATGACAAAGTTTCGACTAAAAGTATAAATAGCATAGAGGATATTAAAAACTTAAATGATTGATTTTAAAAATAAAAAAATTTTAATAACAGGAGCTACAGGGGGTATAGGTGGTGATATTGTAAAAAAATTTATTTCTTTAGGAGGGTCGGTTTTGGCCACTGGTACGAAATTAGAAAAATTAGAATTTATAAAAAAAAATAATACAAATGTTAAAATTAAAAAGTTTGATTTATCACAACACTCCTCTATTGAAGAATTTATTAATTCATCTTCTTCTGAATTAGGCGGTCTTGATATTTTGGTTAATAATGCAGGTATCAATGTAGATAATTTATCTCTAAGAATGAAAGAGGATGAATGGAAAAAAGTTATAGATATTAATTTAACTTCAACATTTTTATTATCAAAGTACGGCATTAAAGCAATGCTTAAAAATAAATTTGGTAGAGTTATAAATATTACCTCAATCGTTGGTCATACTGGTAACCTTGGACAAGCAAATTACTCTGCATCTAAGGCAGGTATAATTGGAATGTCAAAAAGTTTGGCAATAGAGTATGCTAAGAAAAATATTACAATTAACTGCGTCTCACCTGGATTTATAACTTCAGATATGACGGAAAATATCGCAGAAAAAATTAAGTCTTTATTAATCTCAAGAATTCCAATGGCAAAACTAGGTACAGGACAAGACGTTTCAAATTGTGTTGCCTTTTTGTCTTCGGACGCCGCATCTTATATAACAGGAGAAACAATACATGTTAACGGCGGAATGTATATGTCTTGACAATGAAAATAAATTATTTAATAAGAAACTTAAGATAATCAAAAAAAAGGAATTAAATGTCAAAAGATGTAGCAGCAACAGTTAAAAAAATAGTAGTTGACCATCTCGGTGTCGAAGAAAATAAAGTTACAGATGAAGCAAGTTTTATAGATGATCTTGGCGCTGATAGCTTGGATACAGTAGAATTGGTTATGGCTTTCGAAGAAGAATTTGGTTCTGAAATCTCTGACAACGAAGCTGAAAAAATTTTAACCGTAGGGGATGCTATAAAATTTATTGAGAGCAAATCAAAATAAATATAAAGACCAATCCCTTCACTAGTCTATGAACAACTTAAGCAGTAAAGCTCTTATGATTGTTTTATCATCTCCTTCAGGTGCTGGGAAAACAACAATTTCGAAAAAAATTCAACAATCTGATAATTCATTCAAAATATCAGTTTCACATACTACAAGAAAGGCCCGAGCAAACGAAGTAGATGGTGTAGATTATCATTTTATTTCTGAAGAAGAGTTCAAAAATTTATTGAAGAAAGGTCATTTCTACGAACATACAAAAATATTCGGTAATTTTTACGGAACTTCAAAATCATCGGTGAATGACATTATAAAAAAAAAATTAAATGTTCTTTTCGATATAGATTGGATTGGTGCTCAACAATTAAGTAAGTTTAAAGAATTGAATTTACTTAAAATTTTTATACTCCCTCCGAGCAAAGAAGAACTTGAAAAGAGGCTTATTGCACGAAATCAGGATGGGGATGAATCTATTAAAAAAAGACTTTTAGCTTATTCACAAGATATACAACATTCAAAGGAATATGATCATGTCATAATTAACGATAATGTTGAGGACTGTTTTAATAAAATTAAAAAAATAATATCTGATCGATTAAAGATAAAATTTTAATTTAGATTTTCAAAAAATTCAGTGATTTTAAAATAATCATTGCATGATAATTCCTGAGGTCTAGATTCCAAGTTTATATTCAATTTTTTTGCGACATACTCATGATCTTTAAATATTTTAGCAAAAACTTTATTTACCATTTTTCTTCTATTAGAAAAAAACATATTTGTAATCTTTTCTAAATTTTTTATGCTTTTAATTTTGTAATTATAATTTAATTTTGGGGTAAAAACTATAATCTTTGACTCAACATTTGGTCTTGGAAAAAAACAATTTTTAGAAACATTAAAATTTTGAATTATGTCTAAACGATAATTTGTTAGTATTGATATTCGACTAAAATTAGTAGTATTTGATTTTGCAACAATCCTTTCCGCCACTTCTTTTTGAAACATAAAAATAATTTTTTTGTAGAATGGCGGCCATTTTTTAACACTTATAAATTTTGCAAGAATTTGAGTTGATATATTATATGGCAAATTGCCAAAAACTATTACATTTTTAAAAGCAAAATTATCTAAATTAAATTTAAGAATATCGTCATCAATTATTTCAAAATTTTCCTTCAATTTAAATTTCTCATTTATGATTTTATAAAACCTTTGATCTTTTTCAATTAAAAAAATTTTTTTTGGTTTTTCTTCGAATATTTTATTTGTAAGATTTCCTGATCCAGGGCCAATTTCTAAAACAGTCTGATTATTCAATTTTTCTAAAGATGTTATTTTTTCAATTATATTATTATCAATTAATAAATTTTGTCCGAGTGACTTTTTTAATTTCATTATTTACTTACTAAAAAACTTTATAGAGTCCATCAAACTAGTTGGATCAGCCTGGTTTTTTTTAATAATGTCCTTACCTGTTCCATGATCTGGAGAGATTCTTAAAAAAGGAAGACCTGTAGTAATATTAATTGCATTGAATTTATATAAAGCTTTGAAAGGTCCTAAAACTTGATCATGATACATTCCAATTAAAACGTTAATACCTTTCTTATTAAAGTTTACGAAGGCTGTATCTGCAGAAATAGGACCTTTAACTTTTATATTCATTTTTTTCAACTTAGAGATAGCTGGTTTTATTATTTTGTTTTCCTCAGAATTTTTCCTAAACTCGTCATTATGTGGATTTAATCCTAGTACACCAAACTGTGGTTTAAATTTTAATTTTTGAATAAAAAATTTATTTATAGAAACTATCCTTTTTATAATTTTATTTTTTGTAATGTTTTTTGAAACTTTTTTTAGCTGGATATGAGTTGTAATGGGTGATACAGAGAGCTTTTTATTGTAAATAACCATAGCTTCTTTTCCATAACTATCTGTTTTTTTAGCCAAAAACTCTGTTACACCAATATTATTGTTCTTAAATATCTCTTTTTTATTAATAGGACAGTTGATTAACCCTTTAATTTTTTTTGATTTAATAAATTTTAAAGCTGTATTGAAAGACCGTATCACATATTTGGACTTACTTTTTTTTTTTATTTTAAAGGGGTTTTTAAATATTAAAGGAATATCGTAAACCATTAATTTTTTTTTGAAGTTATTATTTTGAAAACTTCTAAACTTTTTTAAATCTATTTTAATTTTCATTACTTTAAATTGACTTTTAATTAAGTTATAATTGCCTATTACAAAAATATTAACATTTTTGAAATTTTTTTTGTTTTTCCATACTTTAGCCAAAATTTCAGAATTTATACTTTCTGGATCTCCGGCAATTATACCAATTAGACTTTTCATAAAAATTCAATCTGAGATCTCTTTCTTAAATTCGAATAGTGAGAATTTGAAAACATTTGGAGCTTCTTTTCTTTTTCTGCTCTTACAACTCTATCTTTTATCTTTTGTATATCTTTTTTAAAAATTTTTTCTCCATTCATTTTAATAATTACAATAGTTTCAGGCAAAAAAATTGGCTTACTGACGTCATCTGTATTTAAATTTTTTATATTATCAAATATTATTTTTGATAAATTTTTCTCTTCTACCCAGCCTATATTTCCACCATATTCTGCAGATTTTGATATACTAAATTTTTTTGCTGTAGATTCGAAACCATTTAACTTTATCGATTTCATAATTTTATCTAATTCGATTTTAGCATTTTCAACCGGTTTATTTATTTCAATTTCAGACAATAGAAATTGCCTTTTATCTTTTATTGAAACTAACTCTAAATTTATTTTCTCCTCAATTTCAGACATATTTAAGGTTACTTTATTTTTATACAATTCAAATATTAGAGAATTCCATAACAAATCTACCTTAAATCTATCTGCCAAAGTATTTAAAGAAAGATTATTTAATTTCATTATCTTTTCTAATCCATCTTTGTCTGTTCCTAGACTATTTGATGTTTTTAAAATTAATCTCTCCAAATCATTATTATTATAATTTTTTACGTTACGTTTGATTAGTTCAATTTGTTTTATTTTTCTTTTAATTAATGTTTGTACCGCTATATTTTTTATTTGTTCCTTATTTGAAGGCACAATCTTCTGATTTGATAATATCGCTACTAATTTCATTTCTTTCACTAAATCTAAGTGTGTTATTGGTTGATTACCGACTGATATTACTATTCGATTTTCTAAAGAATTAATATTTGAAGTTTGTATTAAAAGAAAAAGTGTTATTCCAAAACTTAAAAACTTTATTTTACGCATTTATTTTACTTTTGGTGAAAATATATCGCCTAGTGGCACTAGAGAAACTTTAAACATTAATGTATCTGCATGTTCGACATCCCTATCTTCATAGAATTTTCTTCTAAAAACTAGTCCTGCTCTCAAACAATCATTAAAATAGTCATAAGCTAAGCTGTAAAATTCTGTAGATTCAGTTTCTAAATTTCTTCTAAAATCCATCCTGAATTCGCTGGTATCATCAATTGCCAATTTAACATCAGACTTAATATAATTTGTGCTTCCAATATGATTATTTTCCTCTAAATAATTTAAATTAAAAGTAGCATTACCAAGGATAAGATTTGCGTTTAGATCATTATAATTTAAATCATTTAAATTATGATCAACTGAAAAAGTATTAGTAATTTTTAAGTTTTCACTTATTTTTAAAAATCCTGACCCAACCACATCTGATGTTTTTTGGTGCAAAGAACTTCTCAGTGGAATATCATTGTTATCTTCAACGTTGTATACTTGTCCTATAGATAAAGAGTAATTTTTCTCACCTTGTATACCGTCTTTTAAATCACTGTTGGTTAATTCAACACCTAATGCCATGCTCGCACCCTTTTCAATAACATCTCCTTGTGAATTTTTATTTAAAGAGAACAAATTAG
>CACGAV010000019.1 GCA_902571095.1 uncultured Pelagibacteraceae bacterium
ATTTCCTGGTTTAGGCATTGGCATAATATTAGCTTCACCAAGAATTCTAGTAACTCTTACGGTTGGCCTTGCCCCTTTACTCAACCAGTGTTTTACTCTTTCAGACTCTAATTTTATTCTCTCTTTTTTTTGTTTTGGTAAAAGAGGATTAAAAGATCCTAGTTTTTCTATAAACCGTCCGTCTCTTGGAAATCTACTATCTGCCACAACTATCTTGTAGACTGGTCTTTTTTTTGCTCCTCCCATTGATAATCTTATTTTTAACATTTTGATCCTTTCATTTTAGATTGTTTAACAACTCATCGGGAATTTGCCCTTTTGGCATCTTTCCTTTTGACATTTTTTTCATCATCTTTGACATCATCTTAAATTGTTTGAGAAGCCTATTAATTGTTTGAGGATCAGTTCCAGAACCTAAACATATTCTTTTTCTTCTAGAACCGCTTATGATATCAGGATTTTGTCTTTCTTTTTTTGTCATCGACAAAATTATTGCTTCATTTGCTACAAGAAGTTTTTCATCAACATTCGCATTTTGCATTTGCTCCTTTACTTTTCCAACTCCTGGTAAAAGAGATAAAACTCCTTCCATACCTCCCATTTTTTTCATTTGTCTAATTTGCATTAGATAATCATTAAAAGTAAATGCTCCTTTTTTAAGATTTTCTTCAGCAGCTTTTATTTTCTCTTCGTCTAAATCTTGTGAAGCTTTTTCAACTAAAGATACTATATCTCCCATTCCAAGAATTCTGTTTGCCAATCTGTCTGGATGAAAGACTTCAAAATCATTAATATTTTCACCAACACCTATGAATTTAATTGGTTTTCCGGTCGTTTGTTTCATGCTCAGAGCGGCACCACCTCTTCCATCTCCATCAACTCTTGTTAGTATTATGCTGGTTAGTTCTACGGCTTTATCAAATTCAGATGCTAATTTAACAGCTATCTGCCCTGTTAAAGAATCTGCAACTAGAATTGTTTCTACAGGCAAAGCTTCTGTTTTAATATTTTTAATCTCTGTCATCATATTTAAATCTATTTGAGTTCGCCCTGCAGTATCATAGATTATAATATCTACTCCGCTTAATGATGCTGCATTTTTTGCTCTTTTTGTGATATCAATTGGGTATTGGTCTTTTATAATGGGAAGAACATTTAAATTATTTTTTTCACACAATATTTTTAATTGCTCTTGAGCAGCAGGCCTGTAAACATCAAGACTTACAAGTAAAATTTTCTTTTTATGATTTTTTTCAATATTTTTGGCTAATTTTACAGCTGTTGTAGTTTTTCCTGATCCTTGTAAACCGACTAATAATATTGATGCTGGCGGGACAGCTTTAAGGTTGAGTTCTTCTCCTTTTCCACCCAAAACTTGAACCAGCTGATCATAAACAATTTTTACTAACATTTGACCTGGTGAGGTTGATCTAATAATTTCCTGACCAATGGCTTTGGGTTTAATATCTTCTATAAATTTCTTTACTACAGGTAATGAAACGTCCGCAGCTAAAAGTGCCTCTCTAATTTCCTTTAGCCCTGTTTCAACTTGCGTTTCATTCAGAGAAGGGGCTTTTTTTAGTTTGCTAAGTATTCCTTCTAATTTATTTGTTAAATTTTCAAACATTTTTAATACATCCAACACCAATCGCACTAGTGGGCGAACCCTCGCTGACTAGTGTCGATCCCTTTATTTCTAAAGGCACCGCAAAATCTACTATTTGCGGAAGTGGTGAGAAGCTACAATTAAGGGTTTTAAAAGTCAATGAATAATTATACTAATCAATTATGACATCAATTAACGCTTACAAAATGGATGGCTTAGGTAATGATTTTGTCATTATTGATAGAAGAAAAAATTCTATTAATTTAACAAAAGAAAAAATTATTGAATTAGGTAGCAGATCTAATATCGGCTTTGATCAAATAATCTTTATAGATAAAGGAAAAGATAATTGTTTTCCAATAACAATTTTTAACTCTGATGGAGGCGAAGTAAGTGCATGTGGAAATGGGTCTAGATGTGTAGCTTATCTTTTGGGTAAGAACTTAAATACAAAAGAAATAAAATTAAAAACAAATAATCGAATGATCAATGCAAAAATAATAGGAAATTTACAAGTAGAACTTGAAATGGGAAAACCTTTATTTAGTTTTAAAGATATTCCGTTATCTAAAACAATAAACCCAGCTGATATAACTTTGGAGATAAATAACAAGAAATTTACAGGTGGATTTTGTGTAAACGTTGGAAATCCACACATAGTTTTTTTTGTTAAAAATTGTTTTGAGCATGATTTAAAAACGATAGGTCCAGAAATTGAAAACCATAATCTATTTCCAGAAAAAACTAACGTAACAATGGCTCAGATTATAGATGGAAACAATATAACTGTTAATGTTTGGGAAAGAGGTGCTGGACTAACGAAAGCATGTGGAACAGCTGCATGCGCAACAGCTGTCGCTGCGTTTAAAAATAAATTAGTTTACAATGAAGTAGATATAAAATTCAAAGAAGGTTTTTTAAATATTAAAATAGACAAAACAGATAATATATTTATGACTGGTCCAGTCTCAGAAGTTAAAACAATTAAATTTGAAACATAATGAAATTTTTTGAAAATTTTAAATTTAGTAATTTATTTAGTAAAAAAAAGATAGATGAAAACTCGCTAAATAAATTTGAAGAACTTCTAATTGAGTCAGATGTTGGTACTCGAATAGCTTCGGATCTCAAAGAAAAATTTAAAAAAGAAAAAATAGGAAAAGAAATTAAAGATGAAAAAGAAATATTTGATTTTCTTGGTGAACAGATATCTAAAATACTAAACCCTTATGAAGGAAAACTTAATAATCTTTATAAAAGTTCTCCCTCAATTATAGTTGTAGCAGGAGTAAATGGAGTGGGAAAAACAACAACAATAGGAAAACTTGGAAAGTTATTTAAAAATCAGGGAAAAAAAATAGTTTTTGGTGCAGCTGATACTTTTAGAGCAGCAGCTATTGAACAGTTAGAACTTTGGTCTAAAAAAGTTGGGGCAGAGTTTATTAAATCAGATTTAGGAACGGATCCAGCATCTGTAGGGTATAAAACTGCAAAGTTCGCTAAGGACAATAAATTAGATATGGCATTTATAGATACTGCAGGAAGGTTACAAAATAAAAAAAACCTGATGGAAGAATATAAAAAAATATTTACTGTTCTCAAAAAAGTAAATTCTGAATACCCTCATGAAACTATTTTGGTGCTGGACGCTACTACAGGCCAAAATGCATTAAACCAAGTTGAAGAATTTAAAAAAATTTCTAACCTAACTGGTTTAATAATTACAAAATTAGATACTTCAGCAAAAGGAGGGATATTATTAGCTATATGTAAAAAATTTGGTTTGCCGATAATTGCAGTTGGTATGGGCGAAAATGAAAGTGATTTACATTCATTCAGCTCATCAAACTTTTCTAAAATGTTGGTTGAAAATTAAAAATGAAAATACCAAAAAAAATAGAGCCAATTATATCAGGAATAGCTGCATCAGTAGTTATAGGTGTTCTTGCTTTTTTAACTTTAAGGACATCTGCTGGTGTGTGGCTGATGTTTTCATTTGGAGCAACAGTTTTTTTAGTTTTTGCTCTTCATAATTTGGAAACAGCACAGCCAAAAAATATTTTTTTTGGACATTTGATATCAGTTTTAGTTGGAATTATTTTTAATGAAATAATTGGATTTTCATTTTTCTCGCTTGGTTTATCAGTTGGGGTAGCTGTAACCTTAATGGTATTCTTAAAGGTTATGCACCCACCTGCTGCGTCAAATCCGTTGGTGGTTTTATTTACAGATGTCTCTTTCGAATTCATATTATTCCCAGTAATATTAGGAACTATAGCAATAATTGTAATGTCAGTTTTTATTAATAAAATCATTTTAAAAAGAAAATATCCTAACAAAAGTAATTGGCTATATTGATGAAAAAAATTTATTTAGGGCTTCCAATAAATTTTTATTATATTCCATCATGTGATCATCTTCTTTGGGGAAATAAGAATATTTAGGCTCATTAGCTTCTAAAAAAATTTTTTTACCCATAAAAAATGGGACGATTTTATCATTTTCTCCATGCATAACTAAAATTGGAATTTTAATATTTTTTAATTTTTTTAAAGTTTCATATCTGTCTTTGAGTAAAAGAGAAACTGGAAGATAAGAGTAGTAGTGTTTTCCGGCATCAACCATAGATGTAAATGGGGATTCTAAAATTATGCCTGCAAAATTTTTATTTTGTGCAACCTCGGCAGAGACTCCAGTTCCAAGTGATTCTCCGTAAATTACAATTTGCTTATCTTCGATTCCTTGCGCATTTAACCAATCTAATGTATCTCTGGCATCTTGATATAATCCTTTTTCAGTAGGACTCCCTTCATTACCACTAAAACCTCTATAAGCTACAATCAAAAAGTTTATATCAAAGTCTTTTATTAAATTTAATTTGTAAATTCTATTTCTCAAATCACCTGCATTTCCATGAAAAAATAATAACGTTTTTTTTTGTTTCAGATTTTTTTTGTGAAACCACGCTTTTAATTCTTTTCCGTCAGAAGTAGGCACAAAAACTTCCTCGTAAGAGAAATTTGCTTCATCTGTGCTATAATTATTCTCGAAAGGGTGATAAAGAAGATTTCTTTGGTAAAAAAATACAAAAATTACTACAAGCAAGTAACATAAAATTGCTATAGTTATTAAAGTAAACATATATTTAAGTTTTTCTAGCAAAATACACCCCAAGTAAAACTAATGCTCCACCTAAATAATGTGACACAAAAAGTTGCTCGTTAAAAAAAAATATTCCATAAAATGCGCCATAAACAACAAACAAATATAGTGTAAACCCAGTAATTGATGCACCTAAATACTTTTGGATTTTGCTATAAAGAATAAAAGCAATAATACCTGGTGATATTGCTGCAATTGTAATCCATAAAATGGGTATTAACTCTAAATTAAATTTATCACCTAAATAAATCACTTCATAAAGATAGAAAGGAAATAGTGAAAGCGAACCAAAAAAAGCTATTAATGTAAATTTTGTAAATAGATTAAATTTAGATTTCCAATGTAAAACATAAACTGAATATAAAGCCCATGATATTGCTGCACCCAAAATCCAAATATCTCCTTCGACAAAATTTAAATTTAAAAAGGTTGATAATTTTCCATTTGAGATGACAACTAACACACCAATAAATGCAAGAATAAATCCAATAGTCTGAAGAAAATTTATTTTTTCTTTATAAAAAAAAGTTGATAACATAACTATAAAAATTGAGGAAGAAGTATAAATTAGCGACATGTTTAAAACAGTTGTGGTTTTACCTGCAACATAAGGAAAAATACTACATAGACAACATCCGGTAAAACCTAAAAAAAAGAGTTTTAAAAACTCTGACTTTAAGTGTATGAAGTTTTTTCTTATTGGTTGGTAAAAAAATGGCAACAAAAAAACAAATACAAGCGTCCACCTCCAAAACCCTAAAGCAACTGGTGGGACAAATGGAACTGCCCCACGAGCAATAGCTAAATTGCTTGCCATAAAAATTGGCTGAATTAAAAGTAAAATAAATGGAAGAAAAGTTGTTTTATTTTTTTTGGAAGAAGGCTTCATAAATCATCATGCATATTACCAAGCCCATAAGAATATAAACTGGAAGAACGTCGGTAAAGCCAATCATCATTGATCTTGTTAATGTGGTAGCCAATCCAATTAAGAAGGCAATTGCTATAGAACATCCAACTATACTTGTTAATTTATTCATCTTCTTTATCCTTACACTTTTGTTCTAACCAATTTGCAACCCCTAAAAATCTTAAATCATCAAGTTTATTGCCGACTAGCTGAACTCCTAATGGTAAATTATTTTCACCTGTAAGTAAAGGTAGTGATACTGATGGTAAACCCATATACGTCCAGATAGTGCAGAACTCCGGACTCCCAGTAAATTTCAATCCTTTATCTGCTACACCTGTAGACGCTGGTGTAATTACTCCGTGGTAATCTTCAAATACTTCACTATAAGATCTATAGCTTTGTTCCATAAAGTCCTTTGCTTCAGTGTATTCACCGGCAGAATATTTATTTCCGCGCTCTATAGCTTCTATGAGTTTTTTTCCCAATTTATTTTTTGAATTTTTGTAATACTTTTGAAAACTATTCGCCATGTCAGTTTCGTGAACCACTTGTTGAAACTTATGTATATCTTTAAAATAAGATGGTTCATCAAATACTTCTATATGTTTTTTTAGTTTTTTTATTAAAAATTGAAAAGCTTTTTGTGACTCTTTGTCTATATTTTTCCAATTAGAAGTTTTATAGAATATAAATTTTGGATCGAAGTGGGGGCCTTTTCTGCATTCTTCCAACATTTTTTCAGCTGAATAGTGAACTGTATCTTTGTCATATAAATCTTTTTTTATCAGGCATTTTGCAATCAAAGCTACGTCTTCAACACGTTTGCCAAAAACCCCAACATGATCAAGTTTTGATGACTGCTTTAAAACACCATTTCTCGATATTAAACCAAATGAAGGTTTGTAGCCGACGACACCACAATAGGATGCAGGTCGAATGATTGAGCCTTTAGTTTGCGTCCCTACTGATAATGGTGCCATATGTGCTGCAACAACAGCTGCTGATCCACTTGAAGATCCGCCTGGTGTTCTAGTTTTATCATGTGGATTAGTAGTTTTGCCAGGATCAAAATAAGCAAGTTCCGTCGTAACTGTTTTGCCCATGATTATTGCACCTGAAATTTTTAATAAATTAATTACCTCGGCGTCTGCACTTTCTGACATACCTTTTCTTAATACTGTTCCACATTCTGTTGGCATATCTTGGGTTCCAATAATATCTTTTATTCCTATTGGTAATCCATGAAGTGGTCCTAGAGGTTTGCCTGATTTTCTGTACTCATCTTTTTCCTCTGCTTTCTCTAAAAGAAGTTTTTTGTCAAAGAAGGCCCAAGCTTTAACATCTTTTTCAAATTTATCTATTCTGCCAATATACTCTTTGCAAGCATCAACACATGAAATCTCACCACTTTTTAATTTTTCAGCTAACTCAATAGCTGTCATTGAAAAGATTTTGCTCATAATTTAGATTTAGTTTGCAAAAAGTAAGTCAGGCAACCAGAGTGCTATGCCGGGAAACATGTACATTAGAAACATCGCAAAAATTACAATTAATAGGAATGGCATAATACCACTAAAAATTTCTAACAATTCTACATTTTTAGTTTGTACTCCCTTTAAGTAATAAGCGGACATGGCCATGGGCGGAGTTAAAAACGAGGTTTGAAGGTTTAAAGCTATTAGCATTGCAAAAAAGTAAGGGTTTACTCCAAAAAATTCTACAAGGGGTAAAAATATCGGTACAAATATGATTAATATCTCAGTCCACTCTAAAGGCCATCCGAGAAGGAAAATAATTATTTGGGTAATGACTAAAAATTGCCAAGGCTGTAAATTCATTGATTTAAAAAAATGTTCAAATACTTCATGACCACCTAGGTAAGAAAATACAGATGCAAACGTCCATGATCCGATAAATAACCACATTATCATTGCGGTAGTTTTAGCAGTTAAAAAAACTGACTCTTTAAAATTTTTCCATTTTAGAGTTTTATAAAAATAAGATAACACCAAAGCACCAAATGCTCCTACGGCAGCTGCTTCGGCAGGAGTTGCAAGACCTCCAAGAATAGTTCCTAGCACCAATATTATTAATGAAAACAATGGAAGAAATGAAACCAAAACCTCTTTTAAAATAACTGAACGAGGTGGTATATCTTCCGCAGGTGGTTTGGGAGCAATTGAGGGATTTAAATATGCTCTTGTAACAGCATACAAAATATATAATCCAGCAAGCATTATCCCCGGCAATATTGCAGCAGCAAATAATCTTAAAGGCGATAGCTGAGCAATAACTGAATAAACTATAAGCATAATACTTGGAGGTATTAATATTCCAAGACATCCGCCTGAACAAATAACACCAGATGCAAATTTTTTGTCATAGCCTGCTTTTATCATTGCTGGCCAAGCTAAAAGTCCCATTAAAGTAACAACAGCTCCGATAATTCCAGTAGCTGTAGAAAATAGAGCACAAGTAATCAAAGCTGCCACTGCCATAGATGCCGGTAACCCATGAGATGCTAAACGAATAGCAAAGAATAATCTTGAAACAATTCCAGCTCTTTCAACAAGGTAACCCATAAACAAAAACAAAGGGACAGCTGTGAGAACGGTGTTATCCATTACAGTGTAGGTGTTTTGTACAAATAATTGAAATATCCTATTATCTAATAGGTGTTCCATTCTTGTTGGATCATAGTAAGCGTAATAACCAAACCCCACACCCATCGCCATTAAAGTAAATGCAATAGGAAATCCTAAAAGAACGGCAAAAAGAAATATTGCCATCATAAGAATAGCTATTTCTGGATTTGTTAAACTAAATAACATCTTTTTGATCCTCGTCTTGTGAAGTTCTCATTAGTATTTTTTCTGTTTCTTCTGCAACAACCATTCTTGCTGGCCAGTGACCTGTTTTTATACAAATGATTGATCTAAAAACTTCACTAATTCCCTGAATAATTAATAAAACACCTGCTGCAGGTATTAAAGATTTTGCCATATAAATTTGTATTTGTGCTGGACTATTCCAACTAGTTTCTTTTATTTTCCAAGCTAAAGCTGCGTATTCATATCCATAAAATGCTAAAGCAAATACACCTGGAAAGAAAAAGATAAAATATAAAACTAGATCTATATACCCTTGAGTTCTGGGTTTAAATAATCTGTAAATTACGTCTCCTCTTACATGAGCTTCGGTAGACAAAGTGTAGGCTCCCGCCATCATGAATATTGCACCGTACATTTGTAAACTAAAATCAAAATTCCATAGCGTTGGTGCATTAAAAGCATATGCCATTATTACCTCATAGCAAGTTCCTCCCATCAAAATAACTATGCACCACGAAAAAGCCTTACCGACTGATGTGCTTAGATGATCTGCGAAAACGATAAATTCCCTCATGATTTATGTTAGTCCAATTAAATTATAATTGCCATAAAAAAAGGGGGCTTAAAAAAAGCCCCCTTTAATTTTTAAAAAGCTACTAAATTTTAACTTTAGCTATATTACCGAACTCATTTTCGTAAGCCAATTTGTAATTTGGCTGATTCATGAGTAGGTACTTCATTACTCTTTTAGCGTAAGCTTTTTGAGAAGCAACAATTTTAGCAAAGAATGCATCTTTTTTAACAAAGTCACCTATAACTTTGTCCCATCCTTTTAATTGTTGAGCTAAGATTTCATCTGAAGTTTGATAAACATTTACTTTATGTTGATTCATTAACTTCGATAAATCAGCTGAGTATCTCACTAACGCTTTAAAGTAGTTGTCTGTATTCGCAGCGGCCGCAGCATTTTTTAGAATAGCCTGGTGTTGTGGGCTTAATCCATTAAATGTCTTCGTGTTCACAGGAATTTCAAACATCTCTTGAGATTGGTGGAAGCTACCTAAGTGATAATGCTTAGATACGTCTTGCATACCAAACTGTGAGTCTGATGTTGGGTTGTTAAACTCCGCAGCTTCGATCAAACCAGTTTTCATTGCTGGCTGAATTTCTCCACCTGGAAGTTGTCTTACAACCATTCCCATAGCTGTTAATACGTTAGTCGCTAGACCAACTGTTCTATATTTCATACCTTTAACATCAGACACTTTAGTTACGTTCTTTTTGAACCAACCAAATGGCTGTGCTGGCATTGGCATATGGAAAAGACCAACATAGTTGAAGCCAACTTTAGAAAGAGTTTCTTCGTAAAGTTTTCTTCCTCCACCGTACTCAATCCATCCCATAACTTCTTGAGATGACATTCCGTACGAAGGTCCTGTTCCAAACAATGATGCTGCTGGATTTTTTCCGTACCAGTATGCAGTTACCCAGTGTCCCATATCAAGAACTCCTGAACTTACCGCTTGACCGATTTCAGATGTTTTAACAACAGCTCCAACTGGTTGAAGATCAATCTTCAATTCACCATTAGACATGTCGCCTACCATTTTTGCAAAGTCGCCAGCCATTTCGAAGAATATATTAGCTCCAGAAGGCCAAGCTGCTTGCATCTTTAAAGTTTTAGGAGCACCAAATGCTACATTCGGCATTGCAATAGTTGCTGCCGCTGCTGCACCAGTTGCTGCTGCTGCTTTAAAGAACTTACGTCTAGAAGGAGTTTTAACTCTCTTCAGCGTTTTTTCTTTTTTTGACATATTTGTCTCCCCTTAGTTAATTAACTAGTTGAATTATTTAAGCACAAATAAATTTGAGAGTCTCGGGCAGAATCAATAAAATTTTTAATGATTCAATTAGAGATTGTACTAATTAACTTTATTTTTCGCCGTTCCTGTTCTGAAGTATTCATCTATATTCTCTATTGCAAGATTTGCCATGGCTGTTCTTGTTGTTTTAGTCGCACTACCAAGATGTGGCAATATAAATGCTGTAGGTTGCTTTAAATATTCTGGATGAATTTTTGGCTCACCTTTATAAACATCTAATCCTACGGCATAAATTTTACGACTGACCAAAGCTTGAACCATGGCTTCGTCATCGATCATATCTCCCCTTGCAACATTTGTTATAATTGCACCGGTTGGAAAATATTCCAAAGTTTCTTTATTAATTATGTCTTTAGTTTCTTTTGTTGCCGGACAACAAATTGATAATACATCCGAAACGGAGAATAAGCTTTTAATATTGTCGTGAAAAGTTGCCCCCATTTCTTTGTCACTACTTAATTTAGTTCTATTTCTATAATGTATTTCCATACCAAAACTTTTTGCAATTTTTGCTAATGCTCTTCCAATTCTACCCATGCCTAGAATACCAAGTCTCGATCCTGTGAGTTGCTTACCAATTAAAAAATCTGCTGACCATTTCCAGTTTTCTTTTTTAACCCAATCAATTCCTTCGCTTGCTCTTCTACATGCACCAAGAATTAATAACATGGCAATTTCTGCAGTAGCATCAGTTAAAACATCTGGTGTATTAGTGACTATTATATTTCTTTTTTTTGCTGCCTCGATATCGATATTTCCAAAACCAACGGCAAAATTAGATATTATCTTTACTGTTTCAGGAAGTTTCTCAATAGTATCTTTGTCTATTTTATCTGTAAGTGATGACAGAATACCATCACAGCCTTTTGATAATTCAACTAGTTTTTTTTGAGAATATAATTCATCATTTGAGTTAAAATGGGGATTAAATAATTTAGAAGCTTTATCCTCACAAGATCTCAATAATTTTCTAGTTACAAGGACTTTTTTCATTTTGATTTTAATTTAAATCGAAAATTTTACCAGGATTCATAATATTGTTTGGATCAAGAGTTCTTTTTATAGATTTCATAATTGGAATATTGTCCCCATGTTCTTTTATAAGATATTCTTTTTTATGAAGCCCTACCCCGTGTTCTCCAGTGATTGTTCCGTTTAATTCCAACGTTTTTTTGATCAGCAAATCACTAAACTCTCTTATCTTTTTATAAGTCTCTTTTTTTTGTGGATCATAAGGCAAAACAACATGAAAATTTCCATCGCCTAAGTGGCCAACCATTGGAGCTCTAAGACCAAATTTTTTTGTGACATCCTCTGCAAATTTCACACACTCGACTATTTTAGAAATTGGAAGGCATACATCTGTAGAATAAACTCTTCCGTTTTTAATTAATGCTTTTACAGAATAATATATATCCCAACGAGCTTGCCATAATTTATTTCTTTCTTCTAAATCTTTCGCCCATTTAAAGGCGCTACCTCTATTCTCTTTAGATATTTCCTCAACTATTTTGATGTTTTCTTTATTAGAGGACTCCGATCCATGAAACTCAAAAAATAATGTCGGTAAAACTTTCATATCTTTTAACTTTGAATAATTAATACTTATATCCATTTGTTCTTTATTGAGCATTTCAATTCGGGCTATCGGTACACCATATTGAATGACTTGTTGTGCTGATTGAACTGCATCTTCTAGGGTAGGAAAATGACAAACTGCACTCATAATACTTTCTGGGATTGGAGATAATCTTAATTGTATTTCTGTAATTATACCAAGCGTTCCTTCTGAACCAATAAATAAGTTTGTTAAATTGTAACCAGCAGAAGTTTTTTTTGTCCTACTTCCAGTTTTAATAATATCACCATTAGGAAGAACTACTGTTAGGCCGGTGATTACAGTCTTCATGGTCCCGTATTTTACAGCCATAGTTCCTGAAGCAGATGTTGAGGCCATGCCACCTATTGCTGCGTTCGCACCAGGATCGATTGGAAAAAAAACTCCATCCTCTCTTAAATAATCGTTCAATTGCTCTTTGGTCACACACGCCTGAACTCTGCAATCGAAGTCTTCAACATTCACGCTTAGGACCTTGTTCATCTTTTCCAAAGATATCGTTATTCCTTTATCATTACCTACAACATTACCCTCCAAAGATGTCCCGGTCCCAAATGGAACAACAGGAACTTTGTGGTCATTACAAAGTTTAAGAATTTTGGAAACCTCTTCGTTAGTTTCTGGAAAGACTACAGCTTTTGATAATACTGGATCATATGTATCCTCACCTCTGGCATAGTTTGTTCTTGTAGAAACTGAGGTGGAAAATCTGCCATTAAATATTTTTTTTAATTCTGATTGTATTTGTTCATTCATTTTTTTCTATAATGTTATTAAATTATATAGAAAAAATATACCTTAATTAACCAAGCATCTTTTTAATTTTTTCTAAGGCTTGTGAGATATTATCGCTAGAAGCTGCAAAACTAAATCTAACATAATCTTGGGCTGTTTTACCAAATGCTGTTCCTGGAACTATAGCTACACCTGCATCATGCATACATTTTTTAGCAAACTCAGCACCATTCATTCCTGTTCCTATGACTTTAGGAAAAGCATAAAATGCTCCTCCAGGTAAACTACATTCTACTCCTGGTAAATTATTTAAACCTTCGTGAATAAGTTTTCTTCTAATTGTAAATTTTCTCATCATTTCATTTATTGAGTCATCTGGACCGTCTAAAGCAGCAATACCTGCGAACTGAGCAGCTGCATTCACACAAGAAACACTATTTATTACTAATTTATTTACATGTTCTACAAGATTTTTTGGCCAAAAACTCCAACCCAATCTCCATCCTGTCATTGAATAAGCTTTGCTCCAACCTTCAAGAACAATTAATCTTTCTCTTAATTCTGGATAATTAAAAAACGTAGGCATTTCTTTACCATCAAAGATTTGTCTACTATAAATTTCATCA
>CACGAV010000020.1 GCA_902571095.1 uncultured Pelagibacteraceae bacterium
AAGTAATAAATGCAGGTGATGAAAACGGTGCAAGGGAAGTTATGCATGATGATTTTAAATTTCTTATGCATGCATCTGGAAAAACATTGTCGAAAGACGATGTCGTTAAATGGGTTGGTATGAAAGATGTCAAACTTGAAAAAGAGAGAATTCTTTTTGAAAACAACGAAGTAGGATTCATGCACGCTATCGCAAGTTTTGCGGATGGTAATAAAGAAGCGGTTATGTCTTATTATAAGTTTAAAGACGGAAAAATAGTACATCAAGAAACTGGTGCAACTAAGTTACCTAAATAAAAAAAATGTGGAAGGCTCGAGTGTTTACTTTATATCCTGAAATTTTTCCTGGACCATTAAGCAAAGGTCTTTACGGAAAAGCTTTACAAAAAAAAATTTGGGATTTAGAAATCATTGATATTCGAGATTCCGCTGAAGACAAACATAAGACCGTAGACGACACCCCTTTTGGAGGAGGCAGCGGAATGTTATTAAAACCAAATGTTTTAGGAAAATCATTAGATAGTAGATTAAAAAAGGATGAGAAAGTTTTTTATCTTTCGCCTAAAGGTAAAAAGTTCGATCAAAAGTTTGCAAAAAATCTAACTAAAGAGAAAACAATAAATTTAATTTGTGGTCATTTCGAGGGAGTTGATGCACGTATTTTAAACACAAGAAATATTGAGGAAATTAGTATTGGCGATTACATTTTGTCTGGAGGAGAATCCGCATCATTCGTTATTATAGACTCTGTTTTAAGGTTACTTCCAGGTGTTCTAGGTAATGAAAAATCCAAAGATGATGAAAGCTTTGAAAATGGATTACTGGAATATCCTCAATATACAAAACCTCAAATTTGGGAAAAAAAAAGTGTTCCAGAAGTACTATTATCAGGAGATCATGCAAAAATTAAGGACTGGCGTTTATCACAATCTAAGGATATAACACGACGCCAGAGACCTGATCTTTGGGAAAAATATTTAAATAATAAAAAAAAATGAAAAATATTGAAGATATAAACAGAGCATACGTTCAAAAAATTATTTCAAAAAGGAAAATTCCTGAGTTTTTTCCAGGGGACACCCTTCGTGTTGGTGTGAGAATAGTTGAGGGCAAAAGGGAAAGAGTCCAAAATTTTGAGGGTATTTGTATTGCAAAAAAAAATAGAGACATAAACTCTTCTTTTAAAGTAAGGAAAATTTCCTTTGGAGAAGGTGTAGAGAGGACTTTTGCTCTTTATAGCCCCGTAATAAGCTCAATTAAAGTTATCAGATCTGGTAAAGTTAAAAGAGCAAAACTTTATTATTTAAGAGATAGAAAAGGTAAATCTGCCAGAATTGCAGAAAAAATGAAAAAAAATATTGGGATAGAAGTTGAAGTTAAAAGTGACGTTGAAACCAAAACAAATGAAAACCTATCTTCTGATAGCCTTAAAACAAGCACAAATGAATCAAAAAAAGATATACCTAATCAGTCCAAAAAAGAAACTGATAAAAAAAAGAATACAAAACCTGAAAACTTAAAAAAATAATTCTAATGCCAAAAACTTTATACGATAAAATTTGGGACGACCATCTTGTATTTGAACAAGATGACGGTACTTCATTGTTATATGTTGATAGACATTTAGTACATGAAGTAACTAGCCCACAAGCTTTTGAAGGCCTAAGGCTAAATAAAAGAAAAGTAAGAAAACCTGATTTTACTTTGGCAGTAGCTGACCATAACGTACCTACAACCGATAGAACAAATGGTATTAATGATCAACAGTCAAAAATTCAAGTTGATACGCTTAGAAAAAATTGTAAAGAATTTGGTGTACCTTTATTTGACATGAATGATAAGAGACAAGGTATAGTTCATATTATTGGACCTGAACAAGGTTTTACCCAACCAGGTACAATTATTGTTTGTGGGGATAGTCATACCGCTACTCATGGAGCTTTTGGCGCACTTGCTTTTGGAATTGGAACATCTGAAGTTGAACATGTTTTAGCTACCCAAACTCTATTACAAAAAAAATCTAAAAATTTTTTACTTAAGGTAGATGGAAAAATACCATTAGGAGTAACTGCTAAAGATGTTATTTTAAAAATTATAGGCACTATAGGAACAGCTGGAGGAACTGGATTCGTAATTGAGTATTCCGGAGAAGTTATCAGAAACTTTAGCATGGAAGAGAGAATGACTGTTTGTAATATGACTATTGAAGGTGGAGCTAGAGCAGGATTGATACAACCTGACGAGAAAACCTTCAAATATTTAGAGAACAGACCTTTATCTCCAAAAAAAGATAATTGGAAAAAAGCTCTAGATTATTGGAGCAACTTAAAATCTGATAAAGATTGTAAATTCGATAAAGAAATAGTTTTAAATGGCGAAGATGTCGTTCCACAAGTTACTTGGGGCACGTCTCCACAAGATGTTGTTCCAGTTAATGGATCAGTTCCAGATCCAAAAAAAGAAAAAGATAGTGACAGACGTGTGGCTATGGAAAGATCATTAGATTATATGGGTTTAAAACCAAATACCAAAATGACAGATATTAAAATAGACAAAGTCTTTATTGGAAGCTGTACTAATGGAAGAATTCAGGACTTAAGGGAAGCAGCTAAACTTCTTAAGGATAAAAAAATAGCAGGACATGTAAATGCCATGGTTGTTCCAGGATCAGGTCTTGTAAAAATTCAAGCTGAGCAAGAAGGTTTGGATAAAGTGTTTAAAGACTCTGGTTTTGAGTGGAGAGAACCAGGTTGTTCAATGTGTCTAGGCATGAATGAAGATCAATTAAAACCAAGAGAAAGATGTGCATCAACATCAAATAGAAATTTTGAAGGAAGGCAAGGTCGAGGGGGAAGAACACATCTAGTAAGCCCAGCAATGGCAGCAGTAGCAGCTATTGAAGGTCGTTTATCAGATGTTAGAAAATTTAATAATTAATATGGAAAAATTTACAAAAATAAAAAGTATACCAGCTTATATTCCTCTAATGAATATAGATACTGATAAAATTATTCCTAAACAATTTTTAAAAACAATTAAAAGATCAGGCTTAGGTAAAAGTTTATTTTATGAAATGAGGTTTGATGAAAAAGGAAATCCGATAAAAGGCTTCATTTTAGACCAGGAACCATTCAATAATTCTAAAATTTTAATATCAGGAAAAAATTTTGGTTGTGGTTCATCGAGAGAGCATGCGCCGTGGGCTTTATTAGATTTTGGAATTAGAGTTATCATCAGTGAAAGTTTTGCTGATATCTTTTACAACAACTGTTTTAAAAATGGCATACTTCCCATTGTAGCAAAAGATGAAATTATAAATGAGCTAAAAGACTATTGTAAGAGAGAAGAAAGTATCGAAGTTAAGCTTGAAGAACAAGAAATTGTTTATGGAAATAAAACTTTTAAATTTGAATTAGACTCATTCAAAAAGAAGTGTTTATTAAATGGACTTGATGACATAGCAATATCTCTTAAAAAAACCAAACATATTGAAAGTTTTGAGAACAAAATGTACCAAAACAAACCTTGGTTATAAAATGACAATAAATCAAAAAAAAATATTACTTTTACCAGGGGATGGTATAGGTCCAGAAGTTGTCCGAGAAACTAAAAAAGTAATTGATTGGTTTAATAAAAAAAAATCTTTAGATTTTAAAATTGATCAAGATCTTATTGGTGGAGCTGCAATTGACAAACACGGCGTACCTATAACTGATGAAGTTTTTTATAGAGCTTTAGAGAGTGACGCAGTAATTGTTGGAGCATGTGGTGGACCACAATATGATAAATTAGAGTTTTCAAAAAAACCTGAAAGAGCTCTTTTAAAATTAAGAAAAGAACTAAAATTATTTGCCAATCTAAGACCAGCTATTTGTTTTAAAGAACTTGTCGATTCTTCAACATTAAAACCTGAAATAGTTTCAGGTCTTGATATTTTGATTGTAAGAGAATTGACCGGAGGAATATATTTTGGTGAACCTAGAGGCGTAAAACCAATAGAAAATGGTGAACGAAGAGGTGTGAACACACATGTATATACAACCAAGGAAATAAAAAGAATTGCTAAAGTAGCTTTTGAACTAGCAGCTAAAAGAAATAATAAAGTTACATCTTGTGAAAAATCAAATGTTATGGAGGCCGGTGTTTTGTGGAGAGAAGAAGTCCAATCTTTAAAAGATAAAGATTTTAAAAAAATTGAACTTAACCATATGTTAGCTGATAACTGCGCAATGCAACTATTGAGAAATCCAAAACAGTTTGATGTTATTTTAGCAGATAATTTATTTGGAGATATGTTATCTGATGAAGCTGCAATGCTTACTGGTTCTTTAGGTTTACTGCCATCAGCATCATTAGGTGACAAAGACAAAAATGGAAGAACTAGATCTTTGTACGAACCAGTGCACGGTTCAGCACCTGACATTGCTGGTAAAAATATATCAAATCCTATTGCAACAATATTAAGTTTTTCAATGGCACTGAAGTATTCTTTAGGTATGGAAAAAGAGTCTTCAATATTAGATAAGGCTGTTGAAAAAACACTAGAAGACGGTTTAAGAACTCCAGATATAATGTCAAAAGGCAAGAAAAAGGTATCAACCTCAGATATGGGTGATGCAATTATATCAAATTTAAATTAAAATACTTTTTAATGAACTTAGCTATAATTGGTGCCACCGGCAACGTTGGAAGAAAAACTATTGAAATTTTAGAAAAATCTAAAATTAAAATAACTAATTTATTTTTAGTTGCTTCTTCAAAAAGCGCAGGAAAAAAAATCCAATTTAAGGGAAAAGACGTTGAGATCCAAGATCTTGAAAAATATGATTTTTCAAATGCCAAAATAACTTTTTTTGCAGCTGGAAGTAAAATAGCAGAACAATGGGTTCCAAAAGCAAGCAAAAAAACTATTGTAATAGATAATTCTAAATTTTTTAGAATGGATAATGATGTTCCATTAATAGTACCAGAGGTAAATTTGGACCAATTAGATAATTATAAAAAAAAAAATATTATTGCCAATGCCAATTGCTCTACAATACAAATGGTTGTTGCATTAAAACCATTACATGATCATTTCAATATCAAAAGAATTATTGTTTCTACATATCAATCAGTATCTGGTGCAGGAAAAGCTCCGATGGATGAATTAATAACTCAATCAAAAGATTTTCTTGAAGGAAAAAAAATTTCCTCAAAAAATTTTACAAAACAAATAGCATTTAATTTGATACCCCATATTGATGAATTTATTGATGAAGGCTATACCAAAGAGGAGTGGAAAATGATTAATGAAACAAAAAAAATTCTTGATTCAAAAATCCAAATATCTGCTACTTGTGTTAGGGTTCCTGTTATGGTTTCTCATTCTGAGTCTATCAATGTGGAATTTGAAAAACCATTTGATATTAAAAGTATTAAGGATGTTTTAAATAAATCTAGTGGTTGCAAGGTTATTGATGAAAGAAAAGATGGTGGCTATATAACCCCACTAGAAGCTGAAAATAGTTATTTTACTTTTATTTCAAGGATACGAAAGGATAGTTCAAATAACAAAGCAATAAATATGTGGGTCGTTTCTGACAATTTACTTAAAGGGGCTGCATTGAATACTGTTCAAATAGCAGAGCAATTAATTAAAAAAAATGTCTAATAAAAATAGTCCATTATCTCCTCATCTACAGGTTTACAAATGGCATATCTCTTCTCTTCTTTCTATCTCGCACAGAATAGTCGGCATAATTAATTTCATCTTTATTATTTTAATTTCTTCGATATTAATTTTCATTGGAACAGATGCCCAAATCCTTCAAATGCTTTCAAAATCATCAACAGGAAAGTTTTTAATAATTTGCTTTTGTTGGTCATTTAGTTTTCAAATTTTAAATGAGATAAGACATTTGGCATGGGATATGGGATACGGTTTTGATCTAAAGATATCGCGAATTACTGGAATACTTACAATTATTGGATCGTTTATTTTTACTATTTTATTTTACTTATTGGGAAAAAATTTATTTTAAATGATTAAAGCAACTAAAAAATGGTTAACAATTAAAATAACGTCGGGAATATTAATTCCTTTTATGGTTTGGTTTATTATAAATTTAGTAGGTTTATTAGATGCTAACAGTTCTCATTCTATTTTGTTTTCAGAAAGCATTACAATTAAAATAATTTTTACTTTATTCTTAATATTTGCATCAACTTTTTATACATTAACAATAAGTGAGGTTTTTGAAGATTATATAAGCAATTTTAAACTCAAAAATGCCGCAAACAGATCACTTGTTTTTTTTAGTATAATAGTCACATTAATATTAATAATATTTTTATTTAAGAATTAAAATATGAAAGCATACAAAATTATTGATCACGAATATGATGTTGTAGTTCTAGGAGCTGGTGGCTCAGGACTAAGAGCTGCTGTTGGATTATCAGAAGCTGGACTTAAAACTGCATGTATATCAAAAGTTTTTCCAACGAGAAGTCATACGTCAGCTGCCCAAGGTGGAATTTCAGCAGCTTTAGGAAATATGGGTGAAGATGACTGGAGATGGCATATGTACGATACAGTAAAGGGATCAGATTGGTTGGGTGATCAAGATGCAATCGAACACTTATGCAAGGAAGCTCCTAAAGCAGTAATTGAGTTAGAAAAATATGGTGTCCCATTTAGTAGAACTAAAGAAGGAAAAATTTATCAACGAGCATTTGGTGGAATGACAAAAAATTATGGAAATGAGTCTGTCCAAAGAACTTGTGCAGCAGCAGATAGAACTGGTCATGCAATACTCCACACTTTGTATGGTCAAGCTTTAAAGCATAATACTGAATTTTTTATAGAATATTTCGCCTTAGATCTTTTGATGAAGAATGGACAGTGCAAAGGTCTGATTGCTTGGAATTTAAATGATGGAACAATACACAGATTTAGATCGCATATAACAATTCTAGCTACGGGTGGTTATGGCAAAGTTTATTATACAGCTACTTCTGCCCATACTTGTACAGGAGACGGAAATGGAATGGCACTGCGTGCTGGTTTACCATTGCAAGATATGGAATTTGTACAATTTCACCCAACAGGAATTTACGGAGTGGGAACTTTAATTTCAGAGGGTGTCAGAGGCGAAGGTGGATATCTTTTAAACTCTAAAGGTGAGAGATTTATGGAAAAATATGCTCCGAAAGCCAAAGATTTAGCATCAAGAGATGTAGTGAGCAGATCGATTGCAGTAGAAATAAACGAAGGAAGAGGAGTTGGTAAAAATAAAGATTATGTCAATTTACATTTAGATCATCTTGATCCAAAAGTAATAGAAGAAAGATTGCCTGGAATTGCAGAGTCAGCAAAAACATTTTGTGAGGTTGATGTAAGAAAAGATCCAATACCGGTTGTTCCTACAGTACATTACAACATGGGAGGAATACCAACAAATTACAAAGCTGAGGTTTTAACGTTGAACGGAAAAGAATCCACTGTACCTGGATTAATGGCTATAGGAGAGGCAGCATGTGTTTCTGTCCATGGCGCAAACAGATTAGGGTCAAACTCATTAATTGATCTAGTAGTTTTTGGAAAATCTGCTGCAAATAGAGCTGCAGAACTAATTAAGCCCGGAACACCACATGAGGAAATACCGCAAAGTGAAACAGATAAATGTTTAGATAGATTTGATAAACTTCGTAATGCGTCTGGATCAACAAAAACTTCTGAACTTAGGTTGTCTATGCAAAGAACTATGCAGTCTAAATGCGCAGTTTTTAGGACAGAAAAAACATTAAAAGAAGGAATGGATCAAATCAGAAGACCTTTTGAGGGAATGTCTGATATTTCAGTTTCAGACAAATCTTTATTGTTTAATACTGATCTTGTTGAAACCTTAGAATTTGATAATCTTATAAGACAGGCAATGACAACAATTGATTCTGCATATCATAGAAAAGAAAGTAGAGGAGCTCATGCAAGAGAGGACTATAAAAGTAGAGATGACAAGAAGTATATGACCCATACTTTAGCTTGGCAAAAGGGTAATGACGTTAAAGTTGCTTATAGACCTGTCCATGCAAAAACTTTAACGAATGATGTACAATACTTTCCACCAAGAGAAAGAGTATATTGATGGTCCAGTTTAGCCTTCCACAAAATTCTAAAATTTTAAAAGGGAATTACTTCAAAGACAAAACAGGATCAAATAATTTAAAAAAAGTTAAAGTTTACAGATGGAATCCAACTAGTAACGAAAATCCTAGAATTGATATATTTGAAGTAGATCTAAATGAATGTGGACCTAAAGTATTAGATATTCTTTTTAAGATTAAAAATGAAATTGATCCTACCTTAACTTTTAGAAGATCATGCGCACATGGAGTTTGCGGTTCATGTGCTATGAATGTTGATGGAGTAAATACATTATCATGTATTAAATCTCATTCAGATATTAAAGGTGATTTAAATATTTATCCATTACCTCATTTAAAAGTAATCAAAGATTTAGTTGGTGATTTAACTACACTATATAAACAATACGAGTCTGTAGAACCTTGGCTTAAAACTAAAGTCGGGGAAAAAACATCTACAGAAATCAAACAGTCACAAGAGGACAGAGCAAAACTTGATGGATATTATGAGTGTATACTTTGTGCATGTTGTTCAACTTCTTGTCCAAGCTATTGGTGGAACGGAGATAAATACTTAGGGCCAGCAGTTTTATTACAAGCTTATCGTTGGATAACAGATAGTAGAGACGCGGAAAGAAAAGAAAGATTAAAAAAAGTTGCAGATGAACTCAAGCTCTATAGATGTCATACGATTATGAATTGTACTAATTCTTGCCCAAAAGGTTTAAATCCTGCAAAAGCAATTGGATCTATTAAAAAAATGCTTGCATCGAGCTAAAAGCTTAATTAATCATTAATAACAAAATGAATTCAATAGAGCATTTTATTGATGGTAAAACTGTAAAAGGTTCTTCTAAAAGGACCGCAAAGGTATTTAACCCTGCTACTGGAGAAGTAAGCTATAATGTAAATCTAGCAAGTACATCTGATTTAAACAAAGCCGTTATGGCAGCAAAAAAAGCTTTTTCTAGTTGGTCAGAAAAAACTCCATTATCTAGAGCCAGGATCCTTTTTAAATTTAAAGAATTAATCGAAAAAAATTATGATGAACTTACAAAGATTATTGTTTCTGAACATGGAAAAGTGTACGAAGATGCAAAAGGATCTTTGACCCGAGGTTTAGAAGTCGTAGAGTTTGCCTGTGGTATACCGCAGTTACTCAAAGGAGAATTTACAGAAAATGTTGGTACAAATGTTGATAGCTGGTCAATGAGACAACCACTCGGAGTTTGCGCAGGCATTACACCGTTTAATTTTCCAGCAATGGTCCCAATGTGGATGTTTCCAGTTGCAATTGCTTGTGGAAATACTTTTGTTTTGAAACCATCTGAGAAAGACCCATCTTGTTCAATGAAATTGGCAGAATTATTTTTAGAGGCAGGTCTTCCTCCTGGTGTATTTAATGTTGTTAATGGAGATAAGGAGGCAGTAGATGCAATTATTTATAATAAAGATATTGCTGCAGTAAGTTTTGTAGGTTCTACACCTATCGCTAAATATATTTATGAAAATTGTGCTAAAAATGAAAAACGGGTTCAAGCTTTAGGAGGAGCAAAAAATCATTGTGTAGTAATGCCAGATTGTGATTTAGACCAAGCTGTAAATGGCTTAATGGGAGCAGCATATGGTTCTGCCGGTGAAAGATGTATGGCACAATCAGTTGCTGTAGCAGTTGGAAAAATTGCCGATCCTCTTGTAAAAAGTTTATCAAAGAAAGTTGAGTCTTTAAAAATAGGACCAGGGTTAGATAAGAAATCTCAAATGGGTCCATTAGTTACAAAAGAACATCTAGAAAAAGTCAAAGGCTATGTTGATATTGGAGTTAAAGAGGGAGCAAAGCTTATAGTTGATGGAAGAAATTTAAAACTTCAAGGTTATGAAAATGGTTTTTATATGGGAGGATGTTTATTTGATCATGTTAAAAAAGACATGCGTATATACAAAGAAGAAATATTTGGTCCAGTTCTTTCAGTCATTAGAGCAAAAGATTACAGCGAAGCATTATCTTTAGTTAATGATCATGAATTTGGGAACGGTACCAGCATATTTACAAGAGATGGGGATACAGGCAGATCCTTTGCAAGTAATGTAAAAATTGGAATGGTAGGCATAAATATACCGATACCAGTTCCAATGGCATTTCACAGTTTTGGTGGATGGAAAAGATCTTTATTTGGTGATCAAAGCATACATGGACCAGAGGGCGTAAGATTTTATACAAAATTAAAAACAATTACATCAAGATGGCCATCAGGAATTAAGTCAGACCCAGAATTTGTGATGCCAACAATGAAATAAAATGAGCAAAAAAATATCTTTGATAGGTGCAGGCCAAATTGGTGGAACACTTGCTCACTTAATTGCACTAAAAGGTCTTGCAGATGATATTGTTTTGTTTGATTTAGCAGTAGGTCTTGCTAAAGGTAAGGCACTTGATATTGCACAATCATCAGGTGTAAGCGGTTTTAATACCAATTTAAAAGGTACAAATAATTATAAAGATATAAAGGACTCAGATGTAATAATAATTACCGCTGGTGTGCCAAGGAAACCTGGTATGACAAGAGATGATTTATTAGGCACAAACCTAAAAATAATCAAACAGGTAGCTGAGGGAATAAAAAGTAATGCATCAGAGGCTTTTGTGATATGCATTACAAACCCTTTGGATATTATTGTTATGGCTTTGCAAAAATATTCTGGTTTGCCTACACAAAAAGTTGTTGGTATGGCAGGTATTTTAGACTCTTCAAGATTTAAATATTTTCTTTCTCAAAAGCTAGGTAAACCAATAACAGAAATAAGCTCATTAGTCCTGGGAGGTCATGGAGATACAATGGTTCCGTTACCAAATCATACAATTATTGATGGAAAATCGTTAGCAAGTATTTTAGAAGAAAAAAAAATATCCGATAATGATTTAAAATCTATTATTCAACGGACAAGGAAAGGTGGAGCAGAAATTGTTAAGTTACTGGAAAAAGGATCTGCTTTTTATGCACCCGCCGCTTCAGGTGTTGAGATGGCAGAGTCTTATTTAAAAAATCAAAAAAAAACATTACCATGTGCAGCATATTTAAACGGTGAATACGGCGTCAAAAATTTATATGCAGGTGTGCCAGTAATAATAGGTGAAAAAGGCGTTGAAAAGGTAATCGAACTAAAGCTCAACAAGATTGAAAAAGATAATTTTGATGTATCAATAAAAGCTGTTAAGGAACTTTTCGAGTCAGCTATTAAGATCGATAGCTCTTTAAGTAAATAGTTTTATAAAGTTTAATGAAAAAAATTTTTTTACAAAATAAAGAAAAAATATTGCTCTTATTTATTTTTTTATTTTCATTTTTTATAAATTATTTTTATGCAAATAAAGGAGTATCACCTCATGATAGCTTTTCCCACTTTGATACAGGTTTTAGAATTTTATTAGGAGAATATCCATTCAAAGATTATTGGATAATTTCAGGGCCTGTAATCGATTATATTCAAGGTTTCTTCTTTTATATTTTTGGAACAAATTGGAATGCATATGTCTTACATGCATCTTTTCTAAATTGTTCTATAACTATAGCGACATTTTTTGTTTTAAAAAATTTCGATATAGGTACTCTACAAAGTTTTTTATTTTCTATTTTTTTTTCAATATTAGCCTATACTTCAAGCGGCACACCATTTGTAGATCACCATGCAACATTTTTTTCATTACTTGGTATCTATTGTTTAATGTTGGCTATAAAAAATGATAATAATATTTATTGGATTTGCCTACCGATTTTTTTTATTTTAGCGTTTTTATCAAAACAAGTTCCCTCAGCATATATTATAATTTTATCTATTCTGATATTAATTCTTTATTCAGTTGTCCAAAAAAAATTTAAATGGATTATTCCTTCTCTTGTAAGTTCAATGAGTTTTATTATTATTATACTTATGATCGGAAGCGTACATGGAATAAAATTTTCTTCATTCTATGAACAATATATCAGCTATCCTCAAACAATTGGTGAAGAAAGATTTTCAAATTATA
>CACGAV010000021.1 GCA_902571095.1 uncultured Pelagibacteraceae bacterium
AAAATATTTAGGTTCTGTCATTCCAATAACTGATCATTTTTTTGCAACTTTGAATTCAGCAGTTTTTACCGATGGATCATTTGTTTATATTCCTGAAAACACGAGATGTCCTATGGAACTTTCTACTTATTTTAGAATTAATGCATCAGAGACAGGTCAATTTGAAAGAACACTTATAATCGCTGATAAAGGAAGTTATGTTAGTTATCTTGAAGGATGTACTGCTCCAATGCGTGATGAAAACCAATTACATGCAGCTAATGTTGAATTGATTGCGTTAGATGATGCAGAAATTAAATACTCAACAGTACAAAATTGGTACCCTGGTGACAAAAATGGTATTGGAGGTATTTATAATTTTGTTACAAAAAGAGGTGCTTGTAGAGGAAGAAACTCAAAAATTTCTTGGACTCAAGTAGAAACTGGTTCGGCAATAACATGGAAATATCCAAGTTGTATTTTGCAAGGAGATAATTCAATTGGCGAATTTTACTCAATTGCAATAACTAATAATCATCAAAAAGCAGATACTGGAACAAAAATGATTCACCTAGGCAAAAATACAAAAAGCAAAATTATTTCAAAAGGTATTTCTGCAGGAAAAGCTGATAATACCTATAGAGGTTTGGTTGACATTTCAAAAAAAGCTTTAAATTCAAGAAATTATACTCAATGTGATTCTCTACTTATGGGAAACAAATGTGGAGCACATACTGTCCCATATATAAGAAATAAAAATTCTTCATCAACTATTGAACATGAGGCAACAACTTCTAAGATTAACGAAGAACAATTATATTATTGTAACCAAAGGGGATTGAACCAAGAAGAAGCTGTAAGTTTAATAGTGAACGGATTTTGTAAAGAGGTTCTACAACAATTACCAATGGAATTTGCTGTAGAAGCACAAAAATTGGTTGGTATTAGTTTAGAAGGTAGCGTGGGCTAATGTTAGAGATTATAAATTTAAAAGCATCAATTAACAAAAGAGATATTCTTAATGGTTTAAATCTTAAGATTAATCCAGGCGAAGTTCACGCAATTATGGGACCAAATGGATCCGGCAAAAGTACTCTTGCAAATATATTGTCAGGGAAAAATGGGTATAAAATTACTGGAGATTTAAAATATAAGGGTGAGAGTCTAAAGGATATTCCAGTTGAGCAAAGAGCTCAAAAGGGAATTTTTTTGGCATTTCAATATCCTCTTGAAATCCCTGGAGTTAATACAAACAATTTTCTTAAAACGTCATTAAATACCATTAGGAAAGCAAGAGGTGAAAAGGAGATAGATACGTTGGCATTTTTAAAACTAGTTAAAGAAAAAGCTAACGAACTCGGAATAGATGAAAAAATTCTTTCCAGACAACTTAACGTAGGTTTTTCAGGAGGAGAAAAGAAAAAAAATGAAATTTTACAAATGAAAATTCTTGACCCTAATCTAATAATTCTTGATGAAACAGATTCAGGATTAGATATTGACGCGTTAAAAACAATAGCTGATGGTGTCAATTCATCAAGAAGTAAAGACAAATCTTTTTTAGTCATAACTCACTACCAAAGATTACTTGATTATATAAAACCAGATTTCGTACATGTTTTATCTTCAGGAAAAATTATTAAATCAGGATCTAGTGAGCTAGCTGTAGAATTAGAAAAAAAAGGTTATAAAAAAATTAATTAAATGATAGAGAATTTTAAAATAAATCTTAAAGAAATAGATAAAATTAATTTAATAAATCAGGACGATAAAAATTATAGAATCAAAAATTTAGAATTTTTTAATCAAAAAGGCTTACCAACAAAAAAAGATGAAGATTGGAAATTTTCTGATTTAAGAGAAATATTCTCTAAAAATTTTAAAAAAATTGATGTTAATAACTCCAAACCAGAAGAAAATAAATTTAGATTAATCAAAGATTTTGATCACAATTATATTTTACTTATAAATGGCAGGTTCATTAGAAGCGACTTTAAATTTGAAGATAAAAATAAAATAAAAATTACCAGCTATAAGGAAGAAAACTTTTCAAGAGAACAAAGTAATAATTCACTTATTTGTTTAAACAATGCTTTATCCAACGAAGGTTATAATTTGTTAATAGAAAAGGATTATAAGTTTGAAAAAGTTTTGGTTATTTATAATCTTTTTAGTGAAGATTTATCTCATAAGATTTTAAATAATAAAAATAAAATAACCGTTAATAAAAATTCTGAATTACACATTATAGAGTACACTGTTAACAGGTCTAAAGATAAATTTTTTAACAACACATACGAAACTATAATACTTGGTGAAAATGCAAAATTTAAAAATATTTCTATTCAAGCAGGAAGAAGCGAAGGATACTTTCATAAATTTTTAAATGGTTCTATTAAATCAGATTCTAAATATTCTAGTTTTATATTTTCCTCAGGTTTAAAATTTAACAAACAAGATATTAAAATAGATTTGGAGGGAAAAAATTCTTATTGTGAGATTAAGTCTGCTCTGTTTTTAAACAATGAAGACCACCAGGAAATCAAAACACTTGTAAATCATCTTGTTCCTAATTGTAAAAGTTTTCAAAAAATTAAAAGTGTATTAGATTCAAACGCAAAAGGTGTTTATCAAGGAAAAATTTTTGTTAAAGATATAGCTCAAAAAACTGATGCGTATCAGTTGAGTAAAGCATTATTAATAAGTGAAAATTCAGAATTTGATTCAAAGCCTGAATTAGAAATTTATGCTGACGATGTAAAATGTTCTCATGGATCTACATCCGGAAATGTTGATGAGAATTCTATTCATTATTTAATGACAAGAGGTTTAACCAAAAAAGAGGCGACACAGTTATTGATCAATGGTTTTTTAAAAGAAATTATTAACGATATTAAAAGTGATACGATTAAAAAATTTGTAGAAAATAAATTAGAATTTCAGGTTTATGGATACTAAGGTTATTAAATCAAAATTTCCAATATTTAAAAATAAAATTAATGGCAAACCGCTAATCTACCTCGATAGCGCTAACTCATCACAAAAACCAAAAACTGTAATCGATAGAATTTCTAAATTTTATTCTAAAGAATTTTCAAATATTGGAAGAAGTGTGCATTCTTTAGCAGTAACAGCAACAAATAGATTTGAAGAAACAAGAGATTTAGTTAAGAAGTTTATAAACGCAAAATCTACAGAAGAAATAATATTTACAAAAAATGCTACCGAAGCAATTAATTTAGTTGCATCAACATACGGTGAAAAATTTATAAATAAAGGTGACGAGATTTTAATTACAGAATTAGAACATCACGCTAATTATGTGCCTTGGCATTTTATCAGGCAAAGAAAAGGAGCAATAATAAAATTTGCACAATGTAATGAAAAAGGAGAGGTAGATATCGATGAAATTAAAAAATTAATTTCAAATAAAACTAAAATAATTGCTATCACTCATTTATCCAATGTTACAGGTGCGATTATGCCTGTAAAAAAAATTGTAGATTTAGCAAATAAAAAAAAAATTCCAGTTCTTGTTGATGGTTGTCAAGGAGCCCCGCATTTAAAAATCGATATGCAAGAACTTGGATGTGATTTTTATGCAATCTCATGTCATAAAATGTATGGGCCAACCGGCGTAGGAGTTTTGTATGCAAAGAAAAAATGGCTTGATGTTTTACCTCCATATCAAGGTGGTGGTGGTATGATCGAAGAGGTTAAGAAAGACCAAATTACTTTTCCAGGCAGCCCTACAAAGTACGAAGCAGGAACTTTGCAAACAGCAGAGGTTGTTGGTTTCTCAGAGTCTTTAAAATTTATTCAAGATGTTGGAATAAAAAATATTATGCAACATGAAAAAGAAATTTTAGAATATGGTTTAAATGAAATTAAAAAAAACAATTCAGTAAGAGTCATCGGAGATCCGAAAGATAGAGGCTCAATAATTTCCTTTACTATCAAAGGGATTCATCCTCATGACATCGCTACAATTCTTGATGAAGATGGTGTAGCTATTAGAGCAGGACATCATTGTTGTCAGATTTTACATGAAAAAATGGGCATAGCTGCTTCTGCAAGAGCATCATTAGGAGTCTATAATTCAAAAAGTGATATAGATGTACTTAGCAATGCAATAAAGAAATGTAACAAGGTTTTTAATACTTAAATGGATATTAAAGAATTATATCAAGAAATAGTTTTAGACCACGGAAAGAATCCAAGAAACAAAAACAAGTGTGTAGGGTTTAATAAAGATGCAAAAGGTCATAATCCTCTTTGCGGAGACAAAGTGCATGTCTATTTAAAATTAGATAATAATAAAAAAGTAGAGGATATTTCTTTTGAAGGTGAAGGTTGTGCAATATCAATGGCTTCAGCTTCAATTATGACCGAAACTATAAAGGGAAAAGAATTTAATGTAGCAAAAAAAATATTAGAACATTTTTTAAATATGCTCAAGGAAGGTTCAAAATTAGGTATTAATAGCCTAAGCGAAGATCAAAACACAACCATGATGTCTCTTTCCGGAGTTAAACGTTTTCCAATGAGGGTTAAGTGTGCTACTTTGGCTTGGCATACATTTATTCACGCAGCCGAAGATAAAAATGAAACTGTAAATACAGAAAAATGAACAATTTAAAAGAAAAAGTAATAAAAGAAATTAAGAAAGTTTACGATCCTGAAATTCCTGTAAATATTTATGAATTAGGCTTAATATACAATATAAAAATAAATAAAAATAATGTTGTTGATATAGATATGACATTAACATCGCCAAATTGTCCAGTTGCTGAAAGTTTGCCAAAACAAGTAAAGGAATATATATTAAATGTTAAAGGCGTTTCAGATGTTAATTTAAACCTTGTGTGGGATCCTCCTTGGGATAAATCAAAAATGTCAGAGGCTGCAAAATTAGAATTAAATTTATGAGTGAACAAGTAATAAAATTAAGTGATAATGCCGCTAACAGAATAAAAGAAATAATGTCTAAAGCAGAAAGCTCTGCCATTGGGGTAAGAGTAGGTGTTAAATCAGGCGGTTGCGCAGGCATGTCTTATATAATGGAGTATGCAAAAGAAGCAAAAAAAAACGAAGAAGTTATAGAGGACAAAGGAGTTAAAGTCTTCATAGATGCTAATGCTGTTATGTACCTTCTTGGAACCGAAATGGACTATAAAACTGATAAATTTTCCTCACAATTTGTGTTTAAAAACCCTAACGAAACAGAACGTTGTGGTTGCGGAGAGTCATTTAAGGTATAAGGAATCATGAGAGACACTAAGCATTTAGAAAGCTTTGCAAGGGAAAGAGCTGAAAAAGAGAAAGAAAAATCTCTTTTCAAAAATAAGATTAAAGCTGTCAACAAAGGTGCAAATGGTACTTTTGAATACACCATTAAAGAAGGTGTTAATAAAGGTAAAATAGCTGATAGCAAAATCTTAAAAAAATGCAGCTGTTGCTAATTTAACCCTGGTAAATAGTTCTAGATAATTTTTCTATTTCTTGTTCTGATCCTGGTATCAGTTTGTAGATAAACTTATTACACTCACTATTTTTTTCTTTATTAAAAGGTTTACCGTAAACTTTATCTACATAAACGTTCATTCCTTTATTTATTTCATCATTTTTAATACCTTCTTTGTTAAGGTATTCTCGAATTACTTTGGATGCGGCTAGAGCTATCTCAATATCTTTAACCTCAACCGTATCTGCTGGTAATACAGCTGTAGCGGTATAATGACCAAGACATTCGATGGTATTTTCTTTTTGCGCTTTAGTTATATGACCAGCTGCGAAAGATGAGATTGTTATAAAGCTCGTTAGGAGGATTGATATAAAAATTTTATTCATTTCTAACAGCTATAATACATTTGAAACTCCATTGGATGTGGAGTGTGCTCAAAATTATAAATTTCCTCATACTTAAGAGCTATATAAGCATCTATTTGATCATCAGTGAAAACATTACCTTGAGTTAAAAATTTTCTATCTTTGTCTAAACTTTCCATAGCTTCTCTTAAAGAACCGCAAACTGTTGGAATTTTTTTAACTTCAGACTCACTCAAAGCGTACAAATCTTTATCTAAAGATTTACCTGGATCGATTTTATTTTTAATTCCATCAAGACCAGCCATCAATAATGCAGAAAATGTTAAGTATGGGTTTCCAGCTGCATCGGGGAAACGAACTTCACATCTAGCAGCTTTTTTACTTTGTGTAATTGGAATTCTACATGATGCAGATCTGTTTCTTGCTGAGTATGCCAATAATACAGGCGCTTCAAAGCCTGGTATTAATCTTTTATAACTATTAGTTGTTGCATTAGAGAAAGCATTTATCGCTCTTGCGTGTTTTAATATTCCTCCGATGTAGTGCAACGCTGTATCAGATAAACCTGCATATTTATTTCCAGAAAATACCGCTGTACTTCCTTTCCATATTGATTGGTGACAGTGCATTCCAGAACCATTATCACCTTTTACGGGTTTAGGCATAAAAGTTGCTGTCTTACCAAATGAATGTGTAACCATGTGTACTGCATATTTATAAAGTTGAAGATTATCTGCTTGATCAACTAATGTTCCAAAATACATTCCAAGCTCGTGTTGGCTCGGAGCAACTTCATGGTGATGTTTTTCAACTTTAATTCCCATGTCCTTCATTGCTTTTAAGTATTCACTTCTCATATCCTGGGCACTATCAACAGGCGGAACTGGGAAATAACCACCTTTAATACCTGGTCTATGACCCATATTTCCATTTTCATATTTTTTTCCGGTATTATATGGACCCTCAGAACTATCAATTTGAAATCCTGTATGATTCATATCGTTTGCATATCTAACATCATCAAAAACAAAAAATTCTGGTTCTGGTCCGAAGTAAGCTTTATCTCCCACGCCAGTTTTCTTTAAATATTCTTCCGCTTTCTTTGCTGTGCCCCTTGGATCCCTTTCGTAAGGATCTTTTTTAATCGCATCAAGAATGTCACAAAATATATTTAGGGTATTATGTGAAGTAAAAGGATCTATAACCGTTCTTGATAAATCTGGTTTTAAAATCATGTCGGATTCATTAATTGCTTTCCATCCAGCAATAGATGAACCATCAAAGAAAACTCCTTCGTTTAACATATCTTCATCAACTATTGTTGCATCCATAGTAACATGTTGAAGTTTTCCTCTCGGGTCTGTGAACCTTAGGTCTACGTATTCGATCTCTTTGTCTTTTATTATCTTCTTAACTGAACTAGCACTCATAAATTCCCCTCAAATTATTTGAAAAACGTTTTACATTACCAAATTTATACATTTCAGATAGACTTAAAATATATATGGCTGCTATGCATTTTTTACATTATACAATTCCTAATTGAATGAAATTGATTAAAAATACACCAAAAATTTGGATTAAAAAATTTCCATGGAAAAAAAAATCTAGCAACAAATATTCAAGGGGAAGAGTGCTTATTCTTGGTGGTCAAAAGCACATGATCGGTGCTACTCTTCTTGCTGCAGAGGCCTGTTTAAGAGTTGGAGTTGGATCAGTTAAAATCATATGTACAAAAGAAACTTTGCCAATCTTGTCATTAAAATTTCCTTCTGTATTAAAAATAGAAATTAATAACCTAGCCTTTTTGAAGACTTTTCTAAAAAAGGAGAAAAAAACCACATCTGTGGCTTTAGTGGGTCCGGGCGCAGGAAATAATAATAAAACGATGAAGTTTACTGAGGAAATTTTAAAGCAAATTAAATATGTTATTTTGGATGCAGACTCATTAAATTCTTTTCAATTTAAAGCAAAAAAACTTTTATATTACCTAGATAAAAATAAACTAATAACTCCTCATACAGCTGAATTTCATAGACTATTTCCCTCAATTAAAAAAAATTTAAAAAATGAGGAAAAAGTTTCAAAATTTCTTAAAATATGTGACTCAAATATTTTACTCAAAGGGAACACAACATTAATTGGAAGTAATGAAAAATTCGTAAAAAATACTCATTCTTCTAATGAACTTGCAGTGATAGGGTCCGGGGATGTACTTGCTGGTATAATAGCAAGTTTGGTAGGAAAAAATAAAATGTCAATAGTAGATGCTGCGTCTGCCGCAGCGTGGATACACGGGGATATTGCAAAAAAATATGGCAGAGGTTTAATATCTGAAGATTTAATTAAAGGCATTCCAGCAGCTTTAAATAGATTAAAAAAGTGAGTGAAATATTAAAAAAAGAGCCAGTAAAAAGAGTTGAAAGTTCATTAAAAGAATTTGATGAAAAATTAAAAATAATTGTTTTAAAAAAAACTGCAAGAACCGCCAAGGATGCAGCAAATGCTTTAGAATGTGAGTTAGGAGCTATAGTTAAAAGTTTAGTTTTTAAGACCGAAACGGAATTTTTGGTTTGCTTGGTATCTGGGGATAAACGTTGTTCCTTAAATAAACTAAAAAAAATTATTAACAAAAAAGATGTTTCTATGGCAAATGCTGAGCAAGTTAAGGATTGTACTGGATTTTCTATTGGCGGAGTGGCTCCCACAGGTTATTTAAAAAAATTAGACGTCATAATAGATAAATCTTTAAGTAGATTTAATTATGTGTATGGTGCTGCAGGACATCCTGATTGTATTTTTAAAATTACATATCTTAACTTAGTTAAGTTAACAAAAGGGTCGGAGCAGGAAATAACAGAATGAGAGAACCAAAAACAACTGATGTTTTATTACTTATATTATTAGGAGCAATATGGGGGTCAGCTTTTTTTAATATTAAAATAGCCACTTATACCTATGATCCAATTACATTAGTATTTCTTAGAGTATTTTTTGCTTTAGTGGCACTAGGTCTTTATTGCGTATACAAAAAAATTAAAGTTTTAGCATTTTCAAATAATTGGAAAATGTATGCTCTTGTAGGACTAACTAATATTACAATTCCCTTTTTATTAATTGCATATGGTACAAATGTAGTTGATAGCTATCTGTCAGCAATATTAATGAGCACAACACCATTAAGTGGCACACTTTTGGCTCATTTTTTTACAAAAAATGAGAAGTTAAATATTTTTAAATCTATTGGAGTTTTAATTGGTTTTATGGGAATCGTTTTTTTGTTTTTTGATAAACTTGTTATTACTGAAAGTAATTTATTTTATGCATTGGTTATTCTTTGTGGCTCGACTTTTTATGTGATTGGAGGAATTTTAACATTGAAATATTTAAAAAATGAAGGAAATGAAAATGTTTCAACCTCAACAATTTTATGGTCATTAATTTTTCTCTTACCTTTTTGTTTATATCAAAAACCATGGATAAATTTAAATCCATCAATGGAATCAACAATAGCACTAGTTTATTTAGGCGTTTTCCCGACCGGCGTAGCGTGGTTACTCAGATTTCACATATTAACTAAAGTTGGTATGGTTTTTCAAACCCAAGTTGCTTACTTAATTCCAATTTTTGGAGTCATTTTTGGTTACATAATTTTGAATGAACAAATAACATGGAAAGTTTTAGTTTCTCTTATAATTATAATTTCTGGAATATTTATGGTAAAAAGAGGAAACAAGGGGATTCAAAGTTAATATGTCATCAGAAACTATTTTGCCAAGTTTTTTTTCATTATTTTCAATTATAAGTTTTTTTATTGCTTTTCTTGTAAACAAATTTTCAAAAAATATTAAAAATGGAGCGCTATTAGATCAAGATTTTTCAAAGCCCCAAGCATTCCATGATGAGCCAATTGCTAGAGGTGGAGGCTTGGCTTCTATTATATCTTTGACTATTTTCTTTTTTTTATATTATTTTTTATTCAATCAAGTTTTGTTTGAATATTTAATACTAAGTATTGCAATGTTTCTAATTGGTTTTCCCGAGGATATTAAACTTAAAATTAAACCAAGTTATAGATTGGTTTTAATGATATTAGCTTTATCACTTTTTATTA
>CACGAV010000022.1 GCA_902571095.1 uncultured Pelagibacteraceae bacterium
TGTTTTAAAAAAAACATTGAGTTTATTTTTATCATACCGAAGTATTAAAATAGCGCTATTTCTTATCTCGTAATTATTTACGAGTAATGATAAATCTATTTCCTCTAAGTTAGAAAGATTTTGTTTAATAAAATTGATATCATCCAAGTTTTCAACTGGTAGTATAAAATTTACATTTTCAAAATATTTATTTTTGTTCCATTCTTGTAGAAATATATTTTCTCTAAAGATTTTAAGCTCTGAGTTTTGAACTAAAATTGGATAAACTATCATGTCAAGTTTTGCCATCTCCGAGTAAGATATATTTCTCGCCTGCAAGTATTTTCTAACCCTACTTTCATTAAATTTAACTGTTATTTTAAGCTCATATTTATTACCTACATTTTCTTCGTTTAAAATCTTATAGCTCGAAATTAAAGTTTCAATTGTTTTAAAATCTGTGCTTAAAAGATCTTTTTGATCTTTTTTTCTAATTATCCCGTTTATTAGTTTTTCAAAGCTACTTCTGAAACCAATCTTTAAATACTTTTCTCTATACTTTTGGTCATTTATCTTCCCCTCAATGACAATATTATCAACAATAAAAACGCTGGTATTACCGAAAACATTTTGAGTTTTTCCAAAAAATATTATTATTAATGTGAAAAAAATAATTTTTTTCATAAACTATCTAATTATCATTTTATTGATGAAAAAAACAAAAAATAGTTACAAAAAAAGTGGTGTTAATATTGAAACTGCCGATAAATTAACCAAATTTATAAAAAATTACTCTAAACAGGCTTTTAATCAAAAAAGTAACAAAATTGATAAAAATAATATAGGGAACTTTGCATCAGTTTTCGATTTAAAATCTGAGAAAATTAAAGATCCGTTGATAGTAAGTAGCACTGATGGAGTTGGAACAAAATTAGAAATATCAAATCTTCTTAACAAATTTGATACTATTGGAATAGATTTAGTAGCTATGTGTGTGAATGATTTAATCGTTCAAGGTGCTAAGCCATTATTTTTCTTAGATTATATAGCTACAGGAAAAATTAAACTAAAAAAAATGAAAAAAATTATTAAAGGTATTGTACAAGGATGCAAATTGTCTAATTGTGTTTTAGTTGGTGGCGAAACTGCTGAGATGCCAGGTACTTACGAAAAAGATAAATTTGATTTGGCTGGTTTTAGCGTTGGCGTCGTATCAAAAAAAAAGATTTTAACAAAAGATAAAGTAAGGAACGGTGATTTAATATTAGCAATACCTTCTAGTGGTCTTCATTCCAATGGTTTTTCTTTAGTGAGACAGGTTATAAAGAAAAATAAAATCAATAATTATTTAAAGAAGCAATTAATTTTACCAACTAAAATTTATGCAAATGAAATTTTAAAAGCTAATAAAAAAAATTTAATAAATTCTTGTGCAAATATAACAGGGGGTGGTATCGTTGAAAATATACCTAGATCGATACCAAACGGATTTACAGCAAATATTGATCTATCAAAAATAAGGGTTCTTAAAATTTTTAAGATACTTAAAAATAAAAATATTAGTGACATAGAGATGTTAAGAACATTTAATTGTGGAATTGGGTTTTGCGTCATCACTAATAAAAATAATTTGAAGAGATTAAAAAACTGTTTTTCAAAAAAATATCAACCATATTTTATTGGTAATATTTCAAGATCGAAAAATAAAATCAATCTTATTAATAAAATCAAATGGTAAAAAAAAAAAGAGCGTGTATTTTTATTTCAGGTTCTGGTACAAATTTTAGATCAATCTTAAAAAATTCAAGAGAGTATAATTTTCCTATAAATATTAGTTTAGTTGTTTCCAATAAAAGAAATGCTGTAGGCTTAAATTATGCAAAAAAATTTTCAATACCATATATTATTATTGAAAAAAATATGAAAAAATTTGAGAAAATCGTTTTAAAAGAAATTATATGTAGAAAAATCTCCCTTATATGCTTGGCTGGATTTATGAAAATTTTATCAAAAAATTTTATTAGAAATTTTAAAGGAAGAATTATAAATATTCATCCTTCGTTATTACCAAAATATAAAGGTTTAAATACTTTTGCGCGTGTTATTAAAAATAAAGAAAAGTATACAGGATGCACTGTTCATTTTGTTGATGAAAAACTAGATAATGGATTAATTATTGTCAAAAAAAAGATTTTAATTAAAAAAAATGATAATGCAGAAATATTAAAACAAAAAGTCCAATTAGAAGAATATAATGCTTATTCAATGGCAATAAGAAAAATTTATGCTGTAAATTAATTTTTAAAAAAAAAATTAATCTCTTTCTCAGCGTTTTCGGCTGAGTCTGATCCATGAACTGAATTTTTATCTATTGATATACCGTATTCACCCCTGATAGTGCCTTTTTTAGCTTTACTAGGATCTGTAGACCCCATTAGATCTCTGTTGGCTTTAATTACGCTTTCACCTTCAAGAACCATCACAATTATCGGACCTGAAGCGAGATAATTGCATAATCTATCATAAAAAGGTTTTGTTTGGTGCACTTTATAAAATTCAGCCGCTTCATCTTTTGTTATCTGAATTTTTTTCTCTTTTAGTATTTTAAAATTATTTTTTAAAAAATATTCTTGAATATTCTTAGTAAGATTTCTTTCGACAGCATCTGGTTTTATTATAGATAGAGTTTTCTCTAGACTACTCATAATTTTCTTCAACAAGTTGGTTAAGTAATCTAACTCCAAATCCTGTCGCACCACCTGAGTTTAAAGCTCCGCCATATTTTGAAAATGCCATCCCAGCGATATCAAGATGTGCCCAAGGGGTTTTGTTTAAAATAAATCTTTGCAAAAATTGGGCTGCTGTAGTTGAACCTGCTCCACCAACATAATTAATATTTTGTACATCTGCATTTTTAGAGTTCATAAGTTTATCGTAATTCTTATGAAGAGGCATTCTCCATACTTTTTCTTCCACTTTTTCACCTGCATTAAAAATTTCTTTGGATAATTTGTCATCATTTGAAAAAAGACCTGCGTATTCTGAACCTAAAGAAACAATGATTGCGCCTGTTAAAGTTGCTAAATCTACAATGAATCGAGGTTTAAATTTTTTTTCAGTAAATGTTAATGCATCAGCTAAAACTAATCTTCCTTCTGCATCTGTATTTAATATTTCTATAGTTTTGCCACTATAAGATTTTACAATATCTCCGGGTCGTTGCGCATTTCCACTGACCATATTTTCCACAAGGCCAACAACACCAACAGCGTTAATTTTTGCTTTTCTTAATGCAAAGTTTTTCATTAAACCTACAACCGTAGCAGATCCTGCCATATCGTAAGTCATATCTTCCATAAATTTTGCTGGTTTTAATGAATATCCTCCAGTATCGAAACAAACTCCTTTTCCAACAAACGCTAATGGATTAGAATTGTTTTTTGCTCCATTCCATTCCATTGTTACGAGATAAGACCCTCTAATACTTCCTTGTCCCACACCAAGTAAAGAATACATGCCAAGTTGCTTTAGTTTTTTTTCATCATATATAGTAACTTTTAATCCATCTTTTTTAAGTGAACTTAATCTTTTTGCATATTCATCAGGATGTAAAATATTTCCTGGTTCTGAAACTAAATCTCTTGCATAAAAAGTTCCTTCTTCCAAAGCTTTAAATTTTAATTGTTCTTGAGAGGAAGGTTTATTTTTATTACCAGCTATATTTATTAAAATAATTTTTTTTTCTTTTTTTGTTTTATACTTTTTAAATTCATATGATTTTAATTTCAAACCATGAAGAAAATATCCTAAAAAACTTTTATTATTACTTATTATACTATCTGAAATAACCGTGTATTCATTTTTATTTATATTTTTAATTATTTTGAAAAATTCAGCACCTAAATTTTCTACCTCGCTGTTTTTTAAATTTTTTTTAATTGATATTAGTAGTATCTTTTTTTTAGAATTAATTTCAAAAATATGTAAATTTCTTTTTGTATCTATTGTTTTTGATATATCATTTATGTAAGAAAATTCAGTATTAGAAAGATATTTTTTTAATCCATTTGTTCTGTATTTTTCATCACAAAATAAAACTAAACTCGATGAATTATTGGTGCTTATTTTTGAATAATTTAATTTAATTGACATAATTTTTTAAAAGATTTAATAAACCCTATCAGAGGTAAAAAAAACCTCAATTTCCACCTTTATCATCAATTTTTTTACAAAATTTATCATTTGGTCAACTCAGGATTGAAATTTGTTTAAACTTGCTTTAATTATATACAAAAACTAAATCAATGTTGAGTAATAAAATTTATAAGCACTTTTTTCGAGAATTAAGCAAGTATTTTTGTATTGTTTTATTCACTTTTACAATAATTGTTTGGACAGTGCAGGCGGTTAATTTTCTAGATTTAATAGTAGATGATGGCCATGCAGTTTCGGTTTACCTTAATTATTCTATTTTAAATGTATCAAAAATTGTAACAAAATTTATACCTCTGTCTTTTTTATTAGCTCTTTTTTTAACAATTTTAAAATTTGAAGAAGAAAGTGAATTTATGATTTTGTGGACATCTGGTTTAAATAAAATGAAAGTAGTACATTTTTTTTTTAAGGTTGCTATTTTAGTTACTTTTATACAACTCTTATTTGCCTCAGTTATAAATCCAACAGTATTAAATTATTCAAGAACATTGATTAAATCATCCAATTTAGATTTTATCTCAAGTATAATTAAAACTAATCAATTTAATGATGCTGTGGAAGGACTAACTATTTATGTTCAAGAAAAAGATAAAAATGGTTTAATGAAAAATATTTTTATTAGAGATGATAATCAAATATTAAAAGGATTTGAAAATTCTAACGACTCCAGCAACATGACAATTTTTGCAGAGTCGGGCAAAATAGATAAAGAAAATATAAATTATTTAAGTCTAGAAAATGGTGTAATACAAACAGAAAATAAAGATAAAGAAATTCAATCTATTAATTTTAAAAAAACAAAATTACTTTTACAAGGTATGAGGACTAAAACAATTCAGCAACCAAAGATACAAGAAACATCGTCAGTTATATTAATTAAATGTATGTTGAATACTAATTCCGAAATTTTTTTATTAAATTGCCCAAAAACAAAATCAAAGATAGATGCTTTATCTGAAATCAATAGGAGATTTGGAATGCCACTATACATACCGTCTATCGCTTTGCTTTGTTCTTTTCTTTTAATTTCAAGAAAAGATTCTAAGAGAAGAGGTATTTACAAATATTTTTATTTTATTTTAGCTTTTACATCATTAATATTGGCAGAAATATTAGTAAGATACTCTGGAAAATCATATACATATGCATATTTGTATTATTTAATTCCTATTATTTCATTACCAGCACTGTATTTAATTTTATTTAAAAAGTTTTATTATGAAAATCTACAAAAATGAATAATTTCGTAATAAACAAATATCTGATCACAGAGTTTTTGAAAAGCTTTTTAAACGTAGTACTGGTTTTTTGTTGTCTAGGTTTAATATTAAATCTTTTTGAGGAAATAAATTATTTTAAAAATTACGATGTTGGTATTATGTTGCCTTTAACTTTATCCTTCATGTTTATTCCCAGTATAGTTATAAATATGCTTCCATTTATTTTATTTTTATCTTCTATGTGGGTTTTTATTAAGCTTAAAAATAATAGAGATATTTTGTCTCTGAAAGTTTTTGGATGGTCCAATGCAAATTTTATAATACTATTTTCTTTTACTGCTGTTTTTATTGCTTTAGTTACACTATTTGCATTCAATCCTGTTACATCAATTGTAGTTAAATATTACGAAGATATAAAGGGTAAATATGATTTAGATAAGTCACACCTCGCTTCAATTAATAATAATGGAATTTGGATTAGAGAAAAAAATAATGAGAATATTAATATAATTAAATCACAAAGTTTGGAGGGTGATTTGTTAATCAATGTATCTATATACCAATTTCATGGAAACAATATATTGAAATCTAGAATTGAAGCTTCACAAATAAATATATCGAATAATCCATGGCTTATTCAAAGTGGATTCAAGATAGACTTTGAAAATGAAAATAAAAGGGAGGATTTCCAAAACTTAGAGTTTAATTCGACATTTAGCAAAGAAAAACTAAATTCTGTTTATTCTAATTTAGATACAATTTCTTTTTACAATTTGATTACCAATATGGATAAGTTGATAAGCCGAGGATATAATCCAAAATTACTAATCGAAAAAAAACATTTCTACCTTTCTCTCCCATTTTTTCTAGTCTTGATGGTATGTTTAGCAGGAATATTTAGCCTTAATTCTAATGATAAGAAACAAAATACTTATTATTTGCTTCTTTCAATTGTAATATGTGTAGTGATATTTTATTTCAAAAACTTTTCTACAGCTCTAGGAACAACTGAAAGGATTCCGCTTCTAATATCAGTATGGTCTCCAATAGCTATTCTTTCCTTGTTTTGTCTTGTGGGGGTAATGCAAATAAATGAAAAATAAAATTTATATCTTTTTAATTTTTTTACATTCATTTTTCTCTATACAAAATGTATCATCAAATGAAATCTTCATAAATGCATCTAGTGTTGAAGTAGATAAAGAAAGTAAAATAATTTATGCAAAAGGAAATGTCGAAATTTTTGATAAATTAGAAAATATTATTTTCACAGAAGAGGCAGAATATGACAAGGTTAAGGGTATAGTAAAAACTATAGGTCCTACAAAAATTCAAACTTCTGAAAAATATCATGCTCAAGGAAAAGATATGTTTTATGATGATAATAAAAAAATGATTTACTCACAGAATCAAACTTTAATAACAGACTCAGATGATAACAAAATTAATGTAGATATGTTTAATTATTTAACTGAGAAAAGAATGTTCCTTTCAAAAGGTGATATTTCTATCGAGGACAAAAGAAAAAATAAATATATTTTTTCTGAAATTTATATAGATGAGAAAAAGAAAAAAATAGTTGGTAGTGATATTAAATCTTATCTTGTTGATCAAGAAATGAAGTCAGATAAAAGAAATAATCCGAGACTTTATGCAAATAGTGGTTCAATAAGTGAAGAATATACTGTTTTTGAGAAAGGTGTATTTACTTCTTGTAAATATAGAGAAGGTGAAAAATGCCCACCCTGGATAATACAAGCAAAAAAAATTGAACATAATAGTGCAAAAAAAACTATTTATTACAAAGATGCAGTAATGAAGATCTATGACTTTCCAGTATTTTATTTTCCAAAGTTTTTTCATCCTGATCCAACTGTAAAAAGACAATCTGGATTTTTAGTCCCTCAATTCTCTGATAACTCTATGGTAGGCTTTGGCTCAACAATTCCGTATTTTTGGGCAATTTCGAAAAATAGAGATATGACAATTACTCCAAAGTTATATGCA
>CACGAV010000023.1 GCA_902571095.1 uncultured Pelagibacteraceae bacterium
AATAATTGAAAAATTAAAAAGTATTAGTTTGATTGATAGTTACAGTGTTGAGGAGTTGAATAATAATTCTAGCATAATTAAAATAAAATTTTTTGGAAAAATAAATAGTCTACAAAATAGTCTTATTGAAAATGGATTTGAAGTTAAAATTTTAGACAATGAGTGGAATTTAAATTTAGCAAGTTAAAATGAACGAACAATTAATATTTAATTTCCCATTTAAAAAGAGTTACTTAAGTCAGGATTTTTATGTTGCAAAAAATAATTTTAATGCTTTTAAATTAGTTGAAACATGGCCAAAGTGGTCTAGTCGTTTTGTAAATATTTTTGGACCTAAAGGTTGTGGCAAAACTCATTTAGTAAATATTTTAATGGGTAAAATTCAAAGCATTTTAATTAAAGCTTCAAAGATTGATGATAAAATTTTAAATAAATATAAAACTAAAGAGTGTTTGATCATAGATGATTTTATTAACAATATTGATGAAAATTTACTATACTCAATAATAAATATGGCATACCAAGATAACAAATATTTAATAATAAGTTCTACGAATTCTGTAAAAAAATTTAAAATTAAATTAAAAGATTTAAATTCAAGATTTACTAGTTTTTTAGACATAGGTATTGATTTACCAACTGATGAATTGCTAAAAGTTATTTTAGCAAAGAATTTTTCAGACAAACAAATAAAAATAAGTAAAAAAAATATAGATTATATTTTAAAAAATATTGAGAGATCATATGAAAAGGTGAATTTATTTACTGACTCGGTAGACAGTTTGTCTCTTAGTAAAGCAAAACCAATTAATCTTCAACTAATAAAAAAAGCATTACAAAAATTAAACTAAAATGAAAAACAAATATAGATCTCACAACTGTTCAGAATTAACAGAAAAAGATGTTGGAAAAGATGTAATACTTTCAGGCTGGCTACATCGAAAACGCGATCATGGAAACTTACTTTTTATTGATTTAAGAGATCATTATGGATTAACACAATGTGTTATAGAAAACAAAGATAAGAATTTCAACGTTTTAGAAAAATTAAAACCAGAAACGGTTATTTTAGTTAAAGGGAGCATTGTTAAGAGGTCCAGTGAAACTCAAAATAAAGATATTAAAACAGGCATGATTGAATTAAAAATTAAAAATTTTAAAATTCTATCTGAAGCAAAAGAACTACCACTACCAGTATTTGGCGAACAAGATTATCCAGAAGAAATAAGATTAAAATACAGATTCATTGATCTTAGAAGAAATGAAATGCATCGAAAAATTAAACTTAGATCTGATGTGATTTCTTTCATCAGAAAAAAAATGATAGAAAATAACTTCTTAGAATTTCAGACACCAATTTTGACAGCCTCAAGCCCTGAAGGCGCTAGAGATTTTCTCGTCCCAAGTCGAACACATCCAGGAAAATTTTATGCTTTACCACAAGCTCCTCAGCAATTTAAACAAATGATTATGATATCTGGTTTTGATAAATATTTTCAAATAGCACCTTGTTTTAGAGATGAAGATGGAAGAGCAGATCGAAGTCCAGGCGAACATTATCAGCTTGATATGGAAATGGCATTTGTAGAACAAGAAGATGTTCTTAAACAAGTCGAGCCAATTTTTTACGAGATATTTACAAAATTTAGTAAAGGTAAAAATGTTAATACAACGCCTTTTCCAAGAATAACCTACAAAGAGTCCATAGAAAAATATGGAACAGATAAGCCTGATTTAAGAAATCCAATTGAATTAGTTGATGTAACTGAAATATTTGATTCACCTGATGTAAAGCTTAAAATTTTTAAAGAAATTATTAAAAATAATGGAGTTGTTAAAGCAATACCAACAAAAGACACAAGTTCAAAACCAAGAAGTTTTTTTGACAACTTAAACAATTGGGCGATTTCTGAGGGAGCGAGTGGTTTAGCATATATAACTTTTGAGAAAGATAAAAATGAAGTAATCGGCAAAGGACCAATTGCTAAATTTTTTTCAAGTGAGGCTTTAAAAAATCTTTTAAAGAAGTGTAAAGTTAACGAAAAAGGGTCCATTTTTTTTGTCGCCAACAAAGTTGATGAGGCAAATAAATTTGCTGGAATTGCAAGACAAAAAATTGCAGAAGAATTAAATATTATAGACAAAAAAAAATTTAGTTTCTGTTGGATTGTAGATTTTCCAATGTATCACTATGATGAAAAGGATAAAAAGATCGATTTCAGCCATAATCCGTTTTCAATGCCACAAATTGATTTAAATAATTTTGAAAAAACTGACCCTTTAAAAATTTTAGCGTATCAGTATGATTTGGTTTGTAATGGTTATGAGCTTTCATCTGGTGCTATTAGAAATCATATCCCTGAATACTTATATAAAGTTTTTGAAAAAGTAGGTTATTCGAAAACCATGGTAGAGAAAAACTTTTCTGGTATGATAAAAGCACTTTCTTATGGGGCACCACCTCATGGCGGCATGGCACCGGGTATTGATAGGATATTGATGCTTTTAGCCGATGAAAAAAATATTAGAGAAGTTACCCTATTTCCTTTGAACCAGAATGGGCAAGATCTTTTAATGAATGCACCTTCGGAGATAAGTGAAGAACAATTAAAAGAATTAAATATTAAAAATTTAAAAAAATAAATTTAACTTTTGCTTTTTAAATTTATCCGTACATCACTTAAATCAACAAGTTTATCCTCGTAGTTACTTCTTACAAAACCTTTACTAGTGATATTTTTAACAATTTTTAAAAATTGATCGTCCTTCTCGTTCACTTTTTCTGAAGAAGATCTGCTTATACTAGGTGTGTGTGCAAGTTCTTCTTTGCCTAAATACGAAACTGCAAGTTCTCTAAATATATAATCTAAAATTGAGGTTGCACTAAGAATTCTATCATTTCCATATACTTTTCCAGAAGGTTCAAATTTTGTATCCAAGAAAGCGTCAACAAACTCCTCCAGCGGAACTCCGTATTGTAATCCAAGCGATATAGCAATTGCAAAATTATTCATTAAAGCTTTCACTAATTCTCCTTCTTTGTTCGTATCTATAAAAATTTCACCAATTTTACCGTCATTATATTCTCCAGTATGCAAATATATTTTGTGATCTCCAACTGTAGCTTTTTGAATATACCCTTTTCTTCTATCAGGCATTTGAAATCTTTTTTCGGTAGTTTTGTAACCAATTGTTTTATCTTTTATCAAAGCTTTATTTTCAAGTTCAGTTTTAATTTTCTCTGTTTTTTGAGCACTCGGTTTGTGATTAAGTTTTAAGTTTTTTTCAACCTCAAACTTTTGACTTTTATCACTACCCGAATCTTTCTTTTTTGTTTTTCTATTATTAATTGTTACATCTACAATTTCTACTTTTCCATCTTGCCTATTATCGATATCTTGAAGTGTTTTTTCATTTAGCTCATCAAGCTCGTGAACTATTTTAAAACTGCAAGTATAATGAGTTTCTACTAAATATTTGGACATAATTTTTCCTCAATGTTTGTTGAAAGTAATATTTTTAAGATATATACGATATTTTAATTGTGTCCATTTTATAATGATACAATTTGAAATTGTGTGGATTTAAAATTATTAAGATGATCAAACAAATTTTTACTTGGTGGAACTCACAAACTTTAGGAACTTTTCTATATACATTATTTAATGGAAAATTAATTGGAAGAGATGAGTTTGGTAACAAGTATTATGAAAACAAAAAAGGAAAAAGGTGGGTAATTTATAATGGTGAAATAAACGCATCTAAAATCACATCAGATTGGTTTTCTTGGATTCACCACATAACAAAAACATCGCCAATTGAAAAAAAACCAACCAAGTATCAATGGCAAAAACCCCACAGTGATAACAAAACAGGTACAAAAGACTCTTATAAGCCAAATAAAATCGGAAAAAATGGGAAAAATTTCAAAAAATATGAAACATGGAAGCCATAAAATCAAGATAATATTATATTATTTACTTTTTTTTTCATATTTTAGCTTTGCAATTGGTCAAGAAAAAATCAAACTAGAAAGCTTGCAACCAACATTTGAGGAGGAATCAGAATCAATTGAAATGAATAATAATCAGGAAATATCTAAAATAAAATCCAAAAATGAGAAAAAATTAAAAACCGGCAAAATTATTGTAAAACTAAGAGCCCTGGATAAAATTACTGCTAAAACATCTGATATTAATGTAACTCTTGGAGAAAAAAAGAGATTCGGATATTTAGAAATTTTACCTAAAATATGCAAAAAATCTAAAGAGGAAAATAATTCCGGTGTTGCTGCTTATTTACAAATAAAAGATTTGTCGGTGAAACAAGACGAAAAAGTTTTTGTTTTTAATGGCTGGACTTTTTCAAGCAGCCCGACCCTAAGACCATTTGATCATCCAGTTTATGATATTTGGGTTAAAGATTGTGAAAATATATAGATGAAATACTCGGATATAACTAAGCTTAAACACCTTGCGCAAGATAAAATTTCAAGGTCAGCAAACCCAGCGATTGTCAGAAATTCAACAATTTTTTTTAAAAATGTTCAGGAACTTTTTGCAAAAGAAAAGGTAGTTAAAAAAGGCTCAAAGGTAAATTTTTACGAATATGGAAGAGCGGGTAGCCAGACAACAATAGCTCTTCAAAATTTTATTTCTGAATTAGAGCTATCCCATGCAACATTCTTAACATCAACAGGTTTTGGCGCTGTTGCATTAGCCATAATAAGCATATGTAGACCAGGTGATGAAATAGTTGTAACCGATGCTGTTTATGCACCAACTAGAATGATAACTTCCAAGTTATTAAGAGAATTTAAAATTAAAACATATTTTTATAATCCAGAGAGTATCAAAAGTCTTGAAAGTAAAATTACGAAAAAAACAAAAATGATATTTGTCGAAAATCCTGGTAGCAATACCTTTGAATTTCAAGATCTTAGTAAAATAATAAAAATTGCTAAAAAAAGAAAAATTATTACAGCAATTGACAATACTTGGGGTACCCCATTTTATATCAAACCACTAAGTATTGGTTTTGACATGTCAATTTCTTCAGGCACAAAGTATCTTTCAGGACATTCAGACGTTATGTTAGGCAGTTTATCTGTT
>CACGAV010000024.1 GCA_902571095.1 uncultured Pelagibacteraceae bacterium
TCTTCTAGTGAAAGTCTTATTACTCAAATTGTAGCTCAAATTATTGTATTATTTACTTTTTTATTATTCAATTTTCCAAAAGCTAAAATGTTCCTTGGAGATGGTGGTTCATATCTATTTGGAGGATTAATTGCATTAAATATTATAAATACAAATAATTTAAATCCACAAATTTCTTCTTTTTTTTTCTCAACACTCTTATTTTATTTGTTCTTCGAAGTTTTTTTCTCTTTTTTTAGAAAAATCTACCTAAGAAAATCTCCATTTAATCCAGATGAAAATCATTTGCACATGCTTTTTTATAATTTTTTAAAAAAATCCGGAAAATTTAAAGAAAATAATTATTTGAACTCTATAATTATAAATTCAATATATGTATGCTTAATTTTACCTGTAATTTTTTTTTACGATAATGGTTTAGTTTGTAGATACTGGTTCTTTTCTCTGATGGCTATTTATATGGTGTTTTACTATTTACTTTATAGTTTTAAAAAAAAGCATTAGTTGTTATAAGTTGCTTGTAAAAAAATTAAATAAATGGGCAAGTGGCGGAATTGGTATACGCGCTAGTCTTAGGAACTAGTGCCGCAAGGCTTAAGAGTTCGAGTCTCTTCTTGCCCACCATTATAACTTATGAAAGTAAAAATTAACTCAAGGAAAGGTCTTAAAGCAAACTTATCAGTTTTAGTTGACAAAAAAACTATTCAAAAAAAGATGGATGAAAAATTAAATGAACTTCAAAACAAAATTCATTTAAAAGGTTTCAGACCAGGCAAGGTACCACCCAAAGTTATAAAAAATCAATTTGGAAAAGCGATATACGGAGAAGTTATTGATGGAATTTTAAAAGAAACTTCTACCAAAGCCATTGAAGAAAACAAACTTAAAGTGGCAGGGCAACCTAAAATTGACCTAAAAACATTTGGAGAAGGAAAAGATTTAGACTACACAATAGAATTAGAAACACTTCCTGAAATCAAGCTAAAACCTTTTGAAAAAATAAAAGCTACTGAATATGAAATTTCAATCGAGCAAAAACTTGTTGATAAACGAATTGACCAGATAGCTGAGTCACAACAAGATTATCAAGAAAAAAAAGAAAATGAAAAAGCAAAAGATGGCGACATGGTAATCTTTGACTATAAAGCGAAAATTGAAGGAAAGGATTTTGAAGGAAATGAAGGAAAAGGTTTGCAAATAATTTTAGGCAAGGATTTATTTATAAAAGGTTTTGATGAACAGATGGTTGGCATAAAAAAAAATGAAAAAAAAATTATTACAGTAAATTTACCTCAAAATTATCCAAAAAAAGAATTAGCTAATAAAAAAACTGATTTTGATTGTAAAATCTTAAATTTAAAAATCCCTATCAAAACAAAAATAGATGATGAATTTGCAAAAAAAGTTGGAGCTAAAAATATTGAAGATTTAAAAAACTTAATAAAAAAACAAATTAGCAGTGAGTTTAAAGGAAGCTTAGATACAATTACTAAAAGAAATATTTTGGAACAAATTGAAAAGATACATGTATTAGACCTTCCCTCAAATTTAATTGACCAAGAATTAAATTTAATTTCCCAAGGCCAAAAGAAAGAAGATTCTGAAAAGTTTAAAGATCAAAATATTAAATTAGCAAAATCCAGAATAAAAGTTGGATTAATATTAAATGAGATCGCCGAAAAAAATAATCTTAAGATAGGTGAAACAGAGATTAAAAGCGAAATAGAAAAACAAATAAAAAGGATGCCAGGACAAGAGAAAATGGTTATGGAATATTATCAAAAAAACCCTAGTGCAGTTGCTAGTCTTAGAGGAGCTCTATATGAAGAAAAAATTATTGAATTAGTTAAAAAAAAAATTTCATTAAACAAAAAAACTTTAACTACAAATGAAGCAGATGCGGTCATAAAATCCTTTACTGACAAAACTCAAAAGTCTATGGATAAGGACACCAATAAAAATAAGCAAAAAAAACCTAAAATTAAAAAAAAAAATAAATAAAATTAGCAAAAACTCTTACAAAACTGTATAAACTTTATTGCAATGATTCGTAAAATTGAAGAACATTTAAATACTCTAGTCCCAATGGTTGTTGAACAAACAAATAAGGGAGAAAGAGCTTATGATATTTATTCAAGATTACTGAAAGAAAGAATTGTTTTTCTGGTGGGACCAGTCAATGATAATGTTGCATCACTTGTTACTGCACAACTTTTATTTTTAGAGTCTGAAAATCCAAAAAAAGAAATTTTTTTTTATATTAATAGTCCTGGTGGTTTAGTTACTTCGGGATTGGGTATTTACGATACTATGCAGTATGTCAAGTCACCCGTTTCTACACTTTGTATAGGACAAGCTTCTTCGATGGGATCTTTTTTACTTGCAGCTGGGGAAAAGGGAAAAAGATTTTCATTACCAAACTCAAGAATAATGGTTCACCAACCATCAGCAGGTTTTCAGGGTCAAGCTACAGATATAGAAATTCACGCAAAAGAAATACTACTGTTAAAAGAGAGGCTTAACAAAATTTATTCAAAACATACCGGCAAATCAGTCAAAGAAATTTCACAGGCTTTAGAAAGAGATAATTTTATGACTGCAGAAGAGGCTAAAGACTTTGGTCTAATAGACTCTGTAGTTGAAAAAAGAAAGTAATACACAATATATAGATAAGTCTTCAACTTATACTTGCTATAGAATCTTCTAAGATTTAAAAATAGATTAGTGATTCGTTATGTCAGAAAAAAATAACAAAAATATACTTTATTGTTCCTTCTGCGGAAAAAGCCAACACGAAGTTAAGAAGCTTATAGCTGGACCTACCGTATTTATATGTGATGAGTGCGTTGAACTTTGCATGGACATTATCAAGGAAGAAAATAAAAGTTCTCTAATTAAACACCAAGAAGGTGTTCCCACTCCAAGGGAAATTTGTAAAATTTTAGATGATTACGTAATCGGACAAACTTATGCAAAAGAGGTCTTATCAGTTGCTGTTCACAATCATTATAAAAGATTAAATCATGAGACAAAAAACAATAAAGATGTAGAATTATCAAAATCTAATATACTTTTAGTCGGACCTACTGGTTGTGGTAAAACTTTACTTGCTCAAACTTTGGCCCGAATTCTAGATGTTCCTTTCACAATGGCTGATGCAACTACTTTGACCGAGGCTGGATATGTTGGCGAGGATGTTGAAAATATAATATTAAAATTGCTACAAGCAGCGGATTATAATGTAGAAAAAGCTCAAAAAGGAATTGTTTATATTGACGAAGTAGATAAGATTAGTAGAAAGTCTGAAAACCCGTCAATTACTAGAGATGTTTCTGGCGAAGGAGTGCAACAAGCTCTTTTAAAAATTATGGAAGGAACTGTAGCAAGTGTTCCACCCCAAGGAGGAAGAAAGCACCCTCAACAGGAGTTTTTACAAGTTGATACGACTAATATTTTATTTATTTGCGGAGGTGCTTTTGCTGGGTTGGATAAAGTTATTGAAAGTAGAGGAAAAGGAACTTCGATTGGTTTTGGCGCAAAAGTAAAAAGTAATGAAGAAAAAGCAATTTCTGAAATTATTAAAAAATTAGAACCAGAAGATTTAATAAAATACGGTTTAATACCAGAATTTATTGGAAGAATGCCAATAATAGCTACATTAACCGAATTAGATGAAAAATCTTTAATAAGAATTTTGAAAGAACCAAAAAATTCTCTAATAAAACAATACAAGAGACTTTTTGAATTTGAAAATGTAAGTCTTGAATTTAGAGAGGAAGCTTTGTTAGAAATCGCTAGAAAAGCAATAAATAAAAAAACTGGCGCTAGAGGATTAAGATCAATTTTAGAATCTATTCTTCTCAAAACAATGTTTAGTTTACCTGATCTTGACAATGCCGAATCAGTTATTGTTGACAAAACTGTCGCAAAAGGCAAAACAGAGCCAATAATTACTTATTCAAAAGGCAAATCCACATCAGTCGCTTAAATTTAACTTGAAATCAGAGATTTTAATATCCATATTGAAGTCATGAGTATTGAAAATATTAAACCACTACTTCCGTTAAGAGACATAGTTATATTTCCATCAACCGTAGTTCCGCTTTTTGTTGGAAGAAAAAAATCTATAAGAGCTTTAGAGGAGGTAATGAAGAGTGATAAGTCTATAGTTTTAGTAGCTCAAAAAAATTCTGAAGTAGATGACCCCCAAGAGAAAGATATTTATTCTTATGGTTGTCTAAGTAAAATCCTTCAGCTTTTAAAGCTTCCTGATGGTACTGTAAAAGTTTTAGTTGAGGGTTTAGAGAGAGTAAAGATAAAATCTATAAAGAACGATGAAAAGAAATATCTTAGTTGTGAAACTAAAGTAATTCCAAGTACAGAAGATACTCAAGAAAGCAAAACATTAGCTGCAAGTCTTATCAAAAAATTTGAGAAATTGTCTAATTTAAACAAAAAAGATGTTAGCGATTTTACTAAAAATCTTAAATCAATAAAGAATACCTCAGATATAGCTGACAATATATCATCTAATCTAAACATACAAATTTTTGAAAAGCAAAACCTGCTTGAAATGTTTGATTTAACTAAAAGATTAGAAAAAATTTATGAAACTATTGATAAAGAAACAAGTGTTTTAAGTATGGAGAAAAAAATCAGAGGAAGAGTAAAAAACCAAATGGAAAAAACTCAAAGAGAGTATTATTTAAACGAACAATTAAAAGCTATTCAAAAAGAACTTGGAGAAATTGA
>CACGAV010000025.1 GCA_902571095.1 uncultured Pelagibacteraceae bacterium
GAAGATTTTTGACATCTCCTTAGCTATTTTTTTATCAATTTTAAAATTACATCCAACAACCCCTCCAAATGCACTAATAGGGTCAGACTGGTACGCTTCTTTAAACGATCTAAGAAAAGATTTATTTGTAGATACACCAGATGGATTTGCATGCTTAATTATAACTGAACCGACACCTTTAAACGAAGAAATTATCTCTAAAGCATTAAATATATCATTATAGTTATTATAGCTTAAAGATTTCCCGCTAATTTTTTTTAATCCCAAATTATCATTAAAAGCATCACTAAGATATATACTACTTTTTTGGTGCGGGTTTTCGCCGTACCTAAGCTGAGAAATTTTTTCTCCAGAAAAAGTTATTTTTTCAGGAAAATTTATATTTAATTTATGATTAAACCAATTTGAAATGATAGAGTCATAATATGCTGTGATACCAAAAGCTTTACTTGCCATCCTTTCCCTGAATTTTAGACTTGAATTTCCTTTGTTATCGCTAATCTCTTTAATTAGATCATTATAATCATTTTTATCTGTAATAACCAAAACATCATTAAAATTTTTAGCTGCAGCTCTCACCATTGTTGGGCCACCAATATCTATATTTTCAATTATTTTAAATTTACTTTTAGTTTTTTTAATAGTTTCTTTAAAAGGGTAAAAATTTACAATAATTAAATCAATACTATTAAATTTTTTCATTTTCATCTGTTTTATATGTTTCTTATTCTTTCTTTTATTCAGTATCCCAGCATAAATTTTAGGGTGTAAGGTTTTTACTCTTCCATCTAGCATTTCAGTAAACTTTGTATAATTAGATACCTCAGTACAATTATATCCAAGATCTTTGATTTTTTTATAAGTTCCACCGGAACTTATAATATTTACTTTATATTTCTTAAGTACTTTTAGAAGCTTTTCAATTCCTGCTTTGTCTGAAAGAGAAACTAAAGCATTTTTAATTTTTTGTGACATTTTATCAAACTAACTCGCTTTTTTTAATTTCCATTCCACATCAACGTCTCCGTTTTGTGTATTTCCATAAATGACAATACATTGATTGTTCAACGCTTTGTTACCTCCAAGAAACAAACTCTTTTCTACGTCTATTTTTTGATTTTGAGATGAGAATATCCAAGATTTTTTTTTATTTATCTGCAAAAGTACGCTTTTACCACTTATTGTTTTAACAGTGCTTATGCCTGGATAAAGGTGAAATCTAATTGAAAAATTAACATTTAAGCTGCTGTTTTTTTTTATGAGAGTATCTTTTCCAACTAAATCATTATTTTTTTTAAAAAATTTAATTGTTCTTCTGTGCAAATATCCAAACTTTTCTAAATATGCATCATGAGTTGCTGATATCAGGATATTGGATTTATCTTCGACTCTGTCTATATCAAAAGTTTTGAAAGAATTACTAATTGTAGATCCATAAGCCCTGTTTATTAAATTATTTTTCTTAAACTTTACAACAGAGGTATCGTTTATACATAATGTGGATTGTGCCGAGGTAAATTTACTTATTAATTCAATTTTTTTTGAAATTTTTCTTCCAAAACCACAATTTGTTATTATTTTTTCATCATCACTTAAATATTCAAAAGATAGGGGACCTGATTGATAATCTTTTGAAAGTTTATAAGATGGTGGCTCCCCAGAATCAAAATATAAGGTTGCTTTTTTGTTTCTTATAATCTGCATTTGTCCGACAGATTTGAGTTTTTCCACAAAATTATAATTTAACTTTTCCAAATATTCTAAAAAACTTTCTAAATTTTTTTCCGTTGAACCATTAAACAGAGGCAATTTATTTGAGGAATTCTTAAAAGAATTTAAACAGACAAGATTTTTTTCTATTATTTCCTCTAAATATTCTGGAATAATTTCTTGACCTTGTTTAATCCATTCTTTTATTAAGATAAAATACTGTAAAAATGTAAGTAAATTTTCACAGTTTCTATTTTTCGGAAAACCATTTTTGTCAAAAAAATTATCTATAAGCTTCTTTAACTCCTTAATACCAAATTTGAAGTTGTAATAGTATTCCCTAAAAACTAAACCTGAAAGAATTATAGTACTAATAGAAGCAATTCTTTTATTATCTTCCGTGTTATTTACATTTTTTTTAATAAAGTTTATTTGCTTCAAAAGACATTTAAGAAATAATTTTTCAAAAGATTTGTCATTATTATTTAAAATAATTTCCGCATTAGAAATCCAGCTTATAGTTCTCAAATTTATTGAATTATTATTCCATACTTCTTTTTTATAATTTCCATATTTTATAGACCAATCAAAAATAATTTTTTGAATGATTTCTGGATTATTTTTCCTATCAACCAAGTTTAGCCATAAAAAATTATGTATTTTATTTTTTTCTTTATTTTTATCGATATCATCCCAATTTATATTAGCATTATCCTTAGATATTTTATAAAGAGCTTCACTATGATTGACCAAAGGGGATAATAAATATGGGTTAGGATAAAAGAAAAATCTTGAAGGAATTTTTGTTTCAAGTGATTTATTATAGTATTTTGTAGAAAAAAAAAATTCTATAAATTTTTTAAGAATTATTTTTTTTAAAGATAAAAAATAAATATAAACATTTTTAAAATATAGCATTTATGATGCTTCACGAAGTAAGTTGATATTTTTTTTTAAGTCACCATTATTTTCATTAAAAATTGCAGATCCAGAAACTAAAACATTTGCACCTGCTTCTTTTACAGATTTACAATTACTAAAATTGATTCCTCCATCAATTTCTAGGTCAATATTAAGATTTTTTTCTGTAACAATTTTTTTTATTTCTTTTAGTTTCTCTATTACTTCAGGCATAAACTTTTGCCCACCAAAACCAGGTTCTACACTCATAATAAGTACCAAGTCTATTTCTTCAAGGTAATCTTTTACAAGTGATATGCTTGATTTTGGTTTTAAAGATATACCTACTTTTTTTCTATTTTTTTTTATTAAATTTATTGTTTTTTTAACATCATCGGTTGCCTCAGGATGAAAGGTAATTATATCAGCACCCGCATTTGCAAATCCTTCTATATGTCTATCTACTTGTGATATCATTAAATGAACATCAAAAGTTTTTTTTGTCAGTGGTCTAAGATTCTTGATCACCTCAGGACCTATGGTGATATTTGGTACAAAGTGTCCATCCATTACATCAACATGAATATAATCTGCTCCAGCTTTATCTAAAGATATCACCTCTTCACCAAGTTTGCTGAAATCTGCTGAAAGTATTGATGGTGATATTTTGATAGAGTTACTCATCTATTTTATTTATAGTTTTAAATTGTTTTATGTCAAAAAAAATTTTTAACCTTTAAAACTACCGCCAATATCGTCTGTTTGAGAAACAATAGTTTTACTAGTAGAAGTTGACATTTCCATTTTACTACTTAAAAACCAAATCAAAAGTATCCCAAGAAGCCAAAAAATCACTTTCCACACCCAAAGAGATGGCATTCCAAAAGACCAACTCTCCACGTTTGAAGGATTTCCAAACAACTGATTACTTATAATTAAACCTGGACCTAGCGCAAAGAATATCCATGCAACGAAAACTATCCAGGCGCTTGGTTTTAGACTTCTTCTCCAAATCGAGTAATCTTTGTGGTCTTTTATAAAATCATGAAATTTTTGTCTGTGATTATTCTCTTTATTTTCTTGTGTAATAAAAGATATCGTAATAGTTCCAATAAGATTAAAAAATACACCCCAAAAAGAAGAAT
>CACGAV010000026.1 GCA_902571095.1 uncultured Pelagibacteraceae bacterium
TATTAATTAATAACTTTATCTTATCTATGGCTCCGCTTCCAAGTTCTACATACGATAACTTACCATTAAATAGTTTGGGTATTTCTTTAGAAATTTTTTTTAGTATCTCTTTTTCTTTTCTTGTAGGATAATATTCTTTTTGTTTTGTGATTTTCTCAAAATATTTACTTCCCTGTAGGTCATAATGATACTTTGATGGGATTCTTTTGTTTTTTTTAGATAAACCAATAATGAGGTCTTTTTTAAATGTCATTGTTTAATTGCTATTTTGTATATAGAAAATAATCGAAAAGTACAATTGACATATATTTTTTTAGTATTAAACATTTCGTATGCTTTTAACAAATATATTACTGTTTTTTATTCTTGTTACTTTGCTCACGTACACTTTTATGCCCTGGGAATATAGAAAAGGTAGATTTACTAAACCTTCAATTAAGGTTATGACGTACTGGTGGTTAATGTTTTTTGCACTATCTGCCATTGTAATTTTTGCTATTGGATCAATAATATTTACCTAGATTTAATATTATCCTGAGGAACGATTTTTTGAGTTATTCTGTCTAAAACTATTGCTAATATTACTATACCTGTACCACCAATCACAGCAGCACCAATATCTAATCTACCAAGTGCAACATATACGGTCAAACCTAGACCACCGGCCCCAATTAACGCTGCTATAACTACCATTGATAAAGCTAGCATTAATGTTTGGTTTACTCCTGCCATAATAGTTTTAAGCGCAAGCGGTAATTCAATTCTGTGCAAAATTTTAAATTTGGATAATCCTAAACTGGCGCCTGCTTCTTTAAATCCTTTTCCAACCTGTCTTATTCCTAAATTTGTTAGCCTGATGACTGGTGGCAAAGCAAATATAATAGTTGCTACCACTCCGGGTGTTAATCCTACACCAAATAACATTACAACAGGTATAAGGTAAACAAAACTTGGAATAGTTTGCATTATATCTAAAATAGGTCTTAAAATTATTTCGAAAACTTTACTTCTGGACGCTGCAATACCTAATGGTATTCCAATAATCATACAAAAGATGACAGCTGTAAAAATCATAGCAAGTGTTGTCATGGTTTCTTTCCATAAATCAACTAAGTCTATAGCGATTAAGCTTATAGCTGCAAAAAATGCAAATTTAACTCCGTTTGTTTTCCATGCAAAAAAAATAAATATTAAAATGACGATCGGAAATGGTATCCAATTAAATAGAGTATCTAATCCTTCGAGAGTAGCATCAATGGGTGCGGCTAACTTCTTAAAGAGCGGCCGTTGTGTAAACAGCCACTCTTTAATATTTCTTTCAATCCATTCTGCTATTGGAATGTAGATTTCGTAGTCAGAAGGTGCAAGTTTTAAGTTCACTGAACTTATAATTGCAACTTATTTAATCCAACTATTGAAAGTACTTTGGTTAGCTTTGATCCATTCAGCAGCATGCTTTTTGATTGCTCTTTCGCTTTTCTCGCCCGCATTCATTTTCATGTTTTGAGCAGCAATATCAGCTAGAGGAATTGATGCTTTTTTAAGCATCTTCTCTATATCTTTATTTGCTTTTAAGAAATCTGCGTTAGCAGCTGGTCTGATGTCATCAGCACCAAAACCCATATTAATTTTAGATTTTGTTGCATTATCTACGCTAACTTTTTTAGTAGCGCTGTAAGGAACTTCTATCCAAACAACGTCCTGTCCAAGTTTTAAAGCACCAACAGTCCAATTTGGAGTCCATGTATAAAATAATACTGGTTTTCCGTTTTTGTATTTAGCAACTACGTCAGCCATTGAAGCAGAGTAGTCAGCTTTTACTGGATTAATAAAATCACCTAAGCCTAGTTCAGCAAAGTGTTTTGTAATTTGCTTTTCGCAACCCCAACCTGGAGGGCAAGCAACCATGTCTGCTTTACCATCGCCATTAGAGTCCCATGCTTTAGCGTTTGCTTTAATATCCATTACGCTTTTGATTCCATACTTGTCAGCTGATTTTTTATCAACTAGATAGCCTTGTAATCCGCCTTTTTTCATCACGTAACCAACAGTTTTAACTTTTCCTTTGGCTTCTTTGATGTAACCATCGTGAGTTCCAAACCATCCATTAACCCATAGGTCTAGATCTCCCGCAGCTGCAGCTACGTAAAATACTGAAGGTTTGATAGCTTTAGGTTCAGTTACTGTGTGTCCCATTGCTTCCAAAGCTTGTTTATATATTTCAGCTTGGAAATAACCAGTATCCCAGTTTGCTTTTGCCATTTTAACTTCCGCAGCATTAGCAGCACTCGTGATAGTGATCGAAGTAAACAGAGCAACTATTAACTTAAATAGTCTCATTTTTCCCCCTTGATTATTAATTAATAATTGCAAAAAACTAGCATGTATAAAATGTTAATGTAACCGCTATGCAACTAAAAAGTGAATATTATTACCAAGTAAAATAAGGGTTTTTGAGAAAAATTATTGTTTTAATTTACAATTCTTGCATAAACCGAAAAATTCTAAATTATATTTCTTATATTTCATTCCAGAATTATCTTCGAAATTACTTAAGTATTTAGAAAGTTTGCTGTTTTTTATTTCTTTTACATGCTCACAATTATTACAAATCGAAAATGCAGTTGCTTTTGAAATTTCGCAATCAGAATTTTTACAAGCTATAAAAGCGTTTTTACTTTCAATCTTATGTATTTTTCCTATTTCAATAAGTTTTTCTAGAGCTCTATAAACCTGTAAAGGTGCTTTAATACCTCTTTTTTGAACGTTATAAAGTATTGAATAAGCTTTAAGTGGTCCTTTTGCCTTCTCAATTATACTAAGAACAATTTGTTGGTTTTTTGAGAGTTGCTCTTGTTTCTGAGTCATAAATTATTTTAACACTTTCATTTTATTTTTTCAAATCTGAAACTTTTTTAAATTTTATTAATGATATTATAAATAATAATAACGTAGCAGTTATAATTGATGGTCCTGAAGCTGAATTAATTTGCAATGATGTGAATAAACCAGCTAAAACAGATATTAATCCAAATATTACTGAAAAAATAACCATCTGTTTAGGATTATTAGAAACATTTCTTGCAGTTGCAGCAGGAATTATAAGCATACCAGTTATCAAAAGCAGTCCTACAATTTTAATTGAAATGGCAATTAGAGCTGCGGTTAAAATTGTAAAAATTGCGTTGAATTTATCAGGCTTCATACCTTCTGCTTCTGATAATTCATAATTTACCGTTGATGCAAATAATGGCTTCCAGATTAATTTTAGTATAAATAATATTAATCCTCCACCTATCCAAATAACCAATAAATCACTTTGATTTACAGCTAAAATATCTCCAAATAACAAAGCCATTACATCAAATCTAATTGAAGTTAAAAAACCAATAACTACCAGTCCAACAGCTAATGAAGCGTGAGCTAATAGACCTAATAAAGCATCATTTGGTAATTTTGTTTTTTTTTGTAATTGCAATAATAAGATTGCTAAGACTGCAGATATTACAAAAACTGAAAACGCGATATTAATTTCAAAAAATAACGCCATGGTAACACCTAATAATGCTGAATGA
>CACGAV010000027.1 GCA_902571095.1 uncultured Pelagibacteraceae bacterium
CGCACGGCAAACCCCACTGGGAGCAAGACTAAAAAGAGATGACATTGCGAAAGCTAAAAATAGTCTTTAATTAGTCATCAGGGTTAGTCGCTTGAATTTAAGTGCGAACTTAAATCTAGATAAATGACATCTTAAATGACAGAACCCGGCTTACAGATTACCTAGCATTTCACCACCAATGTTCTCCTTTTGATCCACAGCAAACATGCTTTTTTTAAATAAATTAGTCTACAAATAAGTATTGACTATACTTTCATATACCCATACTATCCCATGAATTCCCAAATACACGGGAATTGAGAGATTAAAAGGAGAAAGATGAAATATGTTTTTGTCAAGTTACGAGAACAAATTAGACAAAAAGGGAAGGGTGTCAGTGCCATCTAGTTTCAGAGCATATTTGAATTCTATGGGATATAATGGATTTATTACATATCCGTCTTTTAATCATTCCGCTTTAGATGGATGTGCACAGGATAGAATTGAAAAATTATCAGAGAGCATCGACTCTTTAGGACCATTTGAGGATAAGAGAGATTATTTTGCAACATCAGTTCTTGCAGAAAGCATTAACCTTAATTTTGATAGCGAGGGCAGGGTGTCAATCCCCGAAAAATTATTAAAACACGCCAAGATAAAATCTAACATTATTTTTGTAGGTCTGGGAAAAGTTTTCCAAATGTGGGATCCTAAATTATTTGAAAGCTTCAAATCTTCTGCAAGGAAAAAGTCTTATTTAAATAGATCAGCTTTGAAATGGGAAAACAAATTTAAAAAGGAGGGATTATGACAATTAATATCGGAGGCGGGGAATTAAAAGAACTTAAACCTAGAATTTTAGTTATGGGTGTTGGTGGAGCAGGTGGAAACGCCATTAATGCAATGATAGACGACGGTATGCAAGGAGTTGAATTTGTTGCAGTAAATACTGATGCTCAAGATTTAAAAGCTAATAAAGCGGATGCTAAAATTCAAATTGGTATGAATTTGACTAAGGGATTAGGCGCAGGTGCGAAACATGATATTGGTCAAGCAGCGGCAGACGAGTCGCTAAATGAGATAGTTACTTATTTGCAAGGAGCAAATATGGTTTTTATAACCGCAGGAATGGGCGGAGGAACAGGCACAGGTGCTTCACATGTTATAGCAAGAGCTGCTAAAGAGCTAAATATACTTACTGTTGGTGTTATAACTTTGCCATTTTCATATGAAGGACCAAAGAGAATGAGAAGAGCCACTGAAGGTTGGAAAAAATTAAAGCCTCATTTAGATGCTTCAATTGTTGTTCCAAATCAAAATTTATTTAAAATAGCAAATGAAGCAACAACTTTTGAAAAATCTTTTCATTTGTCAAATGACGTTTTAAAAAATGGTGTAAGAAGTATAACAGACTTGATGGTAAGACCAGGACTAATTAACTTAGACTTTGCTGATGTAGAAACAGTAATGAGTTCTATGGGCAAGGCTATGATGGGAACAGGTGAAGCTGAGGGAGAGAATAGAGCTATAACTGCTACCGAACTAGCTTTAAACAACCCTTTAATTGATGACTATTCTTTAAAGGGAGCCAAAGGACTTCTTGTAAATATAACGGGTGGTGAGGATATTAAACTTTTTGAAATAGACCAAGCTGTCAATAAGATTAGATCTGAAGTAGACCCTGAAGCCGAGCTCATATTTGGATCAATAAAAGACGAAAATTTAAGTGGAAAAATTAGAGTTTCAATTGTTGCTACTTCTTTAGACGGTGATATACCTGTTTCAAGACCAACAATAGACAACATTCATAGAATACATACACGAAGCTCAGGATATTCAGAAAACACATCTCAAAGTACAGTACCTAATATGCCAGACTTGAATTCCATCCAAGGTGCAACAGCTCTAAAACTAGATCAGGAAGTAAAAGAAGAGAGCGTTTCTAAAAAACAAGAAGATTTAGTATCAGGTATTTCTCTTGAAAACGCATCTTATTTTGAGAATAATCTAAATCAAGATCAGAAAGAGGAACAGGAAGAAGTGATAATCGATGATATTTCTCTTTACGAGGAAAAACCACAAACTGAGCCTGAAAATAATAATTTACAAGATGGATCTTCCCCCCAATTATTTTCTGATGAGGTAAATGATAATACCTCATCAGAAGATAATAGAGATGAAATTTTAACAAACGAAGAGGAAGATTTCGAAATTCCTGCTTTTTTGCGTAAACAAAAGTCTTAGAAAAAAAAAGATGAATTCTATTTCATCTCTAAAAGCTAGAAAACATTTCCCAGTAATGTTAGACCAAGTTTTGAGGATATGTAATCCTAAAAATGGAGGATTATTTCTTGACTGTACATTTGGCACAGGTGGTTACAGTAATGCTATATTAAGTTTTCCTAAAACCAAGGTAATTGCTTTAGATAGGGATGAAAACACATTTGAATTTTCTAATACTTTAAAAAAAAACTATAAAACAAGGTTTTCTTTCCATAATTTAAAGTTTAGTGAATTAAATAAAGTAATAAATAAAAATTCAAAGCCAGATTTTATTATTTTTGACCTAGGTCTTTCTTCACTACAAATATCAGATTTAAAAAGAGGATTCTCATTTAATTCAAGAAGTACGCCAGATATGCGAATGGGCTTAAATAATCTTACAGCTGCAAATATACTAAATAATTTTGATCTACAAACTTTAAGTGATATTTTTAAAGTTTTCGGTGAAGAAAAAGAAGGTTATAAAATTGCTAAAAATATTATTGAATTTAGGAAAAAATCTCCAATTCAAACTATACCAGATTTATTAAATATAATTAAAAGAAGTAAAAAAAGAGACCTCAGTAAAAAAATAAATATTTCAACAAAAACTTTCCAAGCAATAAGAATTTTTATTAATAATGAAGTATCAGAATTGATTGAGGGATTGATAAAGGCATCTCAATATTTAAAAAAAGGTGGTAAAATTATTGTAATTAGTTTCCACTCAATCGAAGATAAAATTGTTAAATTTTTTTTTACAAATTATGCAAAAAATAAATCTCGAAGTTCTAGATATTATCCTGATTTTGCACAGGATAAAATTTTGTTTGAGAACTATAAAAATAAAGTTTTAAGAGCAAATAAAGAAGAACTTTTAATTAATAATCCATCAAGATCGGCTAAACTTCGTTACACAACTAGAAGTAAAGACGATTTTGTTTATCCAATAGAATT
>CACGAV010000028.1 GCA_902571095.1 uncultured Pelagibacteraceae bacterium
CTAGTAAATTTGATTAAAAAAGCTAAAAGTTTTTCTATAAATCCGCTTAAAGTAAAAATTTCTAATTTTAAAAAGAAAAAATTTAAAACTATAGCTATCAATGAAATATCTTTGTTTAGACAAAGTAAACAAACGGCTTTACTCAAACTTAAAATAAACAAAGTAATTTTAATAAAAAAATTAGTTGGAGATGGCGTCTTAGTCTCTACACCTGCTGGTACAACAGCTTATAATCTTTCTGTACATGGTCCCATATTATCCCTTAATTCTAAAAAATTAGCAATTACACCAATAAGTGCTTTTAGACCCAGAAGGTGGAAAGGCAAAGTCGTATCTGATAAAGCAAAAATATTTATTAAAAATTTAGATTCAGTAAAAAGACCCGTCGGAGCAGTTGTAGATAATTATGAAATTAGGAATATTAAAAATGCAGAAATTACTAAGAATAAAAAAATTTCGTTTAAACTTTTATTTAATAGAAATGAGAGTTTAATCAAAAAAATTAAACTGGAACAAAAGATAACGAAATAACATATTATAAAATGATAAAATCAATTTTTGTCCTAATAATTTTATACTATTCTGGTAAATATATTATAAACCATCTTAAAACTCTTAAGACGGATAATAATGAAGAGAATGATACTAATTTTTGGATGTTTACATATGATTTTAAACATAAAAAAAAAGATTCTATTTTCGATAAGCCGACCCAAATAGAAATTAAACAAAGATATGAAAAAAATAAACTTATTCTAATTTTATATGCAATTGTTATCTTAGGATTCTACTTTCTCAATAGTTTTATCTCACAAATGCTTATTTATATTCTTAATTATTAAAATGAAAAATTTAATTATATCACCTGCAGTTAATTTAAAAACCAATGAAGTTGAATTTTTTTTAAAAACTTTAAGAAAATACTATATGGATGATATTTATTTTCTTGTAGGAAAAAAGGATATTGATCTTAAGAAAAAAATTAATTTTTATAATTCTAAATTCTACGAAGTAAACGAACATGGATATGATATACAGCTAAAAAGATACAAACATTTTTCTAAAATTCTTGAGGAAAATAGCAATAAATATGACCAGGTTTTGTTTTGTGATTGTAGAGATATTTATTTTCAATCAAACCCATTTGAATATAATTACAAGGGTTCGATTAATTTTTTTTCTGAGGATATTAAATTTAATACTTGTCCCATAAATTCAAGCTGGGTATTAAATACATTTGGTAAAAAAATTTATGATGACCTTAAAAATAAAACAGTTTGTTGTGGAGGAACTTTGCTTGCAAATATTAATCTTATGATCAAATGGCTAAATTTAATGGATAAGTTAATTTTAGCTTATCCATTTAAAAAAAGGTTAAAATACTTATTAACTCTAAGAAGAGATAAAGAAGGACGTGGATGTGACCAAGCACATGGAAATTATATTTATTATAAAAAATTTTTTAAAGACAGCCATCTTTACTCCAATAAGGAAGGACCAGTTGCTACTGTGTTTTATTTAAAAAATATAAAATTTAATAAAAACTTTCAGCTCATAAATGAGTTAGGCGAACCTTATTCAATAGTACACCAGTACGATAAAAGATGGGATGAATTTTCAGATAATGTAAATGCAATTAAGAAAACATTAGGAGTATTTTAGACAGTGAATTTATCACAAGAAGATAGGTTTAATTTTTATAAAAAAATAGGAATTAAGTTTAACAAAGTTTTAGATATTGGTGCTTATGAGGGCCATTGGAAAGACATGTTTAAATCAATATATCCAAACTCAGAAGTCTTTATGATTGAGGCAAATAAAGATAAAGAAAAAATATTAAAGAGCAAAGGAAAATATTTTATTGGTTTATTAGGTTCTGAAGACAATAAGTTAGTAGATTATTATAAATGCAGTACACCTAAAACACCACAAACTGGTAATAGCGTATTTCTGGAAAATACATCTCATTCATTTATATCCGAAAAAAGAAAAACAATTAAACTTACCTCAGTTCCAAATATTTTGGATAAATATGATCTTATAAAAATGGATGTTCAAGGTTCAGAGCTAGAAATTATAAAGGGTGGTTTAGATATAATCAAACAAAGTAATTTTTTATTATTAGAGCTATCATTAATTGAATATAATGAAAAGGTGCCTCTTGCAAATGAGGTTATGACTTATTTAAAAAAAAATAATTTTGAATTAATTGATATTTTTGATGTTTATTATCAAAATAATATGGCAATTCAATTTGATGGTCTTTTTAAAAATAAATCATTCAATATAAACGAAAAAAATATCATCAAATGATATTAAAAAAATTACCCGCTAATCTAAAAACACTAATATTTATATACCTAATATTTATTATATTATTAATAACTGGCCTTAAATCTTTCAAAGATTTTGGAATTTATGGAGACGA
>CACGAV010000029.1 GCA_902571095.1 uncultured Pelagibacteraceae bacterium
GTAAACATAAAAGTCACTGATGAATATGAAATTCAAAACTTGATCTCAACTTTTACTTACAGACAAGGCTCATTATTATTTAAAGATATGAGCTGGGATTTAATAAATAAAAAAAATGATAAGAATAAATTTTTAAATAGCCAAATCGAAATTGTACAGAAAAATAATTTTCAAGAATTTGATATAAAATTTGAAGTCAAAGATTTGCAGGATCTTTTTAATATACCAGTAATGAATTACGAATTATCAAAAAATGCTACACAAAAAATAACAGCCAAATTAACTATAAATAAAAAAAAAGAGATTTTATTTAGCAATATTTCTATATCAGATAATAATAATAAGTTTGACATTAAAGATCTTAAACTCGATAAAAATTTTAATTTAATTAGTTTTAATCAAGTTTTAATTAAAACAAATGTAAATAATAAAACAAATAATGAATTTTCTATCCAAAATAAAAAAAAAATACTTATAAAAGGCCAGATATTTGATGCAAAAAAACTTTTAAAAGTATTGAGCCAGGATGGAAAAAAAAATACATTTTTTAACAAAATATCTAAAGACGTAGAAATAGATCTTAAAAAAATCTTAAAAGGGACTAGCTTTCCTATAAATAAATTTCGTTTAGTTGGAAAATTAAACAAGGGCAATTTTGAAAAACTAACAGCAAAAAGTGATTTTGGACAAAATAAGCACTTAGATATTTCTTTAAAAAAAATGAAAAATACTAATTCTAAAATATTAGAAGTCTACTCAGATATTGCATCTCCTTTGTTAAGTGATTTCAAATTTTTCCAAGGTCTTGAAGGTGGTGATTTGAATTTTCTATCTACTTTCAATAATGAGTCTTCATCAAGTAATTTATCGATTAATAATTTTAAATTAAATGAAGCACCAGCTTTAGCAAAAATATTATCCCTTGCTGATTTAAAAGGACTAACGGATACATTAAAGGGAGAAGGAATTAGTTTTGATACCTTATCAGCGAAATACAATACAAACTCATCAATAATGAAAATTGATGAAATTTTTATGATTGGTCCATCAATTTCTATTCTGATTGATGGTTATGTAGAAAAAAAAAGCGGCCTGATTAGTTTAAGAGGCACACTTGTTCCTGCAAAAACTTTAAATAGTTTAATTGCAAAAATTCCAGTAGTCGGAGATATTTTAGTCGGTAAGAAAATCGGAGAGGGTGTATTTGGTATTAGTTTTAAAGTTAAAGGATTACCAGATGATCTTAAAACTACAGTAAATCCAATTAAAACACTTACTCCTAGATTCATCACCAGGGCTTTGGAAAATGTAAAGAAAAAAGAATCTAAGTAACTTTAACCTTTAGGTGATTTTTCTTTCCAATAGATAATTTAATATAATCGTCTTCCTTGACATGCTCCATATTAATAATTTTTTTTTCTTCATTAATTACAACATCGTTTACTTTTACCCCCTTATTTTTTAAAATTCTCCTAGCCTCGCTTTTTGACTGAACCAAATTGTTTTGAAAAATTAATTCAATAATATTTATACCTTGTGAAATAACTCTTTTTTGAATTATTTTTTCAGGAATATTTTTACCCAATCCTCCCTTAACAAAGGTTTCTCTTGCAGTTTCAGCACTATCTTTTGCAGCTTTTGATCCATGCAAAATAGTCGTTGCTTTATTTGCCAATAAAATCTTTAAATTATTTATATCTTTTTCATTTTTAATCTGTTTTGACAACTGATCAATATCGCCTTCTGTAAAATACATTAAAAATTTTTCTACATCCTCATCAGCAGTATTTCTCCAAAATTGCCAATAGTCGTATGGAGAAAACATTTTTTTATCTAGCCACACAGCTCCCTTTTCAGTTTTGCCCATTTTTGCACCCGAAGATAATGTTATAAGTGGTGTGGTCAGACCAAAGGCACTTTTTTGTAAAACTCTTCTAATTAGATCTACACCATTAACTATATTACCCCATTGATCAGAACCACCTAGCTGTAAAATACAATCATGTTTTTTAAATAGCTGGTAAAAATCATATGCTTGTAAAATCATATAATTGAACTCCATATAACTCAGAGACTGCTCTCTATCTAATCTTTGTTTTACACTATCAAAAGTAAGCATTTTGTTAATTGTAAAATGTTTTCCAATATCTCTCAAAAAATCAATATATTTAAGTTTTCCAAGCCAATCATAAT
>CACGAV010000030.1 GCA_902571095.1 uncultured Pelagibacteraceae bacterium
TTAATTTTTGCTTCAATTTTTTTTATGTCAGCTTCACATGCTGATCTTGAAAATAGAATATCAGAAATCATTGCAGGCTGGATACCAGGAGAAGGTATAACTGAAGTCGGAGTTGAATTAAATGATGCAGATAATGATAATATCAATTTTTCAATTCTAGGAGTTCGAAGTATAGAAAAAACTGATGATTCAAATGTTTTTACTCAATTTAGTTTAAGAAATGAGGAAAAAAATAGCTCAGGAAGATTAACTGGAAATTTAGGTTTTGGTTTAAGAGAATTAAACGAAGATCAATCTTTTATGTATGGAGCTAATGTTTTTTTAGATGCAGATATATTAGAAGGACATAAAAGATTAGGATTAGGTTTGGAAACTAAATCGTCACTAGTGGATTTAAGCACAAATTATTATCAAGGATTAACCAGAATGAAAACAGTTGATGGAATTGAAGAAAAAGTCTTAAGTGGTTGGGACTATAATTTAACAACGCAAGTTCCATATCTTCCATGGATTAATTTAAATCTAGAGGGATATAAATGGAAAGCTGAAAAAGCAACTACAGACTCTAAAGGAATGATTTATGGATCTGAATTTAATATTAATCCAGTAGTGCAATTTAATTTTTCTCTGGATAAGTCAGACAACCAGGGCGTTGAAGATATTTACAAAGCAGAGGTATTATTTACTTACCCGCCAAGGGAAAATATTAGAACAATGCAAGATGGTAAATCAGATGTTGCATTTGAAAAAGATAATATGCAAGCAAAACTAACCGAAAAAGTAAGAAGAAATAATAACTTGGCAGTTGAGATTCAAGGAGCAGTTATTGTAACGAGCAAATAATTATGAAAAAAATAAAAACATTTTTAATTTCAATTATATTTACATTTATTTTTTATGGTAATGCTGTTGCTGGAACAGGCGAAGCAACAGAGTATAAAATAAATATATATAAGATAGAATTGTGTGACAGTACCAGTACAGCATCGGTGTGCAATGGTGCTGTTACTATTTTTGATGGTAACTCAGGCGATATTGATATTGCTAACACAACTGCTGGAGCAGCTGCAGCAAGTTTAGGAAATGCATCTGCAGCAACATTTGGAACAGCATATACTTATTTACAGATAACAATGGGTAGAGACTTCACAGTTAAAGGATCTGCGGCTGATGGTAGTGGAACTACCTGCTATACTAAAAGCAATGGATCAGCAGGAACGCTTGCTAAAGGATCAGAAGACTCAGGAGAAGAAGCATCGGCAACTTTGTATGCGGCTGTGAATGGAACATCAGTTGGTAATAATTTAACTGGTCTACAAACTTTAGCAGATACAACAGGAGTTGCATCAACTATGGATGAAGATGATGAGTTTTTTCAGTACAGACAACAATTAGCAAATACATTTATTATGGAACCAGGAAATATACCAAGTGTAACTATTGCATTTGGTACTGATAATGCTGTAGGGGCTATTGATGATATGGGAGACTCTTGTGAGACAGTTGGTGCTGCAAAAGGATTGTACGCAGCAGAACCTGATGTAACAGTCACTATAGAATAATTATTTTACAACCTAAAGCCCAGAACTAGTTCTTCACTGCGTCCACAGTGCGTCACAAAATTTTTAATTGTTGGTATTAAAGAAGAATCAGAGATTTAAAGGGGCGTTCTGTTGCCAGGTGCCCTTAACCTGTTAACGTTATACAACAATTCTAGACCATAAAAAACGGCTATTTCTTTGCTGGGTGTGATCGTATTGTGATCCTGATTGTGATCCGTTATGTTAAGTATAATGAATAAAAAAAAACAAGATCAAAAAAAACTACAAGAACAATTTGAAGTTTTTTGGACTTGGGTTTTTATTATAGTTATATTTGTCGTTGTAGGATGGATTGGTTCTACTATTTTCGGAGGTATTTTTGGTTTTGCTAAAGGTTTATTTAGTTCTGAAGCCAAAGACTTTTGCTCTACAGCATATGAAGTTACGTCTGCTAAAACCGATTATGCAGCAAAACAAGCTTTTAAAACTTGTGTGAAAAATTATTAACTTTCTTCAGTGTGATCCTATTGTGATCTGATTTAAAAAAGTTGTGAATTAATAAGTGTTAACGCCA